>DASYEC010000082.1:0-10916 GCA_036499225.1 Conexibacter sp.
GTCTATCGCTGGGAGCTGCTGAAGCTGCGCGCTCAGAAGCGCACCTACCTCGGCCTCGGCGCCGCGCTGTTCGTGCCGATCATCTTCATCGTCGCGCTGCAGCTCGAGGGCAGAGGCCCGGACGAGGTCCCGTTCGGCCAGTACGTGACGCAGACCGGCCTCGCGATTCCGCCGGTGCTGCTGCTGTTCAGCTCGATCTGGCTGTTCCCGCTGATCGTCTCGCTGGTGGCGGGCGACATCGTCGCCAACGAGGACGGCAACGGCACGCTGAAGACGATCCTGACCCGCTCGGTCGACCGCCACCAGCTGTTCTTCGCCAAGACGCTGGCGGCGTTCTCCTACGCGGTCGCCGCGCTCGTGCTGTTCGCCGGGATCGGGCTGCTGCTCGGCGGCCTGCGCTACGGCTTCCACCCGATTACCTCGCTGTCGGGGACGACGATCGGCACGGGCCGTGGCCTACTGCTGCTCGGCGCGGTCCTGCTCGCATACCTGATGCCGGTGCTCGCGATCGCCGCGATCGCGCTGCTGCTCTCGACTGTCACGCGGAACTCGGCGGCGGCCGTCGTCGGCGCGCTGATGTTCTCGCTGATCCTGCAGATCCTCGGCGTGATCTCCGGCCTCGACGCGATCCGCCCCTACCTGCTGTCGACCCAGTTCGACGCCTGGCAGGGCCTGCTGCGCGACCCGATCGACTGGGCCCCGATCATCCGCAGCGCCTGGGTCTGCGCCCTCTACGCGATCCCCTCCCTCGCCGCCGCCCTGCTCGTCTTCATGCGCCGCGACGTGACCGGCGGCTAGCCCGCTGGGCCAGCGGCCGGCCACCCCGCTACGCGTGCGACGCGCGGCGGTGGCGGGGGGCGGCGGGGGTGGCGACGGCGGCGTCGAGGAGCGCGAGGACCTGCTTGACGGCGGTCTCGATCTCGCAGCCGCCGACCAGCTCGATGTCGGGGGTGAGCGGGGCCTCGTAGGGGGCGTCGACGCCGGTCATGCCGGTCAGCTCGCCTGCGGCGGCGCGCTTATAGAGGCCCTTGGGGTCGCGGCGCATGCACTCTTCAACGGGGGTGTTGACGAAGATCTCGGAGAACTGGATGCCGTCGCGCGCGTGCAGCTCGCGGGCGGCGAGGCGGCCCGAGGCGAACGGCGAGACGACCGAGACGATCGCGATCGCGCCGGCGTCGGCGAGCAGCCTCGCGACCTCGGCGGTGCGGCGGACGTTCTCCTCGCGGTCCTCGGCGCTGAAGCCGAGGTCGCCGCAGACGCCGTGGCGGAGGTTGTCGCCATCGAGGCGATAGGCCAGGCGGCCGGCGCGCACGAGCCGCGCTTCCACCGCGGAGGCGATCGTCGACTTGCCGGAGGCCGGCAGCCCTGTAAACCAGAGCGTCGCCCCACGAGTGCCCAGTGCCTCCCAGCGCTCCTCGCGTCCGACGGCACCTTCGTGCCACGTCACGTTCGCACTGGTCATCAGCGTTCCTTCCTTGTCGCCGCTTCGACTTCCGTGCGCGCGGCGGGCGGCAGCGGCGCCACGCGCGACCGATAAGGTGACCGGCCATGACGAAGCCGACCTTCGACCTGCAATCTCACTCGATCCACTCCGACGGCGTGCTGCCGGCAGCGGAGGTCGTCGCCAACGCGGCAGCGGCCGGCGTGAGACTGCTCGCGCTCTCCGACCACGACACCGTCGACGGCGTCGACGAGGCGATCGCGGCCGGCGCCGAGCATGGCGTCGCGATCCTGCCCGCGACCGAGATCTCCGCCGTCGACGGCCGCTACGAGGACCTGCACGTGCTCGGCTACGGAATCGACCATCACGACCCCGTCCTCGCCGAGCGCCTGCTCGCCGCGCGCGCCGACCGCGAGCTGCGCGCCGAGCGCATGGCCGCGCGCCTCAACGAGCTCGGCTTCGCCGTCGACGACGCGCCGCTCGCCAAGCGCCGCGAGGCCGGCAAGCCGCTCGGCCGCCCGCACCTCGCGTCCGCCGTCCTGATCCATCCCGACAACGCTGAGCGGCTCGCGCAGGAGGGACACGACGACGTCTCCTCCTTCATCCCCGCGTACCTGATCCCCGGCGCGCCGGCGTACCTCGCGCGCACCCACCCGACCGTCTTCGACGCGATCAAGTGGATCCACGACGCCGGCGGCCTCGCGATCTGGGCGCATCCGTACTGGGACCTCGACAGCGACGACGAGGTGCTCGGCGCGATCGACCGCTTCGCCGCGGCCGGCCTCGACGGCGTCGAGTGCTACTACCCGACGCACAGCGCCGAGCAGACCCGCCTGCTGGTCGAGCGCTGCACCGCGCTGGGCCTGCTGACGACGGGCTCCTCCGACTACCACGGGCCCGAGCACCGCCTCTTCAGAACGTTCCTTGCGCACGAGCTGCACGGCACCGAGCCGCGGCTCGACGCGCTGCGAGAGCGCGCCGTCACCGCCTGAAGACCCGCCGCGTCTCATGAGCGCTCGCCTTCGCCATCACGGGCTGAGGCGAGCTCCTCGCGCAGGTCGTTGAGCGTCGTCTCAAGCTCGCTGATGCGGTGCTCGATCGAGGAGCCGTTCCCGGCCGGCGGCGCAGCCACGCCGGCCGGCGGCGCAGCAGGCCCACCCGCCGCCGCGCCCGCAAGCGCGACCCCATCTGGCGCCCCTGCAGGCTGCCCAACGGGATCAGGCCCGGCTCCCGCGCCCGCCGCGGCCGCCGCGCGCTCGGCCGCTGCCGCTGCGGCGGCGCGTGCCATCGCGGGCGTCTGTCTCATCCGGCGCGCGAACGGGATCCCCATCAACAGCAGGATCCCCGCGACGCGGAAGGCCCAGCCGAAGGCAAAGCCGGATGCGGTCGCGGTCTTCTCGCGCACGTAGCGGTCGAAGCCCTGCCCGACCGGCAGGCGCGTCGTCGCGCCGCCCGCGAAGTCGGCGTAGTTGCGCGCCACCAGGCCCTGCCACGAGGCGGTTGGGACCGCCGCGTCGTAGGCGACGTTCTCGATGTCGTCCTTCGCGTAGCCGAGCTGAAACTGGCTGGCGCCTGCGAAGACGGCGATCAGCAGCGAGACGCCGATCGCGGTGCCGAGCTGGCGCGAGGTGTTGAGCACGCCGGAGGCAAGGCCAAGCTCAGGCCCCGAGACGGCGCCCATCGCGCCGACGTTGATCGACGGGAAGGTCGTCCCCATCCCGACGCCGATCAGGACCAGCCCGGGCACGACCCGCAGGTAGTCGCCGAAGCCCTGGTAGCTCGACGGCAGGAACGAGAACCAGATCATGCCGATCGCCATGATCGCCAGCGCCGGGATCGCGATCCGGTACGGCGGCGCGTGGTCGGCGGCGCGGCCGACGACCGGCCATGTCAGCAGGCCGCAGATCGGCACCGGCAGCAAGGCGAGCCCGGCCTCCAGCGGCGACAGGCCCCACAGGTTCATGAAGACGAGCGACAGCAGGAAGAGCGTGCCGACCGCGCCCGCGCCGACAAGCAGCATCGTCGCGTTGGCGGAGGCGAACTGCTTGTTGGCGACCAGCGCGCGCGTCAGCATCGGCGTCTTGCCGTAGCGCTGGGAGAGCACGAAGCCGATCCACAGCACGAGCGAGATCTGGATGAAGAAGAGGACCGTCGGGTCGGTGAAGCCGACCGAGTTCGTCGCGACGAGCGCGTAGGCGAGCGTCGAGACGGCGCCGGCGAGCAGCGCCATCCCGGCCCAGTCGATCCCGCGCCCGGCGTTGAGGTCGTACGTCTCGGGCCACCAGCGGAAGGCGAAGGCGAGCGCGACGATCCCGATCGGGACGTTGACGAGGAAGATCCAGTGCCAGTTGAGCAGCTCGAGCAGCGCGCCGCCGACGACCGGCCCGAGCGCGTTGGAGACGAGCGCGACCAGCGCGATCGTCGCGATCGCGCGGCCGCGCTGGGCGGGCGGGAAGACGAGCGCCGCCATCGCGAAGCCAAGCGGCGCGAGGATCCCCGCGCCCGCGCCCTGCAGGATGCGGAAGCCTATGAGCGCGTAGACCGACCACGACAGCGCGCACAGCGCCGAGCCGAGCGTGAAGAGCGACAGCCCGATCACGAACAGGCGCTTACGGCCGAACTGGTCGGCGAGCTTGCCCATCGCGACAAGCAGCACCGCGAAGACGATGTTGTACGCGTTGACGACCCACGAGACGGTGCCGAGGCTCGCCGAGAAGTCCTGCTGCAGCGTGGGGACGGTGATGTTGACGATCGAGACGTCGAGCATCGTCATCAACCACGCGACCATCATCACGGAGAAGATCTTCCACTTGCGCGCGTACAGCAGCTCGACGGGCGGGTTGACCCGCACGCGCGGCGCCTTCACGGCCGCCGGGGCCGCAGCGGCACCAGGCGCACCAGCCGCCGCACCGGGCGCAGCGACCACAGCCCCCGCGCCATTTCGACCACGTCCGAAGATCGCCATCGTCAGCCGCCCGTCTGCGACAGCTTCTGCGCGTCGACTTCGTCGCTGTCGGTCAGCGTTCCGTCCTGCGGGACCTGGTTGTCGTCACGCTCGCGCTTGGGCCTAATCGCCGCCGTCGAGCTGAAGTCCGGCAGCGTGCCGCCAGCCGCGTTGAGCGCGTGGCGCCAAAGGCTCTCGAGCACCGTCGGCTTCGTCTCCGTGCGGAACGTGATGTCCTCGGGATCGTCGGAGGTGTTCGTCTCGTACAGTCTCCGGTGCGATCTGACGATCTCGCCGTGCAGCAGGTATCTCGTGTCGCCGACGACGACCTGCAGGTCGAGACCGGTCGTGAAATACGGCCGGGAAGGCTCTCTGAAGTCGTCGTCGTCAAGCATGACGTTGAGGTCCTCGCCGGCCATTCTGCCGGGAATCGTGACGCCGAACCAGGACAGGACGGTGGGCGCGACGTCGTGCGAGGAGGCGAAGAAGCCGCTCTCGTCCCCGGACCGGCGCCCATGCGGGTCGCGGATCATGTGCGGGACCTCGTAGACGCGGCGGTGGTAGACGCCGGTCGGGTAGCCGAAGACGCCCTGCTCGCCGAGCGCGATCCCGCAGTCGCCGAGCACGAAGACGAGCGTGCTCTCGTCGAGTCTGAGGTCGTGCAGCTTGTTGAGCACGTCGCCGATCGCTCTGTCGGCCGCGGCGACCTCGTCGGCGTAGCGCGAGCGCACCTCTTCTCTCGTCGCGTCGTCGACGTCGACGGAGACGAGCTGGCCGTAGTCGTAGTGGTCGGCCGGCACGCCTGAGGTGTGGTCTATGCGGTCCGCGACCGGGCCGGTCACGTACGCGATCGGCTGCTGGAAGACCTCGTCGGGGTCGAACGCGTCAAGCGCGAGGAAGAACGGCTGTCTGCCCTTCAACCGGTCCAGCGCTCTCACGCCGCGCGCCATCACCTCGGGCGTCGGGTCGACGCGCGCCGCCATTCTTCTCAACGGCTGGAAGTAGCTGCGCTGAGTCGCGGTGTGGTCTGCGCTGGTCGGCAGCCTGCGCGTCGGGCGGGCCCACGGCGCCGAGCGCGGGCCGGTCAGCAGCGGGTTGTTCGTCACGTACAGCGTGTTGACGTCGTGCTGCTGGAGCAGCTCCGGCATCAGCGGCAGGTAGTCGTAGACGCCGTTCCAGCCGGGGATAGCCGGCATGCCGGGCGTCGCCTTCCAGTCGCGGAAGGGGAAGGAGCGCACGCCGGTCAGCAGGCCGTTGCGCATCGGCACGGCCGGCATCGACTCCGGCACCGAGTGCTTGAAGCGCAGCGACTCCTTCGCGAAGGCGTCGAGGTTCGGCGTCTTGGCGGGCGTCGTGTTGTCGTAGTCGTCCGCGTAGACGCCGACGAAGTCGGCGCGCATGCGGTCGGCGACGATCACCACGACGTTCTTGCGCTGCTCGGCTCTGGTCGTCGCGGCGTCGGCGGTCGCGGTCCGCAGCAGCGCTGGGCCGGCGGCGCCGACGGCTGCGGCGCCGGCGAGATGGGCGCCGCCGCCGCGCAACAGCGAGCGGCGCGTGATCTGGGAGCCCATCAGCCGCCGATCACTCCGAAGTCCTCGAACTGCGGCAACGTGCCGCCCGCCTCCTCGTTGAGCACTCTGATCAGCTCCGCGACCTTGTCGGGGTACCTGTCAGCGACGCTGACGGTCTCGCCCGGGTCGGCGTTGCGGTCGTACAGCTCCCAATACTCACCGGCTCTGGGGCCTATCAGCACCCAGTCGTCGTCACCAGAGATCCACGTGTCCTGGTAACAGGCGGTGAAATACGGGCGCGCCGTCGGCTGCTTGCCGTCGAACATCACGCTGAGGTCTTCGCCGTTCATGATCCCCGGCGCCGGCACGCCCATGAACGACAGGATCGTGCGCGCGACGTCGTGTGACGAGGCGTAGTAACCGCTCGTCTGGCCTGCCATCTTGCCGTCGGGGTGACGGATCATGTACGGCACGTCGCGCAGCTCCCAGTAGGGGCGCGGGGTGCTCTTGCCGAGCACGCCGTGCTCGCCGAGCGCAACGCCGTGGTCGCTGAAGTAATAGACGACGGTGTTGTCCGCGAGGCCGAGCTCGTCGAGCTTATGCAGCAGGTTGCCGATCCAGTGATCGGAGAAGGTCAGCTCGGCGGCGTACAGCTCGCGGATCAGCTCGAGCGTGTCCGCGTCGATGTCGAGCGCTCTGACGGTCGAGGCCGGCGTCAGGAACGGCTCGATCGGCAGGATCCCTCTGAGCTGGACGCCCTTCGGTCTTCTGTCGATCAGCCTCACGTACGTGGGCGGCGCGTCGAACGGCTCGTGCGGATCGAAGATGTCGACGCCGAGGAAGAACGGCTGCTGGTTCTTGAGCTGGTCCAGCGCGTCCATTCCGCCGCGCACGACGCGCGCCGCCGAGTAGTTCTTCTGGCTCGTGCGGTAGAGCGAGTTCCAGCCGACGTACTCGCGCAGGCGTCTGACCTCGACGGTGTTGGAGAGCGCCGGCAGCAGGTACTGGTCGACCGCAGAGCGCGGCGCGAGCCGGCTGAACGGCGTGTTGTACTCGCGGTAGGCCCCCTGCGAGAACTCCGGGCGAGCGATGTCGAGCGTGCGGCGGAAGCCCTCGTAGCGCGGCCCGACGAGGAACGGGTTGTCGGTCACGTACGCCGTCGAGATCCCCGCCTCGTCGAGCACCTCGGTGAACATCGGCTGGTAGTCGAGCACCGGCGTCCAGCCCGGCTGCACCGGCAGCGGCGGCGAGGGGACCCAGTCGCGCAGCGGGAAGCCCCGCTCGCCCGTCAGCAGCGCGCGCCGCACCAGCCCGGTCGGCATCGCGTCGATCACGGCCGTCTCGAACATCAGCGCGTCTCTTGCGATCGCGTCGATGCTCGGCGTGTGAGCGATCGCTCTCGGGTTGTACGCGCCCACGAAATCCCGCCGCGTGCTGTCGGTGACGATCAGCAAGACGTTGGGGACGTCGGCAGATCGCGGCAGCGTCGGGTCGTACTCGTCGGCACCGCAGGCGGCGAGGCCGAGCGACGCGGCGCCAGCAGCGCTCGTCTTCAGCACGGACCGTCGGGTGAAACGGCGTCTGATCAACGGGTTCTCGTGGTGGGGGATAGGGGGACCGCAACGTTCTCGCGCAGGCGGTGACAGTCGGGGGAACAGGCGGAGAGTACGAAAGTTGCGCCCTGAAAGTTGCGTAAGTTCCCCGAAAACTTCTCGCTCCCTCCGCTCAGGGCCTGCTTGAATCCCCCCGATCTTTCCCTCTTCGCCGCTCGGCGCTGCGCGCGCCCTTGTCATCCTCGTCGCCCTCGCCACCGCGATTGCGATGGCCGTCATGTGGCCTGGCGCAGTCGATAAGAAGTTCGCCGAGGTCGTGCAGCCCAACGACTCCGCGAAAGTCCTCAGAGTGGTCGACAGACCGTGCGCGGAGACGGTCGCGACGAGATGCGAGAGAGTCACCATCAAACTCACCAGCGGTGACAGCAAGGGTCACCTCGGGCTGATCCAGTCGACCAACGACGGCATCGACCCCACGCTGCACGTCGGTGACGGCATCCGCGTCGCCGAGTCGCCCGAGGTCCCCGGCTACGACTACGGCGACAAGCTGACGGCGTACGACGTGACCGACTTCTCGCGCGGCGGCGCGCTGCTCGTGCTGTTCGGCGTCTTCGCCGTGCTCGTGCTCGTCTTCTCGCGGCTGCGCGGCGTCTTCTCGATCCTCGGCCTCGCGGTCAGCCTCGGCGTCGTGCTCGTCTTCATCGTGCCGGCGATCCTCGGCGGCAAGCCGCCGGTGCTCGTCGCGATCGTCGGCTCGCTCGCGATCGCGATGGTGACGATCGTCCTCTGTCACGGGCGAGGTCCCAAAGCGGTTGCCGCGATGCTGGGGACGATCGCAACGCTGCTGTTGACCGCCGGGCTCGCCGCCCTCTTCACGCAGACGACGAAGCTGACCGGCCTCTCCAGCGACGAGCTGTTCGCGCTGCGCTTGGTCGATCAGAACGTCTCGCTGACCGGCCTGCTGATCGCGGGGATGGTGATCGGCGCGCTCGGGGTGCTCGACGACGTCACCGTCAGCCAGTCGTCGACCGTCTTCGCGCTGCGCGCCGCCAACCCGGCGCTGACCTACCGAGAGCTGGTGAAGCACGCGATGGAGGTCGGGCGCGACCACGTCGCCGCGACGGTCAACACGCTCGTGCTCGCCTACGCTGGCGCGTCGCTCCCCGTGTTGCTCGTGTTCGCCTCCGGCGCGCTCAGCCTCCCCCAGTCAGCGAGCCTTGAGCTTGTCGCCGAGCAGATCGTCGGCACGCTCGTCGGCTCGATCGGGCTGATCGCAGCCGTCCCGCTGACGACGGCGATCGCAGCCGGCCTCGCGCGCTCGATGGACCGCGACGAGGTCCTCACGGCTGCCGCCCACGGACACGCGCACGCGCATTGAGCCCGGCGCGGGCGAGCCCCGTGGTCAGGCTTCCGCGGTCACGTGAAATCGCACGCGGTCGCCGAGCCAGGCGGTCTGGCCGTGCTCAAGCGGCCTGCCGTCCGCCAGGTAGCTGGTCGAGGTGATCAACAGCAGCGGCGCGTCGCTGCTGGCGTCGACCAGCAGCGTCTCCTCGCGCGTGGAGCGCACGACCTCGAGGTACAGCTCTGAGCGCACCGGCACGAAGCCGTAGTCGCGCTCGAGCGTGTCCGACAGCGACCCCTCCACGCCGGGGCTGCGCTCGATCCCAGGCACGAGGTTGGCGTCGAACCACGAGCGGTACATCGCCGCCGGCTGCTCGTTGATGAAGACCCTTCGCAGCAGGTACGCGACCGGGCTGTCAGCCGACAGCGCCAGCGGCCCTCTGACGTGCTCGGGCGGCGAGCTCAGCAGCCCGGACTCGATCACCTGCGCGCGGTTGGAGAAGCCGAGCTCCCTGATGCGCGCGGCATACGCGCCGAGCGTCAGGTTGAGGTCATAGACGATCGGCCGCTGCTGCGGGCGAACGTAGGTGCCGCTGCCGCGCTTGCGCTCGACGAGGTCGTCCTTCGCCAGCTCGGCGAGCGCCTGGCGCACGGTCACACGGCTGATGCCGTAGTCGCGCGCCAGCGCCAGCTCGGGCGCGATCCTGTCGCCGGTCCCCCACTCGCCCTGCGCGATCCGGCGGCGCAGGTCCTGCGCCACCTGAAAGTACGCCGGCAAGGGCGACGACTTGTCGATCGTGCTCACGACGTCACCTTATGTACCCGCCCAGCGGCGCCGTCGCGGTCAGGACGCGAGGCGCCTGATCGCGCCCGCGAGCACCCGCGCGCCAAGCTCGCAGTCCTCCATCTCGGTCCACTCGTGCGGCGAGTGGCTGATCCCTCTGTGGCTCGGGACGAAGACCATCCCGGTCGCCGCGTGCGGCGCGATCACCATCGCGTCGTGGCCGGCACCGCTCCACATCCGCTGCGCCTGCACCTGCTCGTCGACCGCTGCCGCGGCGAGTGCGTCGACGACGCGCGGGTCCATCGGCGTCGGCGCCAGCTCGTAGTCGCTGGCGAGCTCGGCGGTGAGCCCGTCGGCGGCCGCGACCTGCTTGACCATCTGCTCAAGCCACGCGATCGTCGGCGCGACGACCTCGGGCTGCGAGGGCCGCAGGTCGACGGTGAACGTGCACTCGCCGGGGATCACCGTGATCGCCCCCGGCGCGGTCGAGATGCGCCCGACAGTCGCGCGCAGCTCCGGGAACGCCTGTGCCCGCTCGCGCAGCGCGAGGATCATCCTCGCCGCGCCGACGAGCGCGTCACGGCGCGCGTCGGTCGGCGTCGCGCCGGCGTGGTTGGCCTCGCCCTTTACGGTCACGCGGAAGCCGAGCACGCCCGTGATCGACTCGACGATCCCGACGCGCACGCCGGCGTTGTCGAGCACCGGCCCCTGCTCGACGTGCAGCTCGAGGTAGGCGGCAAGCTGGTCGGCGGCGAAGGCGTCGCCGACGGCCTCGGGGTCGAGGCCGCTGGCGGCGATCGCCTCGCGCAGCGTGACGCCGTCGGCGTCTTTGGCGTCGAGGCTCGCGCTGACGTCGAGCCCGGCGAAGGCGCGGCTGCCGAACAGCGCCGCGCCGAAGCGGGTGCCCTCCTCGTCCATGAACGCGCCGACCTGGATCGGCCGCGCGGGCTCGAAGCCCTCGCGACGCAGGATCCGCACTGCCTCCACGGCGCCGAGCACGCCCAGCACGCCGTCGAAGCCGCCGCCGTTGGGGACCGTGTCGAGGTGCGAGGCGGCCATCACCGCGCCGCCCTCGCCGGCCTCCCAGCGGGCGATCATGTTGCCGGCCGCGTCGGTGCGGACGGTCATCCCGAGCTCTTCGAGGTTCGACGTGACCCAGGCGACGACCTCGGCCAGCTCTCTGGTCCAGGCGAAGCGGGAGATCCCGCCGCGGCCGGTCGCGCCGATCGTCGCGGCGTGTCTGAGGTCCTGCGTGAGCGTGCGCGCGAGCTGCGACTCGGATACGCCGGCGGCGCTCATCGTGCCACCGTCGCGATCCCGTCGCGCGCGTCCCGGGCGATCG
>DASYEC010000083.1:0-1542 GCA_036499225.1 Conexibacter sp.
GCTGACGCCGTTCTTCATGGGCACCGTGGTCGGGGCGATCGCGGGCGAGCGCGTGCCGGTGGGCAACGAAGCCGGCGACCTCGTCACGAGTTGGCTCAACCCGCTGTCGCTCGTGCTCGGCGCGCTCTTCGTGGCCACGGGAGCATACCTCTCCGCGGTGTTCCTGATCAGCGAGACCCGGCGCGCCGGGACACCCGACCTCGAGCGGTACTTCGTCAGGCGCGCGCTCGGCGCCGCGCTCGCGGCCGGTGCTCTCGCGGTCGCCGGGCTGATCGTGCTCCACCGGGATGCACGGTTCGTATTCGACGGTCTCGAGGGCGACGCGCTCCCGCTCGTGATCGTGTCATTCGTGAGCGGAATCGCGGTGCTCTTCCTGCTGCAGCGCGGCATCCAGCGCGGCGCGCGCGTGCTCGCCGCGGTCGCCGTCGTCGCCGTGATCTGGGCGTGGGGGGTCGCGCAGCACCCGTACCTGCTCCCACAGGTGCTCACGATCGACGCGGCGGCGGCGCCGGGCAGCATCCTCACGGCGGTGCTCATTGTCTTTGGGATCGCTCTCGTGGTGGTCGTGCCGGCGTTGGCGCTTCTGTTCACGCTCGTGCAGCGCAACCTCGTCGAGGAGACCGAGCGGCCCGCGTAGGCCGGTCCCGACGGGGAGATTTCGTCCGGACGGGATGAATGACAGTACGCAGGCCCGTCGTATGTTCCCTCCCAGATGGCCCCCGCTGCGGATGACCCGCAGGACGGCGCTCCCGACCGCGCCGGCCTCGTCCTCGTCGCTCTGATCCTCGTCGCTGCGGTGGCGAACCTGAATCTGTCGGTCGCGAACGTCGCTCTACCTTCGATCGGACAGCACTTCGACTCGAGCCAGACGACGCTCGACCTGATCGCAGTCGGCTACTCGCTCGGGCTCGCCTGCTCGGTGCTGTGGCTCGGCGCGCTCGGCGACCGCTACGGGCGCAAGTCGATGCTCCTGCTGGGCACGTTGCTTGCAATCCCGTTCTCGCTCCTCGCGGCCTACGCGTGGACGGACTCCGTGCTCATCGTCGCCAGGATCGGCGGCGGTCTCGCAGCCGGGATGGCGTACCCGACGACGCTGGCGCTGATCACGGCGCTCTGGTCAGGCCCCGGCCGCACCAAGTCGATCGCGCTCTGGTCCGGTCTCGGCGGCGCGATCGCGGCGCTCGGCCCGCTCCTCTCCGGTCTTCTGCTGGAGCACTTCTACTGGGGCTCGGTCTTCCTGCTGACGCTGCCGCTTGCCGTCGTCGCGGTCGTCGTCGCCTGGCGCTTCGTGCCCGCGCACGTGAACGAGGGCACCGAACCGGTCGACAACCTCGGCGGAATCCTCTCGCTCGTGCTGGTCGGCGCCCTCATCCTCGCGATCAACTTCGCGCCGGTGCCCAACAAGGGGACACTGACGATCGCGCTCGCGATCGTGGCCGCAGCGGCGCTGCTTCTCTTTCTCTGGCGCCAGCGTCGGGCGCCGAACCCGCTCTACGACCTCGAGGTGGCCGCGCGCCCGCCGTTCTGGGTCGCCGCCTGCGC
>DASYEC010000084.1:0-54690 GCA_036499225.1 Conexibacter sp.
CCTCCACTGGGCCGACCGCTCGACGCGCGACTTCCTCGCCTTCCTCGTGCGCGCGGCGCGCGGCGAGCGGGTCACCGTGGTCGCGACCTTCCGCGCCGAGGAGCTTCACCGCGACCATCCCCTGCGCCCGTTCGTCGCCGAGCTGACGCGCGTGCGCGGCGTGCGCCGGATCGAGCTGCGCGCCTTCACCCGCGAAGAGCTCGCCCAACAGGTCGAGGACATCCTCGGCCAACCCCCACCGCCTGACCTCGTCGCCCAGCTGTTCGAGCGCTCCGAGGGGAACGCGTTCTACACGGAGGAGCTGTTGGCAGCGGGTGGCGCGGCCCTCCCCGCATCCCTGCGCGATGCCTTGCTGCTGCGAATCGAGCCGCTGTCGGCCGATGCGCGGCGGCTGCTGGCGGTCGCGGCGGCGGCGGAGCGAGCTGTTGACGAGCGGCTGCTGGCGGCCGTCGGCGAGCTGCCCGACGACGCCTTTGCGCCCGCGCTGCGCGAGACGCTGGCGCACCACGTGCTCGTCGCGCGCGGCGACGGGGGCGCGTACGCCTTTCGGCATGCGCTCGTGCGCGAGGCGGTCTACCGCGACCTACTCGCGGGGGAGCGGGTGAGGCTGCACGGCGCGCTGGCCCGCACGCTTGCACAGCGGCCAGAGCTGGCGGCGTCGGGGATCGGCGTCAGCGGCGAGCTCGCGCATCACTGGCAGGCGGCCGGCGAGCTGCCGCATGCGCTGGAGGCGTCGGTGCGCGCGAGCGCGGAAGCTGAGAACGCCTTTGCGTTCGCCGAGGCGGAGCGCAACTGCGAGCGGGCGCTCGCGCTGTGGGGTCAGGTGCCGGACGCGGCGCAGCGGGCCGGCCTCGACCGCGCCGAGCTGCTCGCCCGCACCGCCAACGCCGCGATCCGCGGCGACGATCCACAGCGCGCGATCGCGCTCGCGCGGGAAGCGATCGGCGAGCTCGACGCCACGCGCGAGCCGACGCGCGTCGCCCTGTTGCAGATGCTCGCCGGGCGGGCGCTGTGGCTGAGCGCCGACCACGCCGAGGGGCTCGTCGCCGCCCGCGAGGCGGTCCGGCTCGTGCCGGCGCAGCCGCCGACGCGGGAGCGCGCGCGGGTCCTCGCAGGCGAGGCGCAGGCGCTGATGCTGAACGGCCAGTCACACCCGTCGTATGCGCGCTGCGAGGAGGCGCTGGCGATCGCGCGCGAGGTCGGCGACCGCTTCACCGAGGCGCATGTCCACAACACGCTCGCCGGCCTCGGCTGGGCGTTCGGCGACCCGCTCGCGCATGCCGAGGCAGCGCGCTCGATCGCCGAAGACCTTGGCGCGGTCGAGGAGATCGGCCGCTCATACGCGAACGGCTCGGAGGCGCTCGAGCTGTCCGGCCGGCTCGACGACGCGATCACGCTGGCGCAGGAGGGGATCGCGCTCGCGCCGCGCTGGGGGATGTACGACTTCATCTTCTATTTGACCTACTCGATCGCCGGCTGGCAGCTGCGACTTGGGAGGATCGCGGAGGCCGACGCGCTGATCGGCGAGGGGACCCCGGGCGGCCGCAGCGCCGCCGCGCCGCGCCACGAGGTGAAGGGCCGGCTCGCGCTCTTGCGCGGCGACTTCGCCGAGGCCGACGCGGAGCTCGAGCGCGCGCAGCGGCTCGCCCGCGGCCTCGGCGGCCCCGAGTGGTATCCCGCCTCGCTCGCCGCGGCCGCGCTGCTGCGCCTGTGGCAGGGCGACCTCGACGCCGCGGCCGCCATCGCCCAGTCGGCCCTCGACGCTGTCGCCGACCCGCAAAATGCCCCCTGGCTCAACGACTTCAGCGAGACGTACCCCGTCGCTGCCCGCATCGCCGCCGACCAGGCCGAGCAGTCGCGCGCGAGCCGGGTCTCGGACGACCGCGCAGAGCAGTCGCGCGCGAGCCGGGTCTCGGGCGCCGAGCGCGCCGCTTGCGACACCGCCGCCGACGCTCTCTCGCGTCTCGACGCGATGCTCGCAGCGGCCACGCCGGATGCGCACTCGCCGCGCTCGACGCCCGTGGAGGACGCGCCGTCCGCCGCAGCAGCCCTCCCGCCCCGCGCCCTCGCGTACCGCGCACTCACCGCCGCCGAGCTGACCCGCGCGCAAGGCAGCTCGGACCCGAGGGCGTGGGCCGCGGCGGCCGATCGGTTCGCCGCGCTCGGCGAGCCGTACCCGACGGCGTACGCGCAGCTGCGGCAGGCGCAGGCGCTGCTTGCCGAGCAGGGTGAGCGGGAGCGCGCGGCGAGGCTGCTGCGCGCCGCGCATGCGAGCACGGTACGGCTGGGCGAGGTGCCGCTGCGCGCCGAGATCGAGGCGGTCGCGCGGCGGAGCCGGATCGCGGTCGGCAACGGCGGCGTTGACGGCGGCCCGCCCGACCCGGCCGACGAGCTCGGCATCACCGCCCGTGAGCGCGAGGTGCTGGCGCTCGTCGCCGAGGGGCGCACCAACCGCGAGATCGCCGACGTGCTCGTGATCAGCGAGAAGACCGCGAGCGTCCACGTCTCCCACCTGCTCGCCAAGCTCGACGCGCGCAACCGCGGCGAGGCAGCCGCGGCCGCGCGCCGGCTCGGGCTGGCGTAGGCGAGCGCGAGCCTGCGACGTGAGGCGGCCGCCGCGGCGCGCCGCTCGGCCTCGCGTAGCCGCGCGCTCAAGCTCCCAGCCGACAGTCCGATCACTCGGGGCACCCGATCCGCGCTTACCGTGCGCCGTTCGGTTGAACGTCCCCAACCGCCAAGGACCGCTCATGAAGACCCGATCGTGCATCGCCCTGCTGGCGTGCTTGGCCTCGCTGGCGCTCAGCGGCGTCGCGCAGGCCGCGCCCTCCGAGCGGCCCGCAGCGCCGTCAGCCCCAGTGTCACTCGTCCCGGGCGCGACCAAGGCCGCGCCCAACGCCCCGACCGCCCACACCGCCGCGATCGGCACCGACATCGCCGGCGCCTTTGCCGGCAAGCTGGCGACGGCCGGCGCGAGCTATCTCATCGGCCAGCTGCAGACGGGTGCGCTCGGCGGCACGGGCAAGACGATCGGCGACTTCCTCTCCAAGGCCGGCCTCGGCGATCCCAACGCGGCAGTCCTCGCCGAGTTCAGAGCGGTCAACGAGCGGCTCGACGCGCTCAAGGAGGACGTCGCCGAGCTCGGCGGCAAGATCGACGCGCTTGCCTCCGCGCACGCCAACGGCGTCTACTCGACCCACATCGCGCTCGCCAACCCGCTGCGCAGCGCAGTCCTCACCGGCGCCGAGCTGCTGGAGAGAATCGCGAGGGCGCCGATCGCCGAGCGCCCCGAGCTGGCGGAAGAGTTCGTCGCCTTCTACGACCGCAGACTCGCCAACCACGAGCGCGAGTTCGAGAACTACCTGACCGGCGGCGGCGTCCACGGTGCCGACGGCATCCTTCAGCTCGCCAGCAAGCGCTCGTTTGCGGCGGCGCAGCCGTTCTTCACGACCCAGATGAGCGACTTCCCACGCACGGTCTGGCACGACTACACGATGCTGCAGGCAACCTGGCTGCAGCTGCAGCTCAACGTGATGGTCTACCGCGGGGCGTCGGCCGAGCGGGTGAGAGAGGCGATCGGCGCCGCCGAGGGCCGCATCAACCGTGAGTGGGCGACGATCCCTTCGCTCACCGTCTTCCCCAACACCGTGATCGACACGCGAACGAACCTGATGTGGAGCTGGAAGATCGACGCGACGCCGTGCAGCCATCTCGACACGACGAAGACGTATAGGGACTTCAACCTCTGCATCTACAGCCACGGCCAGGACGCGAGCCGCGCGCCATACAGAGTGCAGTACGGCTACACGAGCCTGTGGGCGACGAACGGCTCGCCGCCGAGCGGCTGGAAGCACCCGACAGTCGCACAGCTGCAAGGGCTCGTCCATGGCCAGCAGGGCGGTGCGGGCCACTGGCTCCACACGCGTGGCGGCTTCCCCGGTGCGCTCGGGAACGAGACGTGGACGTCGCAGACGAGCGGCGCCAGCGCGACGACGTTCAACCTCAGCAACGGCGCGACCGCGAGCCGCGCGATGACCGATTCGCACTACTGGATGGGCGTCGGAGAGGTCCTTGCGCACTGGTATTGGCTGAAGTAGGCCGCCGGGCTCCCCTCGTCGGCCGCGATCCCTAGGGTTCCCTCGGTGTCCGCACCCCGTGAACCGGCGCGTCAAGGCCATGCCGCGCCGCTGGCGCTGGCGCTTGGCGCGCTCGGTGTCGTCTTCGGCGACATCGGCACCAGCCCGCTCTACGCGCTCCAGGCCGTTTTCGCGGCCGACAACGGCGCGGTGAAGCCGACCCAGCCCGAGGTCTACGGGATCATCTCGCTGGTCATCTGGTCGGTGACGCTGATCGTCTCGATCAAGTTCGTCACGTTCATCATGCGCGCCGACAATGGCGGCGAGGGCGGCATCATGGCGCTCGTCGCGCTCGTCAAGCGGACGCGCATGAAGCGCCCGATGGTGACGAAGCTGCTCGTGCTCGCCGGCCTCTTCGGCGTCGCGCTGTTCTACGGCGACGGGATGATCACGCCCGCGGTCTCCGTGCTGTCGGCGGTCGAGGGCGTGAAGGTCGCGGCGCCGAGCCTGTCGGACTTCGTGATGCCGTTCACGCTGGTCGTGCTGACCGGGCTGTTCGTGATCCAGCGCTTCGGGACCGGCGTGATCGGCCGCCTGTTCGGCCCGGTGATGCTCTTGTGGTTCGCCGTGATCGCGGCGGCGGGGATCGGTCGGATCGTGCATGACCCTGCGGTCCTGGGCACGCTCTCGCCCCACTACGCGGCCGAGTTCATCGGCCGCCATCCGGGGATCGCGTTCATCGCGCTCGGCTCGGTTGTGCTGGCGGTGACGGGCGCCGAGGCGCTCTACGCCGACATGGGCCACTTCGGCGCTCGCCCGATCCGCCGCTCGTGGTTCTTCGTCGTCTTCCCGGCGCTCGCGCTCAATTACATGGGGCAGGGCTCGCTGATCGTGCACGACCCCAGCGCGATCTCCAACCCGTTCTTCCTGCTTGTGCCGAGCTGGTCGCAGATACCGTTGATCGCGCTGGCGACGATCGCGACGTTGATCGCCTCCCAGGCCGTCATCTCCGGCGCGTTCTCGGTGACGCGCCAGGCGGTGCAGCTGGGCTTCCTGCCGCGCCTGACGATCCGCCACACCTCCGCCGGCGAGATCGGCCAGGTCTACGTGCCGGCCGTCAACTGGGGCCTGTTCGTGGCGGTCTTCGCGCTCGTGATCGGCTTCGGCTCCTCGGCGAAGCTGGTGACGGCATACGGCATCGCGGTGACTGGCACGCTGTTGATCGACTCGATCCTCTTCCTGGTTGTCGTGCGTGTTTTGTGGCGTCGGCCGCTGTGGATGGTCTTCGCCGGGATCGTCGGCTTTGTCACCGTCGATCTGCTGTTCCTCGCCGCCAACGTGACGAAGATCGAGCACGGCGGCTGGCTGCCGCTGCTGGTCGGCGCGCTCGTCTTCCTGGTACTGACCACATGGGACCGCGGCCGTGCGGAGGTGACAACCGCGCGGGTGAGAGCCGAGGGGCAGTTGAGAGACTTCATCGAGAGAATGAACAAGAGCAGCGCCCAGGTGAAACGGCTGCCGGGCGTCGCGATCTACCTCAACCCGAGCAGAACGACGACTCCCTTGGCGCTGCGCGTCGCCGTGGACCGCATCCACGCGATGCACGAGACGATCGTGATCGTCTCCGTCGTCACGACGACCACGCCGCACGTGCCCGAGGAGGAGCGCGTCGTCTTCGACCACCTCGGCTACATCGACGACGAGTACAGCCACATCACGCTGCGGTTCGGCTTCCAGGACAGCCCCGACGTGCCCCGCGCCCTGCTGCGCGCCCGCAGCCGCCCGCCAGGCCTCGCGGTCGACTTCAACCCCTACCACGCGACCTGGTTCCTCTCCCAGATGACGATCGTCGCCGACCGCTCCCCTGGCATGGCCTACTGGCGCAAGGTCCTCTTCACCACGATGGCCCGCAACGCCGCCTCCCCCACCGAGTACTTCCGCCTCCCAATCGAGCGCGTCGTCACCCTCGGCGCCCAAATCGCGTTCTAGCGGTCGCGAGCACGCGGGCGGTGGCGCCGCCCGCGCTGGTGCTCAGTTGGTGACCGGTATCGACGGCGGGGCGCCGTCTCTGAAGAGGGAGGCGATGGTGATGACGACGCGGGTGCGGCCGCGGTTGGCGGCGTGATGGGTCGTCGTGGGGCGCTCGACGATCGTGTCGCCGGCAGGGATCTGGCCGTGCTGGCCGGCGTCGATCTTGCGCACGACGGTCGCGTTGCGCGTCACCGTGACGCTGCCTCTGACGACCCAGTAGGTCAGCGTGCCGTGCTCGATCGTCGAGACCTGGGTGCCGGGGTGACGGTGCAGCGCGAGCTCGCTGCCGGGGGCGATCGTCACGCGCGACAGCGCGAGCGTGCGGCCCGCGGCGCCGGGCGGGCTCACCGCCTCGCCGAGGACCGTGCGGACGACCGGCTCAGCCGCCGACGTGTGAGCGCTGCGGATCGTCGTCGTCGCGTACGCGCTGGCGGCGACGACAAGGCTGAGCGCTGCGACGAGCAGCAGGATGGGGCGCAAGCGGGCTGGCACGGGCTCTCCTCGGATTTCAAATGGCCGTTCTCCCGGTCATCGGCATAAGGGGCCCGGGGTGAAGAGGGCCGAACGCCACGTCCGCGACTGAGATTCCTGGGATTTGTGTAATCTCAGGAATCAATGCCAACTGAAGCAGAGCTCGCCTACGTCAACCAGGTCTCGCGCCACTACGTGCGCCAGTACGGCTTCTCGCCCGCCTTCGGGCGGATCGCCGGGTGGCTGCTGATCTGCGACCCGCCGCAGCAGACCGCCTCGGAGATCGCCGAGGCGCTGGGCATGAGCCGCAGCGCCGTCGGCAGCGCGATCTCGATGCTGGAGAAGGCGTCGGCGATCGAGCGCACCCGCCTCTCCGGCGAGCGCGCCGACCGCATAAGCCTCGAGAAGGCGTTCGCGGCCGAGAGCCTCGACTCGCCAGCCGAGTACGGCGCGATGGCCGCGCTCGGCCGCGCCGGCCTCGCGCTGTTGAGAGACGCGTCGCTCGAGCGTCGCGCGCGCCTGATCGAGATGACCGCCTTCGCCGACTTCCTGCTCGAGCGCCTGCCCGCGATCGCCGACGAGTGGCGCGAGCGCGTCGCCGAGATGCGCGCCTCCGGCGAGCTGCCTGACGCGCCGTGAGCCGGCGCCCTGTGCCCACCCGCAACCCATGGACCCACGATGAGTGACACACCCGCGATCCGCGCTGAAGGCGTGCGCCAGTCGTTCGGCGACGTCGTCGCGCTTGACGGCCTCGACCTCGAGGTCCAGTCCGGCACCGTCTTCGGCCTGCTCGGGCCAAACGGCGCCGGCAAGACGACGCTCGTGCGGATTCTTGCCACGCTCTTGCGCCCGACCGGCGGCCGCGCGCTCGTGCTCGGCCACGACGTCGTCGCCGACCCGCTCGCGGTCCGCCGCCGGATCGGCCTCGCCGGGCAGTTCGCGGCGGTCGACGAGGAGCTGACCGGGCGAGAGAACCTCGAGATGGTCGGCCGCCTCTACCGCCTCCCCGGCGCCGAGGCCCGCCGTCGCGCCGCCGAGGTGCTCGAGCGCTTCTCGCTCAACGACGCCGCCGACCGGCGCGTCTCGACCTACTCGGGCGGGATGCGCCGCCGGCTCGACCTCGGCGCCAGCCTCACGGGCCGCCCGCCGGTGATCCTGCTCGACGAGCCAACGACGGGCCTTGACCCGCGCACGCGCCAGGAGCTGTGGAACACCGTCGACGAGCTGCGCCGCGACGGCACAACGGTGCTGTTGACGACGCAGTATCTCGACGAGGCTGACCGGCTCGCGCAGCGGATCGCGGTCGTCGACCACGGCAGAATCGCCGCCGAGGGCACGGCCCAGGAGCTGAAGGCCGCGATCGGCACCGAGGTGCTGTCGGTCCGCGTCAGCGACGCGACACGCAGCCAGGAGGCGGCTGACGTGCTCGCCGACCTTGCTGCTGGCGAGGAGCCGCTCGTCAACGCCGCCGTTGGCGAGGTTCGCCTCGCCGTCGCCGCGTCGAGCGCATCGGCCGAGGCGGTCCGCCGCCTCGACGCGCGCGGCCTGGATATCGCGGGGATCGAGCTGCAGCAGCCAAGCCTCGACGACGTCTTCCTGACGCTGACCGGCCGCCGTCCCGAGGAAGAGCCCGCCGACGGCAACGACACCGACAACGACTCCGACGCTACGCGACCCGAGAGAGAGGCCGCATGAGCACGATCGCCCAGGCGCCCGGCAGCGCCCCCGCCAGCCCGCAGGCGCCCGCGCCCGGCGGCACGGCCCCCGAGCGCCGCCGCCTGACGCTCTCAGAGACCCTCGCCGACAGTCGCGTGATGGCCCAGCGCCAGCTGCGCAAGACGCTGCGGCGACCGGCCTACGTCGTCTTCGCGTTCGTGCAGCCGATCATGTTCGTGCTGCTGTTCCGCTACGTCTTCGGCGGCGCGATCAACACCGGCGGGATCGACTACGTCGACTTCTTGATGCCGGGGATCATCGTCCAGACCGCCGTCTTCGGCGCGCTGATGACCGGCATCGGCTTGACCGAGGACATCAAAGCCGGCGTCGTCGACCGCTTTCGCTCGTTGCCGATCGCCCGCTCGGCGGTGCTGATCGGCCGCACCTCCGCCGACGTCGTGATGAACGTGATGACGCTGATCGTGATGGTGCTGGTCGGCCTTGCGGTCGGCTTCCGCCCGACCGAGCCGATCTACAAGATCGTCCTCGCGCTGGTGCTCGTGCTCGCCTTCTCGTACGTCTTCTCGTGGATCAGCGCCTGCATCGGCCTGACCGTGCGCGACCCCGAGACCGCGCAGTCGGCCGGCTTCGTGTGGGTCTTCCCGCTCACCTTTCTCTCCTCCGCGTTCGTGCCGACCGACTCGATGCCGTCGGTGCTGCAGACGATCGCCGACGTCAACCCGATGACGCTCGTCGTCAACGCCGCCCGGGCGCTGATGATCGGCGACGGCGACGCGCTGCACCCGGCGCTCGGGACGCTCGCCTGGCTCGTCGGCCTGCTGCTCGTCTTCGTGCCGCTGGCGGTGCGCGCCTTCCGACGCGCGTAGCTGGCGTGTGGGGGAGTGCTAGTAGTGAGTCGAGCACGACCTCACACTCCGCGTGCCGCCCTGTGCCCTGAACTTGAATCGAGGACCACCATGAAGGCGATCGTCTACACCGAGACCGGCGACCCGTCGGTACTCAAGCTCGTCGAGCGCGCGCCGCTGGAGCCGGGGCCGGGCGAGGTGCGCGTGCGGATCGCGGTCTCGGGGGTCAACCCGACCGACTGGAAGTCGCGCAGCGGCGGCGAGGTCGCCTTCCCGGAGGTCGTTCCGCACCTCGACGCCGGCGGCGTCGTCGACGCGGTCGGGCCAGGCGTTGAGGGGCTTGCGGTCGGCGACCGCGTCTGGACGCTGCTCGCCGGCTACCAGCACCGCTCAGGCGGCACGGCGCAGGAGTCGACGGTTCTGCAGGCCGAGCGCGTCGCGAAGCTGCCCGACAACGCGAGCTTCGACGTCGGCGCCAGCCTCGGCGTGCCGGCGCTGACCGCGCACCGCGCGCTGACGGTCGGCCAGGACGGTCCGACCCGACTGGCGCCCGGCGCGCTCGACGGCCAGCTCGTGCTCGTCGCGGGCGGCGCTGGCGCCGTCGGCCACGCGGCGATCCAGCTCGCGCGCTGGGCCGGCGCGACGGTGATCACGACGATCAGCGGACCAGAGAAGGCGCAGCTCGCCTCCGCGGCCGGCGCCCACCACGTCGTCAACTACCGCGAGGGCGGCACGGCGGAGAAGATCCGCGCGATCGCGCCCGACGGCGTCGACCTCGTCGCCGAGGTCGCGCCCGGCGTCAACGCCGCGTTGAACGCGGCGGTCCTGCGCAACCACGGCACGGTCTCGATCTACGCCAACGACGGCGGCCCGTCGATGACGCTGGAGATCATCGAGCAGATCCCGATCAACGCCCGCCACCAGTTCCTGCTGGTCTACACGCTCGACAGCACCGCGCTCGCTGCCGGCATCGCCGACGTCAACGCCGCGCTCGCCGACGGCGCGCTTCCGGTCGGCGTGGAAGCCGGCCTGCCGCTGATCCGCTTCGCGCTCGAGCAGACCGCAGAGGCGCAGGCCGCCGTCGAAGCCGGCGCGGTCGGCAAGGTCGTCGTGGACGTGGCAGCGCTGTAGGAGCGACAGGCGCGCGGGGCCTACGCCCCGATAAGCGCGCCTGAAAGGGCTGGCATCCGCCCCGTCAGCCCATGATGGACCGCGGCGGCGCCTTCGATGGCGCCGCGCGCGATCACGCTTGGGTCCTGCTCCAGCCGGCCGACCTTCACAGCGGAGGCGGCGCGCGAGATCACGAGCGCGTTGTCCATCGCCGAGATCGCCCGCATCTCGGCAGCGTAGTCGTCGGACTGGCGCAGGTGGGCGGAGCCCAGCCCCGTGGTCTTGCGGTTCATCAGCGGGTAGAGCAGGCGGCGCTCGAGCAGGTTCGGCGGGCGGCGCAGCTCGCCCTCCGGCCGCGTCAATAGGACGAGCGCATGCGTCGGCCGCTCCCCAGAACCGCCCGCTCCGAACGCCGCGCGGACCGGTATCGACTCAGTCAGCGCGCCGTCGACGTACGTCCCGCCGCGGATCGCCATCGGCGGCCCGCATGCCAGCGGGATCGTGCAGCTGGCACGCAGCGCGCTGAGCAGATCGTCCTCGTCCGTGAATCCAGTGAGGTAATCGGGCGTGCATTCACCGTCAGCGCCAAGCCGCGTCGCGACCACGGTGAAGGGGATCACCGAGTCGAGGCAGCGCCGCAGCTCGAACCTGCGCACGTTCGGGATCACCCAGTTGAAGAGGTAGTCGAGCGAGACGAGCGGGCCGCCCCGCAGCGCGCGGCGGTAGTTGATGAACGGCCCGTCGACGAGGTCCTCGTAGTAGGCGCGCGCGCCGGTCGCGGTCTGTCGCGCGAGGAAGGCCGCCCCGGCTATCGCGCCCGACGAGGTCCCGTAGACGGAGTCGAAGGCGTCGCCGAGCCCCAGCCCCTCAAGCCCCGCGACCATCCCGGTCGCGACCGCCCCGCGCATCCCGCCGCCCTCGATCACGAGCGCGATCGACGCGTCGTCGGCGCGCGCGCCCGGCTGCGACCCGGACGCGGCGCGCTCGGCCAGCAGCTGGGCGACCGGGTGCGCGGCGGACGTCGGCTGGGTCGGAGGCGAAGCGCTCACCGTGACCATTGTGCACCACGCCGCTGGCACGCCCGAGCGAGAGGCGTCTGCCAAACTCGCCTGTCGATGGGGCGCGCATGATCTTCCGCCAGCTGATTCACGACGACCTCGGCTGTGCCTCGTACCTCGTCGGCGACAAGGGCTCGGGCGTCGCAGCGGTCGTCGACCCGAAGCTGGAGATCGACGACTATCTGCGGCTGGCGCGCTACTTCGGCGTGCGGATCGAGCACATCCTGGAGACGCACAACCACGCCGACCACGTCTCGGGCCACGGCCGGCTGGCGGCGTCGACCGGCGCGACGATCCACATCCACGAGCTCGCCGCGCCCGACTACGCGCACGAGCCGTTCGCCGACGGCTGGGAGCTTCGGCTCGGCGCGCTGCGCGTGCGCGCGCTGCACACGCCTGGCCACCGGCCCGAGCACACCGCCTTCGCGCTGATCGACACCGCCCGCGCCGAAGAGCCGTGGGCGGCGCTGACCGGCGACTCGCTGTTCGTCGGCGACATCGCGCGGCCCGACCTCGCCGTCGAGAAGCGCGACGGCGCGCGCGGGATCTTCCGCTCGCTGCACGGCGCGCTGCTGACGCTGCCCGACCACTGCGAAGTGTGGCCCGGCCACCTCGGCGGCTCGCTCTGCGGCGGGCCGGGGATGGACATGAAGGTCTCCTCGACGATTGGCTACGAGCGCGCCCACCAGCCGCTGCTCGCGATCACGGACGAGGAGGAGTTCGTCACACGGGCGACGGCATCGCTGGGGCCGCAGCCGCCGAACTTCAACAACATCGTCGCGCTGAACCGCGGCCCGCTGCGGCGAGACAGCGTCGAGGGCTACCCGCTCGCGCCGCGCCAGGTCGAGCAGGTCCAGCGCGACGGCGCGATGGTCGTCGACATCCGCACGGAGCCGCAGTTCGACGACGCCCACCTGCCTGGCGCCGTCTGCATCACCGCGCTGCGCGCCGGCTTCGGCTCCAAGCTCGCCTGGCTCGCCGACTCCCAGAAGCCGATCGTGATCGTCGGCCGCGACGACGAGGACGGCGACCGCGCCGTCGCGCTTGCCGCGGCGGTCGGGATCACCAACGTCGCCGGCTACCTCGCCGGCGGCATGACCTCATGGCGCGAGGAGCAGCGCCCCGTCCAGCGGACAGCGCGGATGACTGTCCCCGAGCTGCACGAGCGCTGGGAGCACGACCGCGCCGCCGTCGAAGCGAACACGGCACACGAAGCCCCGCTCCAACTGCTGGACGTCCGCGAGCAGGCCGAGTGGGACGCCGGCCACATCCCCGGCGCCCACCACCTGCCCTACCACGACATCCGCGCGCTCCCTGACGGCCTCGACGGCGATCGGCCGATCGCCGTCATCTGCGCCTCAGGCCAGCGCGCCGCGGTCGGCGCCAGCCTGCTCGAGCGCTTCGGCGCCGACGACGTGATCCACGTCGTCGAAGGCGGCGTCGGCACGTGGACGCGCGCCGGCTGGCCGATCGAGCGACCGCGCTGACAGCCGCGGTCGCGCAGGCTCCCCCAAGCCGGGGATTCAAGGCGCCTGCTTCAACGCTTACGTTGTTCGGCATGTCAATCGATCCTCGATTGGTGAACGTGCTCGGGTTGCAGGTGGTGAGCGGCGGCGCTCCGGCGCTGGGCGCGGAGGCACCAGCCCCGCACATCGCCTTTCAGACATCAACGCTTGAGGCGCTCGTCGACGGCACGTGGGACGGCGACCTCAGCATCGGCCAGCTGCGCAGCCACGGCTCGCTCGGCCTCGGAACGTTCGACTCGCTCGATGGCGAGATGGTGCTCGTCGACGGCGAGTGCTACCGGGCGACCTCGCACGGCACGATCGTGAGGGTCGGCGAGGCGGAGGGGACGCCGTTCGCCGTCGTCACGCCGTTCGCGCCGACGGTCGCCCTGAAGGTCGGAGACGAGCTCGACTACGGCCGGCTGCTGTGGACGGCCAGCGCGGCCGCCGACAACTTCGGCGGCGCTTACGCGATCCGCTTCGACGGAATGCTGGCCGACGTCCAGGCGCGCTCGGTCCCGTTGCAGATGAAGCCGTACCCGACGATGGAAGAGATCGCCGAGGCGCAGTGTCACTTCACGATCGGCCCGACCCAGGGCACGCTGATCGGCTTCTGGTTCCCCAGCTGGGTCAACGGCATACAGCTTCCGGGCTTCCACATGCACGCGATCACCGCGGACCGCCGCATCGGCGGCCACGTGCTGCAGGCACGCGTCGGGCCCGGCACGCTGCGGCTCGACCCGCTCTTCGGCCTCGACGTCCACCTCCCCCGCCACGTCGAGCTGCCTGCGGGCGTGCTCGACGGCGAGCGCGCCAACATTGTCGCGCGCCTCGAAGCTGGCGGCTCCTGACGCTTTGTCAGGGCTCCGTTCCATCCCCAACCTGAGGGATGGGGAAGCGCGGCGCTGACCCATACGGTCAGCCGATGGGAATCGACACGCGCGCGGCGCTCACTCGAGAGGCGGTGGACAGGCTCTCCCGGGCCGATCTCAGCCCGCAGGAGCTGCTGCACGAGGCGGCGACGCGGATCAGACGCGCCGTCGCATTCGATTTCGGCGCGTGGGTGACGCTTGACCCCGACACGCTGCTGCCGACCTGCAACGTCCGCTTCGCCAAGCCCGACAACCTGATCGAGGGCTTCTGGGACAACGAGCTGCTGACGCCGGACGTGCACAAGTTCAGCGAGCTCGCGAGCCGGCGCTCGCCGGTCGCGACGATGGCGACGGCCGACCCCGAGGCGCGTGACAAGAGCACGCGCCGCAAGCTGATCCACGAGCGGCTCGGCGTCGGCGACGAGGCGCGCGTGATGCTGCGCCTCGACCGCACGACGTGGGGCGCCGGCTGCCTATACCGCGACGGCGGCGCGCGCGACTTCGACGAGCACGAGCGCCAGTTCCTCGGCGAGGTCTCGATCGACCTCGCGCAGGGGCTGCGGCGCAGCCTCGCGGGTCGCCGCGGGACCGCCGTGCCGATCGAGACGGTCGGCGTCGTCACGCTCGACCACGAGCTGAACGTGCTCTCCTCGACGGCCGAGGCGAGCCGCATGCTCGCGCAAATGCCCGACGACGCCAGAACGACCGTGCGCGCAGTCGCGATCCGCACCCGCGCCTCCGGCGGCGGCGCCGACGACGGCCCGCGGCACGTGCGCGTCCAGCTCGACGACGGCAGCTGGATCCGCCTGCAGGCCGAACAGCTGAAGGGCGACGCCGACGAGCAGCACCGCGTCGCCGTGATCATCGACCGCGCGCCGCGCACCGACGTCGTCTCGCTGACGCTGCGTCTGCACGGCATCAGCCGTCGCGAGCGGGAGGTCGCTCAGCTGCTCGTGACCGGCATGCCGACCGACGCGATCGCCGCGAGGCTGCAGATCTCGCGCCACACGCTGCGCGACCACGTGAAGGCGATCTTCGCAAAGCTTGGCGTCAGCAGCCGCTCGGAGCTGACCGCCCGGATCGCCGGCGACAACGTCGCCTGAAGCTCCCGGAGGGCCGATCAGGCTGGGGCGGTGACGGCCGCGACCGGGATCTCGCCGGCGAGCACGGCCATCAGCTCGGAACGCGAGCGCACGCCGAGCTTGGCGAAGATCGACTTGACGTGATCGCGCACCGTGTGAGGGCTGATGTGCAGCCGCGTCGCGGCATCGTCGGTCCCCAGCCCGCGCTGCAGCAGCTCGGCGACCTCGCGCTCGCGCACGCTCAAGCCGTGGAGCCGCACGAGCAGCGGCACGAGCTCGACCGGGCTGGCCGGCGACAGCGTGATCGCCGTCAGCATCGCGCCGCCGCCGATCCCGCTCACGAGCTGGGCGGCGGTCAGGATCAGCCACTCGCCGTTGAGCAGGTTGACCCGCGCGCGCTGGGCAGGGGCGTCGGGTGGGGCCGCCTGGGCGCGCAGCGCGATCGCGTTGATCGCCACGCTCGCCTCGGGCGGCATCAGTCGCTGCCACTGTTGCGCGGCGGGCGAGGCCGAGACGACGTGCAGCCGCTCGTTGACCAGCAGCGCGCCCGCGCCGATCGCGTCGTCCTCGTTCGCTTGCATCGGAAGCACCTGCGAGAGCCCGACCTGGATACCGCGGCCGACGTCAGCCGCGATCGACTCGAGGAACAGCAGCTCGTCGCCGTTGAACGGCGGCGAGCCGTGCGCGCGCATGATGAAGGCGCCGCCCCACATCGAGCCGTCGGCGCGGAACGCGATCCGCACCTCGTCGTCGATCCCGGTCGGCGTGAGGATCGCGTGGCGGCGCGCGCTGAGCTGCCCGGTCGCCTCCTCGGCCTCCCGCAGCCCGGCCGTCGCGCGCGTCCGTCTCGCCAGCTCGGCGAACTTGTTGAGGTCCGGCGTAACCGCCTCGTTGCGCAGCAGCGCGCCGCACAGGCCGAGCTCGCCGGTGAACGAGTGCCGGCAGTTCGGCAGCACCGTCTCAGGGTCGAGCGTGAAGAAGCCGCCGACGTCGAACGGCACGAGCCGTCTCACGCGCACATCGACCTCGTCCAGCAGTTCCAGCGGCGTCAGCCGCTCGTCGAGCAGTCCCGATATCGCTTCGCGGGCAGCGATCGAACGAGCGGCAAGTCGCATGCAAGGAATGTAAGAATCGGCCTGCGCCCGACGCATCCCTCAGGTGAGGGATCCCTCACACGTCGAGCGCAGCGGCCGCGGTCGCAGGCGCAGTCGCCGGCGCGGTTGACGGCGGCTAACGGGCTGCCGCGACCGGCGCCTCGCGGCGCTGGCGCACGAGCGCGAAGACGAGCGCGGTGCCGACCGCGCCGATGACGCCGGCGACGACGAAGGTCGTGCCAAGCGCCGAGCCGACCGCGTCGCGGAGCACGGCTTCCAGCTGGGCATGGGCCCCGGCGGGCGCGTGGGCGAGCACGCTCTGCGCGGCGCCGCTCGACGCCGCGTCGGCGAGGCGCTCGCCACTCGGCTGGCCGGCGAGGTGGCTTGTGATGTGCGAGCTGAAGACGCTGCCGAGCACGGCGATCCCGAACGCGAGGCCGACCTGCCGGGCGGTGTTGACCGCGCCGGCGGCCATCCCGCTGCGCTCCATCGGCACGGCGCCCATCGCGGAGGAGGCGAGCGCGGGGCTCATGACGCCGGTGCCGATTCCGACGAGCGCGAGGCCGACGATCAGCCGCGGCCAGCCCGAGCTGCCGTCGAGGCCGAGCTGCACGAGGTCGCCGACCGCGATCAGCGCCAGCCCTCCGCCGAGCACGAGCCGTGGCGAGACGCCGTGCAGGAAGCGGCCGGAGGTCGCAGCGACGACGAAGGCGAGGGCGCTCAGCGGCAGCGTCACGAGGCCGGCGGCGATCGGGCCGAGGCCGAGGATCGTCTGCAGCCAGATCGAGGCGTAGACGAGCGCGGCGAAGGCGGCCGCCGAGTAGACGATCGCGGCGATCAGGATTCCCGCGAGCGGGCCGCGCCGCAGCAGCGCGAGGTCGAACAGCGGCTCCGCCGAGCGGCGCTCGATCACGACGAAGGCAAGCAGCGCGACGAGCGCGAGCGCCAGCAGCCCGAGCGTCTGGCCGGAGGCCCAGCCCTCGTCGTTGGCGCGCACGAGCGCGATCGTCGCGGCCGCGGCGGCGAGCGTGAACGTGAGGCCGCCCGCCCAGTCGATCTGCTTCTGGTTGCCCGGCTGCGTCTCTCTCAGCGCGCGCCGCGCGACGACGATCGTGACAAGCCCGATCGGGACGTTGACGAAGAAGACCCAGCGCCACGAGAGGCCCTGCGTCAGCAGCCCCCCGACGATCGGCCCGGCCGCCGCCGCCGCGCCGTTGGTCGCGCCCCAGATGCCGAACGCGACGCCGCGCGCCCGCCCGCTGTAGGAGGCGTTGATCAGCGCGATCGTCGTCGCGAACATCGCCGCGGCGCCGACGCCCTGGACGGCGCGCGCCGTCACGAGCACGGCCTGCGACGGAGCGATGCCGCACGCGAAGGAGGCGGCGATGAAGATCACGAGGCCGACGACGTACGTGCGCCGTCGCCCGACGATGTCCGACAGCGAGCCGATGATCAGCAGCAGCGCGGCGAGCGCGAGCGCGTAGATGTCGACGACCCATTGCAGGCCGGCGAACGAGGCGTTCAAGTCGAGCGCCATGTCGGGCAGCGCGACGTTCACGATCGTGACGTCGACGAGCAGCATGAAGGTGCCGAGGCAGACCGCGATCAGCGGTGCCCAGCCAGGATGGTCAGGAGCAGTCGATGACGAGGACGGGGCCATGGTGCGATGGTTCCAGGTCGCCGGGTTCGACACCACCACCCCCGCGATTTGTCAGGATTCCCTCCATCGATGAGCGCTGAGGAGGTGGAGACCATCACGATCGACCGGCTTGACCGACGGCTCATCCACGCCCTGATGCGCGATGGCCGGCTTCCGTTCCGCCGCATCGCCGAGGCGCTCGGCTCCTCCGAGCAGACGGTCGCGCGCCGCTACCGCCGACTGCGCGAGGCCGGCGTCGTGCGCGTGATCGTGATCCGCAACCCGCGCCGTTACCGCGAGAACACGTTCGTCCGCATCCGCACCAAGCCGGGGGCGGCGCGGCTGATCGGCGAAACGCTCGCGCGCCGCGACGACGTCGGCTGGGTGACGCTCGCCGCGGGCGGGACCGAGGTCACCTGCTCGCTGAGAAGCGACGACCCGCGCGACCGCGACGCGCTGATCCTCGAGCGGCTGCCGAAGGTCAGCAGGGTGACCGACGTCTCCTCGGCGACGCTCCTGCACGTCTTCTCCACGGGGACGCGCTCGGACTGGCATGCGCTCGACGACGGGCTCACCGCCGACGAGCTGGCCGAGCTCGGCGCCCGCCCGCCGCGCCCCGCGGGCCTGGAGGCCGGCGCCGACGCGCCGCTGCTGGGGCCCGAGGACGACGAGCTGATGCAGCACCTCGCGCGCGACGGCCGCATGACCTACGCAGCGCTCGCCGCCGCGACCGGCCGCCGCGAGGCAGCTGTCGCGCGCCGCGTCGACACGCTGCTTGAGCGCGGCACGCTGTTCGCCTCGACAGAGCTCGCCGCGCCGCTGCTCGGCTTCCGCACGACCGCGACGCTGTGGCTGACCGTCGCGCCCTCAGCGCTGGAGCGCGTCGGCGTCGAGGTCTCCGACCACCCCGAGGTCGAGTTCGCCGGCGCGGTCTCCGGCCAGGCCAACCTCGTCGTCGCGGCGACCTGCCGCGACAGCCCCGATCTCTACCGCTACCTCACCCGCCGCCTCGGCGCGATCGAGGCGATCCAGCAGCTCGAGGTCGTCGTCGCCGTGCGCCGGCTCAAGCAGGCGGGAACGGTGATGGAAGGAGAGCGGCTGCCAAGCCCGTTGACGTGAGTGGCGCCCCATCGCTCTGCCGATTGGAGCGATGGGTCAGCGGTGGTACGGTCAAGCCCTCCCATGGCCCGCCCTGACCGAGCGCACCCGTGAGCTGGCGCGCCGGGCGCGCCTTCCTCAGACGTCATCGCCTGGCGCTGACGGTGCTCGTCGCGGGGGCCAGCACGGCCCTGCTTCTGCTGCTGCTGTACGGCCGGCGTGAGGAGTTCAGCACGGCGATCTCGAGCGCCGCGCTGTGGGTGATCGGGCTCGCGATCGTCCTGCAGGTGCTCGGGCTGCTCGCGCGCACCGAGGCGTGGCACCACACGATCACCGCGGCCGGCGGGACCGTGCCCAGGCGCGCGCTCTACCGCGCGTCGAGCATGCAGGTGCTCGGCAGCGTCGCCAACCCACACCTCGGCGTCGCCGCGCGGATCGCGGCGCTGCGGCGCTCCTCGCCGGAGCTCAGCCCGCAGGTGCCGACGCTGATCGCCGCGGAGCTGCCGATCGCCGCGGTCGAGGCCGCGCTCGCGACGCTGACGTCGTTCACGCTGATCGGCCCGCTCGGGCTGCCGTGGTGGCTGCCGCTGGTCGGCATCGCCGGGATCGTGCTCGCGAGCACCGCCCTGCGACGGCTCGCGCTCGGCAAGGGGCGCGAGCTGTGGAGAGGGCTCGCGGTCGTGCGCACGTCACGCGACGGCAGCGTGCTCGTCGGGCTCGTGCTGCTGGCCGTCCTCGCGCAGGTGCTGCGCAACTGGCTGCTGCTGCACGCCGTCGGCGTCGACGCCTCCTTCTCCGACGCGATCGCGGTCCTGATCGCGGTCGTCACGCTCGGCCAGCTGCCGATCGGGCCAAGCGTCGGCGCTGCCGCCGCCGTCCTGATCCTCGGCCATGACGGCGTCGCCGCGACTGCCGCCGCCGGCATCTTGCTGACCGCGACCGGCACGGCCGGCGGCCTCTGCTTCGCAGCCTGGGCTGGCGGCGATCATGCCTGGGCGCGGCTGCTCAGAGCTGGCGCGAGGACCACAGCACCGCCGCCAGGACCAGCGACACCACCCCGATGACGAGCCCGGTGATCCAGCCGTCGACGTCCTGGCCGACGAGGATCGCGCCAAGCAGCGTGGCGATCCCGACGATGCCGCCGGTCGCGACCAGGCGCATCGTGCCGCGCTCGACTCTCGTGCGGCGTCGCTCGCGCGCAGGCAGCATGCCCGCCTGCGGTCTCTCGTGAGCGTGGGCGCGGTTGGCCTCGCGCTGGCGGCGGCGCTCCGCGCGGCCGCCGTCGCCCGCGTCGGCGGGCGGCTGGGGGTCGAGCTCGCGCGAGGTGGGCGCGGGCTCGGCCGCGGTCGCGGGGGTCTCTTGATCGGGACCGGTTGGACGGTCAGGGGCCATCGATGGCCTCTCCTCGTTGCCGCGTTCGGCAGCCGTAAAACCGGCTACCAGCGGGACATTCTACTCCTTTACGGCTCGCTGGCCAGGGCGCGTGGCGGCGGTCACGCACGCGCCGCTGAGAGCGCGGCGGCGCCCTTGCGGAGCTGCTGCGCGTCGCGCCCCGGCGGCGCGCCGAACAGGCGGCGGTAGTCGCGGCTGAACTGCGACGCGCTGTCGTAGCCGACGGCGAAGCCGATCGCGGCGACGTTGCCCGGCTGTGTGACGAGCTGGGCGCGCGCCTCCTGCAGGCGGACCTGCTTCTGGTACTGAATCGGCGACAGCTGAGTGACGGCACGGAACTGACGGTGAAAGGCGGAGACGCTCATCGCCGCCATCCGCGCGAGCTCCTCGACGCGGATCGTCTCGTCGTAGTGCTGGCGGATCCAGCCGATCGCGCGCGACACGTGCGCGAGGCGGCTGTCGGCGAGGCCGATCTGGCGGACCATCGCGCCCTGTCCGCCGCAGATCAGCCGCCACAGGATCTCGCGCTCGAAGGCCGGCGCGAGCGCCGCAGCGTCGCGCGGATGGTCGAGCAGACGCAGCAGCCGGACGGTCGCGTCGATCAGCTCCGGCGAGGCCGTGCTGATGCCGATCCCAGCCGGGCGGGCGCTCGCGCGGCCGTCGTGCGCCGCGGCCTCCAGCAACAGCGCGGCGATCGTCGCCGGTCTCAGGTCCAGGCCGAAGGCGACGTAGGGCTCCGCGCCGCTCGCGCGGGTGATGTGCGAGGTGACGGGCAGCTCGACGGAGATGACGAGGTACTCGCCGGCGCCATAATCGAACGCCGTCTCGTTCACGATCGTGCGCTTGGCGCCCTGCACGGTGAGCGCGAGCGTCGGCTGCGCGATCGACGGGAGCGGCATGGTCGGCTCGCTCGTCGCCATGATCGCGACGCCGTCGAGCCCAGGGCGGCGCAGCTCGCCGCCGGCGTGGCGGACGATCAGGCGCTGAAGCTCGGCGAGCGCGTCCATGCTCCTCACTGAAGCACAGCGGCCGCCCCGGCTGGGCGCCCGACGGCCCGATCGGGCCTTGCGCGGCAGGATCGTGCAAGAGGCGGCGACGATCGTTCAATCGCGCGAGGGCGGCGCGTGGTGTCGTGCAGAGACCCCGCTGGAATCACCGTCAGCGACCGCCTCTCACCGACCGCAAGGAGCACCAGGATGTCACTTGACTCCTACGTCACGCTGGGCCGCTCGGGTCTGCGCGTCAGCCCGTTCTGCCTCGGCGCGATGACCTTCGGCGAGGACAGCGGCTGGGGCACCAGCCCCGCCGAGTCTCACCAGATCCTCGACGCCTACCTCGACCGCGGCGGCAACTTCGTCGACACGGCCAACATCTACACCAACGGCCACTCCGAGAAGATCGTCGGCGACTACTTCGCGCGCCAGCGCGACCGGCGCGACCGCGTCGTGATCTCGACGAAGTTCTTCGCCAACCTGCACCCGGGCGACCCCAACGGCGGCGGCGCCGGCCGCAAGGCGGTCGTCGACCAGCTCGAGCAGTCGCTGCGCCGCCTGCAGATGGACTACGTCGACGTCTACTGGCTGCACAACTGGGACCGCACGGCGCCGGTCGAGGAGACGCTGCGCACGCTTGACGACCTCGTCACCGCCGGCAAGATCCGCTACGTCGGCTTCTCCGACATCCCCGCGTGGAAGGTCGCTGAGGCCCAGACGATCGCCCACTTCCGCAGCTTCGCGCCGATCGTCGCGCTGCAGCTCGAGTACTCGCTGCTGGAGCGGACCGTCGAGGGCGAGCTGCTGCCAATGGCGCAGGAGCTGGGGATCGGCGTGATGCCGTGGAGCCCGCTCAGAAGCGGCTTCCTGTCGGGCAAGTTCACGCGTGCGAACAGGGGCGCGGTCGACTCCGGCCGGATCGCGCTCGTCGGCGAGCCGAGCGAGAGAGACTTCGTCGTGATCGACGCGCTGCACGCGGTCGCCGCGGAGATCGGCGCCAGCCCGGCCGCCGTCGCGCTCGCGTGGGTGCAGAGCCGTCCGGGCGTCACCTCGACGCTCATCGGCGCACGCCGGATCGCGCAGCTGGAGGCGAACCTCAAGGCGCTCGAGCTGACGCTCACCGACGCGCAGGTCGCCGCGCTCGACGCCGCCTCGACCCCGGCGCTCAACTTCCCCGCCGACAACAACCGCCTGCTCGCCCCGATGCTCGGCTTCGGCGGCGCGACGGTCGACGGACAGAGCAGCCCGGCCTACCCGGCGCTGGAGGCGAGCACGACGCGCTACTAGAAGCGGCCAGCCAGCGTGCGCCGGGCGCCTCAGCCGACGGCGTCAGCGCTTCGCACGGGGCGCAACGGCCGCAGGCCGCCGAGCGAGGCGACAAGCGCGGCTATCGGTATCGCGCCGAGCGCCATCGTCAGGCCGACGAACGCGTAGACCGGCCGCGCGCCCGCGACCGTGACGGCGGTGCCGGCGCCGATCACGCCGATCCCGAACGCGGTGTTGCGGCAGGCGTCGATCGCGCCGAGCGTCTGCGCGCGCATCGCGTCGGTCGTCGTGCGCATGATCAGCGACTGCGCTGCGACGCCCATGAAGCCGCCGCCGAAGCCGCCGAGCAGATAGCACGCGAGCATCGGCGCGAGCGACGGCGAGGCGGCGACGAGCCCGACGCCGGTGGCCATCGCGACGCGGCCGGCGAGCACGCCGGTCGCCTCGTTGCCGCGGTGCAGCGCCCGGCCGGCATGCCATGAGCCGAGCACCATCCCGAGGCCCCAGCATGCGGTCAGCGCGCCAAGGCCGAGGCCGCCGGCATGCACCGCGAAGACAAGCGGGACCTCCGCCGTCATCGTGAAGGCGGTCGCGAACGTCGAGATGCAGGCGGACAGGACGAGCAGCCGCAGCGTCCGCTCGCCGCGCAGGAGCGTGAGCGGGCCGACGCGCGGCGGGCGGGGCGTCGGCGCTGAGGTGGGCGGCGCGCCGTCGGCCGCCGCGTCATGCGCAGCCTCGCCGACGGCAGGCGCGTCGTGCGCGCCAGGCCGCGGCGCCGCGACGGCCCGCCGCATCGAGGCGATCAGGCAGGCCGACAGCACGAACGTCATCACGTTCAGCGCGAAGACGCTCGTCACGCCCAGCTCGGCGATCAGCGCGCCGGCGAAGAAGCGCCCGGCGGTCTTGCCGACGTTCGTGCCGGTCGCGATCACGCCGCTCGCCCACGTCAGATGGTCCTCGCCGGCGACGAACGCGACGGCGGCGCCGGAGGCGGGCCCGAAGACGGTCCCGATCGCGGTCGCGAGCAGCCCGAGTGAGAGCAGCGCGATCGGCGTGTGCAGCAGCGCTATCGCGAGAAAGACCGTGGCCGCGATCAGCTCGCACGCGATCATCAGCCGGCGGCGGTCGACACGGTCGCCGATCCGTCCGCCGAACGGCGCCAGCAGCGCGCTCGACCCGGTTGTCACCAACAGCGACAGCGACAGGATCGCGGCCGAGTGCGTCTGCGCGTAGAGCGCGAAGCCGATCGCGACCCCGGTCGCGTCGGTGCCTGCGAGCGAGACGAAGCGCGAGAGCGCAAGCCGGCGGATGGCGGAGCGGCGCGACTGCGGCACGGCCGTCCGGGCGCGTTGCGCGCGCGCCTCGATGAGCTGCACTGGGTCCTCTTCCGTCGGGGGGCTGGGACGGCTCGCCGGTCTCGCGCCGCTCATCGACGACACGCCAGCCGGGCGGGCTGAACAGAGGCTCGGCCGCACGGGGGCATGCGGCCGAGTCATTCCAGCGTACGAACGATTCGCGCGGGCTCCCCCAAGGAGGCGGTCGGCGAATGCGAGATCGATCACAGACACGCCGACGCGCCACGCGCGCGGACCAGCATGATCAGACGCGTCGACAGCGATGCACAACGTCGCCCTCGACGGTCTGAGCCCGCGAGCCGAAGTTGTTGTAGATCGCGGCGAGGTGGGCGGCCGCGCCTCGCTTGCTCGTGGCGCGGCCGTCTAGCCCGGCGATTTCTAGACCGCAGCTCCAGCCGCGGCCCACAGCTCGTCGATCGCCTTCTCGGCATTCTTGCGGCTCTCGTGCATCAGCGGGATCAGCTCGGTCATCGCGGGGTTGACCTCGGCGAGCGTCAGCTCGGCGGTGATGAAGCGCGGCTCCAGGCCGGTGATCGCGAGGCCATGCGGGAGCCACTGCTCGGCGTGGTCCCAGCCGTCGCGCGGGGTGCCGGGGGCATAGCCGCCGCCGCGGGAGGCGAGCACGATCAGGTCGCGGTCGCCGAGCAGCCCGTCCATCGTCTCGGGGTCGAAGGCGAGCCCGCCCGCGATCAGGTGGTCGATCCACGACTTGATCGAGCTGGGGGCGCCGTAGTTGTAAAGGGGGAGGCCGAGCAGGATCGTGTCGGCCGCCTTGATCTCCTCGATCAGCTCGACGGAGCGCTCGAAGGACTGCTGCTCGGCGGGGGTGCGCTGGTCGGGCATCGCCCGCAACGCGAGGCCCGTCTCCGTCGTGAGGTGAGGGATCGGGTTGGCGCCGAGGTCGCGGTACGTGACAGCGCCGTCCGGGTGCGCTGCCCGCCATGCAGCGGCGGCGCGGGCCGTCAGCGCCCGGCTGACCGACGCTTCGCCGGTGATGCTCGAGTCGATGTGAAGCAGGTGAGACATGTTTCCTCCGAAGGAAGGTGGGGCTCGTTCGGTGGCGCTATAGAATTCATTTGTGTAGCGCAAACGAGTTGTAGCACACGCACAGTTGCTACGATTGACACATGCCTTCGACCCTCCCCGTGGTCAACCAGCCGGTGCGCCGCTCGGCCGCGCTGCTCGACCACCTCGCCCACCGCATGCGGGCACGGTCGGAGCGCGCGCTGGCCCCCTTGGGGATGCGGCCCCGTCACCTTGTGGCGTTGACGATCCTGCGCGACAACGGCGTCGACTCCCAGCAGCAGCTGTCAGGCGTGCTGCAGCTCGATCCCAGCAACGTCGTCGGCCTGCTCAACGAGCTGGAAGCCGACGGCCTGGTCGAGCGCCGCCGCTCTGCCGAGGACCGCCGCCGCCACGTCGTCGAGCTGACCCCTGCCGGCCTCGCTCGCCTCGCCCGCGCCGAGTTCGCCCTCGCCGCCGTCGAAGACGAAGTCCTCGCTCCCCTCACTGCCGAGGACCGCGCAACCCTCAACGACATCCTCTTCCGCGCCACCGACGCTCACGATGTCGTCTCCTGCTCCGTCGCGGTGGCGGAGCAGGAGGCCGTCTCGGCCTGCGACGACGCGATCTCGCGGGCTACGCCGGCGGCTGGCCGGCGCTAGAGAGACACGAGCGGCGACCTCGTGGGCGCGGCGCTGGCCGGGGGGTCTGCCGAGCTGGCTGGCGATCTGCCGAGGGGCGCTGGCGATCTGCCGAGGAGCGCTGGCGATCTGCCGAGGGGCGCTGGCGATCTGCCAGGCGCGGGCTGCTGGGCAGCCCGCGCCGGGGCGAAGCGGGCGGGCGGCGTTTGGCCGCCCGCGCGATTCAGGGGGCTTTACGCCGCCTGGACGTTGACTGCCTTGGGGCCCTTGTCGCTGGGCTCCGAGTCATACGTCACCTTGGCGCCCTCGGCGAGCGAGCGGTAGCCGTCGCCGATGATCGCGCTGTGGTGGACGAACAGGTCCTTGGACTGGTCGTCGGGCGTGATGAAGCCAAAGCCCTTGTCGTCGTTGAACCACTTCACAGTTCCTGATGCCATTTTGCTACCTCCGTCGTTTCGTGCTGGGCGGACGCGGAGGTGCTGTAAGGCGACGACTACGAGCGCGGGCACTGGTGTGCCGGATCGACTGATCCGTTTGCCCGCCCACCGTATCACGCAGGTGACAGGTGCAACGAGCCCGTCCTGTTATTCATGCGCGCCCAACACGCGCGGGGAGGCGCGGGGAGGTGTCAGCGGCGTTCCTCCTCGCGGTCGTCGATCGCGACGCAGCAGCGCCCCGGCCGGGGGTCAAGGCGTGCTCGGCCGGGCGGTTGCCCGAGGCCCTCGAGCGCGCCTTCGAGCAGCGCGAGGTTGAGCCCGCAGACCAGCGCGGGGTGGGAAGCGGCGACGGCGTGGAACGGGCAGTTGCGCAGGCGGAGCGTCCCGTCGGGGTCCGTCGCGGGCTCATAGCCGCGCTCGCGCAGGAGGGGGAGCAGGGTGTCGGGGCGGGCGACAGGCTCGCTCCATGCGGCGCGACCGCGCTCTCCCGCCGCGGGCTCGCGCCCGCTCGCCAGCGCCCGTCCGTGCTCGCGCGCCGCGGCACGGGCGGCGGGCTCGCCGTCGCTGACCGCGCACGCGAGCAGCTGGGCGGCGAGCTCGTAGTCGCGCGGCGGGACGCAGACGGCGATCTCTCGATCGGGGCGCGCGTAGCGCTTGGCGGGGCGGCCGGCGCCCGGGCCGGTGCGCCCCTCGAGCCGCTCGTAGGTGGCGCGCAGCAGGCCGTGGGCGGCGAGCTTGTCGAGGTGGTAGGCGGCGAGCGAGCGGCTGATCGACGTCGCCCGGGCCGCCTCGTCGCGGCCAGTCGTCCCGTCCTGAGCGCAGACGTAGTCGTACAGGCGGCGGCGCACCGGGTCCTCCAGCGTGGCGAGCCCGGCGAGGTCCGCCGAGCTGGCCTGCGGCGTCGAGCGGCTCATGTCTGCACTCTATTACCAAAATCCATTGACGAAAACCCCGGCGCCCCGTAGGGTCGACGCGAGCAGTTGGCTTTCAGAACGGCGGCCGCTCCTCCTACGAGTCGCCCGCACGACAACAGCGGAGACGACATGACCGACGCCTCGATCGACCTGTTCGCTGACGACGACCGCCGATCGGTCGCAAGCGATGCCGCGTCGTTCGACGCACCCCAGCCGCGCACCGCGTCGCGCGTGGACCCTGTCGCGGCAGCACGCGCCGCGCACGACCTGCTGACGGCGTTCGGGGTCGACACGACGGCCGAGGGCGTGCGCGGCACGGCGGGGCGGATGGCCTCGGCGTACGCGGAGCTGCTGACGCCGCGGCCGTTTGAGCTGACGACCTTCCCGAACGGAGACGGCTACGACGAGCTCGTGATCGCGCGCTCGATCCCGTTCCACTCGCTCTGCATGCACCACGTGCTGCCGTTCATCGGCGTCGCCCATGTCGCCTATCTGCCCGGCGAGCGGATTGCCGGGCTGTCAAAGCTCGCGCGCGTCGTCGAGCACTTCGCGCGCGACCTGCAGCTGCAGGAGCGCCTGACGCAGCAGATCGCCGACCTGCTGCAGGAGCGACTCGCGCCGAAGGGCGTCGGCGTCGTGCTCGAAGCGGAGCACATGTGCATGTCGCTGCGCGGCGTCCAGAGCGCGGGCACGAGAACGGTCACCTCCGCGCTGCACGGCGCCGTCCGCGACGACCCCCGCACGCGGCAGGAGTTTCTCAGCCTCACCACGCGCACCTGATGACCCCCGAGACACGGACGGCCTCGCGGCCCCGCGGCTCGCGGAGTTGGCAGCCGTTCGCGCCGATCCTCGCCGGTGCGACGGCGCGTGACCGTGCGCTCGCGTGCGCCGGCGCGCTGGTCGGGATCGCGCTCGTCGGCCTCTGCGGGGCGCTGATCCACGGCGACAGCGCGGCGCTTCCGTGGATCGTCGCGCCGATGGGCGCGTCGGCGGTGCTGCTGTTCGCGGTACCGGCGAGCCCGATGGCGCAGCCGTGGCCGGTCATCGGCGGCAACGCGGTCTCGGCGGCGGTCGGCCTGGGGGTCGGTCACGCCGTCCACGACGCGACGGTCGCCGTTGCGCTCGCCGCCGGGCTTGCGATCGGGGCGATGTCGCTCGCCAGGTGCCTGCACCCGCCCGGCGGCGCCGCAGCGATCACCGCGGCGATGGGCGGTCCCGCGGTTGGCCACTTCTTCCCGCTCGCGCCTGTCGGGGTCAACGCCGTCTTGCTCGTCGCGACCGGCTGGCTCTTCCACCGCCTCGTCTCAGGCCACTCGTACCCGCACGTCCCGCCGCCGGCGCCAGTCGGCGCGTCCGGCACGGCCGACCTGCCGCCGGCCGAGCGGGTCGGCTTCCGCGCGGAGGACGTCGACGCGGTCCTCCGCGAGATCGGCGACGCCTTCGACATCAGCGCTGGAGACCTCGCGCTGCTCGTCCGCGAGGTCGAGGCGCGCGCGCTCGTGCGCGAGCACGGCGAGATCAGCTGCGCAGAGATCATGTCGCGCGACGTCATCTCGATCGCGCGCGACGCCGACCCGGCCGCCGCGCGCGACCTGCTGCTCGAGCGCGGCGTGCGCCTGCTCCCGGTCCTTGACGCGAGCGGCCACGTCGTCGGCGGCGTCGGCCTGCGCGAGCTCGCCCGCGCCCGGCCCGGCCGCGTCGTCGGTGACGTGATGGCTGACGCGATCACCGTCACCCCCGACCGCCCCGCGATCGAGCTGACCGGCCAGCTCACCGACGGCCGCCACCACGCCGCGATGGTGATCGACCCGAACCGCCGCCTGATAGGCCTCGTCACCCAGGCTGACCTGCTCGCGGCCGTCACCCGTCAGCTCGACCGGCAGGAACCGGGCTGAGGCGGGGCCGGCCGGCCCGGGGGCGGTGGATGACCGTCGCGAGCACGCCGATCGAGGCGATCAGCGCCGCGACGATCGCGAGGCTGACCGTGAACGCGGTGCGCATCCCGTCCGGCCCGGGGAGCGTCAGGCCGGCGAAGGTCGCGCCGACCGTCGCGACGCCGATCGCGAGGAAGACCTGCTGCGTCGTCGTCAGCACACCGCTGCCGGCGCCGGCGTCCTCGACGGGGACGTCGGCGAGCACCAGCTGGTAGATCGCGGGGATCATCGTCGCCTGACCGACGCCCGCGATCGCGCTGCCCGGAGCCAGCTCCGCGATCGTCAGGTGCGGCCACCACGCGAGCGCCGCGCCGACGAGCAGCGCGATGCCGACGATCTCGATCGCCGGGCCGACGATCATCACGCGGAAGCCGAGCCGCAGGCCGATCGGCGTCGCCAGCAACGAGACGACCATGAAACGGAGCGCGAACGGCGTCAGCACGAGGCCGGCCTCGACCGGGCTGAAGCCGAGCCCCTCCTGCAGCGTGATCGGGAAGACGAAGAGGAAGCCGCCGAAGGCCATGAAGAACGGCAGGAACAGCAGCAGCCCGCGGCCCATGCGCTTGTAACGGAGCAGCGACGGCCGCAGCAGCGGCGCGCTGCCGGCAGCCTCCAGCCGCCGCTCGACGTGCAGGAACGCCCACAACAGCGCGGGCGCGATGGCGAGCGAGAGCCACGTCCATGGCGGCCAGCCGACCGACTCGCCGAGCGTCAGCGGCACCAGCAGCGTCAGCACGGCGAGCCCGAGGAGGACGGTCCCGCGGCCGTCGACGGCGAGCGGGTGGGGCGAGCGCGACTCGGGGATCGTCCGGCCGGCGAGCAGCGCGACCAGCAGCCCGACCGGCACGACGACGAAGAAGACCGGGCGCCAGCCGCTGCCGCCGATGTCGGCCGTGACGAGCACGCCGCCGAGCACCTGCCCGACGACCATCGCGATCCCGCCGGTCGCGCCGTAGAGGCCGAGCACGCGCCGGCGGGAGGCGTGGTCGGTCGTTGCCTGGATGATCGACAGCACCTGCGGGACCATCAGCGCGGCAGACGCGCCCTGCGTCGCCCGCGCCGCGATCAGCGCCCCGATCGTCGGCGCCAGGCCGCACAGCAGCGAGGCGCCGCAGAAGGCGAGGATCCCGACCCGGAACAGCCGCCGCCGCCCGAACGCGTCGCCGACGCGGCCGCCGATCACCTGCAGCAGCGCGAGCGCGAGGCCGAACGCCGCGACGACCCACTCGAGGTCGGCCGCCGAGCCGTGCAGCTGCAACCGGATGTCCGGCAGCGCGACGTTGACGATGAACTGGTCGGTCGGCGCGAGCGCCGCGCCGACCAGGACGGTCAGCAGCCCAAGCCCGGTCAGCCTCGGCTCGAACACGTCGGGGGCGGGGTCAAGCGCGGGCGGAGGTCTCGGCACGTCACCGCATCATATGGAATCGGATCGAATAAGAGATCGAATTTCCTATATGACCGCTCCGGCCGAGTGCCCTCCGGGCAGCGGAGGGCGGGGCGACGAGAGAGACGTCGTCGGAGGCGGGCAGCGAGGGAGCCGCCGCGGGAGGCCGGGCAGCGAGGGAGCCGCCGTGGGAGGCGGGGCGGCGAGGGAGCCGCCGTGGGAGGTCGGGCGGCGAGGGAGCCGCCGTGGGAGGTCGGGCAGTCGCCGCTAGCGTGCGGCGCGTCTGCGTGCGGGGCGGAGGGCGACCCTCGCGGCCGGTCCGACGCGACCGCTTGCGCCGCGGCCACGGACGATGACCGTCACGCGGTCGGTGCCCGCGATCGCCGGGACGCGGAAGCTGCGTCTGCGCGTGAGGTACCCGACGCGGCGTCCGTCGGAGACGCTGGCGCGCACGAGGAAGCCGGTCGCGCCGCCGCCACCGCGCCACGAGACTGCGACGCCGTTTCCGGCGCGACGGGCGCGCAGCCTCGCGACCCGGGCGGGACGCGACGGGGCGGGCGCGCGGTAGCGCGTGACGGCGAAGCGGTGGCGCGGCAGGCCGTCCTGCTCGACGGTCGCGAAGATCGTCCGGCGACCCGCGGGTCCCTCGGCGGCGTTGAAGCGCAGCGTGCCGTGGGCTCCGGAGGCTCTCCCGATGTACGACTCGCCAGCGCGGCCCGACTCCCAGAACGTGAGGGTGCGGCGCTCCGCGTTGGAGAATCTCCACGCGAGCGTGCGCGCGCGTGCGCGACCGGCCGCGCCGCCGCGGCGCCCCGCGTGTCCGCGGCGCCCGTGGGCGCTGCTCGCTGCGCTCACCCGCGCGGTCACCTTTGGCGCGGGCAGCGCCGTCGCGGCGGCGACCTGCGTGATTGCTGACGATCCCGGCGCGGCCTCGACGTGCCAGCTGCCCGCCGCCGGTCTCGGCAGCGCGACGTAGGTGGCGCTCTCGCTCGGCACCGCGACGCCGAGGCCCTTCGCGCTTCCGCCGCCGCCGCTCGCCATCGCCGGCTCGATCCGCTCGCCGGAGGGGGACACCAGCACGACGGCGGGCGGGGCGCCCGCGCCGCTGACGCGAACGCTCGTCAGCCGCGTGCCTCTTGCGATCGAGAAGCCGCCCCCTGCCTGCGCCGAGCGGGCAACGTCGCCTTCGCCGGCACCGGCCGCTCTCACCACGACGCGGTAGGCGGTCAGGTCGCACGATCCCCACAAGAGATCGAAGCCGTCGTCCCATTCGTGCCCGAAGCCCGCGTCGATCGTCACGTCAGCGATCGGGATATGCGCCTCGCCGCAGGCGCCGAGCCCGCGGTTGGAGAGGACGGCGGAGGCTTTCGCAAGCTCGTAGCCGACGACAGAGAAGCTGCCGCCGATGGCCGCGTTCCAGCGCCCGGCCGGCGCGTCGACGGCGGCCTCGATGCTGCCCTGCACCGCCGCGATCGAGACGTCGAGCGAGACCTCCGCCTTCGTCTCGAAGTAGAGGTCGCTGTTCGCCAGCGCGTGCGCCTTCACGAGCTGGATGTCGAAGATCGAGCCGACGCCGCTGACGGTGATCTGGAACGGGTCGCCGAACAGCAGCTCGAGATGCCCGTCGACGGCGATCACGAAGCCCTTCGGCGGCGAGGTCGGTATCGCGCCGAAGCGCGCGTCGGCGGTCACTCTCAGCGGGTCGGTGTCGAAGCCGCCGCCTATGCGGTTGAGGAAGACGCCGCTGAAGACGGGCACGCCGGGCCAGTAGCCGGCGGTTATCGTCGCCCCTCTGAAGCTGCCGCCCTTGAAATGCGCAGTCGCGCCCATCGTCCAGCCGGGCGGGAAGCTGAGCGTCACGCCGCCGTTCCACTCGTCGCCGCTCGCTCTGTAGCTGACGTCGAGGTCCTCCACCAGCACGACGCCGACCTGGATCGTCGACGCTCTGATCTCCAGCGAGTCAAGGTGCAGGCCGCGGCTGTTGTCGGCTCGCAGGACGGCGTCGCCGCGGATCCCGCCGAACGCCTTCGGCAGCTCGAGCGAGACGGGGATGCAGACCGAGTCCTCGCTGATGTAGACGTCGACCGTGCCCTTGATCGGGAAGCCCTTCAAGACCGATCCTGAGGCGTCGCCGTTGAACTCCATCAGGTTGTCGTCGGAGCATTCGTCGGCGGCGGCGCGGGCGGTCGGGCCGTCCCCGCCACCACCCCGCGCGGGCGCGCTCGATGCCGCGGCGGCTGCGGCGCCCGCACCGCCGGGCAGCCGCAGGTGCAGCTCTCTGTGCGCGAGCACGACCGGCGCGACGCCAGGAGCGCGCAGTTGGACGGTCACTCTGCCCGTCGTGTTGATCGTGCGCTCGCGCGCGTTGAGCAGGATCTTCGTGTTCCCCTCCGGCACGAGCTCGAGGCCGTTGAGCCTGATCGTCCCCTCCGAGACGCGCACGCCCGGTCTGCCGGCGACGCCGAGCAGGCAGCCTTCCGGCGCGACGACGTCGACCGCCGCGAACGAGACCTTCTGGCAGCTCTCGACGACGCTCGCGTCTTCGTCCCCGCCGCCCGGAAGGCTCCCGAGGCCCGGCTTGCCGGTTGGGCTCTGCGGCCCGAGGGGCGCGGCGACGATCCTGCCGCCGGTCGTCACGGGCGTGAACTCGGAGAGCGCGAAGCCGCCGCCGTCGGCGGCCGTCGCGACGTCGGTGCGGTAGAAGCCCGCGTTGCTCGGCGACCGCACGAGCGGGGCGCGCGGCGTCCACGTGCGGCCGCCGTCGGTCGAGGTGCGAGCGACGAGCAGGCCGTCGACGTTGCCGTCGGCGTATGTCGCGACGAGCCGGCCGGAGCCGTCCTCGAACAGGTCGCGCATGTTCGCGTTGCGCGTGTCGCTGACCTTCACGCGTCTGCCGAACGTGCCCGGCGGGGTGACCTTGCGAACGTAGTAGTCGCGCGAGCCGGCCTCGCTGATCATGTAGACGCCCGCCGGGCCGGACGTCAGGCGCGGCCGGTCGGCGTCGGACAGCGTGGCGGTCGACCACGTCCCCGGATCGCTGATCTCGCCGTTCCCCGACCACGTCTTGACGTACGTCGTGCCCGCGATGCTCTGGTAGGCCACCATCACCGTCGTGCCGGTCGCGGCGACGCTGCTGTCGAGCCCGTCGCCCCCGAACGAGACCTCGCTGGAGGTGTAGCGGCCGGCGCTGATCGCCTGGAAGTAGGGGCCGCCGGTCGCGGTGTCGGAGATCAGCCCGATGCGCGCGGCGTCGCCGCTGCCGAAGACGGCCGGCTGCCCGCTCAGCTCGCCGGTCCCGACCAGCACGCCCGGGTCGAACGAGCCGCCGCCGTTGCTCGACAGGAACAGATACGTGTTGAAGTGGTGGACGTTGCCGTCCGGCGCCGCGATGCGGTTGGGATACCGGTTGGAGACGACCGCCAGCCCGTCGCCGATCGAGACGATCCGCGGAGCGCTGTACTCCGCGTTGCCGTCCGGGCCGTTGCCGTTGGTGTAGTCCTGCGCCGGGACAAGCTCCGACGTCGTCTCGCACCCGGTGCCGCCGCGTCTGATGCGGCAGTAGCGGATCACGTCCGCGTCGTTGCCGCGATCCTCGACCCACACGATGTGGGCGGTCCCGGCGTCGTCGACGAGCACCTGCGGCTCACGCCCTTCGGCGGCCAGCTCGATCGGCTTCGGCAGCGTCGCCTTTGCTGGCAACGTTCTCGGCGCGACGGTCGTGCCCCGGTAGCCCGGTGTTCGGATCGCGGTGGGCCGCGCGACGGCGGCCGGGGAGATCGCTGCTGCGGCGAGTGCCGCCAGTGTCAGTGTCGCCGCTGGCGTCAGGCCGCTCATTCCGAGCGATCCTCTCAGCGCGATGGGGGCGACACAAGCATCAGCGAACAAAAATCCTGCATAACGCGGGCTTGGCCTCCTTGTCTCTGAACACCGCGCGCGTTGACGCGCCCGTGGGCGAATGAGTAGGTTTGCGGTCGGATAGCGGGTGGTGATCGCGAGATCGCCCGTTATCGATCGGATTCGACAAGGAGAGGTCGGAATGGGTAGATGGAGAGGGCCGCTTGTGGCCGCATGCGCGGCGCTGGCGGTCATGATGGGGTGCACGGTTGGGGCGGCGGCTGACGCGTCGGCCGCGCCGGCGGGGGCGGGCATGGGCGCGCGGGCGGCGGGCACGACGGCGCTCGGCCTGGCGGGCCTCCCAGGCCTCCCAGGCCTCCCGGGCCTCAGAGGCATCGGCCACCGGCCCGCCCCGACGATCGTCAACGGAGACGTTGACGGCAGAACCCTGCGCTTCGACACCGACGGCAACGCGATCGACGCGCACGACGGCGAGATCCAGCACTTCGGCAACACGTACTACCTCTACGGCACCTCGTACGGCTGCGGCTTTCAGTGGCAGACGGCTGACTCGCCGTTCTGCGGCTTCCGCGTCTACAGCTCGCCCGACCTCGTCAGCTGGACCGATCGCGGGCCGCTGTTCGACCCGGACACCGCGACCTGGCAGCAGCGCTGCAACGGGTCGACGTACGGCTGCTTCCGCCCACACGTCGTCTACAACGCGAAGACCCGTCGTTACGTGCTGTGGATCAACACATACGACGTCTCGGTCGGCTACCACGTCTTCACCTCTCGGAAGCCGACCGGGCCATTCACCGAGCAGGCGGTCCCGAGACTCGGGGTCAACGAGACGATCCCGCCGGGCGTCAACAACGGCGACCACGACGTCTTCGTCGACAGAGACGGCAGCGCCTACCTCGCCTTCACGGACTGGCAGAACAGCGGCGAGCTCGTCGTCGAGCGGCTCGACCGCACCTACACGACCGGCACCGGCCAGTTCGTGCGGCTCGGCACGCGCAGCACCGAGGCGCCGTCGATGTTCCGGCGCGGCAACCGTTACTACGTCACCTACTCCGACCCCAATTGCGGCTACTGCGCGACCGGCACGTCGTACATCACCGCGCCATCGCCGATGGGCCCGTGGACCGGCTCCGGCACTGTCGCGGACAATTGGAGACTCAGCGACGGCGCGCTTGAGGTCGACGGTGGTGACATCGGGCTCAGCAGAGCAGGCGCCGACTGGACCGACTCGACGATGCGCTTCGACGTGACCCCGCTGCAGACCGGCGAGGGCGGCAGATACGCGCAGGCCGGCTGGGTCTTCCGCGCCGCCGACAGAGGCACCGCCTACGCCTGGCTGCTGGGCAACTACCCCTACCCGGGCGCGGAGCGAGGCAGCCTCACGAAGGTCGTCTTCCGCAACGGCGCGGTCACGAGCAACACCGTCGTGCCGCTGCCGTTCGCGATCAGCGGCGGCGAGCCCCATGCAGTGCAGACGACGGTCGCCGGGTCGACGATCACGACGACGATCGACGGCCAGGTCGTCGACAGAACGACCGACGCCACGCTCGCCAGAGGGCGGTTCGGCTTCCGTGAGAACGGGAGCGAGAGCGCCCGCTTCGACAACCTCCGCATCACCGCGCCCGACGGCAGCGCGCTGCTGTCCGACGACTTCTCGGGCGACCTGTCGCAATGGGACCGCCCGCCGACCGTGATCAGCGGCACGAAGATCACGACCAACTCCTGCGGCGGCCAGCCGGCCGACGTCGCGCAGCTGCCCGGCACCGACGGCCCGGTCTACCTGTACCAGTCCGACCGCTGGAACAACGGCGCCAAGAACGAGGCGCTGACGACGCATTACTGGGAGCCGCTGCAGTTCGCCGCCGACGGCTCGATCCTGCCGCTGCGCTGCCAGGAGTCGTACAGAGCCCCGGTCCAGACGGGGCATGGCGCGACGTTGCCGTGGAACCTCGTCGACGAGCGGTGGGACGCCGCCGGCTTCAGCGAGCAGACCGGCGACACCGGCTTCCACCCGTATTGCGACGTTGCCGGCAGCGTCGGCCGCGCGCAGACGTTCACCGTCCGTCGCTCCGGCACGCTCGCGCGCGTCGCGTACACGAGCTTCCGCTCCGGCAGCCCGAGTGCGCCGCTGCAGCTGCGACTCGTGCCTGTCAGCGCCGACGGGACGCTCGGCGCGACGCTCGCCACCCGCGCAGTCGCGGCGTCGGAGCTGAGCTGGTCCCCGTCATGGGTGACGCTCAGAAGCTCCGTGCGCGTGCGCGCGGGCGAGCGGTTCGCGCTCGTCGCCGGCGCGCCCGGCGCGACCGGCGGCTGCTACGGCACGGCGTACAGCGACGACGACCCCTACGCCCGCGGCGACACGCGCTACAGCACCGACGGCGGCGCGACGTGGAGCGCGGAGGCGGGCCGCGACCTTCACCTGCGCGTCGACCTTGGCCGGGGGGGCGAGCCGGGGCTGACGTGAACGCGCCGACGGTCGGCGCACGGGGCCTACCGCACCGTGCGCCGACCGCGGCGCGGACGCCTGCAGGCGCGCCACGTACGTGGCGCGCCCGAATCATGCACAGGCTCGTTGTCAGGTGTCAAACAACTGAGCGCGGGTTGGTGGAATGAGCTGCTTGGGCGCGGTTTGTCGACCGCGCCCGCTAGCTTGAGTCTCATGCAGGAGGACGTTCCCACCTACGCATACACAATCGAGCCGTTGCCGCTCAACCAGCTTGGGCGGCGCTGGCGCTGGCAGCTGTACCGCGGTGAGCGCCTTGTCGCGGCGGGCTGGCACTACGGCCAGCGCCAGGCGCTCGGCGCATTGCGGACAGCAGCCTCGCGCGCGACCCATGAGCGCCTCGGCCTCGCCCCGCTGCGCCCACAGCACGCGACGACCGACCGCAGATTCATCGCCGGCGCAACCGTCCAGCTCACCTGCGGCGCGCTGCGCTGCATCCTCACCCCGCGGCTCGAGCACGCGGCGGCGAGCGCGGCGTAGGCCGGCCGCCTCGCGTCGGGTGCGGACGGCCGCACTCGAGCGGCCGGGGCGCGCCGCTCACGCCGACAGGTAGCGCACGACGGCGAGCACGCGGCGGTGGTCGTCAGGGCTGCGCTCGATCGCGAGCTCGTCGTAGATGTGGGCGGCGTGGCGGGCGACCGACTTCTCCGAGATCACGAGCTGCTCGGCGATCGCGGCGTTGCTGCGGCCCTCGGCCATCAACTCCAGCACCTCGCGCTGGCGGTCGGTCAGGCGTGCGAGCGGGTCGCCGCGGCGGGGTCGGTGGAGCATCGCGGCGACGACCTCGCGGTCGAGCACGGAGCCGCCGGCGACGACGCGGCGCAGGTCGCCGACGAAGCGGTCGATGTCGCCGATCCGCTGCTTGAGCAGGTAGCCGACGCCCTGCTCTCCGCTCTCCAGCAGCTCGACGGCATAGCGCCGCTGGACGTACTGCGAGAGCACGAGCACCGGCAGGCCGGGGCGCCGCGCGCGCAGCTCCAGCGCGGCGCGCAAGCCCTCGTCGGTGTGCGTCGGAGGCATGCGGATGTCAGCGATCACGACGTCCGGCTGGTGCGCGTCGGCCTTGCGCACGAGCTCCTCACCGTCGCCAGCGACCGCGACCGTCTCGCAGCCAGCCCGCGCGAGGACGAGCGCAAGCCCCTCGCGCATCAGCAGCTGGTCCTCCCCGATCACGACCCGCATGGCAGCTCAACGTAGACACGCGTGCCGGCGCCGGTCGCGCTGTCGATCCGCAGCTTGCCGCCGAGCGCCTCGACGCGGTCGGACATCGAGCGGGTGCCGTGGCCGCTGCCCGCGCCGCCTATGCCGTCGTCGCGCACCTCTATCCGCAGCCGCTCGCCGTCGTGCAGCGAGAGCGTCACCGCCAGCTCGCTGGCGCGGGCGTGCTTGACGGCGTTGACGAGCGCCTCGGAGATGACGAAGTAGCCGGTGCTCTCGACGGTCGGCGGCAGCCGCACACCCAGCCCGCCGAGGTCGAGCGTGACCTCGATCGGCATCCGGTCGGCAAGCGCCTCGACCGCGGCCGCCAGCCCGCGCTCGGTCAGCTCCGCCGGCATCACGCCGTGCACGAGCGCCCGCAGCTCGTCGATCGCCGTCGCGATCCCCAGCCGCAGCTCGGTGACGGCGTCGGCTGTCGGCTCGCCGACCCCTGCGCCCACCCCAGCCGCCACCCCCGCCTGCACCGACAGCAGCACGAGCCGGGACTGGATGCCGTCGTGGAGGTCGCGGGCGATGCGGCGGCGCTCGGCGTCGCCAGCCTCGACGAGGCGCGCGCGGGAGGCGCGCAGCTCGACGGTCAGGCGCTCGCGGTCGAGCGCGAGCGCAACGACCCGCACGAAATCGCGGACCTCCTGCGAGCGGGGCAGCAACGTCGCGTCGTAGACGATTGCGCCGATCGTCTCCCCGGCCAGCTCGACCTCGGTGACGCTACGGCCGGCGCTCGCCGCGGGCGGCACCGCGAAGACGCCGGCGCCGTTGACCCAGCCCTGCTCGCCGGGGACGCGGAACAGCAGCTCCACGGAGCGGTCGCCGAGCGCCGCGGCGAGCAGGTCGGTCAGCTGCGGGCGGCTGGCGTCGTCGGCGCCGAGCCATGCGCCGAGCTCCTCGATCTCGCCGGTGCGCGCGAAGCCGCCCCGCAGCGCCGCGACGGCGAAGGCGATCGGCACACCGGTCATCACCGTCATCTGCACGATGAACAGCGTCAGCCCGCCGCCGTTGAACAGCAGGTCGGCAACCGCCGGCCCGGCCGGGAAGGCAAGCACGGCGACGATCCCATACACCGACAGCGGCGCCAGCAGCCGGCGTTGCGCCGGCGTCGCCGCGCGCAGGCTGCGGCCGACGATGACGCTGGTCGCGATCACGGCCATCGCGCCGACGATCCGCTGCGCGAGCAGCCCGGCGTCGGCGACAGAGGGGCTGTCTTGGATCAGCACCGGGCTGGGCGGGGTGAAGAGGTAGACCGGCGCTTGCAGCACGAGGCAGGCGAAGTAGCCGGCGAGTGCGGCCGCGTGCGCCGCCGGCCCGCCGAGCCGGCCGGAGGGGAAGGCCAGCAGCAAGTGGATCACGATCGCGACTGGCAGCGTTCCGACGACCATCCCCACCGTCGCCAGCGCCGGCACTGACGAGTTTGCAAGCGCGACCGCCAGCCACGCGAAGCCGCCGGCGGTCATCAGCAGGCCGATGCGGCAGCTCGGGCGCCGCACCCACGCGACCGTCCCCGCCGCGACGTACGCCCAGCCGCCGACGACGAACAGCGCCGCCTGCCACGGCGGCGGGTGCGCGACCCCGGAGTAGAGCACCGCGAGCACCCCGAGCCCGCCGAGCAGCGCCGTGACCGCGACCTCGCCGACCGCCAGCGTGAGCGACCGGCGGCGGCTCGACGTCGCCCTTGAGCCCGCGCGCGCCTCTCCCGAACGGGCCAGTCGCAGCGGATCGGGCGCCGGGTCGAGCGTCATCGCGGCCGTACCCTGTCAGACCGCGGAAGCCGCCGATAGTGACCTGGGCCCACTGCTCCTCCGCCGCGCGGCGCATGCCGCCGTGCAAACCGGTGCCGTGCTGCGTCAGCCGCCCAACACGCCGTCGAGGAAGCTGACGATGCGAGCACGGGCTTCCTGCTCGGCGGCGATCGGGTTGCGCAGGTTGAGCAGCTCGTGCGGGGCGCCGGGGAAGACGGACAGGCGTGCGTCGTTCCCGGCTGCCTGCCAGCGGGCTGCCATGAACAGCGAGTCGTCGAGCAGCGGGTCGCCTGTGCCTACGGTGAAGAGCGCTGGCGGGAGGTCGCGTAGGTCGGCGTAGAGGGGCGAGACGTCGGGGTCTCGACGGCGTGCGGGCGGCGCGTACTGGTCGGCGTAGAACGCAAGGTCACGCGTGCTGATCACGATCCGCTCGTCGCCCCAGCGGCGCGCGCTTGGCGTCATCGACACGTCGTAGACGCCGTAGGCGAGGCTCGCCGCGACGACGCTGGCGAGCTCGCCGCGGTCGCGGAGCGCCAGCAGCGCGAGCGCCGCGACGTTGGCGCCGGCCGACTCGGCGCCGACGACGACCCGCGCGCAGCCCAGCTCGCGTGCTCCGTTCGCGATGAGCCAGCGGATGGCAGCGACGCAGTCCTCGACCGCGGCAGGATGCGGATGCTCAGGGGCGAGGCGGTAGTCGAGCGAGACGACCGCCACTCCGGCTGCGCGCGCGAGCTGTGACAGCGTCTGGTCCTGATCGTCGCCGGCGCCAAACGTCCAGCCGCCGCCGTGCAGGTGCAGGTAACACGCACGGACCGCGCCTGGCGCGAGGACGTGCAGCCGCAACGGCCCGCCCGGCCCGTAGATCACATGCTCGACGGCGTCCTCGGAGCGCGGCTCCACGCGCAGCGGCCCGGGCCTGTCGGGATGGGGCGCGCGCATCGCATCGAGGTGCGTGACGCTCAGCGCTCCGGTCGCCGCTCCCGCCCGGCGCAGCGCCTCGATCGCCTCGGCTGTGGCGGCCGGCACGGACGCGGGAGCGAACACGGCGGGATCGAGCGCTCGCCCGCAGCCACCGCTCGCCGCGACGGCGCTCCGCTCCTCTGCGCCCACGTCAGCCCGCCTTTCCTCGGCATCGAGATCGACCCGCACGGTCAGCGGGCTCGTGCCGACCGACGTCGACGCTTGCAGGCACAGCCGCCGCCAGCGGTTCCCGCTGCTGAGGATCCGAACGCGCTCCTCGGGGTCGTCGTCGTCGAGGACGTGAGCCGTGCCCGCGCGCCAGCCGTCGTGCGACAGGCTCCCCTTCACCCGCACGCGCGGGTTGGCCTCGAGGTTGCGGACGTAATCGGCGTCGTGCCCGTGCTGGGCGATGATCCAGAAGGTGTCGCCATCGAGGCCGTCGCAGACCGGTGTGACGCGCGCCCGTCCGGTCCGCCGCCCGATCGTCTCGATCAGCGCGTCGCCCGGCGGCGGAGCGCCGAGCGCGAAGGCAAGCCGGTCGAGCGGGTTGATCGCCAGCTTCTGAAGGCGGTCGATCGTGCGACCGCTGACGGGCGATCGATCGAGGAGCGAGCGAGCGAGGTGTCTCATGGCTGGCCTTTCGAGTGTGCCCGAACGCCCGGGGCGTCGTCGTGCCGCTCCGGGGCGGGCGCTGATTCTTCGAAGTCACTGGGTACCCTCGATTCAGCGTCCGCGCGCGGCGCCGGCGCGATAAGAGACCGCTCCTGGAGGGAACTCAGCTCGTGCACGACAACATTCGCGGCGCCCGAGAGCTGATGGCGCGCAGCCGTAGCGAGCGGTTCGCGGTCGGCGCCTTCAACGTCGACAACCAGGAGACGCTCGTCGCGATCGCACGCGCCGCGCAGGCAAAGAGCTCGCCGGTGCTGGTCGAGGTCAGCCAGGGCGAGGTCGACGCGATCGGGCTGGCCAACATGCGCGCGATGGTCGACAACTACCGCGCCGAGCTGGGCGTCGAGATGTACGTCAACCTCGACCACAGCCCCACCGTCGAGACGGCCAAGGCCGGGATCGACGCCGGCTTCGAGCTCGTCCACATCGACTACAGCCACGGCAAGCACGACGCCAGCGACGACGAGATCATCGCCGCCACGCGCGAGATCGTCGCGTACGCGAAGGCGACCACCGGCGCGCTGATCGAGAGCGAGCCGCACTACTTCGGTGGCAGCTCCAACGTCTACACCGAGGAGATCGACTACGCGGAGGTGCGCAAGACCTTCTCGACCCCCGCGGGCGCCCAGGCGTTCGTCGCCGCGACGGGGATCGACACCTTCGCCGCTGCCGTCGGCAACCTCCACGGCCGCTACCCGGTGCCGAAGGTCCTCGACCTCGACCTGCTCCAGCAGATCCGCGACGCGATCGACGTCAACATCAGCCTCCACGGCGGCAGCGGCACCCCCGGCCACTTCTTCCAGGGCGCGGCCCGCATCGGCGTCAGCAAGGTCAACATCAACTCCGACCTCCGCTACGCCTACCGCACCACGCTCGAGCGACAGCTCAGAGACAACCCTGAGGAGTACGCGATCGTCCGCCTGATCGGCCCGATCATCCGCGCCGTGCAGGACGTCGTCGAGCAGCGCATCGACCTGTTCGGGTCAGCCGGGAAGGCGCGGGTGTAGCGGCGGCCCGCCTAGCCGCCCCTCACCGCCCAAACCACCGCGCGCGGCGGGTGGTGCCGAAGCGCTCCTTGAGCGCCGTCTGCTCGGCTGAGGGGGCGTGGAAGGTGCCGGTTCTCTCGGGGCCGGAGAGGAAGTCGATCTCGACGCTGCCGATGCGGCCGCCGCCGAACTCGATGTAGCACGTGCCCTGGCCGAGGTGGCGGCTCGGGGCGGGGCCGGCTCCGAGCTGGGCGATGATCGTCTGCGCGACGACCCGCGCGGCGCCCTCGGCGAAGACGCCGGCTTTCGGCACGCCGGCCGTCGCGACGTCGCCGACGGCGTAGACGCCCGGGTAGCGCGTCGCGAGCGTGGCCGAGTCGACCGGGATGTAGCCGTTCTCGGTCATCCCGCTGGCGATCACGACATCTGGCGCGCGGTGCTTGGGGACGCCGAGCAGCAGGTCGAACGCCAGCTCGCTGTCGTCGTCGAGCGTGGCGACGCTGCGTGCTGGGTCGACCGCGGCGATGCGGCGGCCGCCGATGAACGCGATGTCGCGCTCGGAGAACGCCTCCAGCAGCGCGGCAGAGGTCTCCGGCGACGGAGGCACCGGCGTGCCGAGGGGCATCACGAACGAGATCTGGCAGGCGTCTCGCACGTCGCGCGCGACGAGCGCCTCGTGCAGCAGCAGCGCGCACTCGCTCGGCGCCGGCGGGCATTTGAACGGCGCGCCGCAGACGCCGATCACGATGTGGCCGTGCGAGATCGTCGGGATCACCGAGGCGAGGCGCTCGGCCCCGGCGACGGAGTAGAACTCGTTGCCGCCCTCGGCGAGGCCGGGCGTCGCGTCGACGTCGTAGTCGGCGCCGAGCGCGACGACGAGCACGTCCGCCTCGTGGACGCCCGCGTCGGTGGTCACGTGACGGGCCTCGGGGTCGATCGCCGTGACCGTCTCACGCAGCACCCGGACGCCGGGCTTCACGACGTCGCGGTACGGCAGCCGGACCGCCTCGGGCGTCGTGCGGCCGAACATCACGTCGAGCTTCGAGTAGCCGAACACGAACGCGTCGTTCTTGTCGATCACCGTCACGTCGACGCGGTCGCCGAGCGCCTCGGAGAGCGTCGTGCACAGCTCCAGCCCGCCGAACCCTGCCCCGAGCACCACCACACGTGTCGTCATCGGCCGATCCTAATCCCGACAATCCAGAAAAGCGATGCGCTGGGGAGTGGGTACACCTGATGCCATGTCCTCCTCCCACTCCGACCCCAGCCACAACGCGCTCGCCGCGCTTGACCGCGCGGCTGTCTGGATCAACTCGGAGCCGCTCACGGCGGAGGGCCTGCGGGGGCAGGTCGTCGCGATCGACATCGGCACCTACTCGTGCGTCAACTGGCTGCGGACGCTGCCGTACGTGCAGGCGTGGGATGCCCGGTATCGGGACCGAGGGCTGGTCGTCGTCGGAGTGCACTCGCCGGAGTTCGGGTTCGAGCACGAGGTCGACAACGTGAGTCGCGCCGTCAGCGAGCTGCGGATCGAGTACCCCGTCGTGCTCGACAACGACTTCGCGATCTGGCGGTCGCTGAAGAACGAGGCGTGGCCGGGGCTCTACCTCGTCGACCGCGACGGGCGCGCTCGCTTCCGCCATTTCGGCGAGGGTGCCTACGAGGAGATCGAGCGGACGATCCAGCAGCTGCTCGGGATCGACGAGCAGCCCGCCTCGATCGACGCGACCGGGCTTGCCGAGGCGGCCGACTGGGACGCGCTCGGGACGGGGGAGACCTACGTCGGCGCCCGCCGCGGCGTCGGGCGCGTCGCTTCGCCGGACGACCTCGCGCTCAACGAATGGGCGTTCTCTGGCGACTGGCGGGTCGAGGACGAGTCGGCCCTGCTCGCCCACGCCGGCGGCTCGATCACGTTCCGCTTCCGCGCGCGTGACGTCAACCTCGTGCTCGCGCCGCCGCCGTCGGGCGCGGCGTCGCGCTTCGCCATCCGCCTCGACGATCACCCGCCGCGCGACGACCATGGCCTCGACATCGACGACTACGGCGCCGGCACCCTCGACGAGCCGCGCATGTACCAGCTGATCCGCCAGGCCGACGGCGCCGCCGAGCGCACCTGTGAGATCACCTTCCTAGACGCCGGCGTGCGCGCGTACGTCTTCACGTTCGGGTAGGGCGCACTGGCGACGATCGGGTACCCGCAGTTGATGGACCCGCAGCCGGCCACCGCCTCTATCCGCACCCCGGACCAGCGGCTGCGGGTCTTCGTCAGCTCCACGATGGCCGAGCTCGCGGACGAGCGGGCGGCGGTCGCTCGGGCGATCTCGGGCCTCAGGCTCACGCCGGTGCTGTTCGAGCTCGGCGCGCGGCCGCATCCCCCGCGGGAGCTGTACCGCGCCTACCTCGCGCAGTCCGACATCTTCATCGGCCTCTACTGGCAGCGCTACGGGTGGGTCGGGCCGGGGATGGAGATCTCCGGAGTCGAGGACGAGCTGCGGCTCTCGCACGCGATCCCTCGCCTGCTCTACGTCAAGACGCCAGCACCCGAGCGGGAGCCCGGCCTGGCGGCGATGCTTGACGAGCTGCGCGCGGAGGGGACCGACTCGTACCGCAGCTTCCACACGCCGCGCGAGCTCGCGAGACTGGTGCGCGACGACCTCGCGCTGCTCCTGAGCGAGCGGTTCGCGGCGGCGGGCAGCCCGGCCGCCGCCGCCGGGTCGCAGGCGCCGGCCACCGCGTCCAGCAACTACCGCGCCCCGCGCTCGCTGCCGGTCGTCTCGACCACCTTGCTCGGTCGCGAGCACGACATCGCCGAGATCGTCGAGCTGCTCGCTAAGCCGGAGGTCAGACTCGTCACCCTCACAGGCCCCGGCGGGATCGGCAAGACGCGGCTCGCGATCGCGGTGGGCGAGCGGCTCGACGACCGCTACCAGCGCGGGACCGTGTTCGTCCCGCTCGCCTCCGTCGCGCAGCCCGATCTCGTGCTGCCGCGGATCGCCGGCGCGATCGGCGTGACGATCGAGGGCGCCCGCCCGCCGTTGGACGTTCTCGTCGAGCAGTTCGCCCAGACGCCAACGCTGCTCGTGCTCGACAACCTCGAACAGGTGGTCGCCGTCGCGCCGGAGCTTGACCAGTTGCTGGCCCGCTGCCCCAACCTCGAGATCCTCGCGACGAGCCGCATAGTCCTGCGGCTGCGGGCCGAGCATGAATTCATCGTCGGCCCGCTGACGGTCCCGCCTTCCTCTGAGGCGCTGACGATCGAGCAGCTCACCGCCCTTCCGGCCGTCCAGCTGTTCGTCGACCGCGCCCAGGCGGTCCGGTACGACTTCGCCCTGACCGACGACAACGCCTGCGCAATCGTCGAGATCTGCCGTCGCCTCGACGGCCTGCCGCTGGCGATCGAGCTAGCGGCGGCGCGTGCCCGTTTGCTCGAGCCAGAAGCGTTGCTCGCGCGGCTCGGCAACCGGCTCGACGCGTTGGGCACCGGGCCGGTTGACCTTCCCGAGCGTCAGCGCACCTTGCGCGCGACCGTCGAGTGGAGCGTCGGCCTGCTCGACGACGCCGAGCAGCGGATGCTTGCGACGTTGTCGGTCTTCCTCGACGTCTGGACGATCGACGCGGCCGTGCAGGTCTCCGGCCTCGGCGAGGACCGCACGCTCGACCTGCTCGACGCGCTCGCCGGGCACAGCCTCGTGACCGTCGACCCGAGTGCGGCCGGGCCGCGCTTCCGCATGTTCGCGGCGATACGCGAGCTCGCCGCCGAGCGGCTTGCCGCCAGCGACGACCTGGCCGACGTCGAGCGGCGGCACGCGCAGTACTTCCGCGCGCTCGTGGAGGACACGGACCGCCCCGCCGAGCGACAGGCCGAGTGGGCCGAGCGGCTGCGGACCGAGGAGGGGAACCTCGGTGTCGCGATCCGTTGGTTCTTCGCGCACGACATCGCGCCGCTGCCACACATGCTCTTGGTCCTCTGTCAGAACAACTGGCTGTTCTGGCAGATGCGGGATCGCATGCACGAAGGCCGCGCGTGGATCCAGGAGCTGCTGCTGCGCGCCGACGCGTTGGAGGACCGCGCGCATGCCGAGGTGCTGCTGACGGCGGCCGCCACGGCGATCGAGGTCGGCGACGACGACAGCGCTCGCGCTGCGGTGCAAGGAATGCGGCGGCTCGAAGGGCGCGTCGACGATCGCTATCTCGACAGCGCGACGCAGCTCGCGGTCGCGTGGACGCTGCCGATCGCCGACGACTTCGACGGCGCGCTGCAGGCGGCCACGCGCGCGCTCGACGGCTTTCGCGAGCAGAACGACCCGCTGATGGCGTGGTCGGAGCTGACCGTCGGGTTGCTGGAGATGACGCTCGGCCGGCTCGACGCCGCGCGCGAGCACCTGACCGCTGCCAGCGCGCTCGGCGGCCAGCTCGGCAGCACATGGCTGGAATCTGGTGCACGAACACAGCTCGCTTCGCTGGCCGTCAGGTCGGGGCAGTTGGGCGAGGCGCGGGCGCAACTCGCAGCCTCGGTCGACGCGAGCGAGCACGCCGAGCTCAGCACGCAGACGGTGACCTTCTCGCTCGTGGCCTTCGCCCGCCTCGCGCTGGCGGACGGCGACGCACGGCAGGCAGCGACAGCGCTGGGGGCGGCCAACGGGCTGCGGGCCCGCGCCGGCTTGCGCGCCTGGCCGTCGATGCGCCGCAGCGAGGCGGAGCTGAGCGCCCAGGTGGGGCACGAGCTCGACCCCAACGCTTTCAAGGACGCAGTCGCGGCCGGGTCGAAGCTCAACCAACTCGACGCTGTCGTGCTCGTCCGCGGCGGGTAGCCAGCGCAGGCCGGCCGACGGCGCCCCCGACGAGGGCGGACCGTGGCGTGACGTACGCGCCAGGTTTCGCCGTTCCGGGACGCTGACTAGACGATTCAGTAGCCAGCCGCTAGACTTCTGACTACTGTTTTATATAGTTAGGACGTGCTGAAATGCGTGTATTCCTCGCCGGTGCATCCGGCGTGATAGGGCAGCGGCTGATTCCCCTTCTGGTGGAGGCTGGCCATGTCGTTGGCGGCATGACGCGCTCGCCCGGCAAAGCGGAGTCCCTGCGCAGCCTCGGGGCCGAGCCGATCGTCTGCGACGTGTTCGACCGCGGGGCGCTGTTCCAATCGGTCCGCGAGTTCAAGCCCGACGTGATCGTAAACGAGCTGACGGACCTGCCTGACGACATGACGAAGATCAGCGACCACGACCAGCTGAACGCTCGCATCCGCACCGAGGGCAACCAAAACCTGATCGAGGCCGCGCGCCAGAGCGGGTCGCCGAAGATCCTTGCCCAGACAGTCGCGTGGGAACTGCCCGACGGGCGCGACGCCGACGCCGCCAGCGAGTTGGAGCGCGCCGTGCTCGCTGAGGGCGGCGTTGTCCTCAGCTACGGCCAGTTCTACGGGCCCGACACCTACCACCAGCAGGAGAAGCCTGCGCAGCCGCGGGTTCAGATCGACAAGGCGGCGCAAAGAACCCTGGAGGCGCTGAGCGCGGCGACGGGCGTCGTGCTCATCACTGACTAAAGCGCGCGGCTATCGTCAAACTGTGTTGAATTCAGAGTAGCTAGGAGACGTCATGGCGCTCACATTTGAAGGTGCACTGGCCGACCGCAGCAGATGGCGGCTGGACAACTGCTCGATCGCGAAGACGATGGACGTCATTGGCACCCGCTCGTCGATGCTGATCCTCCGCGAGGCCCTCTACGGCACAACACGGTTCGACGACTTCGCGCGGCGCACGAAGATCACCGAGGCGATCGTCGCGTCGCGGCTCAAGCAGCTGACCGACGTCGGCCTGTTCATCAAGCAGCCGTACCAGGAGCTGGGCAAGCGGACGCGGAGCGAGTACCTCCTGACGGAGAAGGGCCGGGACCTGCTCCCCGCTGTCTTCGCGATGATGCAGTGGGGCAACAAGTACCTGCAGGAGGAGGAGGGCGCGCCGCTGCTCTTGGTCGAGCGCGGCACCGGCGAGCCAGTGGTGATCGGCGCGCGCACCGAGTCCGGAAGGGAGCTCGGCCTCGAGGACCTCGCGATCGTCGCGAACGGAGAGTGGGTGTCGACGTGACGCCCGCCGCCCGACACCGCCCCGTTCTTCCGGCCGGGCTGGCGCTGGCCGGTGCGGCGATCACGTTCACCGGCCTCTACCTCGCGGCCGGCGTGCTGACCCCGCTGCTTGTCGTCTACAGAGAGGAGTGGCACTTCTCGGCGTCGCTGCTCACGCTCGCGTTCGCCGTCTACGCGGTCGGCTTCCTCGGCGCGCTGCTCACGCTCGGGCCGCTGTCTGATCACATCGGCCGGCGCCCGGTGCTGATCGGCGCGCTCGTCGTTCAGCTGGCGTCGAACGTCATCTTCCTCATCGCTCCGGGGATCGAATGGGTGATCGTCGGCCGCATCGTGCAGGGCGTCGCGACCGGCGCAGCGACGACGGCGTTCACCGCGATGATGGTCGAGGTCGCCCCGGCCAACCGTAAGAGACTGGGGACGACGCTCGGCAGCGTCACCGTGACGGGCGGCCTCGCCGTCGGCTCGCTGCTCGCCGGCCTCGCGGCCCAGCTGACGACCGGCGCGAACTCGATCGCCTTCATCGTCCTCACCGTGATCACGGTCGTCGGGATCGGCGTCGTCGCGCTCTCGCCGGAGAGCGTCACCCGCGCCCCGGGCGCGCTGCGCTCGTTGATCCCGCGCGTCGCGATACCGCCAGCGACGCGCCGCGAGGTGATCGCGGCAGGGCCGGTGATCGCGGCGGTCTGGATGCTCGCCGGCCTCTCAGGCGGCCTTGCGCCGAGCATGGTCGGCTCCGTCTTCCATCACGACAGCGACCTGCTCAACGGCGTCGCCGGGTTCATCGCGCCGGCGATGTCGGCCGTCGTCGGGCTGCTCTCCGTCCGGTTGGACCCGCGGCGCGCGATGACGCTCGGCATCTACGCGTCGATCGTCGGGCCGATCGCGATCATCGCCGGCGTGATCACTGGCAGCCTGCCGCTGATGTTCGTCGGCCAGGCGATCGCCGGAATCGGCTTCGGCGCCTCGTTCACCGCGGCGCTGCGCCTGATCTTCCCGCTCGCGCCAGAGCATCAGCGGGCGGGTGTCGTCTCCGTCATCTACATCATCTCCTACGTCGCGTTCGGCGTGCCGATCGTGATCGCCGGCGAGCTGTCCGATCCGCTTGGGATCAAGCCGACCGTTTACGGTTACAGCGTGCTCACCGTTCTCCTGGCGCTCAGCAGCCTCGCGGCGCAGCTGTTAATTCGACGCAACGAGCGCGGCGTCACGAGAGCCGGGACGGGGTTGGCGCTCCCACACGGCTCATGAGCGAGCCGCACTGGCTCGTCGCGCTGGACGTCGACGGCACCGTGCTGCACAAGGACGGCTCGATCAGCGATGTGGTGATCGCGCAGGTGCGGCGTGTCGAGGCGGCCGGTCACCACGTGACGCTCGCGACCGGCCGCTCGGCGGCGGCGACCGTCCCGTTGCTCGAGCGGCTCGGGATCACGCCGCGGTTCCTCGTCTGCTCCAACGGCGCGATCACGCTGCGCCGCGACCCCGCGGCGCCGACCGGCTACCGGCGCGAATGGGTCGAGTCGTTTGACCCAAGCGACGTGCTGCGGTCGATCCGCGGGCACCTGGAGCGCGCCCGCTTCGCGGTCGAGGACGAGCTCGGTCACTATCGCTACACGGAGCCGTTCCCCGACGCGACGATCGGCCTCGACAGCGAGCACGTCGCGTTCGATCAGCTGCTGGACCGCCCGGCAACCCGCGTCGTCGTGATCTCGCCCGAGCATGACAACAGGGAGTTCCTCGCGGTCGTCGAGCGGATGGGCCTGCAGCGGGTGAGCTACGCGATCGGCTGGACCGCCTGGCTCGACATCGCGGCCGACGGCGTCAACAAGGCGCGGGCGATGGAGCGAGTTCGCCGCGAGCTCGCCATCCCGCGCGAGCGGGTGATCGCCGTCGCCGATGGCCGCAACGACATCGACCTGCTCGGCTGGGCCGCCGCCCACGGCCGCGGCGTCGCGATGGGCGACGCCCCCGCCGACGTGGTGGAAGCGGCCAACGAGCTCACCGCAGCGGTGCACGAGGACGGCGTCGCGCGGGTGCTGGCGTCGTTGTAGGCGATCGCTCGTAGAGCGACCCAGCCGCGGCGTCGCTCGCTTCGGACCCGGTCCCGCAGAGCGGGCGCGCGCTCTTCGCGAGCGGGCCTGCGCGGCGATCAGCGCACGCGCTGCGGGAGCGCGTCGAGCAGGCCGTGCACGAGCTGGACAGCGATCGACCCCTCCCCGACCGCCGAGGCGACGCGCTTGACCGAGCCATGCCGAACGTCGCCCGCCGCAAAGACGCCGGGCATGCTCGTCTCCAGCGCCGACGGCGGGCGCTCGAGCGGCCAGCCGTCACGGCTCGCGGAGCCCTCGCCTGTGTAGAGGAAGCCATGCTGGTCGCGTGCGATCTCGCCGGGCAGCCAGTCGGTGTGCGGGCGCGCGCCGATCAGCACGAAGAGCGCGTCGGCGGCGACCTGCTCGTCGGAGCCGGCAGCGCCGTCGCGCAGCACAAGCTGCTGCAGACGGCCGTCGCCACCGCCGCCGACGACCGTCGTGCCGGTGCGCACCTCGATGCTCGGCGTCGCCTCGATCTCCTGCACGAGGTAGTGCGACATGCCGGCTTCGAGCAACGGGCCGCGCACGATCAGGGTGACGCGGCGAGCAAAGCGCGCGAGGTAGAGCGCGGCCTGCCCGGCGGAGTTCCCGCCGCCCGCGACGAAGGCCTCCGCGCCGGTCAGCGCATGGGCCTCCGACGCCGGACCGCCGTAGAAGACGCCGGCGCCGATCAGCGCCTCAAGCGCGGGCACCCCCAGACGGCGATAGCTGGCGCCGGTGGCGAGGATCACAACAGCCGCGTTGACGCTGCGGCCGTCGGCGAGCGAGAGGGTGAGCTTCTCGCCGGCGCGGCTGAGCCCGCTTGCCGGGTGCATGAAGACGAAGCTCGCGCCGAAGACGGAGGCCTGCTCGTACGCCTGCTCGGCGAGCCGCTGCCCGCTGACCCCTCTCGGGAAGCCGAGGTAGTTGCGGATCAGCGAGCTCGACCGCGCCTGGCCTCCGATGCCGCCTTCGTCGACGACGAGCGTGTGCAGACCTTCTGAGGCGCCGTAGACCGCCGCCGACAGGCCAGCAGGCCCGGCGCCGACGATCACCACGTCGAAGTCGCGCTCGTCGAAGTCGGGCGGCGCGCCGGCGGCCGCCGCGATCTCGGCGTTCGACGGGTCGCTCAGCATGCTCCCATCCGGCAGCAGCATCAGCGGCAGCTTCGCGTCGGGTCCGGCCTGCTTCAGCAGCTGGCGCCCCCGCTCGGAGTCCGCGAGGCAGAAGTCGTGTGGAACGGCGCAGCGCTCGAAGGTCTCGCGCAGCTCGTAGGCGCGCCCCGACCACGCCTCGCCGACGACGCGGATCGTGTGCGGCACCTTGCGCCGCTCCGTCGCCCACTCGAGCAGGAAGGTCGAGATGGCGTGATGGAAGACCTCGTCCGGCGCCTCCGCCGGCACCGGGACGTAGTAGTGGATGCGGCCCAGCGCGATCGAGTCGACGATCGTCTCGGCCATCGACGGGTCGGCCAACGAGCCCGGCGCAACCATCAACCCGCGCTTGGCATGCGGGTGGAGCTGCCGGGCCCGCTCGAACAGCTCACCGCCCGTCGCGTCTGACAGCGACTTCCCCGCCAGCACCAGGGCCAGCTCCTCACCGCCGTCGGCGAGCCCCTCTAGCACCGCCAAAGCCCGTCCCGGATCGCTCGTCCCCTCGACCCGGTAGTCACGCCCGTAGCGCGGCCCGAGCTGCCCCGTGACGTCGGCAAGGACGTCCCGGTCGCCGTCGAGCACAAGGAGTACGGGGAGGGGCATGATGAATCGCCACCGACACTAGCCATCGTTTCGGTGGATTGTGGGGTGAGCTTCGGCCGCCCGCCCGCGATGCTCGCGCTTCCTGCACCGGCGTGCATCCCGCCCGACGTGGAAGCTGCGTACTGCCCCGGGCGTAGGAGCTGACCCCCCCCGCCCGCGACCCCTACGCCTCGACGACCGCTCTCCCGGCCACGGCCCACGCCCGCTGCCGGTCGCGCGGGCGGCCGATCACGACGTTGGTGCCGTCGTCGAGGATCGGGCGCTGCAGCAGCGCCGGGTGCTCGACGAGGATCGCGACGACCGCGTCGAGGTCCAGCCCGCCAGCCTCGAGGCCGAGCTCCTGGTACTTCTTGTCGCGCCGGATCATCGCGTCGACCGGGTCGCCCTGCAGCCGCTCGGCGAGCGACCGCACCTCGGCCTCGGACAGCCGCTCGGCGACGAGCAGGTACTTGCGCACGGTCACGTCGTGGCCGGCCTCTGTGAGGGCGTCGAGCGCGTTCGCCGAGGTGGGGCAGTGCGGGTTGTGCATAAGCGTCAGAGTCACGCGGGCGATCCTAGCGAGGGCACTTGCGTCCGCTTCCCCCAGCGCCCCGTCGCCCACATTTGGTCCACGCGCCGCTCGTCGGGCTGACGCTGCCCAGCGACGATCGCCGGGCTCGACCTGCGGGTGGCGATCGCCACCGACAGCGGGCGTGCCGCTTACCGCCGCGCCAACTGCTCGAGCGGCAGGTCCGTCACCAGCATGTGAGCAGAGAGATGGGTGATCGCGAGCGGTGGCCTGGCGGTTGCGAGCGCGAGCTGTGGGGTCACGCCGCAGGCCCAGAAGACGGCGACCTCGCCGGGCGCGAGCGAAGGGGCGCCGATCGTGTCGAGCGGCGCGTCGAGCGTGACGCCAAGCGCGGCGGGATGACCGACGTGCACCGGCGCGCCATGCAGCAGCGGATAGCGCCGGCTGACCTCGACCGCGCGGCGCGCCGCGTCGGGGGTGAACGGGCGCATCGAGACGACGAGCGGCGCCGTGAAGCCGCCGGCCGTGCGCGTCTCGCGATCGGTCTGATAGATCGCGCCGCCGAACCCGCGCTGCTCGTACGCCAGCTCGACGCCCTCGCGCCGCAGCACCTCCTCAAGCGAGAACGAGCAGCCGAACGCGAACGCGACCAGCTCGTCGTCCCACAGCTCACGGACGTCGTCGCGCAGCTCGCTTTCCACGCCGTCGTGGAAAACGCGGTAGCGCGGGAGGTCGGTGCGCAGGTCGATCGGCCCGAGCTCCGGCATCCGCGGGTCGCCGGGCAGCGACCGCGCCAGCACCGGCGCCACCGCCGGGTTCGCCGCACACCACGCCCCAAACCCGTCCGCCCACTCGCGTGGCAGCGCGATCAGGTTGCACTGCACGGTCCCCGGCGCGACCCCGCGCGTCGGGCCGCGCCACGCGCCGGCGCGGACGGCCCGGCGAAAGTCGGCAACTGCCCCGCCTCTCACCTTGACCCGGCCAGCCGCCCGCGCCCGTCCATCTCCACGACGCGGTCGCAGAGCGCTTCGGCGAACGCGATCCGCTGTTCCATCAACAGCAGTGCCAACTGCTCGCCGGCGACGAGCTCTCGCAGCGCGTCGCACAGCTGCTCGACGACGCGCGGCGCGAGGCCCTCGGTCGGCTCGTCGAGCACGAGCAGCCGCGGGCGGCGCACGAGCGCACGGCCGATCGCGAGCATCTGCTGCTCGCCGCCCGACAGGCTCGAAGCCCGTTGGCCCCGTCGCTCCTCAAGCCGCGGGAAGAGCGTGTACACCTCGCGCCAGCGGCGGTGGTGCTCGGGCTCGGTCGCCGCGACGCGCAGGTTCTCCTCCACCGTCAGCGACGCGAAGACGTGCCGCCCCTGCGGCACCAGCCCGATCCCGGCCGCCGCGACGCGGTGAGCCGGCAGTGCGGCGATCTCCTCGCCGTCGAGCGCGATCCGCCCGGCGACAGGCGCCATCAGCCCGGCGATCGTCCGCGCAAGCGTTGTCTTGCCGAAGCCGTTGTTGCCGAGGATCGCCAGCCGCTCGCCCGGAGCGACCGCGAACGTGACGCCGAACAGGGCCTGCGCGGCGCCGTAGGAGACGTCGAGCCGGTCGACGTCGAGGAGGGGACGGCTCATCGCGTCACGCTCCGGCCATACGAGCACCCGCACGGTGCGAGCCAGGCAACGCGTACGTTGAAGGCGGCGCCGATCACACCACGCTCCCCAGATATGCCTCCCTGACGAGTGGGTCGGCGCGGACTTCGGCGGGGTCTCCGCTCGCGATCACCTTGCCGTGGTCGAGCACGAGCAGCTCCTCGCAGAAGTCGAACATGATCTCCATGTCGTGCTCGACGAGCACGATGCCGGTCGTCGGGAAGAGCTCGCGGACGGTCTGCATCACGCCGGCGCCCTCCTCGTGCGAGAGGCCCGCAGCGGGCTCGTCGAGCAGCAGCACCCGCGGCTCGCCGAGCGTCGCGACGGCCAGCTCGGTCCGTCGCACGATCCCGTACGACAGCTCGGAGACGGGCACGCTCAGCAGCTCGCCCAGCCCCCACCGCTCAGCCGCCTGCTCGACCTCGGCCCGCACCGCGCCGTTGTGCCGCAGCGGCACGCATCGGCCCCAGCCGAGCTTGCGGTGCGCGGCGGCCGCGAAGGCGATGTTGTCGTAGACCGTCCACGCCTCCACGACGGCCGCGATCTGAAAGGTGCGCGCGATCCCGGCCCGCGCGCGCCGCGACGCCGAGGCGTGGCTGAGGTCGCGCCCCTCGATCCACACGCCGCCCTCGGCGGGGATGAAGCCCGACAGCGCGCCGAGCAGCGTCGTCTTGCCCGAGCCGTTGGGCCCGATCACGCCGAGCCGCCCGCTGTTCGGCAGCGACAGCGAGACGTCGTCGAGCACGATGAGGCCGCCGTAGCGCTTGCGCAAGCCCTCGGCGCGCAGCGTGTCAGAGCGCTCGCTTGGGTCACCGCCCATCGACGTCACCACC
>DASYEC010000085.1:0-17310 GCA_036499225.1 Conexibacter sp.
GCTCGTCGCTGACCAGACGGGCGCGCTGAGAGTCGTCTTCTTCAACCAGCCGTGGCTGGTCGAGCGCTACCTCCCCGGGACCCGGCTGATGCTGACCGGCCGCCTGGGCCAGCGGAACTTCAGAGTCTCCGGACACGCGCCGACGACGCAGCAGGTCGCCGGCGCTGACCAGATCGCCCAGTACCCGGCGAGCGAGGGGATCGGCTCCGTCCAGCTGCTCGCGCTCGCGCAGGAGCACCGCGACAGGATCGCCGACGTCGTCGAGCCGCTGCCGGCCGCCGTGCGCGTCGCCGACGGCCTGCCTGACCGTCAGGCTGCGCTGACGGCTGTCCACTTCCCGACCGCGCCGCGCGATCCTGTCGAGGGCCGCCGGCGACTTGCCTACGACGAGCTGCTGCTGCTTCAGCTCGGCCTGTTGCGCCGCCGCGCCGCGCGCGAAGCGAGATCGCGAGCGCCCCAGCTCGGCGGCGAGCGCGAGCTGACGACGCGCTGGCTTGCGAGCGGCCTGCCGTTCGAGCCGACCGACGACCAGCGCCACGCGATGGCGGTGATCGACGAGGACCTCGGCCGCGAGCACGCGATGCAGCGGCTGCTGATGGGCGAGGTCGGATCCGGCAAGACGGTCGTCGCGCTGTTCGCGCTGCTGCGCGCGGCCGAGCAGGGCTGGCAGGGCGCGCTGATGGCGCCGACCGAGACGCTCGCCGAGCAGCATTTCGCGACGATCCAGTCGCTGATCGGAGGGGACACGCTGCAGCTGGCGCTGCTGACCGGCTCGACCCCCGGCGCGCGCCGCAGAGACGTGCTCGGCAAGCTCGCCAGCGGTGAGCTGGCGCTGGTCGTCGGCACGCATGCGCTGATCGAGGACGCGGTCCGCTTCGCCCGCCTCGCGGTCGTCGTCGTCGACGAACAGCACCGCTTCGGCGTGCGCCAGCGCGCCGCGCTCGACGCGAAAGCGCGCGACGGCCTGACGCCGCACGTGCTGCATATGACCGCGACGCCGATCCCGCGCACGCTCGCGCTCGTCGAGCACGGCGACCTCGACCACACGGCTTTGCGCCAGCTTCCGCGCGGCCGCCAGCCGATCGAGACGTTCGTCGCCAGCGGCGAGAGGGCGCGCGAGCGCGCCTACGAGCGGATCCGCGAGGAGCTGCGCGCGGGGCGCCAGGCGTTCGTCGTCTGCCCGCTCGTGGGAGAGTCCGAGGCGCTGCAGGCGCGGGCCGCGACCGAGGAGTACGAGCGGCTGCGCGTCACCGAGTTCAGAGACTTCCGCGTCGTGCTGATGCACGGGCAGATGAAGGGGAGAGAGAAGCAGGCGGCGATGGCGTCGTTCTCCGCCGCCGGCGCTGACGTGCTCGTCGCCACGTCCGTGATCGAGGTCGGGATCGACGTCCCCAACGCGACCGTGATGCTCGTCGAGGACGCCGAGCGCTACGGGATCTCCCAGCTGCACCAGCTGCGCGGCCGGATCGGCCGTGGCGAGCACAAGTCGCTCTGCCTGCTGTTCGGCCCGCAGGACTCGGCGCGGCTGAAGGCGCTCGCCGCGCACTCCGACGGCTTCGAGCTGGCGCAGATCGACCTGGAGCTGCGTCGCGAGGGTGAGATCGTCGGCGTGCGCCAGCACGGCGAGGCGGCGTACAGGATCGCGATCCTGCCCGACGACGCCGACCTGCTCGAGCGCGCGCATGCCCGCGCTGAGCTGCTGCTGGCGGCCGACCCGGACCTGACGTCGCCCGAGCACGCACTGCTGCGCGACCAGCTCGCGGAGCGGTTCGGCCGCGACGCGATGGCCCCGATCGCGGCGTAAATGCGCATCGTCGCTGGGCTTTACGGCGGCCGCCGCCTGACAGCGCCGAGAGGGGAGGAGACGCGGCCGACGAGCGACCGCGTGCGCGAGGCGTTGTTCTCGATCCTCGGCCCGCTCGAGGATGCGCGCGTGCTCGACCTCTTCGCCGGCACCGGCGCGCTCGGCATCGAGGCGCTCTCGCGCGGCGCCGCGCACGCTACCTTCGTCGACAGCGCGCCCCAGGCCATCCTCAGCGTGCAGGCCAACCTCGACGCGCTCGGCGTGCCCGTTGACGCCTACAGCGTTCGCCGCCAACGGGCCCAGGCGTTTCTATCGACAGCACGCATCGCGCAGCGCGAATACGATCTCGTCTTGCTCGACCCCCCATACCGCCTCGCGCCCGAGCTGGGACGCGAGCTCTCGACGGCGCTTGCGGACGTGACCGCCACGGACGGCAGGATCGTGTGCGAGAGCGACCGTCGCATACCGCTTGAGCTCGACTTCCCTGTGACCGACGAACGCCGCTACGGCGACACCCTCATTCGCATTTATGACTCCCACTAACCGCATCGCCGTCTGCCCGGGCTCGTATGACCCGGTTACGAACGGGCACCTCGACGTCATATCGCGCGCCTCTCGGATCTTCGACGAGGTCGTCGTCGGCGTCGTCAACCTGCCGATCCGCAAGGGCAAGACGCTCTTCACCGCTGAGGAGCGGATCGGCTTCATCACCCGCGCGACCGAGCATCTCGGGAACGTGCGCGCGGAGGCGTTCAGCAACCTTCTGGTCGACTTCGCGAGAGACGTTGGCGCGACGACGATCGTGAAAGGCCTGCGCGCGATCTCGGACTTCGAGTACGAGTTGGAGATGCATCAGCTCAACCGGCGTCAGGCGCCCAACATCGAGTCCGTGTATCTGATGGCCTCGTCGCAGTACAGTTTCTTGAGTTCCAGCGGCGTCAAGGAGCTTGCGACGTTCGGTGGCAACATTTCAGATCTCGTCCCCGACTATGTGGCAGCGCGCTTGAAGGAAGAACTCGGCCGTTGACGAAACAGAGGTTCCGATGGATGTCCTGGTCCTGATCGACAAGCTGGACGATCTCGTCCACAACGCGAAGCCGGTCCCGCTGACCGATCAGGTGCGCGTGGACAAGGAGGAGATCTACGACCTCCTCGATCAGATGCGTGCCACGATCCCTGAGGAGATCAAGCAGGCACGCTGGATCGTCAAGGAGCGCCAGGAGATGCTCGCCGAGGCCAAGCGCGAGGCCGAGCGGATCCTGAGAGAGGCGCGCGAGCGCCAAGACCGGCTGATCTCCGACGAGGAGGTCACCAAGCAGGCCGAGCGCGGCGCCGAGGACATCATCGAGGACGCCCGTGCCCGTGAGCGCGAGATCCGGCTCGGCGCGGAGGACTACGCCGACGAGATCCTCAACACGCTCGAGGTCAACCTGTCGAAGTTCATCGCGGCCGTTCAGCGCGGCCGCGAGCGCCTGCAGGGCAAGGACGAGCCGGCCGAAGTCGGCTGAGACGGGCGGCGCTCTGCGCCGCCCGTCGGCGCGTGAGCGCCGAGCAGCTGCTTGCAAGATCGCGTGCACGCGCCGCCTTCACGAGCGGGGCGCGGGTTCGCTGTGTCAGCACGCGCACGACCCGCAACGGCCGGCGCGCGCTCTGCAAAACGTCGCGCTCAGGTTGTGGCGGCTCGTGCCGATAGCGGGGCTGGGAGGGCGGTTCCGTCCACCTCCCTCGCCACGCTCACGCACCCATGTCCGCCCTTTGGCTCCTGATCGGCCTTCTGCTCGGCGCTGCCGCCGTGCTGATCGCCTTGCGCAGCCGCGCAGCGACTGAGCGCCGCGCGCAGACCGTCGACGCGCTTGTCGCCCCGATCGAGCAGCAGCTCGCCCGCGTCGACGAGCAGCTTGCGGCGCTCGACCGCGACCGCGCCCACCAGCGCGGCGCGCTTGAGCAACAGCTGCGCCAGCTGGTCGAGTCGCAGGACCGCCTGCGCGGCGAGACCGGCGCGCTCGTCGCTGCCCTGCGCCAGCCGCAGACGCGCGGCCGCTGGGGCGAGCTGCAGCTGCGCCGCGTCGTCGAGCTGGCCGGCATGCTCGACCGCGTCGACTTCGCCGAGCAGGTCTCGGTCGCGCGAGAGGGCGCCGTTCTGCGGCCGGACATGGTGATCCACCTGCCCGGCGGCAAGCAGGTCGTCGTCGACGCGAAGGCGCCGCTTCACGCCTTCCTCAACGCGTATGAGGCGCGCGACGAGACGACCCGCACGCAGGAGCTCGCCCAGCACGCTCGCCTGCTGCGCGAGCACGTCCGCAAGCTGTCGGCGAAGGCGTATTGGTCGCAGTTCCCGGCGAGCCCAGAGTTCGTCTTCCTCTTCCTGCCCGGAGAGCACTTCCACTCGGCCGCCCTCGAGGCCGACCCGTCGCTGCTGGAGGACGGCGTGCGCGACGGCGTCCTGATCGCGACGCCGACGACGCTGATCGCGCTGCTGCGGGCGGTCGCCTACGGCTGGCAGCAGGAGACGGTCGCCGCCAGCGCCCGCGAGGTCGCCGACCTCGGCCGCGAGCTGCACAGGCGCCTGAGCACGTTCAGCGCCCACATCGAGCGCGTCGGCGCCCGCCTGAGCGGCGCCGTCGGCGCTTACAACGAGGCGGTCGGCTCGTTCGACGCCCGCGTGCTGCCGAGCGCCCGCCAGCTGGCCGACCATGGCGTCGTCGCGCCCGACAGAGAGCTGCCCGCCGTGCCGCCGATCGACTTGACGACGCGCACCCTGCGCGTCCATGACGCCCGCGAGCTCCCACTGCCCGAGGTACGCGATGCCTGAGACGACCGCCGACCCGTCCCGCTCCCGTCTGCGGATCGGGCGGCGTCATGCCCGTGCGAACGGGCCGGCCGTCGCCGCGCCGCCCGTTCCAGCTGAGGACTTGGCCGCGGCCGTCGAGCTGGCGCGCGAGGCCGCCAGCCCGTTCGGCTACCTGCGCCCGGCTCGCGAGCTGCTCGCCCACTTCGGCGGGAAGGACGACGCCGTCGCTCGCGCAACGGCCGCTCTTGCCGCCGTCGCGATCGCCGCCGACCCGCCGCTGGCAACCGTTGACCCCACCCGCCTCGTCCGCCTTCGCCGGGCCGACATACGCGCGATCGCGGACGTCGGTCCGGCCGCACCGCTCGCCGACACGGACACGGACCCGCTCAGCAGCGAGCCCGAGGCGGCGCGCTCGCGCTCAAGCTGGGCACAGCGGACGGCGGCGCGGCATGCGCCGGAAGGCCCGGTGTCGAGTGAGCGGCGCGTCGTCGTCGGCGCGCTCGGCTTCGCCGCGCTCGTCGTCCTGATCGCCGCGGCGGTCTTCCTGCGCAGCGTCGCCGGCCCGGGCAAGGCGCATGCGAGCGCTGCCCCGGCCAACAGCGTGCCGCCCGTCGCGACGGCAGACGCCGCCAGCCCCGTGGAACACAGCAGAGCGCCGGCGGCGCCCGTTTCAGCCAAGCACTCGGCCGCACCCGCCACCGTCTCGCTCAAGATCGTCCCGACCGAGCGGACGTACCTGTGCGTCGCCGACGGAAGCGGCGCGACGAAGTACGAGGTGACCGGCACACAGCCCTACAGCGCGACCGGAAGAAGGCTGTTCCTGCGGATCGGGACGATAACCGCGCATGTGACGGCGAACGGCAGAGCGATCCCGCTGACGAACGCCCCGACGGCCTTCGAGCTGACGCCTGGGCACGTCCGCGAGCTGGCCTCGTCAGCGGGCGTCTGCGGCAGCTGAAAGGACGCCGGCCGGCGAGGTTTACAGGCGCTCGGCGCGTCGCCACGCGCCTAGTGACCGCCTCGCGCCGGGCTCCGAAGACCGCAAGCCGCGCCCGCTAGGGTTCGCGGCCGGATGACGAAACTCGGCAGCGTGATCAACGACGCGGGTGGGCCACGGGCGCCACTCGAGCGCGCTGCCCAGATCCGCGCCGAGCTGGTCGAAGCGCTCGTGCAAGGCGCGCACGAGCTAGCGCAACCGCGCTCCGGCTACCCGCCGGCTGATCCCGTCCCGGTCGCGTTCGCCGTCGAGGGCAGGCGGCTGCTTGCCGTCGCCCCCGCCGAGGCAGCCTTGCGCGCCGACCCGGACGTCGTCGTCGATCGCGCCTGGGTGCTCGTCGCCGCCCTCGTCGGCGCGCTCTGCGACGGCGCCGGCGCGATGGCCGCCGCCGGCGCTGACGACCTCGCGCTGCGCGCGGGCAGCTGGGACAGCTGGCTGGCGCTGTCGTTCCCGTGCGACGCGAGCCTCGAGCCGTTCGAGCCCGTCGAGTACGCGGTCGAGTTCTTCCCCGACCAGCTCGAGCACGTCGACCGGCTGAGAGCGGCCGCGTACGCCGTCCCCGCCGCTGTGCTCGCAGGGATCGACGACCTGCGCCTGCCGATCGGCGAGCTGCACCCGCTGCGGATCGCCGAGGCAGTCGCGCGCTTCGGCGGCCATCCGGCCGACGCTGCCTCGGTCCGCTCGCACGACGAGGACGTCATAGCGGTGCTCGACCCGACATCCGACGTCGTGCGCCCGCACGACGACGCCGACCGCGGCCGCCGCGTCGCGCGCCGGATCCTTCAGCGCCTGATGGGGATGGGGAAGTGGGGCGGCTACCACACCGACATCAGCCACCTCGCGCGCGGCTTTGCCGGGCACGACCGCGCGCTCGCGCTCGCAATCGGCGAGCGCTTGCTCGACGCCGGCCTCCTGCTGGAGAAGCCGAGCGTCGGTCAGCGGCACGTCTTCCTCAACCCCAGACGCGCGGCCGACATCCACGCGCTCGTCGAGCGCGGCGAGACCCCAAGAGGCCTCGAGCTCCCGTAGCAGGACGCCGGCCCGTCGCGCAGCCCGGTCGTCGGCGCGCGTCGCCGAGGGCGGGAAGCTCCCAAACTGGCACGGCGCGCGATCGTTCGTGCTTGGATACCGCGCGTGCTCGGTGAACTTTCACATCAGGCGTGGGTCGTCAAGACCTTGTTCGGCTCAGGCCTGCTCGGCCCGACCCGTCCCGACCGCGCGGCAAAGGTCGCGCTCGCGCTCAAGCGCTACAGCACGACCTCGGCGGGCGCTTTTGCCGTCGCGGCCGCGCGAACCCCGGACCAGCCGGCGATCGTCGACGAGCTGGGAACGCTCAGCTACGGCGAGCTGCACAAGCGCGCCAACGCGCTCGCAAGCTCGCTCGCCGCCCACGGCATCCGCCCCGGCGACCCGGTCGCGGTGATGTGCCGCAACCACCGCGGCTTCGTCGACGCCACCGTCGCGATCTCGCGGCTGGGCGCGAACGTCCTCTACCTCAACACGGCGTTCGCCGGGCCGCAGCTCGCCGCCGTCGTCGAGCGCGAGAACGCTGCCGCGATCGTCTACGACGAGGAGTTCGCGTCGATCGTCGAGCCGGTCCGCAACGGGCGCAAGACGTTCGTCGCCTGGAGCGACGGCGAGTCGGCGACCGGCGATCCGCTGATCGAGGACATGATCGCCAGCGGCGACCCGGCCGGCGTGCCGGTCCCTGCCGAGCCCGGCCGCGTCGTGATCCTCACCTCTGGCACGACCGGCACGCCGAAGGGCGCCCGCCGCAGCGCTGCCGGCCTCGGCGCCGCCGCGGCGCTGCTGTCGAAGATGCCGCTGAAGGCGCGCGAGACGACGATGATCGCGGCGCCGCTGTTCCACACCTGGGGCCTCGCGCACTTCACGCTCGGCGTCCCGCTCGGCTCGACGATCGTCTTGCGCCGCCGCTTCGAGCCGGAGGGCACGCTGCGCGCGATCGATCGCCACAGAGCGACCGCGCTGGCCGTCGTCCCGGTGATGCTGCAGCGGATGCTCGAGCTGCCCGAGGAGGTCTTCGCCAAGTACGACACCTCGTCGCTGCGCGTGCTCGCCGCCAGCGGCTCGGCGCTCCCGGGCCCGCTCGCGACGCATGTGATGGACCGCTTCGGCGACGTCCTCTACAACACCTACGGCTCGACCGAGGTCGCGTGGGCGACGATCGCCACGCCGCAGGACATGCGCGCCGCGCCGGGCACGGCGGGCCGCCCGCCGGTCGGCACGCGCATCCGGCTGCTGGACGAGGACGGCCGCGAGGTCCCGACCGGCCAGCCGGGCCGCATCTTCGTCGGCAACGAGCTGCCGTTCGAGGGCTACACGGGCGGCGGCAGCAAGGAGATCCTCGACGGCCTGATGTCGTCCGGCGACATAGGCCACTTCGACACGGCCGGGCGGCTGTTCGTCGACGGCCGCGACGACGACATGATCATAAGCGGCGGCGAGAACCTCTTCCCGAGCGAGGTCGAGGACCTGCTTGCCGGCCATAAGCACGTGCGCGAGGTCGCCGTCGTCGGCGTCGCCGACGACGAGTGGGGCCAGCGGTTGAAGGCCGTCGTCGCGCTCAACCCAGGCAGCAGCTGCAGCGAGGAAGAGCTGAAGGCGTTCGTCAGAGCGAACCTCGCCGGCTACAAGGTCCCGCGCGAGGTCGTCTTCGTCGACGAGCTCCCCCGCAACGCGACAGGGAAAGTCCTCAAGCGAGAGCTTCGCTGACGCAGGGCTAAGACGCCCGAGAGGGTCGCTAGAGTCGGAGACATGTCCGAGCGCACCGACTCCATCGATCTTGCTCCTCTGCGGCTCTCTTCGGGCGAGGCCAGGGCGTTCGACCTCGAGGTCGCGATCGACCCGTTCGACCTCAGCGGGCAGAGCTACGACGTCGTTCCCGCGCTCGTGCCGGCGAGGCTGGACGTCTCGCGCACGACCGCGAACGGCTACGCGCTGCGCCTGCGCTTCGCGGCGACGTTTGAGGGCCCGTGCATGCGCTGCCTCGAGCCGTCGTCGTCGACCTTCAGAGTCGACGCGCGCGAGGTGGAGCAGCCTGGCGCCAAGGACGAGGAGCTCGACAGCCCCTACGTCGAGGACGAGGTCGTCGACCTCACCGCGTGGGTGCGCGACTCGCTGTCGCTGACGCTGCCCGCCCAGCTGCTCTGCAGAGACGACTGCGCCGGGCTGTGCGCGACCTGCGGTGAGAACCTCAACGCGAACCCCGAGCACGCCCACGAGACGGGGCCGGATCCTCGCTGGGCGAAGCTGCGCGAGCTGCAGCTGCAGCCGCCGAGCGAGTAGCACGGCGCGCGACCGACCCACAGCCTGGTACATTCCTCCGCTCTATGGCCGTCCCGAAGCAGAAGCAATCTCACGCGCGCACGACCAAGCGCCGCTCCCAGCACAAGATCACGGCGCCCACGGTGCAGGCGTGTCCGCAGTGTCACCACCCGCGGCGGCCGCATCGCGTTTGCGCGAACTGCGGCACGTATGCCGGACGTGACGTGATCGCCAGCGCCGCTGGCGACGACGCCGTCTGATCTCCTCGTCCGCCGTGCCGCCGATCACGGTCGCCGTGGACGCGAACGGTGCTGACCTCGGTCCTGCCGAGGTCGCAGCCGGCGCAGCCCTGGCAGCCGAGCGCGGCACGCGTGTGCTGCTGTTCGGCCCTGCTGCTGAGATCGGCCCCGTCCCGGACGGGGTCGAGGTCGTTGACGCTCCGCGCTCGATCGCGAAGGCGCCCGATCCCGCGCTCGCTGTGCGCGGCACCCCCGACGCTTCGATCGTGCTCGCGACGAAGGCCGTCGCAGAGGGGCGCGCCGACGCGCTCGTCTCCGGCGGCTCGACCGGCGCCGCGCTCGCGGCCGGCCTCTTCAACATCCGCCGCGCCCGCGGCATCTATCGCCCGGCGCTCGCGTTGCCGATCCCAGTCCCTGGCGCGCCGGTCCTGTTGCTCGACGTCGGCGCAAGCGTCGAGGTTCGCCCAGAGCACCTCGTCCAGTTCGCCTTCATGGGCGCGGCCTTCGCCCAAGCGGTGCTCGGCGTCGCCGAGCCGCGCGTCGGCCTGCTGTCCAACGGCGAGGAGCCCGGCAAGGGAACGCCCGACGTGATCGCTGCGCACGCGCGCCTGGCTGAGACCGGCGGGCGCGTCAACTTCATCGGGAACGTCGAGGGCACGCAGGTGACCGAGGGCGTCGCCGACGTCGTCGTCACCGACGGCTTCACTGGGAATGTCATGCTGAAGCTGATGGAAGGCGTTTCCAGCAAGCTGATGCGGTCGATCAGAGAGACCGCGATGCAGAGCCAGCGCGGCCGCCTCGGCGGGCTGCTGCTGCGCCGCCCGCTGCACTCGCTGCGCGAGACGGTCGACCCCGAGCAGAAGGGCGGGGCGTACATGCTCGGCCTGCGCCGCACCGGCGTCGTCGCCCACGGCCGCTTCGGCCGCAACGGCTTCGCGCGGGCGATCGAGGTCGCCGAGCGGGCCGTCCAGGAGGACGTCGTCGGCCGCACGCTGCTGGCCCTCGACGCGGCCGGCGCGCTGCGTCAGGCGCCGTCGTCCGACGCCCCGGCTAGCGTCCAGCCGACATGACCCGCGAGGAGATTCTCACCCTGATTCGCGACCACTTGGCCGACGAGCTGGCGATCGAGCCAGCCGTCATCCAAGAGGAGACCCGTTTCCGGGAGGACCTGCAGGCCGACTCGCTCGACCTCTACACGCTTGTCCAAGAGCTGGAAGACACCTACGGTGTCCAGATGTCGGACGAGCAGGCCGCCAGAATCCTCACCGTCGGCCAGGCGGTCGACTTCGTGCTCGCCTCCGGTGTCGCTGACCGCGGCGCGGGAAGCTGACGCTGCGCCAGCTCGCCGAACTGCTCGACCGGCTTCCGGACGACCTCGCCCGTCAGGTCTTCACGCACTCGTCGTGGACCGAGCGGCGCTCGGAGTCCTATGAGCGCCTCGCCTTCCTCGGCGACAGCGTCCTTGGCCTGGCCGTCACGACCCACCTGTACCCGCGCCTTGAAGCGGATCGTTACGGCGCCGGCCGCCTGACGAAGATCCGCGCGCAGGCGGTCTCGGGCCGCTCCTGCATGGCCGTCGCCGAGCGGCTTGGGGTGCCTGAGCGGCTGCGCGCCGCCGCGCCGCAGGGCGTCGGCCAGAACGCCGACGCGCTTGTGAGGACTGAGCGGGTGCTGGCCTCGGTGATCGAGGCTGTGATCGGCGCCGTTTACCTCGCCAACGGCTACGAGGAGACCTCGCACGCCGTCGTCGAGGCGTTCACGCCCGAGATCGAGACCGCGCTGGAGCATCCGGTCGACTTCAAGTCGGCGCTGCAGGAGAGGCTTGCCCGTCGCGGTGACGTCGTTGCGTACTCAGTCGCCTCCGAGGAGGGGCCGCCGCATGACCGCGTCTTCGAGGTCGTCGCGGAGGTCTCCGGCAGAGAGGTGGGCGTCGGGCGCGGGCGCAGCAAGAAGGACGCGGAGCAGGAAGCGGCGCGCACTGCCCTCGACGGGATGCGGGCATAGGGGAAGCCGGATGCACCTCAAATCGCTGACGCTGAAGGGCTTCAAGTCGTTCCCCGACCGCACGAAGCTCGCGTTCGGGTCGGGTGTCAGCGTCGTTGTCGGCCCCAACGGCTCCGGCAAGTCGAACGTGACCGACGCCGTCCTGTGGGCGATGGGCGAGCAGTCGCCGCTTGCGATCCGCGGCCAGTCGATGCAGGACGTGATCTTCGGCGGCGGCCACGGCCGCAAGGCGAGCCAGAGCGCCGAGGTCGAGCTCGTGCTCGACAACTCCGACAGCACGCTCGACATGGAGTTCGCGGAGGTCTCGATCCTCCGCAGACTCGACCGCTCCGGCGACGGCGAGTACCGCCTCAACGGCGCACGCTGCCGCCTCGCCGACGTGCTCGAAGTCCTTTCCGACACGGGTCTCGGCAAGGAGTCCCACTCGGTCATCTCGCAGGGCCGCGTCGAGGCGATCGTTACCTCAAAGCCGAAGGACCGCCGCCTGCTGATCGAGGAGGCCGCCGGGCTCGGCAAGCACCGCAAGCGTCGCCGCCGCGCGCAGCTGAAGCTCCAGCGCACGCAGGACAACCTTGACCGCGCGCTCGATGTCGAGCGCGAGGCGCGCTCGCGCCTGCGGCCGCTCAAGCGCCAAGCCGAGGCGGCCGAGCTGCACGAGCGGATAGAGCGCCAGGTGCTCGAGGCGCGCTGGGAGCTTGGCCGGGACAGCGCGCGCTCGACGCGGCTGGAGCTGGCTCAGGCCGAGGAGGCGGTGACTGGCGCGCGCACCCGCCGCGAGCAGGCCGAGCAGGCGCTGGCCGGCGTCGTCAAGCGCCGCCAGGAAGCTGAGCAGGCGCTGCAGCAGCGCAGCGAGCAGCGTGAGGAGCTGTCCGGCCGCGCCTTTCGCGCTCGCGCCGCGAACGAGCGCGTCTCCATGCGGCTGGAGAGCGTGCGCGGCACCGTCGGCTCGCTCGTCGAGCGGATCGTCCGGCATGAGGCCGAGCTGGTCGCGCTGCGCGAGCAGGCGGCCGCGGACATCGTCGACCCCGAGTCGGCGAGACGCGTCGAGGCGCTGAGAGCCGAGCTGCTCGAGCTTGAGCGCGATCGCAGAGCCCAGCTCGAGCGCGAGATCGCCGAGCTTGAGAGAAGACGTGCGGAGGCGGCCGCGGACGTCGTGAGACTGCGCGAGGTCGTCGCGCAGCGCAGAGCCGAGCTGATGGCAGCGGAAGCGCGCGCCGACGCCGCTCGCTCGGCGCGTCGCGAGGCCGAGAAGAAGGTCGACGCCGCCCGCCGCGAATCGGCGCGCGTCGGCGGTGAGCTCGCGGCCGCCAACCAGTTCCTGCGCTCGCAGGCCGGCGCCCCTGGCGGGGCCCCCGCGCTCGCCGACAGGCTCGAGGTCGACGGCGGCTACGAGCTGGCGCTCGCCGCCGCGCTCGAAGGCCGCCTGCGCGCCGCTGTCGTCGCCGATCGCGCCCAGGGCGCGGCCCTGCTCGCCAGATCCGGCCGCGACGGCGGCAGCGCCCTCGTCGCGCGGCCGGGAGACAGCAACGCCGCGAGCGGCGCTTCAGCCAAGGTCCCACCGTGCGACGGCGCCACCCGCCTGCTCGACCACGTCCGCGGCCCGCAGGAGACGCTCGCGCTCGCCGCGCCGCTGCTCGCCGACACGTGGGTCGTCGAGCAGGTCGACGCCGTCGGCGACACGTTCACCGGCACGGCCGTGACGATTGACGGCCGCGTCTGGAACGGCGCCCACCGGCTGCTGCGCCACGTCCCCGCTGGCGGCGAGGAGCGGGTGCTGGCCGAGCGCAACCGCCGCGATGCGCTGATCGCCGAGAGCGGGACGGCGGCTCAAGCCGAGCACGCGGCCAAGCAGGCGGTCGAGGCCGCGAGCGCCGGGATCGGCGAGATCGACGCTGCGCGCGAGCCCGCCGAGCGCGCCCAGCGCGAAGCCGTCCGTGCGACCGACGAGGCCGTCGAGCGCGAGCACCGCGCCCGCCTGCTGATCAAGCAGCGCCGCGAGGCTGACGACGCCGGCCCTGCGGCGATCCGCAAGGCGCAGATCGAGGCCGAGCTCGACGCCGAGCGCCGCCTCGCCGAGCGCGTCGCGCGCGAGCGCGCAGAGCGTGAGCAGCGGATTGCCGTCGCACAGGCGCGGCTGGCGGGCGAGCAGGCGGTGGTCCCGCAGGCCGAGCGCCTCGTCGGCACGCTCGCGGAGCTCGCAAGCGCGATCGCCGCGACCGTCGAGGTCTTCGACGCCGAGCTGGCGACCCACCGCGCCGCTGGCGAGCACGTCGCCGTCGAGCTGCGCGCCTGCGCGCGCGAGGAGGCCGAGCTGCAGGGCCGGCTGAAGCGCGACGGCGAGGCGGTCACGGCCGCCGAGGTGCGCGCGCAGCAAGCGCGCGATCGCTCGCAGGAGGCGGAGGCCGAGCTGAAAGCCCTCGCCGAGCGCCTCGGCCTCGAGCCCGAGCCGGCGACCGCGCCGCTGCCAGACGATGAGCGCGCCGGCCTGACGCAGCGGATCGAGAGGCTGGCGAAGCGGCGCGAGCAGCTCGGCCCGGTCAACCCGCTCGCGAAGGACGAGTACGACGAGGCGCTCTCCCACGTCGAGGAGCTCGAGCGCCAGCGCAACGACCTCGAGGCAGCGCTGCGCGAGCTCAACACGCTGATCCGCGACACCGACCGCCAGATCCGCGAGACGTTCGAGGAGACCTTCACGGCGGCGGCGAGAAACTTCGAGGAGCTGGCGGGGCAGGTCTTCCCGGGCGGGCGCGGCCGCTTGCGGCTCGTGCGCGACGACGCCGGCCCGCGCCCGGTGATCGGCGGCCAGGACGCCGACGCCGAGGCATCCGAGGCGGCAGCCGACGCCGAGGTCGCGGAGGCCGAGGCCGACGCGGAGGAGCAGGACGACGAGGACCTCCACGGCGTCGAGATCGAGATCACGCCGGCGGGCAAGTCGATGAAGCGCCTGACGCTGCTGTCAGGCGGCGAGAAGTCGATGACCGCGCTGGCGTTCCTCTTCTCGGTCTTCCTCGCCAAGCCGTGCCCGTTCTACATCCTCGATGAGGTCGAGGCCGCGCTCGACGACCTCAACATCGACCGCTTCCTGACGCTGCTGGGCACCTACGCCGACCGCGCTCAGTTCATCGTCGTGACCCACCAGAAGCGCACGATGGAAGCCGCCGACTCGCTCTACGGCGTCTCGATGGGCGGCGACGGCGTCTCAAAGGTCATCTCCCGCAGACTGCCGCCGGCGCAGGCCGCCGAGGCAGAGACCGCGGGCACTGCCGCCTAATCGCGGGCGTGCCCGTCTCGGCTCAGATGCTTCTCGAACCAGTGCGTCGCGTACGGGTTGCCGTTGTAGTCGGCGATCTCGCGGTAGCCGCAGGCGTGGTAGAGCGCGACCGCCTCGGGCTGGACCGCGTTCGTGTCGAGCCGCACGCGCGCGCGGCCTAGCTCCCGCGCGACGTCCTCCAACTCGCTGAGTATCCGGCGGGCGACGCCGCGTCGCCGCGCCGTCGGCACGACGTACATCCGCTTGACCTCGCCAAGGTCGGCCGCAAGCGTCCGCAGCCCGCCGCAGCCGACCGGCAGCTCTCCGTCCTGCGCGAGCAGGAAGACCCCGCCAGGCGGTTCCAGCTCGTCGGGCTCGACCCAGCTCGCCGGCCGCTGGCCTGGCGGCGGCTCAAGCGGTGAGAACGGCCGCCCCCGCGCGACCAGCTCGGCGCCATAGTCGACGAGCAGCGACGCGGCCAAGGGCGCCGTCGGGCTCGAGCGCTCTATGCGGATGGGGGAGGTCTGCACGCTGATATCGTCGCCGATCCTCATGGCACGCGACTGGCAGGACCTCTTCATCACTCGTGACGGCGCCGTCGCCCCGGCCGCCGACGACGGCTCGGAGCAGACCGAGCAGCGCCGCGGCTTCTTCCGCCGGCTGCGCGAGAACATGCGCAAGACGCGTGAGGCGCTGACGAGCGAGATCACCTCGACGCTGTTCGAGGACCTCAACGAGGAGACGTGGGAGAAGCTCGAGGAGGCGTTGATCGCCGCCGACGTCGGGGCGCGCACGACGGCCGAGATCGTCGAGCAGCTCGAGCAGGAGGCCGACGCCGGCAACCTCGTCGGCGGGGAGCAGCTGACCGCGCGCCTGCAGGAGCTGTTGGCGAACGTCGCGCGCGTGGGGGAGAGCCGGATCGACCTGACCGCGGCCCCGACCGTCCTGCTGATGGTCGGCGTCAACGGCACCGGCAAGACGACCTCGGTCGGCAAGATCGCCTGGCACCTGCGCAAGCAGCTCAACCAGTCAGTCGTGCTCGGCGCCGCTGACACCTTCCGCGCCGCCGCGGTCGAGCAGCTTGAGATCTGGTCGGAGCGGGCCGGCGTTGCGTTCGTGAAGGGCGCGCCGGACTCTGACCCGGGCTCGGTCGCCTACGAGGCGGTCGCGCGCGGGGTGCGCGACGGCGCGGACGTGATCATGATCGACACCGCCGGCCGCCTCCACACGCAGGACAACCTGATGGCGGAGCTGACGAAGGTCCGCCGCGTGATCGCCAGACAGCTGCCCGGCGCGCCGCACGAGACGCTGATCACAGTCGACGCGACGACAGGGCAGAACGGCCTGCGCCAGGCGAAGCTGTTCGCCGAGGCGGTCGAGGTCAGCGGAATCGTGCTGACGAAGCTGGACGGGACCGCGAAGGGCGGGATCGCGCTCGCGATCGCGCGGGAGCTGGAGATCCCCGTGAAGCTGATCGGGATCGGGGAGCAGCTCGAGGACCTGCGCCCGTTCGACCCAGACGACTTCGCCAGAGCACTGCTCTCCTGACCGACCCCGCGGCGCTCGCCCGACCGGGCGCCGCGCCGTTGGCGGACAACCGACGCTGGCGCGTCGGATCACCGCTTCCGCCGCGCCTGCTTGTCGCGTAAGCTCGCGCCAAGATGGACGCCTGGGTGATTTGGATAATCCTCGCCTGCCTCTTCGGCGCCGGCGAGATCGCGAGCACGAGCTTCTTCCTCGCGCCGTTCGCGGTCGGCGCGGCGCTCGCGGCAGTCGTCTCCGTGATCGGCGGCGGCCTCCTCGCGAGCGCCGCGGTCTTCATCGTGGTCGCGCTGTTGCTGCTGCTGTTCGTCCGGCCGATCGCCCGCGCCCACCTGAGAGTCCCCGCGGAGCTGCGCACCGGCACGGCCGCGCTGGTCGGCCGTCGGGCGATGGTGCTCGAGCGGATCTGCAACGACGAGGCGGTCGGCTGCGTGCGGATCGACGGCGAGGTGTGGACTGCGCGCGCCTACGACGATGACGACGTGATCGAGACAGGGACGCCGGTCCAGATCATCGAGATCAGGGGCGCGACCGCGCTCGTCGCCGAGTGATCGCGCTGCGCGGTCGTCCAACCAACGAAACGGGAGAACTGACGCAATGGCTGGGCTTATCGTCCTCATCGTCGTCGTGCTGTTCCTGCTGTTCGTCTTCGCCAGGACGATCCGCATCATCCCCCAGGCGAAGGCCGGCGTCGTCGAGCGGCTCGGCCGCTACAGCCGGTCGCTGACGCCGGGGCTGACGATCGTCATTCCCTTCATCGACAAGGTGAAGCCGCTCGTCGACCTGCGCGAGCAGGTCGTCTCGTTCCAGCCGCAGCCCGTCATCACTGAGGACAACCTCGTCGTTCAGATCGACACCGTCCTCTACTTCACGATTACCGATGCGAAGTCGGTGACCTACGAGGTCGCCAACCCGCTGCAGGCGATCGAGCAGCTGACGGTGACGACGTTGCGCAACGTGATCGGCGGCCTCTCCCTTGAGGACGCGCTGACCAGCCGCGACAACATCAACAACCAGCTGCGCGCCGTGCTCGACGAGGCGACGGGCCGCTGGGGCATTCGCGTCAACCGCGTCGAGCTGAAGTCCGTCGAGCCGCCGCGCACGGTGCAGGAGGCGATGGAGAAGCAGATGCGGGCCGAGCGCGACCGGCGCGCGACGATCCTCACCGCGGAGGGCGTCAAGCAGTCGCAGATCCTCACCGCCGAGGGCGAGAAGCAGTCCGCCGTCCTGAAGGCCGAGGGTGGCAAGCAGGCGGCGATCCTGCGCGCCGAGGGCGAGGCCCAGGCCATCGACACCGTCTTCGCGGCCATTCACGCGGGCGATCCCGATCCCAAGCTCCTCAGCTACCAGTACTTGCAGATGCTCCCGCAGCTCGCGCGCGGCGAGGCGAACAAGATC
>DASYEC010000086.1:0-1760 GCA_036499225.1 Conexibacter sp.
GACGGCGACGGCGACGTCGCCGGAAACCTCCTCCTGCGCGGCCGCCGCGCGCGCGATCCCGACCTCGACGTCGGGGTGGAGGGGGCCGAAACCGACGCTCATAGCTCCTCCGCGCACGCGCGTCTATCTGTGCGCGTCAGCGGGGCTGTGCGCGTCAGCGGGGCGGGCGGGCGGCACGACTCGCGGCTCACAGCTGTTGTGCGCGTCAGCGGGGCTGTGCGCGTCAGCGGGGCGGGCGGGCGGCACGACTCGCGGCTCACAGCTGTCCCCACTTCTTCATCACGATCGTCGTCCCGCTGCCGATGACCGACTCGATCGCGAACTCGTCCATCAGGCGCCGCGCGCCTGGCAGGCCGAGGCCGAGGCCGCCGCCGGTCGTGTAGCCGTCCTGCAAGGCGGCGTCGAGGTCGTCGATCCCGGGGCCCTCGTCGCGTGCGACGACCTCGATCCCACGCCTGCCGCGCCCTTCTACCTGCCGCACGACGATCTCGCCGCTGCCGGCGTACGCGGTGATGTTGCGCGCGACCTCGGAGATCGCGGTCGCCAGCAGCGTCAGGTCGGTCGCCTCCAGCCCTGCCTCCTCGGCGAGCCGGCGCCCCGCCACGCGGGCCGCGATGACGTCCTCGTCGGACGTGATCGCGACACGCACTTCAGCGCCCGCCGCCACCGCGCTCGGTCTCCCCGCCGAGCGACTCGAGCAGGGCAAGGCCCTCCTCGAGGTCGAGAGCCGTGTGCACGTCCTCCATCGAGGTCCCGAGCTGGACCATCGCGAAGGCGACCTCCGGCTGGATCCCGACGATCACCGTCTCGGCGCCGCGCAGCCGCGTCATGTGCGCGATCCCGCGCAGCGAGCGCGAGACGAAGGAGTCCATCACGTCGAGCGCGGTCACGTCGACGACGACGCCGCGCGAGCGGAAGCGGCCGATGTCGGCGAGCACGCGGTCCTGCAGCCGCAGCACGTCGGTGTCCGTCAGCGCCGCCTGGATCGAGGCGATCAGGACGTTGCCCTGCTTGAGGATCGGGACCGGCATCGGCTCAGCGGCCCGTCAGCGGTGCGCGGCTCAACGCGTCGTCTCCGCCAGCTCGACGGCGCGCATCGTGACCTCGTAGCCGAGCAGCCGCTCGGCCTCCTCGATGCCGCCCTGCAGGTCGCCGACCGCGTTGACCTTGGAGAGGTCGACGCCGATCGTCACGAGCGTCTGGGCGATCTCCGGCGAGAGGCCGGTGATGATCACGCTCGCGCCCATCAGGCGCGACGCCTCGACCGTCTGGAGCAGGTGGTTGGCGACCGTCTGGTCGATCGTCGGGACGCCGGTGATGTCGACGACGACGACCTTCGCGCGGTTTGTGCGGATCCCGCGCAGCAGCTGCTCGGTCACCTGCCGCGCGCGCTGGGAGTCGAGCACGCCGATGATCGGCAGGATCAGCAGCCGCTCGCGCACCTGCAACACCGGCGTTGACAGCTCGCGGATCGCCTCCTGCTGCTGGCGGATGACGCGCTCGCGCTCCTGCACGAAGGAGACGCCGACCGTGTTCGCGATCCGGTTGGCGGCGGGCTCGTAGGCGTCGAGCACGCGGTTGAGCAGGTCGAAGTCGCTCTGGTACTTCTCGAACAGCGAGCGGGCGAGCACGTCGCGCAGGAGCAGGACGATCCCGAGCACCTCGTCGGTCTCGACGCCGCGCGGGATGATGCGCTCGGACAGGTTGCGCGCGTAGTCCTGCAGCGCCTCCACGGAGCCGGTTTCCAGCACCTCGACGTA
>DASYEC010000087.1:0-69257 GCA_036499225.1 Conexibacter sp.
CGACCGAGGTCGCTCACGCCGATTGGGCCCGACACGCTGGCGAGCGCCTCGAGCAGCAGAAGGGTCTTCTGCGCGGAGTTGTATCCCTTATTCTCGACCACTACGGTGATGTATCCTATACGGATACGCCGTCTCCCATGATGCGACGATAATCATCGGTTGATTGCAGTGTCAAGCAGCGCGCTGAGCGCACTGCCGCCCCCGCGACCGTGAAAGAGGAGAACCGGCGAGTGATGACCGACCACTTCGAGGGTAGTACCAAGGCCGCGAACGGCAGTGGCGGCGGGGCGGGCGGGGCGGGCAACGAGCGGCCGGTGCGGGTCGCGGTCATCCACTACTCCGCGACGGGCAACGTTCGCGCGATGGCTCAGGCGCTCGCCGAGGGGGCCCGTTCAGCCGGCGCGCAGACGCGCGTGCTCGGCGTGCAAGAGCTCGCGCCGGCGGAGGCGATCGCCGCCAACCGTCGCTGGAGCGCCCACCGCGAGGCGGTCAGGGACCAGCCGCTCGCCACGCTCGACGATCTCGTTTGGGCCGACGGCCTCGCCTTCGGCTCCCCCACGCGCTTCGGCGGCCCCGCCGCCCAGCTGAAGCAGTTCCTGGACCAGACGGGCGGGCTGTGGGCGCAGGGCGCGCTCGCCGACAAGGTCGCGACCTCGTTCACGAGCGCCTCGACCCAGCACGGCGGCCTTGAGTCGACGATCCTCGCGATCAACAACATCCTGTACCACTGGGGCACGATCGTGATGCCGCTCGGCTACACCGCCGAGGTCGTGCGCAAGCAGACTGGCAACCCGTACGGCGCCTCGTGGGTCTCGCGCAGCTCTGCGGCGCCCGATGATGAGGCGCTCGCGGCGGCGCGCCATCAGGGGGCGCGGCTGGCAAGCGTCGCGGCCGCGCTCTCGCTGGAGGCGCGGCGCGCATAGGCCGGGGCCGGCGAGCCGGCCCCGGCGAGCGTGCTACTCGCTCAGCTCGACTCTGTCGATGCCGGCCGGCTCGACCGGGCGGTCGCGCCCGTCGGTCTCGATCGCCTCGATCGCGTCAACGGCGTCCATCCCGTCGACGATGCGGCCGAAGACGGTGTGTCTGCCGTCGAGCCACGGGGCGGCGTCCACCGTGACGAGGAAGAACTGTGAGCCGTTCGTGTTCGGGCCGGCGTTCGCCATTGCGAGCGCGCCGCGCTTGACCTTGTGGTCGTTGAACTCGTCCTCGAACGTGTAGCCCGGACCACCGGTGCCGGTGCCTTCCGGGCAGCCGCCCTGGATCATGAAGTCTCTGATCACACGGTGGAACGTGAGGCCGTCATAGAAGCCGTCGGCAGAGAGTCTGCGGAAGTTCTCGACGGTCTTGGGGGCGTCCTCGTCGTACAGCTCGATCACGATCGCGCCGTGTGTGGTGTGCATCGTGGCCTGGGACATGCTGCTGCTCCTCGGGGGGCGATGTGCGTACGGGGGGTGGACGGTGGGTCCTCCCCGACCCTACTACGGGCGCCCGCGGATCTCCGCTAGGCGCTCGAGCAGCGGCAGCTGGCCCGGCAGCAGCTTCACGCGCGCTTGCGCGAGCGTGAACCAGCCGGCGCGATCGACCTCCGGGAACGCCTGGCGCTTGCCCGAGCGCGGCGGCCATTCCATCTCGAACGTGTTGCTGAGCACCGTGTCGGCGTCAAGGTCGCCCTCCATCGCCCATGCGCGCACGAGCTTGCCGCTCTTCTGTCTCGCCTCGCCGAGCTCAAGCGGCTCAGCGTCGTCGGGCGGCGGGCTGCCGAGCTCCTCTTCGAACTCGCGCCGCGCCGCGGCCAGCGGCTGCTCGTCCTCGTCGACCTCGCCCTTGGGGATCGACCAGGCGCCGTCGTCCTTTCTCGCCCAGAACGGGCCGCCTGGATGGACGAGCAGCACCTCAAGCTGCTCCCCCGCGCCGCGGTGGAGCAGCAGGCCGGCGCTGCGTCTCGCCATCGGGCGCTCCGCCTAGGCGGAGACGGGCTCGAGCCGCAGGCGGTGGCCGTCGACCGCGGTGCCGTCGACCTGCTCGACGACGCGCTCGGCGTCGCCGGCGGGCACGTCGAGGAAGGCGAAGCGCTGCAGCACGCGGACGTTGCGGACCGCTTCGCCGTCGATGCCGGCCGCAGAGGTGATCGCCTGGATCAGGTCCTTGGGCTCGATCCCGTCGGCGAGGCCGCCGGCGACGATCAGGCGGGTGCGGCCGCCGGTCGGGCCGTCGCCGTTGACCGGCGCGGCGCCGTTGACGCGCTCCTCGTCGTGCGGCTTGGCCTCGTGGCGCTTGGGCTTCACTTCGACCTTCAGCGGGGCGACGCGCGCGCCCTCGGTCCACGGCGCCATCGGCGTGCTCGTGTGGCGCTCGATCGCCTCGATGTCGCGCTTCTGCTTGGGCTCGTAGAAGGTGATCGCGCGGCCCGAGCGCCCAACGCGGCCGGTGCGGCCGATGCGGTGGACGTAGACGTCCGGCGAGGTCGGCACGTCGAAGTTGACGACGTGCGTGACCGAGGAGATGTCGAGCCCGCGGGCGGCGACGTCGGTCGCGACGAGTATCGGCACGCGGCCGCCCTTGAAGCTGAGCATCACGCCGTCGCGCTGGCCCTGGCTCATGTCGCCGTGCAGCGCCTTCACGTTCATGCCGCGGTCACGCAGCGTGCGGTAGAGCTGGTCGGCGCGGATCTTCGTGCGGACGAAGACGATCGCCTGGTCGGGCTTCTCCGCCTCGAGCACGTTGACGAGCGCGTCGGCCTTCTCGCGCTGGCCGACCTCGAGCGCGAACTGCTCGACCGTGTCGACGGTCAGCGTCTTCGCTCTCACCTTCACGTGCGCCGGGTCGTAGAGGTAGCGCTGCGAGAGCTTTCTGATCTCTGGCGGCATCGTCGCGCTGAAGAGCGCGGTCTGACGGCTGCCAGGGGTCAGCGCGAGGATCTTCTCGACGTCCTCGAGGAAGCCGAGGTCGAGCATTTCGTCGGCCTCGTCGAGCACGACGAAGCGGCAGCTCGTCAGCATCAGCGAGTGGCGTGAGATGAGGTCCTTGACGCGGCCGACCGTGCCGACGACGACGTGACCGCCAGCGCGCAGCTGCGCCTGCTGGGAGCGGATCGGCGCGCCGCCGAAGACGGCGACGACATCAACGCCCTTGCGCGCGCCGTAGGAGCGCAGCGCCTGGGTGACCTGGATGCAGAGCTCACGCGTCGGCGTCAACACGAGCGCCTGGACGTCTCTGTCGGTCGGGTCGACGTACTCCATCAACGGAAGGCCGAACGCAGCCGTCTTGCCCGAGCCCGTCTGTGCTTGCCCGATCATGTCGGAGCCTGCGAGCAACGGCGGGATCGCCTGCTCTTGAATGGGGCTGGGGTTCTCGTAGCCGACGTCTCTCAGTGCCTCGAGCACCGGAGCCGACAGGCCGAGATCGGCGAAGGTAGTCACGTTCCCCTTAGGTTAGTCGTGCTGGGCGCCAGAGGCTGTGCGGTTGAGCACGTAGTCAGACTCACGCGCGCGGGTCGAGCAGGAGCTTGCCGTGGGTGCGGCGCTGCGCCAGGTCGGTCTGCGCCTGGGCCGCCTGCGCAAGCGGATAGGTCGCGCCGACGACGACGCGCAGCTCCCCCCGCGCGGCGCGCGCGAAGAGGTCGGCGAGCGCCGCGTCGAGCAGGTCGGGGCGGCCGAGCGTGTGCTGGAACCAGAAGCCGGCGACCGTGCGCGAGGTGCGCATCAGCTTTCCGGTGCGCAGCTCGTTCTGCTCGCGCGTTGCGATACCGTACGCGACGATCCGGCCGAACGGCGCGAGGGCGGCAAACGATGCGTCGAAGACGGCGCCGCCGGCGAGCTCGAAGACGACGTCGACCTCTTTTCCGTCGTTCGCCTCGATCAGCCGCTCGGTCAGGTTTTCGGGCGAGCCGTCGATCGCGACGTCGGCACCCAGCTCAAGCGCGAGCGCGCGCTTCTCTTCGCTGGAGGCGGTCGCGATCACGCGGCCGGCGCCGAGCGGGCGGCCGAGCTGGACGGCGAGCGAGCCGACGCCGCCGGCCGCCGAATGGACGACGACGCTGTCGCCAGGCTGCACGCGAGCCGAGGTCTTGTAGAGATGCCAGGCGGTGAGGCCCTGGATCAGCAGCGCGAGGGCGGTGCCGTCGTCGACCCCGTCGGGGATCGGGAAGGCAAGGCTCGCTTGTGCGACCGCGTACTCGGCATACCCGCCCTTGCCGCCGGTCAGCGCGATCACGCGCTCGCCGGTGTCGACGCGGACGCCAGCGACTTCAGAGCCCGGGGTCAGCGGCAGCTGGGCCTTCGCGATGTAATCGTTCGTCCGCTGGTGCGTGTCGGCGAAGTTGAGGCCCGCGCGGCTGACCTCGATCAGCAGCTCGCCGTGGGCGGGCACGGGTCTGGGCAGCTCGACGAGCTGCAGCACTTCGGGCCCGCCGAACTCCTGCTGCTGGATCGCGCGCATCGGCAGCGGAGGCTAGAGGAGGCCGGGCGGGCTGGCCGCCGGTACGCTGTTGGGCGCAGTCCTCGGCAGCCGCGGACAGGACTGCACCGTCTTCAGCACGTTCGTAGCTGACTGAGTTCCCGACCGAAAGACCGCTCGCTCACATGTCACTCACCGTCGTCGGCTCGATCGCGTTCGACGCCGTCACCACGCCCTTTGGCACGCGCGAGAAGATGCTCGGCGGCGCCGCGGTGCACTTCTCGCTCGCCTCCTCGTTCTTCACCGACGTGCGCGTCGTGGGGCCGGTCGGCGACGACTTCGGCGACGCCGAGTACGCCGTCCTGCGCACGCGCGGGACCAACACCGACGACGTCGAGCACGTCCCCGGCGGCGAGACGTTCTTCTGGAAGGCCCACTACGACTTCGACATCAACACGGCGCACACCGACGACACGAGACTGGGCGTCTTCGGCGAGTTCGACCCGAAGCTGTCGCAGGCGAGCAAGGACAGCGAGGTGCTGTTCCTCGCCAACATCCAGCCCGACGTGCAGCGCGCGGTGCGCGAGCAGTCGAACGCCAGATTCGTCGCGCTCGACTCGATGAACCTGTGGATCGACATCGCTCGCGACTCGCTCGTCAAGACGATCGAGACGGTCGACTGCGTGCTGCTCAACGACGCCGAGATCCGCCAGCTCACCGGCAAGCCGAACCTGATCCAGGCCGCGCGCGAGATCCACGCGATGGGCCCGAGGGTCGTCGTCGCCAAGCAGGGCGAGTACGGCGCGGCGCTGCTGACCGAGGAGGGCTTCTTCGGCCTTCCCGCCTACCCGCTGGAGACGGTCATCGACCCGACCGGCGCGGGCGACTCCTTCGCCGGCGGCTTCGTCGGCTACCTCGCCGCCCACGGCGGCGACGACCTTTCGCACGAGACGCTCTGCCGCGCGATGGCGTACGGCACCGCGATCGCCTCGTACAACGTCGAGGAGTTCGGCACCGAGCGCGTCTCGCGCCTGACGCGCGAAGAGGTCACCGCCCGGGTCGCCGATCTGCAGAAGATCACCCACTTCGACGACGCCCCGGTCGCGCTGCGGGCGTAGGCGCGGCGCCCGTCACGGGCGCGCCAGCCGCTAGGTAAACGGCGTCGTCGGCCGGTCGATCGGGACGCCGTCGAGCGTGATGTCAACGCGCTCGTTGTAGAAGGCGATCATGCCGGCCATCTGAGCAAGCGCTGTCGTCGGGAAGTCGTAGGCCCAGGCGAGGTCGGGGACGATCTTCTGGCCGTCGCGGAACGACCAGTAGGCGCTCGTCATGCCCTTGTACGGGCAGCCGGTCACCGTCTCACTCGGCTCGAGGTGCGTGAAGTCGATGTCGGTGCGGGCGATGTAGTAGCGCGTCGGCAGGCCGGTCTCGAAGACCATCACCGGCGAGGCAGACTCGGCCAGCAGATGGCCGTCGCGCGCGACCTGAATGCGCCGGTTGGAGCGCAGCGCGTCAACGCGCGTGTAGGGGCTGCGCGGGTGGATGAAGACCTGCTCCTCCTCCTCGTACCAGGCGTCGAGCGCCGGCCAGTCGAAGTGCGCCATGCCGGCGACGCTGGCGATCGCGTCGTCGCCATAGACGAGCGCGGCGCCCGGCCGCTCGATCTCCCCGACCCGCAGTGCGTGGCGCCGCGCAGTGCCGCGGCTCGTCTGCTCGCTCTCGCCCTCGTCGACCAGCAGCCCGGGAGCGATGTCGCCGAGCGGTATGTAGTACTGCGGGTAGTAGGGGTGCTCCCAGACGTAGGTCGCGGAGACCGTGTCGAGCACGAGCGCGCCACCGAGCGTCGCGCGGATCCGCCGCGGGACCGGCTCGACGTGGTCGATCGGAGCAAGCAGCTTGGGGTACCCGGTCATATTGAATGAGATACCCGCTGGCACTCGCCCTTACCGCGCAGCCGCTCCGCAATACGGCGTGACGCGGCCCGCCGGAATGGGTAGCATCGGGTGTTCCATGGGATGGGGCTTCGTATGGCTCATGCTGGTAATGAAGATCCCGATCGGGTTCTTGCTCTGGCTCGTCTGGTGGGCGATCCACCAGACGCCTGACGACGCGGGCGAGTCGCACAGAGGCGACGGCGGCTCGAAGGTCGGCCAGGACGGGCGCGACCCGCGCCATCCCCGCAAGCCCTTCCCGCGCCGGCCGCGCCCCCGCGGCCCCCACGGCGAGCCGACGCCGGCGGCGCCGGCGCGGACCCGCGTTCATCTCGCGCGCACCCGCGCGCGAGAGCACTGAGGTGACGCCGGCCTCGCCCAGGCGCGCCGCGATCTCGCTCGGCGTGACGCTGGCCTCGCGCGGGCGCGCCGCGCGATCTCGCTCGGCGTGACGCCGGCCTCGCGCGGGCGCGCCGCGCGATCTCGCTCAGCGTGACGCCGGCCTCCCACGGGCGCGCCGCGCGATCTCGCTCGCTGACGCCGCTCACCGCGCCTATCCGCCGCGGCTGCCACAATCACCCCGCATGACGCCGACCGCGACCTCGGTGCTCTCCGACGGGACGATCACGCGTCTCGTGCAGGAGGGCCACATCCGGATCGACCCGTGGGACGCCTCGCACGTGCAGCCCGCGAGCGTCGACCTGCGCCTGGGCGACACCTTCCGTGTCTTCCACAACCATCGCGTGACCTCGATCGACCTGCGCGAGCCTCCGGCCAACCTGACCGAGGAGGTCAAGGTCGAGGACGGCGGCTCGTTCGTCATCCACCCCGGCGAGTTCTGCCTCGGGCGGACGCTGGAGTGGGTCGAGCTGCCTGACGACATCGTCGCGCGGATCGAGGGCAAGTCTTCGCTCGGACGCCTCGGCCTGATCGTCCACGCGACCGCCGGCTTCTGCGACCCGGGCTGGAAGGGCACGCTGACGCTCGAGCTCAACAACCTCACGCGCGTGCCGATCAAGCTCTACCCTGGCCTGCTGATCGCGCAGCTGTCGTTCATGGCGCTCGACGCCCCCGCGCTGCGCCCGTACGGCAGCGCCAGCCTCGGCAGCCACTACCAGGGCCAGCGCGAGGCGACCGAGAGCCGCTACGGCGCGACCCCGCCGCAGCGCGCCGGCCAGGCCTAGCGGCGCAGGCGAGGCCCCCGATCGCCCGCCCGCACGGAACTTTCCCCCGCCGCCTGTCGTATCGGTTAGGCTCGCCGCAATGCTCGCTTTTCTCGTCTACGCGGCCGAGACCGGCAACAAGACGCCCTTCTACATCGTCGGCGCGATCTTCGTGATCTGGGCGCTGGCGATCGGCGGGATCGGCACGTTGAGACCGTCGTTCGCCTCCGGCGCGGGCAGCTCGCGGCTGATCATGGCTGGCACCGTCGTGCTCGCTCTCGTGACGATGGCGATGGCCGTCGTCACCTCTTCCTAGCGTCGCTTCGCGCTCCAATCCCGCTGCAGCCTTCACAGCCCGGGAAAGGGCCGAGCAGGCCGATCCGGTAAAACGGATCGAAACAGAGAAGCCTCTAGGGAGAGCCATGAGCACGGACACGACAGGCCAGGGAGCGCCCAACGGCGTAGCCCAGGCCACAAACACGCTCACGATCACGGACAACCGCACTGGCCGTCAGTACGAGGTTCCGATCGAGGACGAGACGATCCGCAGCATCGACCTTCGGCAGATCAAGGTCCAGGACGACGACTTTGGGCTCATGACCTACGACCCGGCGTTCATGAACACCGCGTCGTGCCGGTCGGCCGTCACCTTCATCGACGGCGACAAGGGCATCCTCGAGTACCGCGGCTACCCGATCGAGCAGCTCGCGGAGAGATCGACCTACCTCGAGGTCGCCTACCTGCTGATCCACGGCGAGCTGCCGACGCAGCCTCAACTCGACGCGTGGACGCACGAGATCACGATTCACACGTTCGTGCATGAGAACGTGAAGGAGTTCATGCAGGGCTTCCGCTACGACGCGCACCCGATGGGGATGCTGCTCGCGTCGGTCGGAGCGCTGTCGACCTTCTATCCCGAGGCGATGCAGATCAAGGACGCGGAGCTCCGCTACATCCAGATCATCCGCCTGCTCGCGAAGATGCCGACGCTGGCCGCCTTCGCCTATCGCCACAACCGCGGGATGCCGTACGTCTATCCCGACAACGACCTCTCCTACGCGGGCAACTTCCTCAGCATGGTCTATCGGATCGCTGAGCTGAAGTACCAGCCCGACCCGCGTCTTGAGAGAGCGCTCGACGTGCTCTTCATCCTCCACGCCGATCACGAGCAGAACTGCTCGACGAGCGCCGTGCGCTCGGTCGGCTCCTCGCTGGTCGACCCGTACTCGGCGCTCGCGGCCGGCGTCGGCGCGCTCTACGGCCCGCTGCACGGCGGCGCCAACGAGGCGGTCCTGCGGATGCTGCGCCGGATCGGCAGCAAGGAGAGCATCCCCTCGTTCGTCGAGGGCGTGAAGGCCGGCGAAGAGCGCCTGATGGGCTTCGGCCACCGCGTCTACAAGAACTACGACCCGCGCGCGACGATCATCAAGAGAGCCGCGATGGACGTGTTCGAGGTGACGGGCACCAACCCGCTGCTCGACATCGCGATGGAGCTCGAGAAGATCGCGCTGGAGGACGAGTACTTCGTCTCCCGCAAGCTCTACCCGAACGTCGACTTCTACTCGGGGCTGATCTACGAGGCGCTCGGCATGCCGGTCGAGATGTTCCCCGTCCTGTTCGCGATCGGCCGCACCTCGGGCTGGATCGCCCAGTGGCTGGAGATGATCGACGACAAGGAGCAGAAGATCGCTCGCCCGCGCCAGATCTACACCGGCGGTCGCGAGCGCGACTACGTCGCGATGGCCCAGCGCTAAGCCGCTCGCAGCTCTCTTCCTTCCGCCGCCGGTGTGTCTGCCGGCGGCGGCTTCTCTGTAAGCCGGCGCCGAACGCGCCAGGCTCCCTCGCCGCCTCGTGCGGCTGGCTCTCGTCTCGCTCTCGATAGGCTCGCCTCCCGATGGGCCACCGTTATCGACTGCTCGTGCGCGTCGGGCCGCGCGTGGAGCGCAGCCGCTTCGACTCCCTCGACGCGGCCCTCGACGCGCTCGACAACCGCACCGCCCAGCTGGCGATGCAGCCGAGACGGACGACGATCGACGTGCGGACCCGCGCCTTCGAGCCGGTCGCCCAGGTCGTCGCGCGCGCTGAGCTGAGCGGCCCCCAGCGGTTGATGCCGTCAATCCGCGCCGGCATCGACGTCCGCGGCGACGGCTCGTTGGAGGCCTGGCGCGGCCGCGCCAGTCGCCAAGTCGTCGAGCCAACCGACGGCGAGCGCCCCGCTGACGCTCTCCGTCGCGAGCTCAACGCCGCTTCCGATTGAGCAGTGCAGAGCCACACCCGTTCTCGGGGTGCAGATCTGCACTGCTCCGCGATCAGAGGTCGGCTGCCGAGAGCTGGTTGCCGTACGGCCCGCGGCCGGCGAGGCACCATGCGCCGCAGCGAGCGCCGAGGTCGATGGCGTCCGGCAACGGGAGGCCAGCGCCGAGGCCATACGTCAGCCCGGCGGCGAACGAGTCCCCGCAGCCGTACGCGTCAAGCGCGGGGCCGGGTGGCGTCACCGCGTTCCACCGGCCGGAGCTGCCGTCGGCGCCCTCCCACCAGCCGCCGCGAGCGCCGTCGGTGAAGACGAGCCACGGCGCGCCGGCCCGCAGCCGCTCAGCCCCCGCCCGCTCCTTGGCGTCGTTCTGGCTCCCGACGATCACGTCGGGGACGATGCCGGCCGCGAGCAGCGACTCGGGCGCGCGGCCGGCGGCGACGAGGACACGGGCGCGGCGGGCTGCGCGCGCCGCGCTGGCATCGCCGCCGGTGTAGTAGACGGCGTCGGCGTCGGCGAGCGACGACCACGGGAGCGGGTCCTCGCCGTGCGGGACGAGCCGGTCGCCGAGCACGGTGATCGTCCGCTCGGCGTTCGCGTCGACGTGCGTGAAGGCGCGCCGCTGCGTCCGGCCGGCGCGGGCTGTCGCCTGCAGCTCGACGCCGTCGATCGCGCGCAGCTCCTCGGCCGCCTGCGCGCCGATGACGTCGTCCCCGACCACCGTGAAGAAGGCGGCCGTGCCCGCCAACCGGCTCATCTGGACCGCAGCGACCGCCCCGCCGCCCGCCGGCACCGCGATCTGCTCGCTCGCCGTCACGATCTCGCCCGCCGTCGGCAGATGGTCGACGACCGCCAGGTCAAGCCATTCGACGTGGCCGACGACAGCAACCCGAGCAGCGCTCACAGCACCAACGTCGTCCCGTTGCGACGGAGCCAGTCGGCGTGGGTGCGGTAGTCGGGCCAGTGGGAGGCGAGCAGGGACCAGAAGCGCGGGGAGTGGTCCATCACCTCGAGGTGGCAGACCTCGTGCCAGACGACGTAGTCGAGCACCGGCTCTGGCGCGAGCAGGAGGCGCCAGTTGAAGCTCATCGCGCCTCTCGCCGAGCAGCTCGCCCAGCGGGTTCTCTGGCCGCGGATCGTCAATCTCGTGTAGCGGCTGCCGGCCAGGGCGGTGGCGCGGTCGAGGCGCGGGGCGATCTCGTCGTGGGCGCGGCGGCGGTACCACCGCTCGACGGCGTCGCGATGGTCGCCGTCGGGGACGAGCAGCTGCTCGCCGCGCAGGTGGACGCGCGTGCGGCCCGGCTCGGCGAGCAGCGCGAGCGTGCGGCCGAGATAGGGAACGGTCGCGCCGCGCGCGGCGACCTGTGCGCGGGTCCGCTCCAGCTCCGCGATCCGCCGCTCGATCCACGGTCGCAGCTGGCGAATCGCGGCCGCGGCCTCGCGCTCGGCAGCGCGGCGGGGCAGGATCACCTCGACTCCGTCGGCGGCGTCGACGCGCACGCGGACGCGGCGCGCCCGGTCCGAGCGGCGGACGCTGTAGAGGATGTCGCCCTCGGCACGGGTCACCGCGATGAGGGTACGCTGACGACGCGATGGAGAGATGGCGTGTGCAGCTTCCGGCTGGCGTCGAGCCGCCGTTCGAGGTCTACGTCAACGGCGTCCTGCAACGCCAGGGCGACGACTACGAGCTGCGCGACGGCCATCTGCTGTTCGCCAGAGCGCTCGCGCAAGAGGGCAGACTGGGCTTCTGGCGCTGGTTCCTCGGCGCGTGGGGCATCGGCACCTACCGCGACAACAACACGGTCGACGTCCGCTACACCCGGGAAGGCCGGCAGCTCGTCGCCCACGACCTCAAGGCTAAGCCGCCCGCGGCTTAGGCCCCGACCCGCAGCGCCGGCTCGGCCCCCGCGCCCTTCTCCCACGGCCGCTGCAGGCGCAGCGCGGAGAGGATCGCGCGGGTCGCGGGGGAGCGGTTGATCGTGTAGAAGTGGATGCCGGGAGCGCCGTTGGCGAGCAGCTCGGCGCATTGGAGCGTCGCGTAGGAGACGCCGAGCTCGGCGACCGCCTCTTCGTCATCGCCGCGCGCTTCGAGCGCTTCCAGCAGGGCCCGCGGGATCGTCGCGCCGCACAGCGAGGTCATCCGCTTGATCCCGGCGGTCGAGATGATCGGCATGATCCCCGGGATGATCGGCACGTCGATTCCGATCGCGCGGGCGTCATCGACGAAGCGGTAGTAGGCGGCGTTGTCGAAGAACAGCTGCGTGATCAGCACGCGCGCGCCGGCGTCGACCTTCTCCTTCGCGTGCGCGAGGTCGCTCGCGCGGTCGACCGCCTCGGTGTGGACCTCGGGGTAGCAGGCGCCGACGAGGCAGACGTCGGGGTAGCTGGCGGCGACGAGCTGCGTCAGGTCGGTCGCGTGCGCCAGGCCGCCCTCTGTGACGACGAACGCCGCCTCGCCCTGCGGCGGGTCGCCGCGCAGCGCGAGCACGTTCTCGATCCCCGCGTCGCGCATCTGGCGCAGCGCGGCGTGGAGGTCGTCGGTCGTCGCGCCGACGCAGGTGAAGTGCGCCATCGCCTCAAGGCCGTGGTTGTCGCGGATTCTGGAGACGATCTCGATCGTCTTGGAGCGGGTCGAGCCGCCGGCGCCCCAGGTGACCGAGACGAACGCCGGCTCGAGGGTCCGCAGCGCCTCCAGGGCCGCGAACAGTCTCGCCTCGCCCTCCACGCTCTTGGGCGGGAAGAACTCGAAGGAGAAGACCGGGTCGCCGCCCGTCGCGATGATCTCGTCGATGCGCATGGGTCGACGATTCTAGTTGGGCATCGCGCGGCCTGGCGCGACGGCGCCGCTAGGCCAGCTCGGGCGGCGAGTCGCCGTTGAGCCACATCCCGAGCCGGCCGAGCGCGGCGTAGCCGAGGCTCTCGTAGAGCCGCTGGCCCTCGTAGCTGGACTCGAGCGTCGAGGTCCGCATCCCGCGCGCCTTCGCGTCGTTCAGCGCGAGCTGGAGCAGCCGGCCGCCGAGCCGCTGGCGCTGGTGGGCGGGATCGGTGGCGACCCATTGGATCATGCAGTTGTCGCCGTGGTCGAAGGTCACCAGGCACGACGCCGGGCGGCCGTCCAGCCTCGCGACGTAGCGGTAGAAGCCCGGCTCGCGCAGCCCAGCGAACGCCGTCCCGAAGGCGCCCGGCAGCTCGCCGTTGGCGCGCTCGTTCAGGGTCGTGATCTCGACGGGATGGGCGTTGCGGTCAAGCTCGAACGGCGGCCCGCCCGCGGCCGGCGGGACGAGCGCGTCGAGCGTGAGCGCCATCGCCATCGGCTCGTACTCGAGCAGGTGCCCCGCTTCCTTCATCAGCTCGCACCCGACGGCGTCGCCGGGCCGCGTCCACACCATCCAATGCGTGACGCCCGCCTCGCCGTACTGCGCGCTCAGCGTGGGCAGCGACGCCGCGAGCGCCTCGTGGTCGTCGCACATCACGCAGTTGAGCAACGACTGCGTCGGCGCGCTCGGCGTCAGCACGCTCATCACGGCGCCGTGCTCGATCACTTCCGCGTCGGGGGCCGAAGCCGCCTCGGCGCGATAGAACTGCCGCAGGGTCTGAAGCAGCGTCTCGAGCATCGGCCGTGATCAGCGCGTATGCCGATGTCGGCGGCAGCTCATACGGCGACCCACCGCTCCGGGTCGCCCGGCTCGCGCCGCGCCGCGCCGATCGCCTCGAGGTGGCGCAGGTAGCAGAGCGTCTCGACCAGCAGCCAGGCGGCGGCGTGCAGCTGGTCGTCGCCGTAGATGTAGGGGACGACCTCGTAGGCGGTCAGCGGCGCGCCCTCGATCGCGACCGCGGCGGCGGCGACGCGCTGGGCGACGAGCTCGCGGTTGGCCTCGATGTGCGCCTCGACGTCGGTGAACGGGCGCGCGTGGCCGGCGAGGCAGAGCCGCGGCAGCGGGTCGAGCGCCTCGATCGCGTCGAGCGAGCGCAGGAACTCGCCGACCGGGTCGGGCGTCCAGCCATAGTCGTAGTAGAGCGATATGCGGCCGAGCAGATGGTCGCCGGAGATCAGGATGCGGCGCTCAGGCTGGTAGAGGCAGACGTGCGAGGGGGCGTGGCCGGGCGTCTCCACGACGCGCCAGAAGCCAAGGTCGGTCTCGACCTCGATCCCCGGCAGCAAGGCGAGGTCGGGTATGACGACCCGCGCGACCCCCGGGTCCCTCCCCTTCGACATCTCCGCATAACGCCGGAGCACCAGCTCGGGGACACCGCTCTGGCGGCCGATCTCCAGCCGCCGCTGGAAGGTGTGCTCGGGGTCCTCGAGCGTCCTCGTGGCGTGGTCGTGGTTGGGGTGCATCCACAGCTCGCAGCCGGTGCGGTCGACGATCGTGCCAGCCTGGCCGTAATGGTCGACGTGGGCGTGGGTACAGACGAGCAGCCGCACGTCGTCGACGCTGAGGCCGACCATCTCCATCGCCCGCTCGAGCTGCTCCATCGAGTCGTCGGTGTGCATGCCGCAGTCGACAAGCACGATTCCGTCACCGGACTTGATCGCCCATGCGTTGCAATGCGGGATCCCAGGCCACGGCAGCGGCAGGCGAAGCCGCCACAGCCCCGCCAACACCCGCTCGCCTCGACCCAGCTCCCGCTTACGCACCGGTTCGGACATGCACGCCCCACCATATAGACGAGCGCCGTCGCCCGGCGGCGTCCAAGCGCCCACGCCGACGCGCCAGTGGGGAGCGCGTCGGCGCACCGGAACCCAGGCCCTGGCGAACCGTTAGGCTGGCGCGGACTGGCCAATCAGCCAGTCGGGCGAGGAGGCCCGGATCGGCTTGGCCGCGCCGGACCGTGCCGGTTGCGCACCCGCGGCAGCAAGGGAGAGAGCGATGGGGTCAGCGACGAGAGCCACGAGAGCGACGCCAGAGACGACCGAGGCGGTCGCGCGCCACTACTTCGCGGCCGTCGCCGCGCGCGACGCGCAGGCGATGGCGGCCTGCTGGAAGCCGGGCGGGGTCGACCGCCTTCACGGCCAGGCCGAGCTGGTCGCGCCGTACGACGTGCGCGCCTACTTCACGGAGCTGTTCGCCGCCTTCCCCAACCTGCGCGTCGAGATCGTCTCGACGACCGCCGACGCCGAGCGCTGCGCCGTTCGCTGGCGGCTGACCGCGACCTTCGCCGGGCCCGGCCGCTTCCAGGGCTTCGAGCCCAACGGCGCCCACGTGACGTTCGAGGCGGTCGACGTCGTGCAGGTCGCCGACGGGCTGATCGTCGGCAACGACGCCTACCTCGACGGCGCCGACGTCGCGCGCCAGCTCGGTGTGCTGCCGCCGAGAGACTCCGGCCAGGAGCGCGCGATGACCGCCCTGGTCAACTCTCGCACGCGCCTCGCGCGGAGGCTGATGGCGAGCCCGCCCGAGCGCGTTGCCGAGGGTGTCTGGCTCGTGCGTGGCGGGCTGCCGCGCAAGGTGATGAACGTCTACTTCCTTGAGGAAGAGGGCGGCGGCGTCACGATGTTCGACGCCGGCGTCGCGTCGATGGCGCCCGCGCTCGCGGCGGCCGGCGCGCAGCTTGGCGGGATCCGCCGCGTGGTGCTCGGCCACGCCCACCCCGACCACCGTGGCGCCGCGCCGCGGATCGAGGCCGAGGTCTTCTGCCATCCGCTGGAGAAGGACGACGCCGAGGGCGACGGCGGCGCGCACTACATCGACGGCTCGCAGCTCGACGCGCACGGGAAGCTGCTGCTGATGCGGCTGCTGCCGTATTGGGACGGCGGGCCGGTCTCGATCGCGGGGACGATCTCCGAGGGCGAGCAGGTCGCGGGCTTCGAGGTCGTCCACCTGCCCGGCCACGCGCCGGGGCTGATCGGGCTGTGGCGGGCGTCGGACCGGCTCGCGCTCGTTAGCGACTGCTTCTACACGCTCGACCCGCAGACGGGGATCCCCGGCGAGCTGCGCGTACCGCATGCCGCCTTCAACCACAACGACAGCGAGGCGCGCGCGAGCATGCGCAAGCTTGCCGAGCTGGCGCCGCAGACGGCGTGGGCGGGGCACGCGCAGCCGTTGACGGGGGATGTGGCGGAGCAGCTGGAGCGGGCGGCGAGCGCTTAGGGCTGGGCGGCGGCGGCCGGGCGCGGGCCGCTGTGCGAGCGCCGCGGGCGTCGCCGGGCGGGCGTGCGGCGGCGGCCGGGCAAGGGCCGCTGTGCGAGCGCCGCGGGCGTCGCCGGGCGGGCGCGCGGGCCGTGGCGCGAGCGAGCGGTGCCGGGCGGCTGTGCGAGCGCCGCGGGCGTCAGCCGGCGGGCCGGCCGTGCCGTCGCGCGAGCGAGCGGTGCCGGGCGCCTGTGCGAGCGCCGCGGGCGTCGGCGGGCGGGCGCGCGGGCCGTCGCGCGAGCGAGCGGTGGCGGGCGCGCGCAGTAGCCTGTCTGCTCGATGGGCCGCCGCAGCCGCCAGCGCGACAAGCTTTCCGCTCCGACGAGCGACTACACCGACGCCGAGGGCAACGTGCTGACGTTGCGCGGCGCGTTGACGCCAGCGACGCGGCAGCAGTACGCGGACGTGCTCGCCGGGTCGCCGCTGTCGCAGGAAGACGCCTGGCAGCGCGCGGTCGAGTTCCTGTTCGAGCGGCTCGCGGTGCGCTGGACGGTCTCCGAGGTGCCGATCGAGAAGCAGAAGGAGCTGCTGCAGCGCTTGCGCTTCTCCTCGCAGGACGAGCGCCGCTGGATCCGCGACGTGCTGCGCGAGCACCTGGCGGAGTGGTTCCCGGACATGACCGCGCCGTGAGCGCGGGCGCCGGCCGCATGCCGCGCGGGCGCCGCGCCGCCGCATCGCGCTCGTCCCACGCAAGGAGATCCCGATGAGCTGGACCGACGCCGACACCGACGCCTTCGCCGAGCTGCTGACGGGCTACTGCCTCGACGTGCAGCCCGGGCAGCAGGTGCTCGTGCGCTCCACGACGCTCGCCGCGCCGCTGCTGCGCGCGCTGCATCGGGCGATCCTCGCGCGTGAGGCGTGGCCGCTGCTGCGGCCGGCGCTGTCTGGGATCGACGAGGAGTTCTACGCGCTCGCCCGCGACGCCCAGCTCGACTCGTATTCCTCGCTGGCGCTGGCCGAGGTCGAGCACGCCGACGCCTTCTTGACGATCCAGGCGCCCGAGAACACGCGCGCGCTCGCGGGGATCGACCCCGACCGGATCGCCCGCGCGACGCGCGCCCGCTCCCCGCTCGGCGAGCTGCGGCTGACGAAGCGCTGGTGCGGCACGCTGTGGCCGACGCAGGCCGGAGCGCAGCAGGCGGCGATGGGCTTCGACGACTTCGCCGCGTTCGTGCGCGGCGCGCTCTTTCTCGACCGCCCCGACCCGGCAGCGGCGTGGCGCGAGCTCGGCGCCTTCCAGGCCGAGCTGATCGAGCGGCTGGCCGGAGCGCATCAACTGCGGATCGAGGCCGACGGGACCGATCTGCTGCTCGACGTGCGCGGCCGCACATGGGCCAACTCCGACGGCAAGCGCAACATGCCCAGCGGCGAGGTCTTCACCGGCCCGCACGAGTCGTCGGCGAACGGCGTGATCCGCTTCGGCGTGCCGTCGAGCCCGGGCGGGGTCGACGTCGAGCAGGTCGAGCTGAGCTTCCGCGATGGCGAGGTCGTCGGCGCGAAGGCCGCCCGCGGGCACGAGTACCTCGACCGCACGCTCGCGACCGACCCTGGCGCCCGCCGCCTGGGCGAGATCGGGATCGGCACGAACGCCGGCATCACCCGCTCGATCGGAGCGATCCTGTTTGACGAGAAGATAGGCGGCACCGTCCACCTCGCCCTCGGCCGCTCCTATCCGGAGACCGGCGGCGTCAACCAGTCGGCGGTCCATTGGGACCTGATCTGCGACCTCCGCCCCGGCGGCCGCCTGACCGCCGACGGCGTCGTGATCCAGGAGAACGGCGTCTTCACGTAGTGGGCAGGCAAACCGCAGCGTATGACCGTGTCGCGACGGAGAGTCGCATCGTGGCGTTTCCGGTTCCCATCACCAGCGTTCTGACCGGCGCTACCGTCGCGCAACTGGCGTACTGGAAAGACCACGCCCTCGGCACCGGCGCTCCTCGTGCCGGACTCGAACCGTTCGAGACCCGTAGCGGAAGACAGGTGCCTGCGCTGAGAGCGATGGGTCGCCATTCGATCTACGACCCCGAGCGAGAAACGGCTCGCTACCCGTGCTGGAAGTAGCTCGAGGCCGCGCCTAGGCCGCCCCGCCTTTCCTCAGACGGCGTGAGCTCGTGCCCTGCACGATCATGTCCGAAAACCACTAGTGAGTCGCCGGACGGGACGGCACACTGAGTGCCGTGGTTGAGGACTTCGAACAGTGCTATCGGGCCGTCAGCTCGAAGGACGGGCGGTTTGACGGGTGGTTCGTCACCGCCGTCACGTCGACCGGGATCTACTGCCGGCCGAGCTGTCCGGCTATGACGCCCAAACGCGGGAACGTGCGATTCCTGCGCAGCGCCGCGGCGGCGCAGCGGGAGGGCTTTCGCGCCTGCAAGCGCTGCCGGCCTGACGCGTCGCCGGGCTCGCCCGAGTGGAACGTGCGCGCCGACGTGGTCGCCCGCGCGATGCGGATGATCGCCGACGGCAGCGTCGACCGCGACGGCGTCGGCGGGCTTGCGGCGCGGCTCGGGTACAGCGAGCGCCACCTTCACCGCCAGCTCGTCGCTGAGCTCGGCGCCGGACCGCTCGCGCTCGCCCGTGCCCAGCGCGCTCACAGCGCGCGGCTGCTGATCGAGACGACCGACATGCCCTTCACCGAGATCGCGTTCGCCGCCGGCTTCCCCTCGATCCGGCAGTTCAACGAGACGATCAGAGAGGTCTTTGCCGTGACGCCGACCGAGCAGCGCAGACGGAGCGCCCATCGCGGTAACCCAGCGCCGGGCGCTGGCGACAGCGGTGCGCTGACATTGCGGCTGCGGCGCCGCGAGCCGTTCGACGCCGCTGGCCTGCTGGCGTTCCTTGGCGTGAGGGCGGTGCCCGGCGTCGAGGCGCTCGACGGCGATACCTACCGGCGCGTGCTGTCGCTGCCGCATGGCCTCGGGGTCGTCGCGCTCACGCCACGCGCCGACCACGTCGAGTGCACGCTGCGGCTCGCTGACATGCGCGACCTCTCGGCGGCGGTTCAGCGCTGCCGCCGTCTGCTCGACCTCGACGCCGACCCGGCCGCGATCGACGCCGCCCTCAGCGCCGACCCGCTGCTCGCCCCGCTCGTCGCCGCGACCCCCGGGCTGCGCGTGCCTGGCGCCGTCGACGGCGCCGAGCTGGCCGTGCGCGCTGTGCTCGGCCAGCAGGTCTCGGTCGCCGGCGCGCGCACGATCGCCGGCCGGCTCGCGGCCGAGCACGGCGAAGCGCTCGCCGACGCGATGCCGGGCTATGCCGAGTCGGCGGCTCGCCGCACCGGCGCCGAGCCCGCGAGAAGCGCCGGCCGCGGCAAGCGCGCGGCGGTGGCCGAGCTGTTCAGCCCGGCCTTGGCCCACGCCTTCCCGACCGCCGCCGCGATCGCTGCGATCGATCCTGAGCAGCTGCCGATGCCGCGCGCTCGTGGGCGGGCGCTTGTCGGGTTGTGCGCTGCGATCGCTGCCGGCGAGGTCGAGCTCGACCCCGGCGCCGACCGTGACGAGGCGCGAGCCCAGCTGCTCGCGCTGCCCGGGATCGGGCCCTGGACGGCCGAGTACGTCGCGATGCGCGTGCTCGGCGACCCCGACGCTTTCCCCGCGACTGACCTCGGCATCCGCCACGCGCTCGCGCGGCTCGACATGCCGCACGACGCACGCTCCGCCGCTGCGCTCGCCGAGCGCTGGCGCCCGTGGCGGGCCTATGCCGCACTGCATCTGTGGGCGACGCTCGCCCATGGGAGAAAGGAATGACACCGATGGAGACCGCGACGATCCAGACCCCGCCCGGCCCGTTCACGACCGTCACCGACGACGGGCGCGTGCTCGCCAGCGGCTGGGCCACCGATGCCGGCGCGCTGCTGGACCAGATCGGCCGCGCACGGCTGCCGCTCGTGGCCGCCGCGCTCGAGGACGGGAAGGTAGAGGTGCGCGACGACCTCGGCCCGATCACGCAGGCCGTTCGCAACTACCTCGACGGCGACCTGTCCGCGATCGACAGCGTCCCGGTCGCCGCCGAAAGCGCCGGGCCGTTCCGGGCCCGCGCCTGGCAGCAGCTGCGCGCGATCAAGCCCGGCGCGCCGGAGACGTACTCCCAGCTCGCGGCGCGTAGCGGCAACCCCCGCGCGATCCGCGCGGCCGGAAGCGCCTGCGCCCGCAACCCCGCCGCGCTGTTCATCCCCTGCCACCGCGTCCTGCGCACGGGCGGCGCCCTCGGCGGCTTCCTCTACGGCCTCGACGTGAAGCGGTGGCTGCTCGATCACGAGGCGGCGAGGGTCGCGGTCGCGTAAGCGCGCCTCGCGGCCGACGCTTCTAACCTCTTCGGGGTGCCGCTCGTCGACGAGATCCGCGACGCCGCTGCCTGGGTCGCCGCGCAGGCGACCCAGGTCGTCGTCGAGCGCGATGCGGTCGCGGCATATGCGGCGGCGCTGCCGCCGCAGGCGGAGGTGCCCGGCCTCGACAGCGAGGCGCACATCGCCGACGGATCGCCCGAGCTGCGCTCCGCGTTCTACCTGACGCTCGACGCGATCAACTTCGGCTCCGGCTGGTTCCCGACGTTGAGCAAGCGCGACGGGCGGTCGGGGTACTACACCGTCGCGCTCGGCCTGCGCGACCGCTTCCGGGCGCGCGGCCCGTGGAGCGCAGCCGAGCTGCGCGAGCTCGACGCGGCGGAGATCGCCACGGTGCTCGGCCAGGATCCCGAGCACGAGCTGATGGGGCTGTTCGCCCGCTCGCTGAACGACCTCGGCGCGCGGATCGTCGACGTGCACGCTGGCAGCTTCCTCGGGCTCGTCGATGCGGCCGACGGCTGGGCGGTCGCGCTCGTCGAGGAGCTCGCGAGCTGGGCCTGCTTTGCCGACGCCTCGCCGTACAACGGCCGCACGATCCCGCTCTACAAGCGCGCGCAGATCGCTGCGGCCGACCTCGCGCTCGCCGAGGTCGCCGCGTTCCATGATCTCGCCCGCCTGACGCTGTTCGCCGACAACCTCGTCCCGCATGTCCTGCGCCTCGACGGGATCCTCCGCTTCGACCGCGGGCTCGTCGAGCGAATCGAAGCCGGCGAGCTGATCGCCCATGACAGCCCGGAAGAGGTCGAGATGCGCGCCGGCGCGATCCACGTCGCCGAGCTGATCGCGGCCGAGCGCCCCGACCTGACCCCGCAGTCGATCGACCTGCTGCTGTGGACCAAGGGCGGCGGACCGCAGTACAAGGCCGTCCCCCGTCCCCGCTGTCGCTGCACGGCGTACTGATGGGGCGCGGGGGCTCGGCACGGCCGCATCGCGTCGCCAGCCTGTGGCGCGGCCGCGGGGAGTTCACAGGAGGCGATGACCGCGCGCCGGCGCCGGCCGACCCGCTCGCCGCTGCCACCCGGGCCGCCGTCGATCGCCGCAAGCCCGGCGCAGCAGACGATCTGGCCGCGGCTCCTCTCCTCACACCGCGCCTGGAGCTTCGCCCGTGGCGCGATGACGAGGCCGACCGAGACGCGTATGCGCTGCTCTGCTCCGACCCGGAGGTGATGCGGCATGTCGGCGCCGGCGTCGCCCTCACGCGTCCGCAGGCCAACGAGCAGATGACCCGCTTCATCGAGCACTGGACGCGCCACGGGTTTGGCCTGCGCGCGGCGGTGCTGCGCGAGAGCGGAGAGATGGTCGGTTTCGTCGGCGTCGCGCGGGCGGGCGAGCCGGGCGTGCGGCCGGGCGACGTCGAGATCGGCTGGCGGCTGGCGCGTGCCCACTGGGGCAACGGCTATGCAACCGAGGGGGGCCGCGCCGTGCGCGACCACGCGTTCGCCGAGCTGCGCCTCGCCCGCCTCGTCGCGTTCGTGCGCCCCGCCAACACCGCCTCGATCGCCGTCGCCCGCAAGCTCGCGATGGAGCCGCTGCGCGACGGCCACTGCCGCCGCGGCCTCCCGCTGCGGACGTTCGCGCTCGACAACCCGCTCGCCGGTTCGGCGTCCGCGGCGCAAGGCGCGAGCGGCGCGTCGGCCGAACACGCGTGCGGCGCACGGGCGATCGACCCGGCCGGGACCGGCACGCCCGCGGACGATGCTCGCCCGGACGCGAGCGCCGCGCCGTCGCCCTCACGCGCCACGCCCGCAGCGGCCTCGCGGCGTGCGAGATAGCCTCCGGGCCGTGCGGCTCGTCACCTGGAACGTCAACTCGCTGAAAGTGCGGCTGCCACGCGTGCTCGAGTTCCTCGGGCAGCACCGGCCCGACATCCTGCTGATGCAGGAGACGAAGACCGAGCCCGAGGCGTTTCCCCACGCCGAGCTGGCCGAGGCCGGCTACGTCGCGGCCGATCACAGCGGCGGCCGCTGGGCCGGCGTCGCGATCGTCGCCCGGACCGAGCTCGGCGTCGCCGACATCACGCACGGCCTGCCCGGCGAGGTCGTCCAGGACGAGGCGCGTTGGGTCGAGGCGACGGTTGGCGGGATCCGCGTCGCGAGCGTCTACGTCCCCAACGGCCGTGAGCTCGACAGCGAGTGGTACGCCCAGAAGCTCACGTTCCTCGACGCGATGACGACGCGAGTCGCCCAGCTGCGCGGCGGTGCGGGCGCGCCGGCTGCCGCCGCGTCCGGCGCCCCCACCGCGCTTCCCCTCGTCGTCGCCGGCGACATGAACGTGGCGCCGGCCGACATCGACGTCTATGACCCCTCGGCCTTTATCGGCACGACCCACACGAGCGCGCTGGAACGGGCCGCGCTGCAGTCGATAATCGACGCGGGGCTCGTCGACTCGTTCCGGCGGGTCCATCCCGACGACGTCGGCTACACATGGTGGGACTACCGCCAGGGGCACTTCCACCGCGGCATGGGCCTGCGGATCGACCTGATCCTCTCCAGCCCTGAGATCGCCGACCGCCTCACGCGTGTCGGGATCGAGCGCGACTACCGCAAGGGCTCCAGACCTAGCGACCACGTCCCGCTCGTCGCGGACTGGTCGTAACGGCTTCCCGCCTGGCGCGGCAGCTCGCGCCGGCCGCCGCACCGCGCCCGGCCGCCGGTGCCTATCCCCCCAGCTCGCTGAACAGCAGTCTGCGCCCGCGTACCAACGCGCGGGTCGCAGCCGCCGCACGTGCGGCGGCTTCTTCGACGCCCTCGTCGCCAGGCCCGAAGGCGTGATCGAGCAGGAGCGTCGCGTGGCCCTGGGCGAGGCCGCCGATCGCGAACACGAGCGCATGGGCATGGCCGGGGTCGCGTCTGGGGGCGAGCGGTAGCGCGGCCTCGACGAGGTCGCCCATCAGCCCTTCTGTCTCCGCCTCCAGCCGCGGGTAGCGGGCCTTCTCGAGGCCGGCACCGAACATCACCTCGAACATCGCTCTGCGCTCGGCGGCGAAGCGCACGTAGGCGGCCGCGAACGCGGCAACGTGGTCGGCCGCCGATCCGCCCACCTCTAGCGCGGCCGTGAACCGCCGCCGCAGCTCCTGCGTCGCGCGCGTCGCGGCCTCGGCGAGCAGCTCGTCGCGGTCGGTGAAGTGACGGTAGGGCGCCGCCGCGCTCACGCCGGTCCTCCGCGCGGCCTCAGCGACCGAGAAGTCGTGAACGCCCTTCTCCTCCACCAGCGCGAACGTCGCCTCGACGAGCGCCGCGGGCAGGTCGCCGTGGTGGTAGGGGCGGGAAGCCGGTCTCGTCGCCATCGGCGCTCACGATAGCGCCCGCTTGCAATGTAAGCGAGCGTCACATACATTGTGAGACGGAGTTACATTCGGCTGCGAATGAGAGGCGAGAGAGATGAGCAGCAAGTGGACGGCCGCCGACATCCCTGACCAGAGCGGACGGCTCGTGGTCGTGACAGGAGCGAACAGCGGGCTCGGCCTGGTGACCGCGCGGGAGCTCGCCCGCAAGGGCGCGAACGTGGTGCTCGCTTGCCGCGATCAGGCGAAGGCCGGCGCTGCCGAGCGCGAGATCGCCGCCGCGATCCCCCAGGGCTGCGACGGCAGCGTGACGGTCGAGCCGCTCGACCTCGCCAGCCTCGACTCGGTCCGCGGCTTCGCCGAGCGCTTCCGCGCGAAGCACGAGACGCTCGACCTCCTGATCGATAACGCCGGCGTGATGGCGCCGCCGCGCCGCACGACCGCCGACGGCTTCGAGCTGCAGCTCGGCACCAACCACCTCGGCCACTTCGCACTCGCCGGCCTGCTGCTGGACCGCTTGCTGAGGACCGACGGCGCACGCCTCGTCACCGTCAGCAGCGGCGCGCACAAGATCGGCAAGATCGCCTTCGACGACCTGCAGCACGAGCGCGGCTACAACCGCTGGCGGGTCTACGGACAGTCGAAGCTCGCCAACCTGCTGTTCGCGTTCGAGCTCGACCGCCGTCTCAGAGCGGCCGGCCTGCCGCTGCTGAGCGTCGCCGCCCATCCCGGCTACGCCGCGACCAACCTGCAGTTCGCGGCGCCGCCCGCGATCGACCGGATGTTCATGCGCGTCGCCAACGTCGTGATCGCGCAGTCGGCTGAGATGGGCGCGCTGCCGTCGCTCTACGCCGCGACCGCCGACGGCGTCCCGGGCGGCGCGTTCGTCGGCCCCAACGGCCTCGCCGAGCAACGCGGCTACCCACATCTCGTCAGCGCGAGCAAGGCGGCCAACGACACCGCCGACGCGAGACGGCTGTGGGAGATCTCCGAGCAGCTGACCGGCGTCCGTTTCGACCTTGGCGCGCCGGCCACCGCATAACCGCACCGCACGGGGGAGCGGGGTCGTCGAACGCCACCCGCATCGGCGACCCTGCCCACCCATTCGTCCGGGGCCGAGGCCGGTTCACGGATCGAGACCAAGGTCCGCACAGGACAACCGCTACCTTCACCTGCGTGCGCCGTACAAAGATCGTCGCGACCATCGGTCCTGCGTCCCGTGATCCCGAGGTCCTCGTGCGGATGGTCGAGGCGGGGCTCGACGTCGCCCGCCTCAACTTCTCGCATGGCTCCAGAGAGGAGCACGAGGAGAACGTCGCGCTGGTCAGGGAGGCCGCCAGCCGCGCCGGCCGCCAGGTCGCGATCCTCCAGGACCTGCCCGGCCCCAAGCTGCGGATCGGCACGCTCGAGGGCGGCCACGTCGACCTGCGCGTCGGCGACAACCTGACGCTGCGCTGCGGCAGCGAGGAAGAGGGCAACGTCGACTCGATCGCCGTCAGCTGGGCCGGCCTGCCCGGCGCGGTCGAGGCCGGCGACGTCGTCTACCTCGCCGACGGCCGCATCCGCCTCTGCGTCAGAGAAGTGCGCGAGCACGACCTCGAGGTCGACACCGTGATCGAGACCGGCGGACCGGTCGCGTCGCGCCAGGGCCTCAACATCCCCGGCTCGACGAGGGGCCTCGCAGCGGTCCCCGAGCGCGACCTCGAGCTGCTCGCGTTCGGCGAGTCGATCGGCGTCGACCTCGTCGCGCTGTCGTTCGTGCGCGACCCCGAGGACATCATCGAAGTCCGCCGCCACACCAGGCTTCCGCTGATCGCGAAGATCGAGAAGCCGCAGGCGGTGCAGAACGCGGTCGAGATCATCCGCGCCGCCGACTGCCTGATGGTCGCGCGTGGAGACCTCGGAATCGAGCTGCCGATCGAGGACGTCCCCGTCGTGCAGAAGCAGCTGCTGAGAATCGCCGGCCGCCTCGCGCGCCCGGCCATCACCGCGACGCAGATGCTCGACTCGATGATCACCTCCTCCCGCCCGACGCGCGCCGAGGTGACCGACGTCGCGAACGCGATCTTCGACGGCACCGACGCCGTGATGCTCTCCCAGGAGACGGCCGTCGGCGCCCATCCCGCGCTGGTCGTGGAGACGATGGCGACGATCGCCGAACGGACCGAGCGCGAGCTGCCGTACGAGTACTGGAACGAGCACCGCGTGCGCCGCGACGCCCGCGACCCCGCCTACACCGTCGCCCACAGCGCCTGCGAGGCGGCGCGCGAGCTCGGCCTCGCCGCCCTGGTGATCCCGACGCTCTCCGGCCGCTCCGCGCGCCTCATCTCCGCGCACCGCCCCAACGTCCCGATCTACGCCCTCTCCCCCGGCAGAGAGACGGTCCGCCGCTGCGGCCTGATGTGGGGCGTCGAAGCCGCCTCGATGCGCCGGCACGAGGTGACTGAAGAGCTGATCCGCGACGCCGGCCGCCGCGCCCTCGACCTCGGCTGGGTCAGACCCGGCGACCGCATCGGCATCACCGCTGGCCTCCCCTCCGGCAGGCCCGGCACGACGTCGCTGTTCCAGGTCGAAACCGTTTAGGCGCAGCTAAGCAGCCCGCGCGGCCCGCCCAGCCCGCGCGGCCCGGACGTCGCGCGCGGCGAAGAGGCCGCCGACGATCGCCATCACGACAAGGACGGCGAAGGCGATGATCGCTTCGGGCGAGGCGAGGTCGTCGAGGGTGCCGCCGAGGGCGACGTAGGCGAAGGCGCGCGGGGCGGCACCGACGGCCGTCGCACCGGCGAAGACAGCGAGCGGGACGCGCGTCAGGCCGGCGGCGTAGTTGACGAGGTTGTACGGCACGCCCGGCAGGATCCGGGCGTACAGGACCGCGAGGAAGCCGCGCGACGCGATCCAGCTCTGCAGCGCGACGACCCGTCTGCCCGACAGCTGATCGACGGCCCCAGCGCCGAAGCGGCGTGAGATCGCCGCCGCCAAGGTTGCGCCGAGCGTCGCGGAGACGATCGCTGTCGGCGTCCCCAGCGCCGTGCCGAACAGCAGCCCCGCCGCCCCCGCCAGCAACGGCCCCGGCACGCACGCGACCGTCAGCCCCGCCGAGAAGACGATGAAGACCAGCGGCGCCGCAAACCCGACCGAGTCGACCGCATCCTGCACCGATCGAGAAGACAGCCCGAGCACCGAAGCCACAGCGACGAACAGCCCCACCACAAACACTCCGAGCAGGCCAAGCCGCAGCAGCGCGGCAAGCTGAGCGCGCCTCGCTCTGTCCTGCTCCTTCTCGATGCCGTCGTTCGTCAACCGAGCGTCAAGCCCGCGCCGCTCTCGCCCCATAGAAGTCGGCCTCCTCCCGCCCCAGCTCGGTCACGGGCGGGTCGCCGTACATCCATTCGCGGGCTATCCGGTGCCAGTTCGCTCTCGCCCTCAGCTGCGACAGGACCGCGAGGGTCAGCATCTCCATCCGCCGCCCGAAGAGGTGCTCGGGGCGGATGTCCTGGTGGCGCATCTCGCGGAAGTGGGAGGAGCGCATGTCGGAGGACTCGATCACGACGTGGGTCGCGATCTCGGGCGTCAGCTGGACCTCCTCGTCGACCGTGTACCACCAGATCGAGTCGGCGACGTACGACATCACCGCGTCGGGGTCAGCCTTCTCGGGGTGCGGCAGGAAGCCTTCGGCCGCCAGCAGCGCGTGCAGCTGGATCGCGTCGCCCTCGGAGACCGCCCGCTGGCAGGCGAGCTCAAAGTCGACCGCCTCGGGCGCCATCCGCTTGAACAGCCCGAAGTCGAGGAAGGCGACTCTGCCGTCGTCCTGCTGCAGGAAGTTGCCCGGATGCGGGTCGCCGGAGAACTGCCGGTGGCGGTAGAGCGACCCCATGAAGAAGCGAAAGATGATCTCGCCGAGCCGGTCGCGCTCCTCCTGGGGCCGTAGCTTCAGCTCCTCGAAGCCGGTCCCCTCGACGAACTCCATCACGATCACCCGCTCGCGCGACAGCCGCGTGATCACGTCGGGCACGACGATGAACGGGTGGCCGCGGTAGACCCGCGCGAGCGAGCGCTGGTTCTGCGCCTCCAGCTCGTAGTCGAGCTCCTCGTCGATCCGCAGCCGGATCTCCTCCGCCACGCCCTTCGCGTCGATCCCGGGAGCGAGCCGCTTGATCAGCCGCATGATCAGCCCGAGGTTGGCCATGTCGGCGCGGACGGCCGCGTTGACGCCCGGGTACTGGACCTTGACCGCGACCTCCCGCCCGTCGTGCAGCCTCGCGCGGTAGACCTGGCCGATCGAGGCGGCCGCGATCGGCTCCTCGTCGAACCGCTCGAAGACCTCGTCGAGCGGGTCGTCGATCTCGTCCTCGATCACCTTGCGCATCTCGCGGAAGGAGACCTTCGGCGCCGCGTCGCGCAAGGCCGCGAGTCTCGCCTGGAACTCCTCGCGGTACTCCTCGGGGACGAGGCCGACGTCGAGGAACGACATCACCTGGCCGAGCTTCATCGCGGCGCCCTTCATCGAGCCCAGCGCGGTGACGATCTGCTGCGCCGCCTCGACGTGGCGCTTCTCGAGCGCCGCCTGTGCGCCCTCTCTGGAGCGCGCGAGGTTGGCGGCGTGCGTCGCGGCCTGGCGGGCGGCTTGTCCAGCGGCCAATCTGCCGATCCGCGCCGTCCGCCCGACGCGGGATGTCGGCATTCTCTCTTCGCGCGCCATCCCCTGATCCTAGTGCCGTGTCAGGCAGCGTTCGCCGTCCGACACGGCACGAGATGCGCGCTGGGGGGCTAGGCCGCGGTCTCGACGCGCGAGCCGGGGACGATGTCATCGCTCCCGTCCGGCCAGCGGATCCACGCCTTGTGCCCGCCGTCGTAGTCGTCGCCAAGCAGGATCAGCGTCGCCGGCTCGCCGAGCGCGACGCATCGTTGGGACCCCTCGGGATCGACGCCGCGCCAGATCCGCACGAATCTGTTCTCCTCCTGCTCACGCCCGACTGTCGTCGGGTCGGTGTGGCCGGGGTAGATCTGCGTCTCGGGCGAAAGCGTCAGCAGTCTCTCCATGATCGACGCCCTGATGTCCGCGTACGTCGTGTGGCCCGGGCCGCGCACGCCGCCGACTGAGCCCTTGAAGAGCGTGTCGCCGGTGAAGAGCACCTGCTCATGGCCGTCGCTGACAAGCAGCGAGACCATCCCGGCGGTGTGGCCGGGCGTGTGGATCGCGTCGATACGCAGCCCGCCGACCGACAGCGGCTCGCCGGGGACGATCTCGCCCGTCGCCTGCGGGACGAGGTCGCGCTCGAGCGCGTGAATCAGCACCGGCGTCCCGGGGAAGCGCGCGAGCACGGCGTCGAGGTCGCTGACGTGGTCGCCGTGGTGATGGGTGAGCAGGACTGAGACGAGCGTCAGCCGCTCCCGCTCGATCGCGTCCAGCAGCGGCTCGAGGCCCCCACCCGCGTCGATCAGCACGGCCGAGCCGTCGGGCCCGTCGGCGACGAGATAGGTGTTCGTCAGGAACCCGTCGGACATCGTGCGCTCGAGGATCATGACCTTGAGCTTAAGCCCTGCGGCGAGCCTGCACGAGCCCGGCGCGACAACGGGCGCCGACTGTGGCCGAGCTGGCGCTAGGCTGCCGGCCATGCCCCTGATCCACACCTGTTACCGCATCCTTGAGATCGACCGGTCGGTCGCGTTCTACGAGGCGCTCGGCTTCAGAGAGGTCCGTCGCGCGCCGATCCGCGACGAGGCGGTCAACGTCTTCATGAACATCCCGGGCGACGAGGGCGACGGCGGGCCGCGATTGGAGCTGACCTACAACGTCGGGCGCACGGAGCCGTACGAGATCGGGACCGGCTACGGCCACATCGCGATCACGGCGCCTGACCTCGACGCGACGCTGGCGGCGCTGGCCGAGCAGGGGATCGAGCCCGAGCGGGCGCCCTACCGGATCCGCGAGGGCGGCTCGCGGATCTGCTTCGTCAGAGACCCCGACGGCTACCGGGTCGAGATCATCGAACGCGTCGTCTGACGGCGGCGGGCGAGCGCGGTACCCTGAGAAGACCGATGGCCGACACGAGCAAGATCGCCAAGAACCTCGAGCGCTTCGCGCAGGCGATCGCCGCGCATGACCGCGAGAACCCGACGCACAACGCGTTCGGGATCGGCCTGGCCCACTTCGACCTCGAGCGGCTCGGCTTCGAGGAGGGCGAGGAAGTCCTCCCCGGCATCACGATCCACTCCGACAGCGGCGGGACCGGCAACTTCCGCGTGCTGTGCGACGGCCAGCACGACAACGAGCTGGAAGAGGCCGAGGAAGAGGTCGTCGACGCGGTCGCGACCACGTCGGTCGGCGGCGACGCCATCCCGGCTCGCTCGTACAACTGAAGGCAAGCGACGGCGCGCCTGCACGGCGCGCCGCTCGCCCCAGCAGCTCGCGCCGTGCGCCATGCTGGACCCTGCGCGGCAGCAGCTCGCGCCATGCGCGGGGCGAGACCCTGCGCGGCGGCGCGCACGGCCGTCGCGCGGTCGCTCGTCGTGCCTACGCGTCGAGGGTGAAGATCGCCATCAGCGCCGTCGCCGCGTGAGCGCGGCCGTCGGCCTTCCCGAGCCGTCTGGCGCTGTCGCGCTCAATCCGCGCGACCTTGCCCTCCCAGCCGTGCAGGAGCGCGCGGACCTCGGCGGCGCCGCGCTCGTCGAGTTGGAGAGCGCGGCCGTCGGCACGCGCCTCGAAGGCGTCGAAGCCGCCGGCAGCGAGCGCATGCTGGGCCTCGTCGAGCGTCTGGCGCGCCGGCTCGGCGGCGTCGGGGGCCGTGCCCGCGGGACGACGGCGCCGCCTACGCGGCAGGTCGAGCGTCTGACGAGCGCGGTAGTGATGCTCGACCGCGCCGCGCCGCTGCGTCTCGCTCGCGAGCTCGATGAAGCCGAGCTGCTCAAGCCGTCTGATGTGGTAGCTGACCGTGCCGAGCGGGATGTCGAGCTCGTTCGCCAGCTCGACCGGGCTGGCCAGCTCGCGCTCCTGCAGTAGCTCGAGCACGCGGACGCGCGTCGGGTGCGACAGTGCCTTGACGACGCGCGCGTCGATCGCGTCGGACGGGTCGGACCGGGGCTCCGTCATCGCCACGCTCGGCCGCCCTGCGGGAGCGCCAAGGAGCGGGCGCGGGCCCTGACGGACGGTGCGCCCGTCAGGGCCGCCCAACAACACACGCACATCGCTTCCGCCGTCGCTAGCAAACGACGGCCGCCGCATGGCGGGCGGCCGGGTCAGCGTGCCCACGCGCCTGAAGGGGGGCATGCACGGGGCTGAAGACCGGGTGCGGGGGGAAATGCGACCGGTCGATCGGGGACGGAACGGATGGTGACGTGAGTGTCATCACGCCCATGGTTCGGTTCACGCGGGATCCCGCGCAAGTCAAGTCATAAACGTTCAGGTCTGAATGATCGTCCCCGAACGAGAGATTCCGCCCTACCCGTATACGAAAACACCTTTCACCAGTGAACGCAACGGTACTGTTTTCATCCTGACATCGATCCGTGTCACATGACGGATGTCACCTGTGGTGAATCCGCAGCGGGCCGCGGTAAACGACGGGACGGCTGTAGTGACTGTGCGGCCGCCGAACGGCGCACCGCTGCAGCCGCCGGACGCGCGGCCGCGAGCGCGGGCCTCCGACGCGAACGGCGCCGTCGCTCAGACGACCGGCGCGGCGATCCCGGCCCGCACCGCGACCCGCTGGGCGAGCGCCGCGACGGTCGGGCAGGGGAGGCCGTGGCGGGCTCCGGCGCGCAGGACGGCGCCGGCGATCGCGTCGAGCTCAGGCGTGCGGCCAGCGGCGATGTCGCGTCGCATCGAGCTGCCGAGCCCCGCCGGCGCGGCGTCGAGCTCGGCGAGCGTGGCGGCGGGGTCGATCTCAGCGCCGTCCGCGTTCGCGGCGGCGGCCGTCTCCGCGATGCAGGCGATCAGCTCGGCGCGCCGCTCGGGGTCGTCGCGCAGCGGGCCCAGCGGCTCGTCGTACGCGCTCGTCATGCACGCAAGCGTGTTCAGGCGGGCGAGCTTGCTCCACATCACCTGCGCTTCGCGCGCGCCGATATGCGCCGGCACCTCGGCGGCATCGAGCGCCGCGGCAAAGGCGGCGAGCGCCGGCCCGCGGGCGGGGTCCTCGGAGGCGAGGTCGACCCGCACCGCCGGGCTCTTCTGCACGATCTGGCCGGGCGCCGGCCGGTCGGCCTCGATCCGGATCGTCGCCGCGACGACGCGGCTCCCCCAGCGGGCGCGCAAGAGCGGCAGGTGGTCAAGCCCGTTGAGCAGCGGCACCACCAGCCCTGGCTCGCCGGCCACACGTGCGAGCGCTTCGTCGAGGCCGCCGGCCTTCGTCGTGACGACGAGCACGTCGACGTCCCCCTCCAGCCGCGCCGTCGCCGCCGGCCGCGCGACGAGCTCGCCGAGCCGCACGCTGTCGATCACGAGCCCGTCGCGGGCGATCAGCTCCGCCGTCTGCTCGCGCGCGACGACCGTCACGTCCGCGCCGGCTCGCGCAAGCGCGCCCGCCAGAAAGCCGCCGACGCCGCCGGGCCCGAGGATCGCAATCGAGGGAGATGGCACGGGGCGTGAGGCTAGATGATCAGCCGCGCCGCGGCTGGCCTGCGCGCCGTCCGCTCAGGCCGCCGCCCGCGGGTCGATCAACACCCCCGGGTTCAACATCCCGGTCGGGTCGACGGCAGCCTTCGCCGCGCCGAGCGCGAGCGCGAACGGCTCGGGTCGCTGGTGGTCGTACCACGGGCGATGGTCGCGGCCGACGGCGTGGTGGTGCGTGATCGTGCCGCCGCCGGCGAGAATCGCCTCGCTCGCGACGCGCTTGATCTCGTCCCACGTCTCCAGCTCGGCACCGTGGTCGACGGGCGCAACGACGGTGAAGTACGGCGCGGCGCCGTCGGGATAGACGTGCGTGACGCGGCAGCTGACGAGGCCCTCGCCGCACAGCGTTCTGACCGCCGCCTCGACCTCGGTGCGCACGACAGCGACGAAGCGGTCGAAGCGCTCCCAGGTGATCGCCGTCTCGAACGTCTCCGACAGCACGCCCATCGAGACGAGGACGTCGCGCACGTATGGCGCGCGCAGGAACGCCTCGCGCCAGCTGCCGACCGCGCCGCCGCGCGCGCCCTCGGCGGCGTCGTCCCACGCGCCGCCGGCCTTCGCGCACAGCGCGAGCGCGCTCGTCAGCCGCCCGTCGACCGGCTCGGTCGCCGACTCGAAACCGAGCACGAGCAGCGCCGCCGAGCCGTCGCCGGCGAACGTGAGCGCCGCCTCGCGCGGGTCGATCAGCCGGCAGTTCTCCGGGTACAGCCCCGACTGCGCGAGCGCGCGCAGCGCCGCACCGCCCGCCTGGAACGAGGCGAACCGCACCGCTCGTCCTGTCCGATACACCGGGGGCGGCCGCAGCCGCACCCATGCCTCGGTCACGACGCCGAGGATCCCCTCCGAGCCGAGCAGCAGCCGGTCGGGGCTGGGCCCGGCGCCGGACCCGGGCAGCCGGCGCGAGGCCCACACGCCGCTCGGCGTGATCGCGCGGACCGACTCGACGAGGTCGTCGATGTGTGTCTGCAACGTCGCGAAGTGGCCACCGGCGCGCGTGGCGATCCAACCGCCGAGCGTCGAGAGCTGGAACGACTGCGGGTAGTGGCGCAGCGTCAGCCCGTGGGGCTTGAGCTGCTCCTCCAGCGCTGGGCCCAGCACGCCGGCCTCGATCCGCGCCGCGCGCGAGATCGGGTCGACCTCGAGCACTCGGTCCAGCGCGGTCAGGTCGAGCGAGACGACGCCAGCATAGGAGTCGCAGCCGCGCGCCTCGACTCCGCCGACGACGCTTGTCCCGCCGCCGAACGGGATCACGGCCGCGCCGGCGCTCGCAGCCCACTCCAAGACGTGCTCGATCTCGGCCTCCTCGCGCGGGCGCGCGACAAGGTCGGGCGGCTCGTCGAAGCGGCCGTTGAACGCGCGCACGACATCGCGGTACGCCTTGCCGTACGTGTGGCGGGCGCGCGTGGGCAGGTCATGGGCCCACAGGCCGGCAGGGACACCGGCGCCGCGCGGGGCCCGCAGCCGCGGCGCGCGCAGCGACAGGCCCGCCAGCGCGACCGGCCGCCGCGGCTGCGTCGAGCCGAACCCGAGGTGCTGCGCCAGCCCCTCCGCGGCGGCGCGCAGCTCCTGATCGGGAAGCGCCTCGTCCTTCCAGCCCCAGCCCCAATGACTCCGCTCGCGCCCCATCACGCCAGTGTTACCAACTAACGTTCATCGACGTGCCGCCAACCCACGAGATGCTCGCGCGCGGGCCTTGGTCTCCTGAGCAGGTGACGTGCGCATGGCGCGACGATCCCTACGAGCCCGACGCCGCCGACACGGCTGCCGCCGACGAGGCGCTCGCACGGCTGCGCGATCGCGGCTCGCCGAGCCACGACGGCCTCGCCGCCCGCCTCTCCTCCTTCCAGCAGCGTGACGGCGGCCTGCACCTCGAGCTGCAGCCGGCCCGCTGGTCGCTGCGGCTGACGGGAAGTCACGCGTCGCGCAGCGTCTCGGTCCTCTGCGTCGTGCGCGACGCGCGCGGCCGCTGGCTCGCTGGCCGCCGCGCCGAATGGCTTGCCTCGTGGACCGGTCGTTGGACGCTCGGCGCGGGCGGCGCGGTCGAGGTCGGCGAGTGCCCGGTCGAGGCGATGACGCGCGAGCTTGAAGAAGAGTGGTCGGTCGTGCCGGAGCGGCTGACCGTCGAAGCGCTTGCCGCGACGCCCAACGGCCTCGCCTTCCTCGTCGGGCTGGCGTGGCTGCCCGACGGCGCCGAGGCCGTGCCCGACAACGAGCACGACGCGCACGCTTGGTGGCCGGCCGAGGTCGGCGCCTGGCCCGCGGAGGCTGACGAGACCGTGCGCGGGATGGCCGCGCTGCTGTCATGAAGATCGTCCCGGCAGACCCGCTGACGCGAGCGCGAACGCCTAAGCGCCAGGATCGCTTCCCGTCGTTCCGCCTGTTGGAATCGCTGAGCCTGTTTCACTCGTGCGTCTACGCCGCGCTGCTGTTCTTCTGGCTCGGCCCGGACAACCGATCGGCGACGATGGTCCTCGGCTGGGCTCACGGAGTTCTCTGGATAGGAATGGCGCTGCTCTGCATCGTTGCCGCGCGCCACCGGACAATTCCCTTCTGGCTGGCCGTTCTCGTCGCCGTGATCGGCGGCCTCGGACCGTTCGCCGGGACGATTGGCTTCCTTTGGGAGCAGCGTCGGCGAACGCGCCAAACGGCCGTTCAACCTTCCTAAGAAAAGGCCGATCACCTGGGACGTGGTCGGCCCCCCTGAATCGCTATCGTCAGACAACACGATGTCCGTGGACACCACAGTCCAGGTGGTCATGCCCCAGATGGGCGATTCGGTCGCGGAAGGCACCGTTCTCGAATGGCACAAAGCTGAGGGCGACTCGATCGAAGCTGACGAAACGCTCGTTGAGATCTCGACCGACAAGGTCGACGCCGAGGTTCCGGCCCCTACCTCAGGCACTGTCGTAAAAATCCTGGCCGCGGAGGGTGACACCGTCACCGTCGGCGCCGTGCTCGCCGAGATCGCCCCAGGCGATGGCGCAGCCGCCCCGAGCAACGGCAACGGCGCCAGTGCGCCAGCCGCCGCTCCGCCACCAGAGGACGCAGCTGCCGAGCCGGGTGAGGCGCACGCGATCGACATCGTGATGCCGCAGATGGGCGAGTCGGTCAACGAGGGCGTGATCCTCGAGTGGCACGTCGAGGCCGGCGGCACGATTTCCGCCGACGAGACGATCGTCGAGATCTCGACCGACAAGGTCGACGCCGAGGTCCCCGCTCCCGCGAGCGGCACCGTGACCGAGCTGCTCGCCGCCGCCGGCGACACCGTCACGGTCGGCCAGGTGCTCGCGCGGATGACCGCAACTTCCGGCGCCGTCGCTCCAGCCGCCGGCGCTCCGGCCTCCGCTCCGGCGCAGGCCAACGGCACCGCTGCTGCCGACGCCGCTCCCGTCAACGGCGACGTTGACGACGCCGGCAACGCCTCCCCCATCGCCCGCCGCGCGGCTGCCGCGCTCGGCGTCCCGCTCGGCGCCGTCGCCGGCTCGGGCCGCGCCGGCCGGATCGTCAAGGACGACGTGCTCGCGGCCGCGCAGCATGGCGGAACGTCGCCGAACGGCTCCAACGGTGCTGCCGCCAAGACCGCTCCCGCGCCGGCTGGCGCGAGCGTGATCAAGGGCGGCGCGGCGATGCTCGTCAGATACATGGACGACTCGCGCTCGATCCCGACCGCGACCTCGTTCCGCACGCTGACGGTGTCGGTGCTCGACGCCCGCCGCAAGCAGCTCAAGGAAGCGGGCCTGAAGGTCTCCTTCACGCACCTGATCGCGTACGCGATCGCGAAGGCCGGCCACGACCTGCCGGTGATGGCGCATCACTTCGCCGAGGTCGACGGCAAGCCCAACCGCGTCGACGACGGCGGCGTCAACCTCGGCCTCGCCGTCGACGTTCAGAAGAAGGACGGCTCGCGCACGCTGATGGTCCCGGTCATCAGACAGGCGGACGCGCTCAGCTTCAAGGGCTTCCTCGACGCGTACAACGCGCTCGTCGAGAAGGCCCGCACGAACACGCTCACGGCTGACGACCTGACCGGCGGCAACGTCACGCTGACGAACCCTGGCGGGATCGGCACCGTCGCCTCCGTGCCGCGCCTGATGGTCGGGCAGGGCACGATCGTCGCGACCGGCTCGATCGCCTACCCGGTCGGCCTCGGCGAGGTCGGCGCGCTGATCGGCGCCGAGAGAGTCATGTCGATGACCTCGACCTACGACCACCGGATCATCCAGGGCGCCGAGTCGGGCCGCTTCCTGCAGCGCATCGAGCAGTACTTGCAGGGCGAGGAGAGCTTCTACGAGGGCGTCTTCGCCGACCTCGGCGTCGCGCTTCCCGCGCTGCCGCCGAAGCCGACGCCGTCGTTCGCCGGGCTGGCCCCGGCCGCTGGCGCCGCCGTCGCGGCGCCTGCCGCGCCCGCACCCGCTGCCGCGCCGCCGAGCGAGGAGCTGCTGCAGGCGGTCCAGGCGGCGGTGTCGCTGCTGAAGGCCCACCGCACGCACGGCCACCTCGCCGCGCGCCTGGACCCGCTCGGCTCCGAGCCGGTCGGCGACTCCGGCCTCGACCCCAAGCCGCTTGGCCTGACGCCCGAGCTGATGGCGCAGATCCCCGCGCGGATCATGCGGATGGGCGTCCCCGGCGAGACCTTCGCCGACGCGCTGCCGCACCTCGAGGAGACCTACTGCGGCACGATCGCGTACGAGATCGAGCACATCTCCTCGCACCGCCAGCGCGTCTGGCTGCGCGAGAAGATCGAGACCGGCGCCTTCCGCAAGCCGCTCAGCGACGACGAGCAGAAGGCGCTGCTGAGACGCTTGATCGCGGTCGACGCCTTCGAGCGCTTCATGCACAAGGCGTACCTCGGCCAGAAGCAGTTCTCGATCGAGGGCCTCGACATGACCGTCCCGATCATCGACGAGCTGATACGGCTCGCGGCGACGCGCGGCGGCCGTGAGGTCGTCATCGGCATGGCCCACCGTGGCCGCCTCAACGTGCTGGCGCACAACCTGCGCCGCTCCTACGGCTCGATCTTCGCCGAGTTCGAGGGCGTCCGCACGCTCGACGTGATCACCTCGATCCCCGACGGCGGCACCGGCGACGTCAAGTACCACCACGGCGCGCGCGGCTCCTTCGAGGTCGCGGGCGGCGAAGAGATCGTCGTCCGGCTGGAGTCCAACCCGTCGCACCTCGAGTTCGTCGGCGCGGTCGCGACCGGCGCCACGCGCGCGGCGCAGACGACCCGCAGCGGCGGCGCGCACGCTGACCAGGACACGAACGCCGCCTTCCCGATCGTGCTTCACGGCGACGCGGCCTTCCCCGGCCAGGGCGTCGTCGCGGAGACCTTCAACATGCAGGCGCTCGACGGCTACACGGTCGGCGGCACGATCCATCTGATCCAGAACAACCAGGTCGGCTTCACGACCGACCCGGACGACTCCCGCTCGACCCGCTGGGCGTCGGACATGGCGAAGGGCTTCGACGTCCCGATCATCCACGTCAACGGCGACGACGTCGCCGCCTGCGTCACCGCCGTGCGGCTCGCGCACGCGTACCGCCAGGAGTTCGGCCACGACGTCCTGATCGACCTGATCGGCTACCGCCGCTTCGGCCACAACGAGGCCGACGAGCCGGCGTACACCCAGCCGGAGATGTACGGGAGAATCAGAAGACACCCGACGATGCCGCAGGTCTACGGCCGGCAGCTCGTCGACTCCGGTGTCGTCTCCCAGGACGACGTCGACGCGATGACGGACGAGATCTGGGCGCGCCTCACGGAGGAGCACCAGGAGCTGAAGGCGCGCCTGTCGGCCGCCGCGCCCGTCGAGCACGGCACCGGCGAGTACAAGCTCGACCGCACGCCCTCGCCCGAGGTCCCCACCGCGGTCGACGCCGACCGCCTGCGCACGCTCAACGAAGCGCTGCTGCGCGTGCCGGAGGGCTTCACGATCCACCCGAAGCTCGTCCGCTCGCTCGAGCAGCGGCGCGACGCGATGGGCGAGGACGGCGGGATCACCTGGGCTCAGGCCGAGCAGCTGGCGTTCGCGTCGCTGCTGGAAGAGGGCACGCCGATCCGCCTCACCGGCCAGGACGCCGAGCGCGGCACCTTCTCCCAGCGCCACCTCGTGCTGCACGACCCCAAGACGGGTCAGGAGTACTGCCCGATCCAGAACCTGCCCGCGGCGCTCGCGCCGATGGAGCTGCACAACTCGCCGCTGTCCGAGGTGGCGGCGATGGGCTTCGAGTACGGCTACTCGCAGGAGGGGCCCGAGACGCTCGTGCTGTGGGAGGGCCAGTTCGGCGACTTCGCCAACGGCGCGCAGGTGATCATCGACCAGTTCATCGTCTCGGGCCTGGCGAAGTGGGGCCAGAGCAGCCGCCTGACGCTGCTGCTGCCACACGCCTACGAGGGCTCGGGCCCGGAGCACTCCTCCGCGCGCCTGGAGCGGTTCCTCCAGCTCGCGGCCGAGGGCAACATCCGCGTCGCCTACCCGTCGACGCCGGCGCAGTACTTCCACCTGCTGCGCCGCCAGGCGAAGATCGCCAAGCAGCGCCCGCTGATCGTGATGACGCCGAAGTCGCTGCTGCGGCTGCCGCAGGCGAGCAACCGGATCGAGCACCTCTCCGACACGCAGTTCTACCCCGTGTTGGCGGAGCCGCGCGTCGACGAGCAGAAGGTAACGCGGCTGATCCTCTGCACCGGCAAGGTCTACTACGACCTGATCAGCAGCGACATGCGCAGAGACAACGAGGGCGTCGCGATAGCCCGCGTCGAGCTGCTCTACCCGTTCCCGCAGGCGCAGATCCTCGAGGTCGTCAACAGATACCCGCACCTCAGAGAGGTCCTCTGGCTGCAGGAGGAGCCGCGCAACATGGGCGCCCGCGCGCACATGTCCCCGCGGCTGATGCAGATCCTCCCACGCGAGCTGAAGTTCGGCTACATCGGCCGCCCCGAGCGCGCCTCCACGGCGGAGGGCTACCCGGCTGCGCACGCCGCCGAGCAGCGCCGCATCGTCGAGACCGCGCTCGACCTCAGCAGACCGGTCGGCATGTACCCGGTCAAGCTGCCGGGCGAGCGGTAGGGCGCGCGAACGAGACTGGCTGGCGCCGCCTCGGCTGGGGCGGCGCCGCTGCTTCGCGCGCAGCTGCTGCGCCGCTACTTCGCGTGCAGCTGCTGGGCCGCTGCGAGCGGCCCAGGGTCGACCCAGCAGACGAGGTCGACGTCGTCGGCGAGGAAGCCGTGCGTCAGCAGGAAGTCCTTCTGCGATGCGAGCGCGGCGAGCTTGTGCGCCGAGAGGTCGACCTCGAAGGGGAGCTGCGTCAGCAGCCGTGCGACCGACTCCGGGTCGGCCTCCAGCAGCGCGGCGTCGACCGATATGACGCCCGGCGTCGTCGCGTTGACGCGGACCGCCGGGTCGAGGTGAGCGCCAAGGTCGACGACCTCGACGGCGCCGATCCGCGTGGCGACCTCGCGCCCCTCGCGCCCCGCGACGTAGATCGCGTCGACCTCGCCGCGCAGCAGCGCGGCGGTCTCGGCGGCGTATGGCGTCGTCTCACGCGTGTCGACGGGGACCTCGACGAACGCGACCTCGTCGCTGAAGAGGCAGGCGAGCGCGATCGCGGCGTGGAGCCCGCGGCTGGCGGCGGCGCGCCGCACGTCAACGTCAACGTTGCCGTTGCCGTGCGTGTCGGCGGAGGGCAGCGCGAGGCGGCGCCCTCCGAGCTGGCCCGGCTCGGCGATCTCGGCGTCGGGCAGCGCGAGCACGCCTTGATAGGTGTCGACCCAGGTGAGGCCGATCAGCCGCGTCTCGCGCCCGGCGCTGCGGTCGTGCAGCGCGCTGACGTTGTCGCTCTCGCGCACCGCCTTGGCGCGATTCACTCTATTTGCAACCGGCTTTACCGTATTTCCCACGCACCGATCGTAGCACCCATCTCGACCGCTTCAGTCGGGAATGCCGACGCGACAGCCTGCCTATGCTCACGCGATGGCACGCGCGAGAGCGTCGAAGGAGCCGCAGGTGATCGCCCGCGTCCGCGCGATCCCGCCGGGCTTCGTGCGCAGCTACGGCGACGTCTCCCCCGGCGCCCCGCGCTTCGCCGGCACTGTCCTGTCGCAGATCGACGACCCATCGCTCCCCTGGCACCGCGTCGTCCGCGCCGACGGCTCGCTCGCCAAGGGCGCCCGCCAGCGCGCGCTGCTGGAGGCCGAGGGCGTCCCCTTCCGCGGCGACCGCGTCGACATGCGCATCGCGCGGCTGCCGGAGTGAGCGCGCCCCCGCGGCGCACGCGGTCCCGGGCTCGCCGTCGCTCGCGCCATCGCGTTTCGCCGGCCGCCCGCGGGTAGCGTTCTCGCCATGTGGATCCAACGCCAGCTGCGCCTGCCGGCCGTCTCGCGCGGCTTTCACCTGATCACGCGCGAGGTCGAGGCGGGCGTGCCGGAGCTCGAGCAGCTGCGCGTCGGGCTGCTGCACGTCCACATCCTCCATACGTCGGCGTCGCTGGCGCTGAACGAGAACGCCGACCCGAGCGTGCGGCGCGACTTCGCCGCGTGGTTCGACCAGGCCGTCCCCGAGCGCACGTCGTACTGGACCCACACGCTCGAGGGCGACGACGACATGCCCGCCCACGTCAAGGCGAGCCTCCTGGGCCCCTCGCTCACCCTCCCGATCGCCAGCGGCCGCCTCGCGCTCGGCACCTGGCAGGGCATCTACCTCTGTGAGCACCGCGATCACGGCGGCCCTCGCTCGCTGATCGTGACCGCGCAGGGCGAGCGTGCCCAGCGCCCGCCGACTCGCCCCGATCCCGTCTGAGCCGCGGCACCGCTACCCGCCCGGCGGCGCCTCGGCGACGACGCGCGTGCGGGAGCCGGCCCCAGCCATCCCGCCGCCGACCGGGCGCAGCGCGCCGGTGTCGCGCGTGAGGCGCTGGGCGAGGAAGACCGGTATCAGCGTCAGGGCGATCACGCAGAGGACGACGACGTTGACCTGCGGGAGCTGCTGGCCGAGGCGGATGTTGCCGAAGATCCACAGCGGCAGCGTGTTCTGCGCGCCGGCCGTGAACGTCGTCACGATCACCTCGTCGAACGACAGCGCGAAGGCGAGCAGGCCGCCGGCGACCAGCGCTGTCGCGATCATCGGCAGCGTGACGTGGCGGAAGGTCTGCCACCCGTCGGCGCCGAGGTCCATCGACGCCTCCACCAGCGACGCCTGCGTGCGCCGCAGCCGCGCGAGCACGTTGTTGTAGACGGTGACGATGCAGAAGGTCGCATGGCCGATCACGATCGTCGTCAACGAGAAGTTCAGCCCGCCCCAGGTGAAGAACGAGTTCAGCGCCATGCCGGTGATGATCCCCGGCAGCGCGAGCGGCAGCAGGATCACGAACGAGACCGTCTCGCGGCCGAAGAAGCGGAAGCGGTGGACGGCGAAGGCGGCGAGCGAGCCGAGCAGGATCGCGATGCCAGTTGAGATCAGCGCGGCGCGGATCGACAGCCAGAACGCCTCGCGCATCGCGTCGTTCTGGAAGGTCTGCGAGAACCACTTCGTCGAGAGGCCGTGAAGCGGCCAGCTCTGCACGTTGGACGGGTTGAAGGCGTAGACGGCGATCAGCACGATCGGGAACATCAGGAAGCAGACGATCAGCACCGTCCAGACGGCCAGCGCGATCCGCGACAGGCGCATTCCGCCGCCCATCACATCGCCTCGAACGCCCCGAGTTTGCGCGCGCCCAGCAGGTAGAGCGCCATCACGATCAGCGGGATCGTCGCGAACGCCGCCGCGAACGGCACGTTGCTGGCGATCCCGACGCTGCGGTAGACGACGTTGCCGATGAAGTCCGAGCCGGCGCCGCCGACCAGCGTCGGCGTGATGAAGTCGCCGAGCGTCAGCGAGAAGGTGAAGATCGATCCCGCGACGATCCCTGGCAGCACCATCGGCAGCAGAACACGGCGGAAGGTCGTCCAGCCACGCGCGCCGAGGTCGGAGGACGCCTCCATCAGGGAGCCGGGCACGCGCTCGAAGGCGAGCCAGACCGGCAGGATCATGAACGGCAGCCAGATGTAGCTGAAGACGATCCACATCGCCCAGTTGGAGTAGGCGACCTCAAGCGAGCCGAGCCCGAGCTTGTGCAGCGCCCAGTTGAGAATCCCGTCCTGCGCGAGGATCAGCCGCCAGGCGTAGACGCGCACGAGGTAGCTCGTCCACAGCGGGATCAGCACGATCACGAACAGCAGCGACTGCATCCGCCGAGACGCCAGCCGCGCGGCGAAGTACGCGAACGGCAGCGCCAGCAGCGCGTCCGTCACCGTGACAGCGGCCGCGATCCCGATCGTGCGCAGCGCGATCGTGCGGTAGGTCGGCTCGGTGACGAGCGTCTTGAAGTTGTCCAGCGTCCAGGAATGAATCAGCTTGCCGGTGAACTCGTCGACCCGCCAGAAGGCGGAGATGAAGAGGATCACCAGCGCCGCGATGTAGAGCAGCACGAACCACGCGGCGGGGGCGCCGAGCAGCAGCGTCGCCCGCAGCCAGGCCCGGCGGAACAAGCCCGCCGAGACCCGGCCACGTGCGCGGCGCAGCGACGCCGATGCCGACGTCGGCGCGGAGACGGGCCCCGCGCTCAGCCCTTCACCTCCGTCCACTTCTGCTGCCACTCGTTGTAGTCGGTGCAGTCGTTGCCGCCTTCGGGCCCGCAGTCACTCGTCGGCGTGCGCCAGAAGTGAATCGAGTCGAAATACGAGGTCGGTGCGTTGGCGTGGTACTTCGCGCACGCGCCTCTCTCGATTCTGTCCATGTACGGGCAGGCCTTCGTGTTGGCCGGCGTCTCGCCGAAGGAGATCGCCTGCTGCGCTTGCACTCTCGGCGTCGAGACCCACTTCATCCACTCATAGGCGCAATTGGGATGCTGCGCCTTGGAGGAGAGCATCCACGTGTCGGCCCAGCCGGTCGCGCCCTCTCTCGGGATCATGTCGGCGACCGACGCTCTGTCGGCCTGCAACGTGATCGTCTGGTAGGGCCACGACGCGCCGACGACCGCGTCGCCGTTCTTGAACAGGTCGATCTCGTCGGAGGCGAGCGCCCAGTACTTCTTGATCAGCGGCCGCTGCTGCTTGAGCAGGTCAACAGCCGCGTTGAGCTGGTCCTCGGTCAGCGCGTACGGGTCTCTGATCCCCAGCTCCGGTCTCGTTCTCGACAGGTAAAGCGCTGCGTCGGCGATCTGGATCGGGTTGTCGGGGACGGTCACCTCGCCCTTGTATCTCAGGTCGTAGAGCGTCGACCAGCTGTCTGGTCTGGGGACGTCTCTCGTGTTGTAGAGCAGCGTGTTGGGCCCCCACTGCAGCGAGACGCCGTAGTGCTTGCCGTCAACGGTGTTGTGGGCCGGCGATCTCAGCTGCGGGATGAAGTCTCTCCAGCCCGGGATCAACGCGACGTTGACGGGCTGCACGTCGCCGCCGCGGATCAGCCGCACGCTGGCGTCGCCGGAGGCCGACACGAGGTCGTACTGGCTGCCGCCGCCCTGCCGCATCAGCGTCACCATCTCGTCCGAGGAGCCGGCGTACTTCGCGTTCACCTTGCAGCCGGTCTGTCTCTCAAACGGCTTCACCCACTGGGGCTGCGTGTAGCCCTCCCAGGCGATCACGTTCAACTGGCCCTCGCCCTTCCCGATGCTCGTCGGCAGCCCCGAGGCGCCGGTCGACGTGCTCGACCCGTCGTTGCTCGACGAGCCGCAGCCGACGATCACCATCGCGGCGATCGTCACGCACGCGACGACGAACAGGCTCCGTCCTCTCTCCAGCATCACTCCTCCTCCACTGCGGTTCGGTGCTGCGCAGACCACGCGACCCGCACCCGCTGGCCGCGGTGGCCTGGCCGACGGCCGCGGTCGTCGCCGTCGGTGTTCTGGCGCAGCGCGACGAGCGTGGCGCCGTCGTCGAGCTCGACGACGTAGCGGGTGACCGAGCCGAGGTAGATCACGTCGCGCACGACGCCCTCGGCGCTGCGCTGGTCTTCGGCGACCGGCGCACCGGCCTCCAGCAGGCGGATCCGCTCGGGCCGGACGGTGCGCCGCACGCCGTCCTCCTCGATCACGTTCGAGGTGCCGACGAAGCCGGCAACGAACTCGTTGACGGGATGCTCGTAGACCTGTCGCGGCGTGCCGACCTGCTCGATGCGGCCGGCGGAGAAGACGGCGATGCGGTCGCTCATCGTCAATGCCTCCTCCTGGTCATGCGTGACGTAGACGAACGCGACCCGTTCGCTCAGCTCGCGCTGGATCGCCTTCAGCTCGAGCTGCATCTCCTGGCGCAGCTTCAGGTCCAGCGCGCCGAGCGGCTCGTCGAGCAGCAGCACGCGTGGCCGGTTGACGAGCGCGCGGGCCAGCGCGACGCGCTGGCGCTGGCCGCCGGAAAGCTGGATCGGCTTGCGCGCGCCGAGGTCGCCGAGCTGGACCATTCGCAGCGCGTCGGCGGCGCGCTCGGCCCGCTCGTAGCGGCCGACGCCCTTCACCATCAGGCCATAGGCGACGTTCTCCCCGACGGTCATGTGTGGGAACAGCGCGTAGTCCTGGAAGACCGTGTTGACGTCGCGCTGGTAGGGCGCGCGGCCGGTGACGTCGACGCCGTCAAGCTCGACGTGGCCCGCGTCGGGCGCCTCGAAGCCGGCGATCAGCCGCAGCGTCGTCGTCTTGCCCGAGCCCGACGGGCCGAGCATCGTGAAGAACTCCCCGCGCTGGACCTCGAGGTCGATCCCCTCAAGCGCGACGACCTCGCCGTAGGCCTTGCGCAGTCCGGTCCCGCGCACTGCCGGGGCAGCGGTCCCTGCAAGCGTGTCCCCGCCCGCGGCCATCTGCGTGCCCGTCATGGCCCTATTCTCGCTCTTCCGGTGCGGCGATAGGCCGAAATTGACGACTACGTGGCGCGTGAGCGCGCGCCGGCGGGCACCATGCCATGGCGCGCGGTGCGCCAGGCGGGTGGGCGCTCAGCCACGCCGGCGGCGCGCGGCAGGTTCTGCAGGCGCGCGGGTCAGCCGCCGTCGCGCAGCAGTGCGCGGCGGACCTTGCCGCTCGACGTGCGCGGCAGCTCCCGCGCGAAGTCGACGACGCGGGGGTACTTGTACGGCGCGGTCTGCTGCTTGACGTGCTCCTGCAGGTCGGCGGCGAGCGCGGCGTCCGCCTCCCAGCCGTCGCGCACGACGACGACCGCGCGCACGACCGCTCCGCGCTCCTCGTCGGGAGCTGCGACGACAGCCGCGTCGGCGACGGCGGGATGGCTGGCGAGCGCCTCCTCGACCTCGACCGGCCCGATCCGGTAGCCGGCCGAGACGATCACGTCGTCGTTGCGGCCGCGGAACCACAGGTAGCCGTCGTCGTCGCGCTCGACGAGGTCGCCGGTCGCCCACATGCCGGCCGGCGGCTCGGCGCCGAGGTAGCCGAGGAAGAAGGTCGGGTCGCTCGCCGGGTCGACGAACAGCTCGCCGTCGCGCAGCTCGACCGCGATCCCGGGCAGCGGCAGCCCCATCGAGCCGGGGCGTGGGGTCGCTTCCGGGCGGATGCCGGTGATCGCGCCCGTCTCGGTCTGGCCGAAGCCGTCGCGCACGTGGACGCCGGCCTCCGCGATCCAGCAGTCGACGATCTCCGCGTTGAGCGCCTCGCCGGCGGCGACGGCGCTGCGCAGCGTCGACAGCCTGCGCAGCCTCGCGCGCTTGGCGATCACGCGGTACTCGGTCGGCGCCATGCAAAGCACGGTCACGCCCTCGCGCTCGATCAGGTCGAGCCGCTCGGCGGCGTCGAAGCGGGCGTCGTGCAGCAGGGCGCGCGCGCCGCGCAGCCACGGCGCGACGAAGGTGTTGCGCGCCGACTTCGACCAGCCGGCCGAGGCCGTGCACCAGACAAGGTCGCCGGGCGCAGCGCCGAGCCAATGCTCCGCCTGCGTCGCCTGACCGCCGAGGTAACGCTGCCCGTGGACGACCGCCTTCGGCTCGCCGGAGGTCCCGCTCGTGAAGACGATCAGCGAGGGATCGTCGGGCGCGAGCTCGGCGAACGGCGCCGGGTTGGGAGCCGCGTCGCCGAACAGCTCCTCGTTCTCGTCGGGAATGACGAGCAGCGGGCAGTCCGGGCTGGCCGCGCGCAGCTCGGTCAGGTCGCGCGCGTCGGCGACGATCGCCCGCGGTCTCGCGACCCGCAGCCGCAGCGCAAGGTCTCTCGCCCGCAGCTGCTCGGTGCAAGGCAGCGCGACCGCGCCGATCCGGAAGCAAGCAAGCAGCGTCAGCACCCACTCCGGCCGGTTGCCGACGACGGTCATCACGACATCCCCGCGCCCGACCCCGCGCGCAAGCAGCGAAGCCGCCAGCCGCCCCGACCGCTCCGTCAGCTCGCCAAACGTCCAGCTCGCCCGCCCGCCCGCGCGGTCAAGCGCGATCAGCGCCTCGGCATCAGCGGGCCGTGCGGCGACGACGTCGCGGGCGAAGTTCATCCAAACAACGTCAGGTCGGGCTCGCGCTCGCCGCGCAGGACGGCGAGGTCGACCTCGACGCAGGCGATCCCGCGCGCCTCGGCGAGCACGCGCGCTTGCGGCTTGATCGACTGCGCCGCGAGCACGCCGCGGCATTGGCCCATCGTCGGGTCGAGGCGGATCCGCTCGAGGTAGCGCGTGAGCTGCTCGACGGCGTCGATCGTCCCGAGGCGCTTGATCTCGACCGCGATCCAGCCGTCGTCGCCGTCGCGGCACATCAGGTCGACGGGCCCGATGTCGGTCGGCCACTCGCGGCGCACGAGCCGGAAGCCCTCGCCGCACCACTGCGGCTGCTCGGCGAGCAGCTCCTGCAGGTGCGCCTCGACGCCGTCCTTCTCCAGCGCGGCGGCCTCGCCCATGTCGTGTGTGACGTCGGAGAGCACCTCGACGATGCGGATGTCGAGCCGGTCCTCGGTCGCGCCCGCGAACTTGCGCACGACGATGTGCTCGGCAGACTCCTCGACCGCGACCGGCGGCGTCATCCAGTTGGAGGGCTTGTAGCCCCCATGGTCGGCATGCACCATGACCGACCCGTCGGCCTTGATCATGATCAGCCGCAGCGCCTCCGGCAGCAGAGCATCAAGCCGGCCCGTGTACCGGACCTCACAGCGAGCGACGATCAAACGCACGGCGGCACAACCTAGCGGGCCGACGTGACGGACGGCCCTGACGACGCGGCCCACCTGTGAAGCGCTGTGACGCGATGTTGCGCCAGGGGGGCGGATTCCTCTACCATGGTCGAGCTTTGCGCCTGCGCTTTCGGGGGAAAGTCGCGGGGATGGCGCAGAGGAAACCGACACCGTTTGTGACTGTGATCACCACCGCTGACACTGAGCGCCGCAGCGCGGCCCGCACCGAGACTCGAAGACGGCTCTACGTCTCGTCTCGAAGACGCACGTTCGTCGCGCTCAACTCGTAAGGCGCGCTGGCGGTGGAGGCAGGAAAGCCCCCACCGAGGTGCCGCGCCCAGCCATTGTCAGCCTTTCTTTGAAACAGGAGATCACCGTTCCCATGTCTGCCACTGCTTCCAGCTCGTCGACCGCCGTCGTCTCGCCTGCTCCGCTGATCTGGCCGGAGCACGACAACCACACGATCACCGCGGTCGACCTCGCGCCGACGATCACGCCCGGCGTCGAGCCGCTGCTGCCCCAACTGCGCCAGCTGTCCGCGCTCGGCGACGCGCTTCGCTCGCTGCAGGCGCTCGACGGCAGCTTCACCAACGAGGCGCATGCTCGTGCGATCGCCGGCCTCTCGGCCGACCTGATGGACGAGCTGGCGGACGCCGAGCCGGTCTCCAGCGAGCAGGCTGAGCTGATCCGCCGCCGCGCCGCCGCGCTGCGCGAGCTCAAGCACGACACGGTCATCGCCAACGACGAGGCCGCGCTGGTCGAGGCCCAGGAGCTGTCGATCATCGCCTCGCCGGTCTGCACCTTCCGCAACAAGACGCGCACGCCCCTGCACTCGGTGATCATCACCTCGGCGCACGAGCAGGGCAACGAGCTGATCGCCAACCTCGACGCCTGCGCGGAGGCCGTCCTGCAGGAGGTCAACGGCTACACCGGCACGAGCGACGTGACGTCGGACAGCCCGTTCGCGATGCAGATCACCGACCTGATCACGATGGGCGGTGAGTCGAACGCCTTCCCGAAGCACTTCTGTTACTTCCTGCCGGAGGACGAGGGTGCCGGCTTCGGCGAGAAGTCGAACAAGACGATCCTCTTCCGCAACGTCTACGGCCTGCGCTACGAGCTCATCTCCAAGGTGCTCGGCGACCGTCTGCTCGACGGCCACAAGCCCGGTGCCGACGTCGACATCCCGTCGGTGCTGATCACCTGGATGCGCGGCCACGACATCGCCCACGCCGTCACGACCCCGCGCGCCGGCAAGGTCGGCCCCAAGGACGTCGGCCACGAGCCGTGGTACTCGCTGCAGGAGGCGATCGCTGACGCCTACGGCACGGCGATGTCGTTCACGCAGACCTGGCTCGACCACGCCGGCTGCACCGCCGACGACATGGCCGCCGTCTACATAGCCGAGGCGCTCCACTACCTGCGCCGCGGCCCGTGGAACTGGAGCGACGCCGGCGCCGCCTGCGTCGAGCTGAGCTTCCTCGCCGGCAACGATTTCATTCGCGTCGCCCAGGACGGCACGATCACATGGGAGACCGCGCGCGTGATCGAGGGCGTCCACGCTCTCTGCGCGACGATCGAGCGCGAGGTCGTCTCGGCCCCGTCGAAGGAGAACGTGCAGGCGATCCTCGACCAGTACGGCTGGCGCGAGGACTCCCCGATCGCCCCGACGGTCCGCAAGATCCGCGACGAGCTCGCCGGCATCCCGACGTCGCTGGCGTACCTCTAGGGCGCAGGCGACAGACAAGCCGAGAAAACGCGAAGGGCCCGCGCGACGCGGGCCCTTCGTCGTTCTACGACGCTGCGGGCTGGGGGTCTTCGACTTCGAAGATCCCGCCCTCGCGCTCGATCTCGCGCAGGCGGTCGTAGTCGCGCTTGAGCACGTCGCGGTCGGGGTCGACGAGGTAGATGATGCCGGGGCAGGAGAAGAGGTCGACGGTCGGGGTGATCTCTTCGCCCGGCTGGGCCATCGAGATCGAGCCCGCGTACGAGGGCAGCGCCTCGACAGCGCGCATGCCGGCGTCGGAGACGACGCGGCCGCGCTGGTGCGAGATCAGCATCACGCAGCGCGAGGCGTTCGCCAGCTCGTACGGCCGTTTCGCCCGCTCCGCGACCGTCTCGGGCCGCAGGTAGGCGTCAACGGTGACGGTCACGTGGCTCGGGGTGCAGCGGTCGATCACGTCGTCGCGGATCGAGCCGTGCAGACGAGCGCCGGACTCGACCAGGACCGGCCCGTCGGCCGTCAGCATCACCTCGGTGTGCGCCGGGCCGAAGCGGATCCCGAGCGCGTCGAGCACGTCCTTCACGTATGAGACGACGAGGTCCTGCTGGGGCCCGCGGTAGGCGAGCAGCTCCTCGAAGTCGTAGGCGAGGTTGCCCTCGATGCGGATCTTCGTGTCGCGCCACACCTCGGAGACGTGGTGGACTCCGTCCCACGAGATCGAGTCGCAGAACAGCTGCGTGCCCTTCAGCAGCTCCTGCACGAGCAGCTGGTCGTTGGAGCCTTGGAGCGCGTTGGGGCGGCCGAGGATGTTGGCGAAGGCTGCGCGGATCGCGTCGGCGTCCTCGCACAGCGCGACGCCGTCGGTGCCGGCAGAGTCGAGCGGCTTGACGACGACCGGCCAGTCGCCACGCTCGGAGGCCCACGCGATCGCCTCGTCCACGTCGCCCGTCTTCAGCTCCTGCACCGCGCGCAGGCCGGCGCGGCGGATCGCCGCCGCCATCTCGCTCTTGTCGCGACGGGCGCGGCTCTGGGCGGTCCCGTTCGACGGCAGGCCGAGCTGCTCGCTCAGCGCGTCCGACAGCAGCACGCCGGGCTCAGAGCCGACGACGACGAAGGCCGGGTCGTATCTCGCGACCGCCGCGGCGGTCGCGGCGACGTCGCCATGGTGGACGACGTTCTCGAGGAAGTCCTCGCGCCGCAGCCGGTCGATGTAGAACGACGACTCGTTCGGGTTGGACTGCACGTGCACGACGTCAAGCCCCTCGGCGATGAAGCGCGGCGCGAGTCTCGCGCCGGTCGAGTAGGCGTCGACGACGACGGCGACGCGTCTGCTCGTCGCCGCGCTCATGCCGCGACTCCGGTCAGCACGAGCCGGTCCTCCGGCGACTTCGCCCGCCGGTCAAAGCCGCCGTACCGCTGGATGTCGGCGAAGCCGGCCTGCCGCACGAGCGAGACGAGCTCGTCGGCCTCGTAGAGGCGCGTGTCGACGTCGAGCGAGGTGTCGCCGAAGGAGTATCTGACGTGCAGCACGCTCGTCTGCGGGTCGACGTAGAGGTGCTCGTGGACGCCATTGTCGTCGCGGTCGGCAACGGTGCCGGGTGGGCCGAGGCGGTGGCGCGAGCGCTCCAAGTCGGACAGCTCCATCACGAGCTTGCCGCCATCGACGAGCGCCGCGCGCCACGTCCGCAGCACGGCCAGGTCGTCGGCGATCGTCGCGCCGTAGCCGAACGACGAGTAGACGTTGACGACCGCGTCGAACGGGCCGACGCCGTCAGGCAGCGGCTGCGTCAGGTCATGGACGACGTAGTCCGGGCCCGGGTTGTGCTTGCGCGCCTGCTCGATCACGACCGGCGAGATGTCGACGCCGGTCGCGTCGACGCCGATCCGCGCGAGCGCGCCGGCGGTGCGGCCGAAGCCGCAGCCCGCGTCAAGCACCGACGCGCCCGGCGCCAGCTCCAGCAGCCTGACGATCGCCTCTGCCTCCTCGGTCGTCGCGTCGTAGCGGCCGAGCCGGCTCGACATCTCGATGAAGGCCGGGCCGAAGGCGTCGGGCTCGTTGAGGTGCTGCGTCACGCTCATCAGGCCCCGCAGCCTACGCGGTCCCGACGATCACGAGGCGGTCCTCCGGGCGCTTTTCCGCGCCGTCGAAGTCGCCGTAGCGCTGGACGTCGGTGAAGCCGACGTCCTCCAGCATCTTCTGCAGGTCCTCTGCCTCGTACATGCGGATGCGCGAGTGGACGACGTCGCCGTCGAGCTCGTATCTGACGTGCAGTCTGCCGGTCGTGAAGTCGACGTCGAGCGTCTCGGTCACGCCGTTGGTGTCGCGCACGACGACGCCCGCGTCCGTCTTAAGGCGGTGCCGCGAGCGTTCGAGATCCGAAAGCTGCATCACGATCTTGCCGCCCGGCTTCACGAGCCGGTGGAAGGCGCGCAGCATCTCGATGTCCTCGGCCTCGGTCGCGCCGTAGCCCCACGACGAGTAGAGGTTGACGAGCACGTCGAACGGCCCGACGCCCTCCGGCAGCGGCTGCGTCAGGTCGGCGATCAGGTAGCGCGGGCCAGGGCTGCGCTTCTCGGCCTCGGCGATCGCCGCCGGCGAGATGTCGATCCCGGTCGCGACCATCCCCTGCTCGGTCAGGGCGGCGCAGTAGCGGCCGAAGCCGCAGCCGGCGTCGACGACCGTCGTGCCCGGAGCAAGGCCGAGGAAGGCGATCATCTTCGCGGCGTCCTCGGAGGTCGAGTCGTAGCCGCCCATCCGCTCCGCGATCCGCATGTAGGCCGGCCCGTACGTGTCGACCTCGTTGAGCACGTGCTCCGAGGTCGGGGTCGGCTGCTGCTCGTCGGTCATGCGGATGTCCTCCTCAGCGGGTCGCGGGGGTTGTAATGGCACGGCGGGCTGCCTCGGCGCGCGCGGCGTCAGCGCCGGCGCGCACGAGCCCGAGCGCGCCGAGGCCGCTGACAAGGATCGCGCGCATGACGCGGCCAACGCGCGGGCTCGCCTCACGCTCGAGATACCACTCGCTCAAATGCGCGAGGTAGCGGTAGTACTTGAGCAGGTCCATCCCCTCCAGCGCGACGACGAGGTTGCGCCGGTGGACCTGAGCCTGCAAGACGATGTGGCGGTAGTCGGGGTCCTGCGGCGCGGGGTCGGCCGGGCCGTCGTTGGCCGGGTCCCACGCCTTGCTCCACGCGAGCGCGATCCGCCAGCCGGTGTTGTGCTCGGGGTCGAGCAGCGACGCGACCGGCGGCAGGATCAACCCCTTGTTGACCGGCTTGTCGAGGTTGAAGCCGAGCACCGCGATCGTCGCGAGGTCGTCGGGCTCCAGCAGCGGCTGGCCGGGGTGGGCGGCCGCCTGCATCGCGGGCAGCGCCTCCAGCTCGGCGAGCAGCTCGTCGACCAGCTTCGCCGTCCCCTTCGACGAGCTCAGCTCGCCGTCGACCTCTGAGGAGACCATGCCGTGCAGGACGTGGAGCGACGGCAGCACTCTGCGGCCGGGCTCCAGTCTCGCGAGCAGCTGCTCGGTGTGATGGACATGCGCCGTCCACTCGTCGCCGGAGAGGTGGATCAGGTCGGCGCCTTGCTCGTCGATCATCATGTCGCGCCACATCGCGACGACGCGGAGGTGATGGGTCGGGAAGCCGTCGGCGCGCGTCAGCGGCATGACCGGGTAGCTGTCGTCGCCGGTCATGTAGGCGACCGTCCCGCGCGGCTCCTTGACGAAGACGCCGCGCTCGATCCCGAGCTCGGCGACCTCGGCCGTCTTCTCCGTGCGATCGGAGTCGTAGAGGATCCGCTCGAAGAAGACGCCGAGACGAGCGAGCGTCTCGTTCTGCCCGGCGACCGCCCAGCCGCGCACCGTCGTCCACAGCTCGCGCGCGGCGGGGTCGCCCTGCTCGACGCCGGTCAGCAGCTCCTGAGCGAGGTCTCTGCGCTCGTCGAGGTCGCGCGCGACCGGCGCGTCGCCTTCGGCGACGTCAGCGACCGGGCCTTCCTCGCGCGCGTAGCGCGCGTACAGGTCGCCGACGAACTGGTCGCTCTTGCGGCCGGCCTCGGCCGGGGTGCTCGGCGCGGCGTAGCGCGCGTAGCCGGCCATCGCCTCGCCCATCGAGCGGCCGGCGTCGCCGATGTGGCTCTGGCGCTCGACGGTCGCGCCGGCCGCTCTCAGCGCGCTGGAGACCGCCTGGCCGAGCGCGATGTTGCGCAGGTGGCCGATGTGCAGCGCCTTCGTCGCGTTGGGGTCGCAGAAGTCGACGATCACGCGCTCGCCGGCGCGCAGGTCGTCGGTCTCCATGCCGGCGAAGGTGCCGGACTCCAGCGCCGCGCCAGCCTCAGCGATCCGCTCGTCGGTCAGCTTCAGCAGGAAGCGCTGCTGCTCCTGCTCGACGGAGGCGACGGCAGGGTCGGCCTGCAGGGCGGCGAGGCCGGCGGAGGAGAGCCCGCGGTCGCGCGTGATCGCCGCGACGTCGGCCGGGTCCTCCTGTCTGAGGATCGGCACGACGCGGAAAGCCGCCGAGTCGACCGCGTCCAGCGTCGCCTCGACGGCGTCCAGCAGATTGTCGGCCCGCAGCGACGCGGACATGTCATCAGGCATCCGCGACCTCCACAGGTCCGAGTGAAGCACGGGAGACGGGGCTCGAACCCGCAACCATCGGCTTAGAAGGCCGGTGCTCTACCAATTGAGCTACTCCCGCATGAAGCTCCGAGAACCCACGCGGGCGGACTCCCCGAAGCCCGAGTGATTCTAGTGGAGCGGCGCGTTTCACGACGGCTCGGCCGCTATGCAGCGCTTTCGGTCGCCAGCGCTCGCGGCTGGCGCTCGCGAAGGCTCCGCAACAGGCTTGCGACCTCGGGGTCGGTGCCGAGGTCCATCGCGTGCTCGCTGACCGCGATCGCGTCGCTGACACGGTCGGTGCGGGCGAGCGCGTGGGCGTAGCGCGACCACGCGGCCTGGGAGTCGGGCGCCAGCAGCGTCGCCGCCTCGCAGGCAGTCACCTCAGCGCCGATGTCGCCGGTCAGCTGGTAGACGAGCGCGAGGTCGAGCAGGCCCTCCACCGTCGGCGCGATCCCGCGCGCGCGCTCGAGCGCCTCCTGCGCGGCCTCGCGGTCGCCGAGCCGCAGCCGCAGGCGGCCGAGCCGCTCCCATGCGGAGGCGTCCTGCGGCGCGACGCTCGTCTCGCGCTCGGCCTCGTCACGCGCGAGGTCGTAGGCGCGCATGTCGGTGTAGATGCGCGCAGCGAAGCGATGCGGCGCCGGCCGCTCGCCCTCGACGCGGATCCAGTCGCGCACGGTGCGCGCGGCCGCGGGCAGGTTGCCCGACTGCCAGAAGGCGACAGTCAGCTGGCGCAGCACGACCGGGTTGCGCGGGTCGGCGTCGCGCGCGAAGACGAGCCGTCTCGCAGCCAGCTCCGGGTTGCCCTCGGCGAGCGCGTGCTGGGCGGCGGTCATGAAGCGCTGGACGCGGTCGGCGCCCGGGTCCGGTCTGGAGAAGTCGACGAACTGCAGCGAGCCGGCCGGGATCGTGCGGATCCCGAGCTGGAACTTCACGCGCGCCCACTGCTGGACGTCGTCGCCGTCGCCGGAGAAGTAGATCCCGGTGACCGAGCCGACGCCCCATTCCGGGTAGGAGAGGCAGCGCGCGTAGCGGTGGACGACAGAGTGGGCCGGCGCCTGGGAGCCGAACGGGTCGTGCTCGCTGCGCTCCGCCTCGGTCTGCGCGCGCGCCTGCGCCTCCTCGTAGGCGCGACGGCCCTCCTCGGCGCGCGCTCTGCGCGCGGCGGCGGCGGAGACCTTGACGGCGTTGGCGGAGACGCGCCCGCCGCGCGAGGTCTCGGCCAGCTCTTCGAGCTGGTCGGCCGCCTCGTTGATCGCCTGAAGGTGGCGTTGGTGCTCGTGCTGGCGCCCGGGCGGCGCGATGTCGGGGTGCCAGACCTTCGCCATTCTGCGGCGCGCGAGCTGGACGGCGCGCTTGTCGAACGGCGGCTCGAGCTCGAGGAGCAGGATCGCCTGCTCGATGTCGAAGACTGCAGCCATGAACAACCAAGGCTAGCGGCGCGGAGCGGGGCAAGGCTGCCGACTCGTTGAGCGGACGTTGAGCGCGCTCGGGCCAGGCCGGCGGGACCTCTATCCTCCCTCGCTGTGTCCGCCCAGTACATCTACACGATGCACCGCTTGTCCCGGCTGTTCCCGCCGGACAAGGAGGTGCTGAGAGACGTCTCGCTCTCGTTCTATCCCGGCGCCAAGATCGGCGTGCTCGGCTACAACGGCTCCGGCAAGTCGACGCTGCTGAAGATCATGGCCGGCATCGACAGAGAGTTCCGCGGCACCGCGCAGCTCGCCCCGGGCGCCACCGTCGGGCTGCTGGAGCAGGAGCCGCACCTCGACGAGGCCAAGGACGTCCGCGGCAACGTCGAGGACGGCGTCGCCGAGACGCGCGACCTGCTGACCCGCTTCAACGAGCTGGCGGCCAACTACTCCGACGAGACCGCCGACGAGTTCGCACGCCTGCAGGAGCAGATCGACGCTGCCGACGCGTGGAACCTCGACACGATGCTCGACACGGCGATGGACGCGCTGCGGCTGCCGCCCAGCGACGCCGACGTGACGAAGCTGTCCGGCGGCGAGCGCCGCCGCGTCGCGCTCTGCCGGCTGCTGCTGAGACAGCCCGACCTGCTGCTGCTCGACGAGCCGACCAACCACCTCGACGCCGAGTCGGTCGCGTGGCTGGAGCTGCACCTGCGCGACTACAGAGGAACGATCGTCGCGATCACCCACGATCGCTACTTCCTCGACAACGTCGCCGGCTGGATCCTCGAGCTCGACCGCTCGCGCGGGATCCCGTACGAGGGCAACTACTCCGGCTGGCTGGAGCAGAAGCAGAAGCGGATGGAGCAGGAGGACCGCCAGGACAACGCGCGCAAGCGCGTGCTCGCGCAGGAGCTGGAGTGGGTGCGGATGAACGCCTCCGCCCGCCGCGCGAAGCCGAGAGCCCGCCTCAACGCGTACGAGGCGCTGCTCGCGGAGGACCGCAACGTCAAGCTCGACCAGGTCCAGATCCACATCCCCGCCGGCCCGCGCCTGGGCGACGTCGTCGTCGAGGCCGACGGCGTCTCGAAGGGCTTCGGCGAAAAGCTGCTGATCGAGGACCTCTCGTTCAAGCTCCCGCGTGGCGGGATCGTCGGCGTGATCGGCGCCAACGGCGCCGGCAAGACAACGCTGTTCAAGATGATCACGGGCCAGGAGCAGCCCGACGCCGGCACGTTCAAGGTCGGCGAGACGGTCAGACTCGCGTACGTCGACCAGTCGCGCGACGCCCTCCACCCCGACAAGAGCGTCTGGGAGGAGATCTCCGGCGGCGACGACCAGATCTCGGTCGGCGACCAGAAGATGAGCTCGCGCGCGTACACGTCCGGGTTCAACTTCAAGGGGACCGACCAGCAGAAGAAGGTCGGCAAGCTCTCCGGCGGTGAGCGCAACCGCGTTCACCTCGCGAAGCTGCTGCGCTCCGGCGGCAACCTGCTGCTGCTCGACGAGCCGACCAACGACCTCGACGTCGACACGCTGCGCGCGCTCGAAGAGGCGCTGCTGTCGTTCGGCGGCTGCGCGGTCGTGATCTCCCACGATCGCTGGTTCCTCGACCGCGTCGCGACGCACGTGCTGGCGTTCGAGGGCAACTCGCAGGTGCGCTGGTTCGAGGGCAACTTCGAGGCGTACGAGGAGGAGCGGCGCGAGCGGCTCGGCGCCGACGCCGACCGGCCTCATCGCGTGACGTACAAGAGACTGGTGCATCGCTAGCGCGATGCACTTGGAAGAACGGGCTGGGGCCCGTTCTTCCGGGCGAACGCTGACGCGATTGGCGTGGGAGAACGGGCTGGGGCCCGTTCTCCCGAGCCGCGTCTGAAAGCAGCGCGGCTGGTGCATCGCCTCATTAGGGTGGGCGCCATGACACAGATCTCCAGAGCTGTGCTGATCACCGGCTGCTCGTCGGGCATCGGGCGCGCGACGGCGCTGCGGCTCGCTGGCGGAGGCTGGAGCGTTTATGCGAGCGCGCGCAGAGCGTCTGCGATCGCCGACCTCGCCGACGCCGGCTGCCGTCTGCTGTCGCTCGACGTGACTGACGAGATGTCGATGAAGGACGCGGTCGCGACGGTGCAGCGCGAGTCCGGCGCGGTCGGCGTGCTGGTCAACAACGCCGGCTACAGCCAGAGCGGCGCGGTTGAGACGGTGCCGATGGAGGCGGTGCGCAGACAGTTTGAGACCAACGTCTTCGGCCTCGTGCGGCTGACCCAGCTCGCGCTGCCGGGGATGCGCGAGCAGCGCTGGGGCAAGGTCGTCAACATCGGCTCGATGGGCGGCCGTCTGACCTTCCCGGGCGGCGGCTACTACCACGCGACGAAGTACGCGCTGGAGGCGCTGAGCGACGCGCTGCGGTTCGAGGTATCCGGCTTCGGGATCGACGTGACGCTCATCGAGCCCGGCCTGATCACGACTGAGTTCGGCAACGTCGCGGCCGGCTCGCTCGCCGACGCGCCGCTCGACGAGCGCGACCCGTACGCCGCCTTCAACGCGCTCGTCGGCGCCGCCACCAAGGGCATCTACGAAGGCCCGATGCGGATGTTCGGCGGCGGCCCCGACCGCGTCGCGAAGACGATCGAGAAGGCGATCTCGCGCCGTCGCGCGCCCACCCGCGTCGCCGTCACCGCCTCGGCCCGCATGACGATCCCCCTGCGCAGCGTGCTGCCCGACCGCCTCTGGGACGCCGCGATGGCGCGCCAGTTCCCGCGGCCGCGCTAGAAGCTCGCACGCCGCCGCAGCGGTGCGAGCCTGCCAGGGGCGCGGCGGCTACAGCAGCGCGTCAATCCGCTTGCCGAGCTCGGCAGCGTCGCTGACGGCCCAGTCGGCGCCGGCGGCGAGCAGCTGGGCGGTGGTGAAGTTGCCGGTCGCGACGGCGAGGCAGCGGACGCCGTCGACTTGGGCGCAGGCGATGTCGCGCGGAGTGTCGCCGATGACGATCGTGCGCTCGCGTGGGTGTGGCTCGTGATCGGCGACGCCGCCGCGGCTTGACGTGCCGCCTTCGGTCGCGCCGCCCGCTCCGCCGAGCAGGGCGTGGCCGGCCCGAGCACGGGCGATCGCGGGGAGGTCGGTGCGGTCTTCGCTGTCGGAGCCGAAGGCGCCCTCCCCGGGGGCGAGCCAGCGGCCGATTCTGGCGGCGCGCAGCTTCACGCGGGCGACTGGCTCGTAGTTGCCGGTCAGCAGCGCCGGCACGGCGCCGTCGCGCGCGGCGAGCCGCTCGAGCATCGGGGCGACGCCGGGCAGCACGGTGTCGCTGAGGTCGGGCGGACAGATGCGCGCGTAGGTCTCGCAGCAGACCTCGCGGACCCGTGCGGCGCGCGCGTCGATGCGGTCGGCGGAGATGCCGTGCGCGAGCAGCATCAGGCGCGCGATCTCGGGGTCCGTGCGGCCGGCCGGCTCGATCCCGAGCACGGCCGTCGAGCGGATCTCGTCGAGCCCGTGGACCTCGCGCAGCGCCGTCACAAGCGCCTCGGCATGGGCCTTGGTGGCGCCGGCTACGAGCGTGCCGTCGACGTCGAACAGCAGCAGCAGGTCGTCGTTCGCGAGCACGTGTGCCTCAGCGCAGGAGCGACGTCTCGGCCGTCAGCCGCTGCGCGAACGCGGCGATCAGGCGGGCGGTGCGGTGGACGTCTTCGACCTCGACCATCTCGACCGGCGAGTGCATGTAGCGCAGCGGGATCGATACGACGGCGGTCGGGATGCCGCCGCGCGTCATGTGGACGACGTCGGCGTCGGTGCCGGTCGCGCGGCCGGCGGCCGACAGCGTGTACGGGATCTCCTCCGCCTCGGCGGTCTCGATCAGCAGGTCGGTGACGACCGGGTGCGTCATCGAGCCGCGCGTGATCGACGGGCCCGAGCCGAACGGCTGTCTCGTCAGCTCGCCGAGCGAGACGCCCGGCTGGTCGGTCGCGAAGGTGACGTCGACGACGATCGCCACGTCGGGCTGCAACGCGAAGACGCTCGTGCGCGAGCCGACGAGGTTCGTCTCCTCCTGCACTGCCGCGACGGCCGCGACGTCGCCCGGCGCGCCGCCGGCGTCGGCGACGAGCCGCGCCACCTCGAACGCGGTGAACGCGCCGAGGCGGTTGTCCATCGAGCGCGAGACGAGCCGGCCGTTGGGCAGCTCGATCGGCTCGCCGGCGATCACCGCGACATCGCCGACCCGGACGCGCTCGCGAGCGTCGTCGCCGTCCTTGGCGCCGATGTCGATGTGCAGGTCCTTCAGCTCCGGCACGCTTCTGCGGTCCTCGGCCTTCATCAGGTGGATCGGCTTCTTGCCGATCACGCCGACCACGTCGCCGCCCTTCGTCGACAGCGCGACGCGCTGCCCGACGAGCACGATCGGGTCCCACCCGCCGACGCCCTCAAAGCGCAGGAAGCCCTCGTCGTCGATGTGCGTGACGATCACGCCGATCTCGTCGATGTGGCCTATCACCGCCGTCAGCGGCCCGCCCGCCGTTCCCTTCACGCGCGCGACCGAGGAGCCGACCGTGTCGGCGCTCACCTCGGCGAAGGCGCGCGCAGCGTCGCGCCAGACGGTCGCGACCGGCGTCTCGTACCCGGACGGGCCGGGAGTGGTCAGAAGCTGGCGGAGAAGATCGGGCGTCGGCATGGACTCGAATCTAGCGTCCGTTCGCGCCGAGCCACAGGGCCGGCCGCAGGCTGGCCCGCAAACCGGGGAGCCGAACAGCGGCGGATGCGGCCGAGGCGACTGCCTCGGCCGCCGTGTCCGACTCCTCGCTGTCCAAGCGGTCGACGAAGTGGACAGGTCTGCCGCCGAGCGTGCCGTCCACCGTGTCCCCTCTGAAGTGCAGCACCCCGCGCGCGGCAGCACCGCCTCCGACCCGGAGGGTCGCGCTGTCTGTTCTGTCGGCAAGGCTTATCGAGCCGCTGACCGTCACGCCTCTCACCTCGCTGTAGGAGCGCAGGTTGAGCGCACCCTCCCCACGCAGGTCGATCCGCAGCGCCCCGCCGTACAGCCCGCCCGTGCCGACGCTCGTCGTCGGCTTGCCCCCGGCGGTCGCATAGACGACCTCATCGAGAAGCGGCTCGAGCACGGTGTTGAAGCTGAAGATCGTCAGCTTCACCGCGTTGTACGTGCGCCCGAGGCGCTTCGGCAGGCCGGCGCGGGCGGGCACGTCGGCGAGCCGGTGCGGCGACGGCCGTGCGACCCTGACCCCGCGTTGCGCGCAGGCGGCCGGCGGCGTGCCGCCGGCGATGAAGCGGTCGATCGCCACGCCGACGCATCTCGTGGTGCTTCTCTGCGTCACCTGGCTCAGCACTGAATGGCCGATGCCGCTGACCGTCAGCACGTGCGCGTGCGGCAGCTGCGCGGCGACCGCAAGCGCGTTGCTGCGCGGCGTGCGCAGGTCCTGGGTGCCGGAGACGAGCAGCGCCGGCACGTCCGGCAACGGCGGCGTTGGCTGCACGACCGGCGCGTCGGGCCACTGGGCACAACGGCCGAGATCCGCCACGTTCGCGACGACCTCCGGGTCGAACGGGGCGAGCTCAGCGCGCGGGGCCGCCGCGAGGGCGGCGCGCGCAGCGGCGGCGCGTTGATCGACCGGCGTCCCGGGCGCCCATGGCACCGGCCCGTCGGTGCAGCTCGTCGCGAGGAACAGGACGGCGCTGTCATCGAGGTCAGAGCTGCCGTTGAGGTTGGCCTGATGCAGCAGCCGCAGCAACGGCGCCGAGTCGCCGTGCACAGCCGCGTGGATGGCGGCCGGGGTCTGCGCGCGCGAGCCGCGGTCAAGGTCGCCCGCGACCAGCAGGTCGAGAAGGTCGCCGGCCGTCACCGCCGCGCGGTGCGCGCGCCCGTAGCCGTCGTAGAAAGTGCCGTGGAGCGGCATGCGCTGGGCGCGCTTCACGAGCGTGCTGAAGTCGGCGGCGGCGCTTGGCGCGAACGGGCAGCCCCGATTGGCGCACAAGCCCGCGAGCATCCCCGGGATCGCCGCGATCGTCGGTCGCAGGAAGAGGTCGCTGCCGGACTGCGGCACGACCGAGTCGAGGATCAGCTTGCTGACGTGCTGCGGGTAGCGCGAGGCGTAGTCGAGCGCGACCTTCGTGCCGTAGGAGACGCCGAACAGCACCATTCTGTCGACGCCGAGCGCGGCGCGCACGGCCTCGAGGTCGTAGACCGACGCGAGGGAGGTGAAAAGGCTGGCGCGGGCGCCGAGCGCTCGCGCGCATTGCCCGACCGTCTCGTCCGCCCTCTTCACACCGGCCGGCGCCGGGCAGTGGAGCCTGCCCGAGCCGCCGGTGCCGCGCTGGTCGAACGTGATGAAGCGCCGGTTCGCGAGCGCCGGCGCCCCGACCATGGCGGGGACGGACGTCAGCAGCGGCGTCGCGGCCTGGCCGGGGCCCCCCGCGAGGAAGAAGACGGGCGCGACGTCCTGCTCGCCCGGGCGTCTCGGGTCAAGGCGCGCGACGCGGAGGGCGAGATGCCCGGGGACCGCGCCGCTGTGATCGAGCGGCACGACGACCTTCGCGCAGCTCGCCGGGTCGTGCGGCCCGCATGATCTGAAGCGGACCGTTGCGGCGCCAGCTGGTGCGGCGATCAAAAGGGGCGCGGCGAGCGCGAAGGCTGCCGTCCCGAGCAGAGCGGCGAGGCCGCGCGACCGTGTTCTCATGGTCAGGACATGTTGACCGATCGCGCAGCAGGGCGTGCCAATGCGCCATGAAAGCGCGCCGCGCGAGGCGGCGCGCCCTCATTGCGACCGTCGCCTAGACGGTCGCGAGCAGCTCCCGCAGCACGTACTGGAGGATGCCGCCGTTGCGGTAGTAGCGCTGCTCCTTGGGCGTGTCGATGCGGACGATCGCCGTGAACTCCTTATCGCCGGCCTTGACCGTCACCTCGCGCGGGACCGTCTCGCCGCCCGCGATCCCGGCAATCGTGAACTCCTCGTCGCCCGTCAGGCCGAGCGAGGCGATCGACTCGCCCTCCTTGAACTGCAGCGGCAGGACGCCCATGCCGACGAGGTTGGAGCGGTGGATCCGCTCGAAGCTCTCGGCGATCACCGCGCGCACGCCGAGCAGGTTGGTGCCCTTTGCCGCCCAGTCGCGCGAGGAGCCCGAGCCGTACTCCTTGCCGCCGAGCACGACGAGCGGGATGCCCTGCTCCTGGTACTTCATCGAGGCGTCGTAGATCGCCATCGCCTCGCGCTCGCCGCCGGCGAGGTAGTACGTGTTGCCGCCCTCGGGCAGCGTGCCGCCGCCGAGCAGGTTCTTGAGGCGGATGTTCGCGAACGTGCCGCGCATCATCACCTCGTGGTTGCCGCGCCGCGCGCCGTAGGAGTTGAAGTCCTTGCGCTCGACGCCGTGCTCCTGCAGGTAGCGGCCGGCGGGGCTGTCGGGCTTGATCGCGCCCGCCGGCGAGATGTGGTCGGTCGTGACCGAGTCGCCGAGCAGCGCCAGCACGCGCGCGCCGACGATGTCGGTGACCGGCTTGGGCTCGCGCGGCAGGTCGACGAAGTACGGCGGGTTCTGCACGTAGGTCGAGCTGTCGTCCCACTGGAAGCGGTCGCCCTCGGCGACCTGAAGGCCGCGCCAGCGCTCGTCGCCGGCGTAGACGCCGTCGTAGGACTTGATGAACATGTCCGACTGGACCGCCTGCTCGACGGTCGAGGCGACCTCGGCCGCGGAGGGCCAGATCTCTCTGAGGTAGACGGGGTTGCCGTCCTGGTCCTCGCCGAGCGGTTCGTTCAGCAGGTCGATGTTCATCGTCCCTGCCAGCGCGTAGGCGACGACGAGCGGCGGCGACGCGAGATAGTTCATCTTCACGTCGGGGCTGATGCGGCCCTCGAAGTTGCGGTTGCCCGACAGGACCGCCGTGACGGCGAGGTCGTTGTCGTTGATCGCCTGCGAGATCGCGTCCGGCAGCGGGCCGGAGTTGCCGATGCAGGTCGTGCAGCCGTAGCCGACGAGGTGGAAGCCGAGCGCCTCGAGGTCGGGCGTCAGACCGGCGCGCTCGTAGTACTCGGTGACGACCTTCGAGCCCGGCGCCAGCGAGGTCTTGACCCACGGCTTCGCTCTCAGGCCGCGTCTGACCGCGTTGCGCGCGAGCAGGCCGGCGCCGAGCATCACCGACGGGTTCGACGTGTTCGTGCAGCTCGTGATCGCGGCGATCACGACGTGGCCGTGGTCGAGCGCGGTCTTGGTGCCGTCGGCGAGCGTCAGCCCGACCGACGTTCCGTTGACCTTCACCGCGGTCGCGGCCGTCGCCGGCTCGCCGTGCGCGTGGTCGTGGCCGTGGCGGGGCGCCGCCGCGTTGTCGGGGTCCTGCGAGGAGGTCGGGTCGCTCGCCGGGAAGCTGTCAGCGACCGCGTCGTCCTCGCCGTCGCTCTCGGGCAGGAAGCCCTGCAGCGCTCTGATGAACGACGGCTGCGAGTCGGACAGCGCGATGCGGTCCTGCGGGCGCTTGGGGCCAGCGATCGAGGGGACGACGTCGCCGAGGTCCAATTCGAGCGTCTCGGTGAAGGTCGGCTCCTCGGAGTCGGCGTCGTGCCAGAGGCCCTGCTCTCTCGCGTACGCCTCGACCAGCGCCGCCTGCTCGTCGCTGCGGCCGGTGAACTTCAGGTAGCGGATCGTCTCAGCGTCGATCGGGAAGATCGCGCAGGTCGAGCCGAACTCCGGCGACATGTTGCCGATCGTCGCGCGGTCGGCGAGCGGCAGCGCGGAGACGCCAGCGCCGTAGAACTCGACGAAGCGCCCGACGACGCCGCGCTCGCGCAGCTTCTCGGTGACGGTCAGCACGAGGTCGGTCGCGGTCGCGCCCTCCTGCAGCCTGCCGGTCAGCTTGAAGCCGATCACCTGCGGGATCAGCATCGACATCGGCTGGCCGAGCATCGCCGCCTCGGCCTCGATGCCGCCGACGCCCCAGCCGAGCACGCCGAGGCCGTTGACCATCGTCGTGTGCGAGTCGGTGCCGACGAGCGTGTCGGGATACGCTTGCCCGAGCTTGTCGTTGACGAAGACGACGCGTGCCAGGTACTCGAGGTTGACCTGGTGGACGATGCCGGTGTCAGGCGGGACGACGTCGAAGCCGTCGAAGGCGCCCTGGCCCCAGCGCAGGAAGGCGTACCGCTCCTGGTTGCGCTCGAACTCGAGCTTCGAGTTGTTCTCGAAGGCGTAGCGCGTGCCGAACTCGTCGACCTGGACGGAGTGGTCGATCACCAGCTCGGCGGGGACGAGCGGGTTGATCTTCGCGGGGTCGCCGCCCATCGCCTCCATCGCGTCGCGCATCGCGGCGAGGTCGACGATCGCGGGGACGCCAGTGAAGTCCTGCATCACCACACGAGCGGGAGTGAAGGCGATCTCCTTGCTCGGCTCGGCCTTCGCGTCCCAGCTGGCAAGCGCCTCGATGTCCTGCGCGCGGATGGTCTCTCCGTCCTCCGTGCGCAGCAGGTTCTCGAGCAGGATCTTCAGCGAGAACGGGAGCCGGGCGACGTCGTACTTCGCCTGGAGCGCGTCAAGCCGGAAGATCTCGTAGTCGCGACCTCCGACAGACAGCGTGGCTCTCGCCCCGAAGCTGTTGGTTGACATGGGTTCTCCTGTGTCAAGAAAAAGAAAGCGTCTTCGTCATCGAAAGCACAAGGAGTTTCCCATGTGCGGGCGCGAGGGCGCGCGCGGGCTACAACACCCCGGAAAGCCGGTCAAGCCCGGCCGGCTGCGATCTCGGTCAGCGCGTGGGACGAGCGCGATGTCAGCGCGCGCGGCCGCGCGCGCGGCGGTCGCGCTCCTGCTTGCTGAGTCTGCGCCGTCTGCCGCCGGAGGAGCGATGCTCGTGGCGGCCTCTTGAGCCCGGCGTCGCGCGTGCGGCGGCGTCAGGCTCCCTGATCGCCGTGTGCTGCCGTCTGCGCTTCGGCGCGTGCGTGCGCGCGTCACGCGTGATCGCGAACCAGATCCCGCCTATCAGCAGGACGACGATCGCAGCGATCGCGATCGCGAGGCCCGGGCCGGAGCCGTCGCCGTGGTCGGTGTGATCGACCGGCGCCGGCGGTGGCGGCGTGTTCGGCGCCGGCTGGGCCGGCGTCGGCGACGAGAACGGGTTGGCGGGCTCCTGCGCCAGCGCCGGCGCGGCGGCGAACGCGAAGAGCAAGGCGACGAGAGCGAGCAGACGGGCCATTTGACGCGAGCCTACCGCCAGCGCGCCGTCGATGCAGTAAGAACTCGCCTTCAGCCGCGGTCGACCTCTTCAGGCAGCTCGTACCAGCGCTTGCGCTCGCCGATCCGGTCGCGCATCTTCCAGCCGCGCGACTTCGGCGCAGCCGCCATCGCGTCCTGCAGCGCCTCGATCGGGGCGGCGGCGTCGGCCGGCCCGTCGCCGGTCGCGACCTCCTCGCGCAGGCGCGCCAGGTTCAGCTCGAAGGTGTGGTGCAGCCCCCAGTCGCTGCCGGTCAGCGAGGCGATCCGCTGCGGCTCGATCGCGTCCGGGTCGCCGTCGCGCACCTCGCTGGCGGCCAACAGCGCGTAGAGGTCGCTGCGGTCCTTCGCGTTCAGCTCGACGATCTGCAGCTTCGTCATCACGAGGTCGGTAGCCGGCAGCGACGGGCCCGGCCGGTCGAGCGAGTCGGCCAGCGGCAGCGCGTGGCACATCGAGAACTCGTTGACGAAGACGTCGACCTGCGCCTCGCTCTGCGGGTCATGGAAGAGCAGCCGCCGCGCCCCGTTGAGCGCGTTGAACTCGACCGCCGGCGCCCATCCGCGATCGGCCAGCAGCTGCTCCAGCCCGCGGCCGTCCTTGCGCCCGCAGACGACGTCGATGTCGCGGTAGGGGCGCGCGTATCTCGGGTCGAAGCGCTCGCCCAGCCGCAGCAGGATCGCGACGCCGCCGAGCAGCCGCACCGCCAGCCCGCGCTCGTCTGCGTCGGCGATCACGCCGCAGCCCTCCTCGGGCAGGCGGTCGAGGAACGGAGGTCCGGCGGTGGTGCTCATCGTGGTCAATCCCCTTATCCCGTCACGAACTGGTGGCGGACGCTGTCGCCACGAAGCTGGATCAAGCAGCCCGAGATGCGGCCGGTGTGGTAGTCGCTGCCCGGGTTGATCGAGAGCGTGCGCCCGATGTGCTCGGCGCCCGGGCTCTCGTGGACATGGCCGTGCAGCGACAGCAGCGGCTGAAAGCGCTCGATCGCCTCGCGTACCGCGGTGGAGCCGACGCCGATCATCTTCGGCGCCGAGCCCGACATCACGACCGCGAGGTTCTCGTCGAGCGCCGGCGCGCTGTCGAGCGAGGACTCGTACGGCGGCACGTGGAGGTTGAAGATGCAGCGCGTCATGTCGCCGACCTCCTCGGCCATCGCGACGACGCGCGCCAGCAGGTCCTCCTCGGTCAGCTCGCGCGGCGAGTCGAACGGGGTTCTGTTCGCGTAGCCGAGCGAGATCATCGTGTAGTCGCCGAAGCGCACGATGCGGCCGTCGCACGCCTCGACCTTGACCGCCTCCTCGATCGCGCGGTCGACGCCGGCCGGGTCGTCGTTGCCGGGCATCACGAAGCAGCGCGTCGCCGGGTCCAGGCGGTCGTCGGCGAGCGCGAGCCAGCCGTCGAAGGTCGTCCGCATCACGTCGGCGAACCACCCCTCGCGCTCCTCCTCCGAGAGCGCCGCGACCCGCTCCAGCTCCTCGCCGCTCATGCGGTGGGGGTACATGCCGTTGTTGCGGATCTTGTGCTCCATCTCCTCCAGCGCTTCGCCGGAGACGACCGATCTCTGGCCGAACAGGTCGACGTGGAAGCCGTCGTCGCGCTCGACGAGCGGGACGACGACCTTGCCGGTCACGTCGCCGCCCATCACCAGCACCTCCGCCTTGTAGGCGGAGGCCGCGTTGAGGAACTTGCGCCACAGCACCGCGGAGCCGTGGATGTCGGAGGCGTAGTAGAGGCGGACGGCAGACGCGCTGCCGCTGCCGCCGTTGCCCTTGTCGTTGCTGCGCTTGAAGAGGCCCATCTTGTTATGCCGCCGGCAGCTCTTGGTAGGCGAGGTCGACGTCGATCCCCTGCTGCTTGCGAATCGCCCGGGAAGCGAACCAGATCGCCATCGCCGCGGCGTAGACGCCAGCGACGAGCGCTACCTTGGGGGCGTTCTCGCTGAGGCTCGTGCCCGAGCCCGGGTCCCACATCAGGATCGCCATCGCGCCGCCGAAGCCGAGGATCGCGAGCGTGCCGACGGCCGTCAGGACCGGGATGCCGAGCACCTTGCCGCTGTAGGGCGAGGACTCGACGAGCGCCTTCTGACGGAACGGCAGCAGCGTGCCGGCGATCGCGGTCACGAACAGCGGCAGCGTGAGGCCGAGCAGCGCCGTGATCGAGCTGAACCAGTCGGTGAACGAGTAGATCGCGGTCGAGATAATCGACAGCACGAGCATCACGCAGATCGCTATCAGCGGAGAGCGCGAGCGCGGGTCGACGTAAGAGAGCTTGCTCGGCATGATGTTGTCGAAGGACCACGCGAACATGTTGCGGCTGACGAGCATCAGCGTCTGCGGCAGCCACGTCAGCAGGCCGATCGTGAAGCCGCCGATCGCAATGATCCCGATCACCGGGCTGCCGGCCGCGATCCCGATCAGCTCGGGGTAGGCCGGTGCGCCCGCTGTGAAGCCGTACGCGGTTGGGTCGGCGAGGCCGAGTTGCGAGCTGAAGTCGTAGCCGATCACATGCGTGTAGGTCGGCACGAGGCAGAGCAGCACGAGCACGGCGAGCACGACGGCGCCCGGCATCGAGTAGATGTGGGTCCGCTTCGCGAGGCGGATCTCTCCGGCGAAGTAGTTGCTGGAGAAGATGAAGCCGAAGATGAACCAGAAGACGGAGACCGCTCTGATCGTCGTCTCCAAGCTGAACGAGGCCGGCGCGAAGCCGGCGTCTCTCGCTGAGGACGCGAGCTTGGCGGCCGCGTCCTGGACGCCGAAGTGCGAGGCGTAGTCGTTGAAGTTCGCGACGAACGTCCCGTGGCTGGTGAGCAGGCCGACGAAGACCGGCACGAGGATCGCGCCGAGCAGGTAGAGGCCGAAGCAGACCGCCTGGATCTTGAAGAAGAGCCGCATCCCGCCGAGCGCGAAGATAGCGGCGCTCAGCAGCAGCGCGACCGTCCCGGTGATGAAGAGGCCCCAGTCGGTCGAGAACCAGTCGCCGAAGCTGAGCCAGCCGCCGCCGGCGCCGAAGCCGGCCATCGTGCGGCCGAAGGCGCCGAAGCCGTACGCGGCGATGTACGTCGTGTAGACGCCGATCACGACCGCCAGCCAGAACGAGTACGAGAAGTTGCCGGCGAATCCGATCGATGGATGCAGCGAGCGGCTGTTGAAGACATAGTCGCCGCCGGTGCGCGGCATCAACTGCGTCAGCATCGCGTAGAGGAAGGCGCCTGGAAGACCGAGCCCGGCGGCGATCAGGAACGACAGCAGCGCGTTGGCGCCGGGGTAGAAGGCCGCGAACAGCCAGAAGAAGGCGAACGTCAGGCCGACGCTCGACCACAGCAGGTTGTAGAACAGCGCGTCGCGCGTGCGGCCCTCGCGTACGAGGCCGGTCGCTCTTCGGGTGAAGAGCCCTGGTGCGGTGCTGCTCATCGCGATCCTCCTCGGACGCTGCTTGACGAAACGGCGTGAACGGGCAGTCCCACGCGCACGTGCGCGAGGTAGTCGACGTCAGCCGGCGCGGCGGCACCGACGGGCAGCTCGACGGTCGCGACGGCCTCGCCGTCGCCGAGCTGGGCGAGCGGCGCGCCGCCGGCGGCGATCGCGGCGCTGCCGCCGACGAAGCGCAGGCCGGACTGCTCGCCGACGCGGTTGACGTAGATGTGGGGCAGGCGGTTGTCGAGCGCTCGCGCGCGGGCGGCGAGCGCGTGGTCGGGACCGTAGGGCTCCATGTTCGCCGCGACCGTGACGAGCAGCTCAGCGCCCGCGCTCGCGAGCGCGCGCGCCGGCTCGGGGAACTCGACGTCGAAGCAGACGAGCGGGCCGACGCGCAGGCCGGCGAGCTTGGGCAGGAAGAGCGCGTCGCCGGGTGCGAAGGCTGCGCGCTCGTGCTCGCCGAACAGATGGGTCTTGCGGTAGCTGCCGCGCCACTCGCCGTCGGCGTCGAAGCACGCGACGGCGTTGGCGACGACGTCAGGCGCGACCCGCTCGACGAAGCCGACCAGCACGGCGATGCCGTGCTGGCGGGCGGCCTCCGCGATCACTCTCAGCGGCTCGTCACCGGGCGCGAGCGCGAGCTGCTGCGCTCGGTCCGGCTCGTAGCCGCTGAGAAACAGCTCCGGAAAGAC
>DASYEC010000088.1:0-6670 GCA_036499225.1 Conexibacter sp.
GCAGACCCGGATCGGTCGCCGGCACTCGCCGGGGTGCGGAGTCGTGCGTCCCGCGTCACGCGACGCCAGCCGGTCGCGCTGGTCTCGTGCGCGGCGGTGCTCGGCCGGACGGGGGAGGCGGAGCCGGTCGCGGCGGCCGTCGCGCTGGCGCTCCGCGACCCGGCCGCGACGGTGATCGTGATCGGTGACCCGCCGCCGCCCGCGGACGCCGAGGCGGTCGGGACGCGCGCGGCGCGGCGACTCGTCGCACGCCTGGCCGCCCACGGGTTCGAAGCGTCGCCTCGCGGCCGGCTCGCCTGGACCCACGCGCCGCCGGAGGCCGCGGCTCGCGCCGCGCTGGCGGGCGCGCCGGCCGTGCTCGCGATCACCGCTCCGCTGTCGGCGACGCTCGAAGCCGCGATCGCGCAGCAGGCCCTCGCGGTCGTCGTCGCGCCGGATCCCGAAGGCCCGCTGGCCGAGCTCGCCGTCGCCTCGCTCGAGCACCTCGGCGTCCCGTTCCTCGTCGCGCCTCCGCTCCACCGCGGCCTCGCCCGCAGGCTTGCCCTCGCCGGGCTCCGCGCACCCCGGGCCGCCGCCGAGCTCGCGCGCCCAGGGACCCGGTGACCGCTTCCCCACTTGTTGCACTTTCGCAACGCTCACGCGTAGATCCGTCACAGGGAGGTCGGCGACGCTCCCGGCATGCCACTCAACCCGAGCCTCGCCGGAGCCCTGCGGTCGGCGCGTGGGCAGGCTGCCGTGCTGCTCGTCGGAGGGCTCGCGGGGCTGGTCATCGCGGGAGTGATCGTCGGCGCCGTCGCGCGCGCCGTGGGCACCGAGGCGGGCGCGCAGCGGGCGGCGGATCTGGCGGCGGTCGCGGCCGGGAGGGCGATGCACGAGAACTATGGGCGGCTGTTCGAGCCGGCGCTGATCAGGAAGGTGCCGAACCCTCGCCATCTCGAGAAGCCCGACTACCTCGCGCTCGGTCGTGCGCGGGCGGTCGAGGTCGCGCGAGCGAACGGCGCGCGCGACGCGACGGTCGCGTTCCCGGACCAGGAGACGATCGCGCCCGTGCGGGTCCGCGTGACCGTCCGCGAAACGGTCCACGTCGGGAACCGGGAGGCGAAGGTCGTGGCGATCGCGGAGGCCGAGCTCGGCCCGGGCGACCTGAGCGGCTTCGCCGCGGGCGGCGGCTACGAAGGCCCGCTCGCGTACCGCCAGGGAAAGCCGATGAGGCCTGACGTCGCGCTCGCCTTCGACCGCATGGACGCGGCCGCACGGGCGGACGGCGTCACGCTCCTGGTCACGAGCGGCTACCGGACCGACGCCGAGCAGGCGGTCCTGTTCGCGCAGAACCCGGACCCCAAGATGGTCGCGCGCCCGGGAACCTCCCTGCACCGCTACGGCACCGAGCTCGACCTCGGCCCACCCGCCGCCTATCCCTGGCTCGCCACGCACGCGGGCACCTTCCATTTCCTCCAGCGCTACTCGTGGGAACCCTGGCACTACGGGTGCGCTTGAGGCTATAGTTCGCCGCATGGAGACTTGGGCAGCCGTAGTGCGCGTGAGCCACATGGGCGAGCGCAAGGCCGGCGGGGACACGTTCCATGCCGACGAGGACCAGCTCGCCGAGATCGACCGCTACGCCTCCGGGCGTGCCCGCGTGGTCGTGCTGCCGCCCGAGCTGGACATCAGCGGCGGCGACCCGATCGAGCGACGCCCGTCGCTGAAGGCGGCGATCGAGGGTGTCGAGGCGGGCGAGTTCACGGGGATCGTCGTCGCGAACCTCAAACGCCTGACGCGCTCGCGCAGCGGTCACATGATCTGGGAGCGCGTCGAGGCCGCGGGCGGGCACGTCCACTGCGCTCGGGAGCGGCTCGACACGAGCACCGCGCAGGGTCGCAAGATCCGTGACTACGAGATCGCGAACGCCGTCGCCGAGCGTGAGGAGCACGCCGAGCGGCACGCCGAGCGTCGTCGCAAGACCGTCGAGGCTGGCGTGTGGCGGCAGCGTCAAGTTCCGCTCGGCTACCAGTTCGCGGGTCCCGCTGTCGACGGCCGTTGCCGCGGGCAGGCGCGCAGACTCGTTCCGAGCGACCGCGCCGATCAGGTCCGTTGGGCGTTCCGCGCTCGAGCGGACGGAACGCCCGTGGTCACGATCGCGGCTCGTCTGGGCTTGACGCCGAGCGGCGCGCGGCAGCTGCTCCGCAACCGGATCTATCTCGGTGAGCTCCGCGACGGGCCGAACGTCAACGTGGCCGCGCACGAGCCGCTCGTCACGGTCGACGAGTTCGATGCCGCCCAGCGCGACGTGCCGCGTCCGTCGCGCCGCGTCGACGCTGCCCCTGCGCTGCTCGCCGGGGTCGTCCGCTGCGCTGCGTGCGGGCACGTCATGACGCGCAGGAACACTCGGGCGCTCGTCTACGGCTGCCCCGCTCATCACAGCGGCGCGCGGTGCCCGCAGCCCGCCGCGATCACGTGCGCGTCCCTTGACGCCTACGTGGAGCGGATCGCTCTCGCCGAACTTGAACGGCTGAGTGTGTCCGCCGGCGAAGGTCGCGGGGTCGAACAGGCGGAGGCTGCCGTCGTCGCTGCTGAGGCTGAGGTCGCCGCGCTGCTCAAGGTCGTTACCGCGGCGGGGCTCGACGATCGCGACTTCGCCGACGAACTCCGCGAGCGGAAGGCCGCTGTCGACGCCGCCCACGCGAGGCTCCGCGTCGAGCGCGAACGTTCGCCCGCGCTCCCGCTCGCGGGGATGACCGGCGCCGATGTGTGGGAGAGCTTGACCGGGCATGAGCGCAACCAGCTGCTACGCAGCCTCCTCAGCGCGGTCCTGGTCAGGGCCTCCGGCCGAGGGAAGCGTGTCCCGCTGATCGATCGCGTCCGGGTCCTGCGTCACGGCGCTGAGGTGCGTCTGGCGGAGCGGCGCGGGGGTCGAGAGAACGGCGCGGGGATCGTCTCGGTGTGGGTCGACGTCGACCACCCAGACGCGCTGCGGCTCGCGGCGAGCGAGGATCACGCGTAGCTCGCGCGCGGCGTTGGTGAGGTGCGCGCTCAAGACGGCCGCCCCCATCGAGGACAGGAGCGTGTCCCGCACGCGAGGACGCCGTGCATCCAGAGGAGCACGCCGCCGCATGTCGGGCAGCGCGTGAGACCGTAGCCGTAGGTAGCCGCCGCTCTGGGCGGCTCGCTAGATCCTGGGCCGTCGTCGCTGCTTGGCCCGCGCGCTGCGGCGCGAGCGATGCGCCGGCGAGCAGGACGGCCACAACCGCGGCGAGAGTCACGGCGCGGGACGCGAACGCGTGGTGTCGCCAGTGTCGCCGGCGGCGTCGACTGGCGTGCGCGGCTGTTGCCCCGCACGATGGACGCGTACTGCCGGACGGAGCTCATGGCCGGGACGGATCCGGCGAGCCACTCGATCGCCAGCGGTCCGCCGATCGATTCCAATTCCCCGCTCTGGTCGAGGTAGTCGACGAGCGTCCGAGTGTCGACGACCATACCCAGCGTGTGGAGCTTGAGCATCGCCTCGTAGATACGGCGATGGGTCTCGCGGTAGAAGTCGGCCGGCTGCAGGTGTTCTTCGAGGATCACCGCCGGAAGTGCCCTGTCCGACAGCAGCAGCGCGCCCAGCACGCACTGCTCGGCCTCCAAGTTCACGCCGAACGCCGGGGAGCGTGGCTCGGCGACCGCGTGGCTCAGTCGCGCATCGGCTGCCATGGTTCGATCCTTCGTGCCCTGTCGGGCGGCTTGTAGCTCATGTGGCGGAGTTTGCCAGCCGCTCCGGCGTACTTGCGCATACAACGACCAACGCCGCCTCAGAGGCGGCGCCGGGCGATGAGCTATAGGCCTTGAAGGACCAGAATGGCGATCGCGAGCAATCCTACGGCGTCGGGTGGACGTACTTGCCGACGCAACTAGCGTGGGGAGGTGCGCCGCGAGCGACACGTGCTGTTCTTGAGGCGACGGGACGTTGGCTGCCGCCCCGTCGCCCTCCCGGGCATGGCCCAGAAGCCTCTATGCCGTCGCGGTCTCCGGCCAGTCGATCTCGTCGATGAGCCCGTACAGCTCGTTCCCCGCGGCCGTCGCCTGCGAGTGGTGGTCGCCGACCAGTCGGATGCCCTCCTCGATCGACTTCGCCCGCTTGGCGAGGATCAAGGGCAAGCGCGAGTCGACGGGGAGGCGAACAGCGATCTCGCGCAACACCGTCACGAGGACGGTCAGCGCGTCGTTCTCGGCGTCCCGGACCGCAACGATCCGCCGCTCGAGCTGATCGATCGTCTGGGTAGTTGCGCGAAGCGTGCGGGCACGCGTACGCTTAGGCTCTGCTGCAGCCATGGGAGGTCACGACTCCTGTGGTCAGAGCCCGGTACGGCGTTCCAAGCGCCTGCCGGGCTCGCTTTGTTTGAACCACCGCTGAGGGTACTCCTGCGCGGAGGAACCGGTCAACCCCGGTGTGCCACGAGCCCGTGGGTGTCCGTGCACAGACTGATCGGTTCGGGTTCCCGTATCTATCGGGGTCCACCGGGCTATTAATGGCGGCGCTGATCCGGTACGGTCGGCCGGTTGACATAGGGGTGGGCCCGGCGGCGCAGCCACGCCCCGGGCCCCGGCACGAGAGGACGGAGCCCTCATCATGCGAACCAGACTCTACGCAGCTGCGACCGCAGCCGCGCTCGCTTTGGCCGCGGCCCCAGCCGCTGCGGCTGTGAAGACGAGAGCGGTAGCGAAGCCGCCCCTTCCGCAACCGATGCCGGAGATCATCATCGGCGAGTGCCCCGGCATGGAAGGCGAGGTGGCCGGCTGCTTCTTCGGCATCGCCGAGGCCGACGTCCACGGCCGCGTGTACCCGACGGGCGGTGTCTACAGCCTGACGAACGACAGGTTCACGGTCCTGCACGAGCTCGGCCGTGCGTTCGACGCGACGATGATGGACGCTGGCGAGCGGAACCGCTTCGCCTCGATCCTCGCCCGCGATGACGAGGTGTGGTCGTCGACCTACACGGACGAGGAAGGGCGCGTGATCGAAGACCCGCGCTCGCTCGCGGGCGTGTTCGGCAACGCGTACGCGAATTGCCGCATGGGTCACATCGTCGCGTCCGGCCACGAATGGGAAGCGGGCTATGACTACTACCCCACGGCGAGCGAGCACCGGCAGATTTGCAGCCTGATCACAAGGGCGGGCGCCGATAAGGGCGAACCGGTCGCCGCGGACGGGTGGCGCTAACCGCGTCCGTCATCGGCTCACCACCGTGTGGGTCGCCACACTGTGGTCTCGCCGAAGGGATCACTCGGTGTTCAGGGTCCACCCGGCGGCTGCTGCCAACGCCCGAGCAAACTCCTCGTCACGGTCCTTCTCCGGCTTGATCGCGACGGAGAAATCGTCTCGGCGGGCAAAGATCCATGTGCGCTGCGACGCCTCAAGCGCCGAACCCGACGGCAGATGACCTACGTCATGGAGCGTCACCGTCGTATCAGCGGGATCGATCACTCTGCGCTCGAAACGAAGCTTCCACTGGCCGCGACCCTCTCGCGTCATCAGCACGCGGAACAGCGCCCGGCTCGTGCTCTCGAGCGCCAGCAGGGTCGCCCTGCCCGGCCCCTCGTCATCGCCGACCCGCACGTCCGTGAGCGTCCAGACGAACTCCCGCGGCAGAGCCTGCTTGAGCAGCCTGCCCGCGCGGCTATCGAGATGCATGCCTGTCTGATCGGAGATCTCATCGCTGATCTGTGTGAAGACGCTGTACATATTGCGTTTCTACATCAAACAGCGAGAGCTAGCTAGGTGACTTACCGACGGGAGCGCGCTGAGCCAGACCGGCGCGGCGAGGCATTCCCAGCCGCCTTATAGGGCGCGGGGATATTCCACGCCGCCTTGACGTCTCGTTCGCTCATCGCGGCACCGCAAGCCCGCGGGGCGTGTAGACGATCTGGATCTGTGTCGCGTCGGTGACCTGGTCGTCCGTCGCAACATCGACGTCGTTCCTGCGGGCCTTCACGAACACACGGCTCGTACCTACGGGGGCGACGAACCGGCTGCCGCGGTACGACTGCGGCCGGCCCGTATACGTACCAGTGGCGTCTTGGCGGATCACGTCGTCACTGCTGATCTGCATGTTCCGGCCGCTGTAGATCGCGATCGGCTCTGCGGGTGGCGTCGAGACCGAAATCGCTGTGAACCGCCGGATCGATCCGGTCGTCGTCCCGACATCTCGGACGCCCGGCTTCCCGGTCTGGAGCGTCCCTCCCGTCGCAGTAGCCGTCGACGAAGCTGACAGACTCACGAGCTCCGCCCCCGCGTCACTGAACACCTGCGCGACGATCAAGCCGGTCGCATACGCGACCAAGCGAAGCCGGTACAGGCCGGTGCTAACCCGTGTCCACGCCGAAGACCCAAGCGTCGTAGGGGTGCCAGCAACGACCTGCTCGAGCAAGACGCCGGCACTGGAACCAGGCAGCGGAACCATGAGCCGCAGATGGTTGCTCGAGTCAGTCCATCTCAGTATCAGACCCTGGCTGCCCGCAGGTCCGGTAGCCGACGCGTAGATCCGCGCGTCTATCTGCGAGTCCGTGTAGTTCGTGGAGCCGAGGATCGCGAAGCGGCCAGTTGTCTCAGCCGCTGTCGTGAACCGTTGGATGGCTTCAACGCTGTCGGCGCTCGCGTTGAAGCTGTCGGCGAACGTGAAGTCGGTGGTGT
>DASYEC010000089.1:0-3784 GCA_036499225.1 Conexibacter sp.
GGAACGCACTTCCGCATCATGAGAGCGATCAGACGCGCATCGGGCGTGATGGCCTCATGAGCAAGCTCAAGAGCACCATCCCCACCCCCGGCCCGGTCTCCCGCCGCGCGTTCCTCGGCGGCACCGGCGCACTCGTCGTCAGCGTCGCCGCGCCACGCGTCCTCGGAGGCCCCGCCAACGCCGACGCACACCCGACGCCGAGACCCGTCGAGAGACCGTTCATGCCCCCGACGGAGGGGCCCGACGTCTTCCAGGTCGACTCCTGGGTCAAGGTCGGCGGCGATGGCCGTGTCACGATCTTCACCGGCAAGGCGGAGCTCGGCACCGGCACCGCGACGATGACAACCCAGCTCGCCGCTGACGAGCTCGACATCGGGATCGACCAGATCGACATCGTCGAGCCGGACACGAGCCGCACGCCGGACCAGATGTACACGGCCGGCAGCCAGACGACGAAGTCGCAGTGGAACGAGGGCGGCCTGCGCATGGCCGCCGCCGAAGCGCGCTCGATCCTGCTGTCGATGGCGTCGGGCAAGCTCAACAAGCCGGCTGACCAGCTCGTCGTCAACAACGGCGTTGTCGGGATCAGAGGCGCGACCTCGGGCCCGACCGTCTCCTACGCCGAGCTGATCGGCGACAGAAGATTCGACGCCAGAGTCAGCCCAAGAGTCCAGCTCAAGACGCCCGACGAGTTCCAGCTGATCGGCCACTCGGTCCCGCGGGTCGACATCCCGGGCAAGGTCACGGGCAGGTTCATGTTCGTCCAGGACGTCGTCGTGCCGGGCATGCTGCACGCGCGGATCGTCCGCCAGCCGGTCCCGGACGCGAGACTGCTGCACGTCGACACGAACGTCAAGCCCTACCCGGGCGTCGTGAAGATCGTCACGATGGGCAACCGCGTCGGCGTCGTCGCGCACACCGAGCAACAGGCGATCAACGCCGCCGCGAGAATCACGCCGCAGTGGCAGATCCCGCCGATGCCGGACGAGAGCAAGCTGTTCGACAACATCGTCAGCTCGGCGGCGGACACCAAGCGCGTGCTCGTCTCGACGCTCGTCGACGAGGGCGGCATCGAGCAGGCGATCGCCAGAGCGGCGACCAAGGTCAGCGCGAGGTACGAGTACCCGCACCAGCTGCACGGGACGCTCGGCTCCGACGCGTCGGTCGCCGACGTGCAAAGAGACAGAGTCACCGTCTGGTCGCCGACGCAGGGCGTCTACCCGCTGCGCGACGCGATCGCGACGATGCTGAGAATGAGACCGGAGCAGGTCCGCGTGATCTACGTGGAAGGCTCCGGCTGCTACGGCCTCAACGGGGCCGACAGCATCTCGATCGACGCGGCGATCATGTCGGCCGCCGTCGGCAGACCGGTGCGGATGCAGTACATGCGCGCCGACGCGCACACGCAGGAGAACTACGGCCAGGCGATGGTCATGCAGGCCGAAGCCGGCCTCGACGAGCACGGCAGAATCCTCGCCTGGGACAACAAGAGCTACACCGCCAACCGCGGTGGCCGCCCAGGCCCTCCCGGCAACGTCGTCGCGGGCGGCGCCGCGGGCTTCCCAGTCGCGCCCAACCCGCCCTCGCCGCCGCCGGAGCCGCCGCTTGGCCCGGACAGCTCGAACGCGGTCACGTCGTACAACGTCCCGCACAACCGCGTGATCGTCTACACCGTCCCGTCGCGTGTCTACACAGGTCAGCTGCGCTCGCCGCAGCGGATCCAGAACACGTTCGCGAACGAGTCGTTCATGGACGAGCTGGCCACGGCGGCGAGAGCCGACCCGGTCGACTTCCGCCTCAAGCACATCTCCGACCCGCGCCTGGCCGACGTGCTGCGGACCGCGACGAAGATGGCCAGATGGCAGACGCGCCCGTCGAACACCGGCAGCCACAGAGAAGGCTCGCTGCTGCGCGGCCGGGGCCTCGCGACGATGCAGTACGAGGGCACGGAGGCGTACGCGTGCGTCGTCGTCGACCTGACGGTCGACCCCAAGAGCGGCGCCGTCCAGGTCAAGAGAGTCCACGCCGCGCAGGACTGCGGCACGACGATGAACCCGAACGGAATGGAGGCGCAGGCGCAGGGCTGCTGCATCCAGGGCATCTCGCGCGCGCTGAAGGAGAAGGCGAGATGGGACTCGAGATCGCTCCTCTCGGTCGACTGGGTCTCGTACCCGATCGCGACGTTCTCCGACGTCCCTGAGGTGTTCGACTTCAAGATCATCGACCGGCCTGACAAGGCGCCGGTCGGCGCTGGCGAGGTCGTCATCACGGCGATGATCGCGGGCATCGCGAACGCGATCTACGACGCGACCGGCGCCCGCATGCGCCAGGTCCCGTTCCTGCCTGACCAGGTCATGGCCGCGGTCAAAGCGGTCTAGCTGGCTGGCCGCCGGGGCGCGCTGTCCCAGCGTTCCTGACGTTCGTTGCTGAAAGAGCCCCGCCCCTGTGTGGCGGGGCTCTTTTTTGCCCACGGACCGACCTCGATACGATCGATGGCGATGGAAACGGCCGGCCCCACCGTCCCTGCCGATGCCCCGGACCCCGTGCCGCCCGGCGGTGCCGACCGGCTCGTCGGTGACCTTGGCTGGCTGCTTGCGCAGGCCCATTTCTCGCTCGGCTCTGAGATAGCCGCCGCCTTCAGCGGGCTTGGCGTCTCGCCGCGCGGCTTCCGCGTGCTGGAGGCGGCGCTGAGCGGCCGCTGGCGCCAGTCCGACCTCGGCGAGCAGCTCAACATCGACAAGACGACGATGGGCGTGACGGTCGACGAGCTGGAAAGATCGGGCCTCGCCGAGCGCCGGCCCGCTCCCGACGACCGCCGCGCGCGCGTGATCGCCGTGACGCCGCTCGGTGAGACGAAGGTGACCGAGGGCCGCGCGATCGTCGACCGCGTGCAGACGGCGGTGCTCGACTCGCTGCCTGAGCCGCAGCGGACCGCCTTCCTCGAGTCGCTCGCAAGCCTCGTGCGCACGCGCCTCGCGCAGCCGCTCGCCGGCTGCACGCCGCCGGTCCGCCAGAAGGAGCCGCGGGCGCAGCGGTAGCTAGCGAAGCTTGGGGGGCGAGCTTTTGCGCCTCCGGCCCTCCGTCTGGCTCACCAGCAACCGAACGGAGACGGTTCATGCTTCAACAGGAAGTCGTTGTGCCGAAGGGATTCTTCGCATCGCTGTTCGACCTGTCGTTCACGTCGTTCGTGACGACCAGGGTGATCAAGGCGTTGTACGCGCTCAGCCTTGTCGTGCTCGCGGCGGTCTACCTGATCGTCGCGATCGGCCTCTTCAAGCACGGAGGCGACTCGGCCACCCTCGCGCGCGACGGCAGCCTTCAGACTGAGAGCGGCGGCAACACGGTGCTCGGGATCCTCTGGCTGATGTTCGGCCCGATCCTCCTGTTCGTCTACGCCCTGGTCTTCCGCGTCCTGTCCGAGCTGGTGACGGTCTTCTTCCGGATCTTCGAGAACACGCATGACCAGCTCGCATTGACCCGCGCCGCGCTCTTCGACGCGGGTGAGCCCGTCACCGGCACCGAGACGATCGAGAAGCGCTCCGCTCCGGGCGATACCCGTTCCTTCTGAGCGACCCGCACAACGACTGTCGAGTGACGCGCGGCGCCGCCGCGATCGCAGGCGCGGATTAGCGCGAGAGCTGTGCGCCGGCGTCGCCGGCGTCGCCGGCGTCGCCGGCCAGCCCGGCCGCCTGGAACGACTGCGTCCGGATCACCGGCTCGCCGGCGGCGTCGGAGGCGTCGAGGTCGATCGTCGCGACGATCGCCCAGTCGTGGTTGCCGTCGG
>DASYEC010000090.1:0-27423 GCA_036499225.1 Conexibacter sp.
CGGGCCGCTGATCGCCGGCTGCGGGCTGCTGCTGCTGATCCGCGTCGACGCCTCCGCCGACTACGTCACACAGGTGCTGCCGGCGGTCGCGCTGTTCGGCCTCGGCCTGTCGCTGACGGTCGCGCCGCTGACGGCCACCGTGCTCGGGGCGGCGGGCGTCGAGCACGCGGGGGTCGCCTCGGGCGTCAACAACGCCGTCGCGCGGGTCGCTGGGCTGATCGCGATCGCGGCCGCCGGCGCGGCGATCGCGGCGATGGCGAGCAGCCGCCTCGACAGCGACCTGGCCGGGGTGCGGCTTTCGCCGGCTGCCGTCGCGGCGGTCGACAGAGCGCGCGACCTGCGGCTGACCGACTCGGCGCCGGGCGCGCCGGCGAGCGAGCGCGCGACGGTCGACGCGGCGCTGACCGACGCCTCGGTCTCGGCCTTCCACCTCGGCGTCGGGATCGCGGGCGGGCTGGCGATAATCGGCGGCATCATCTCGCTGATCGGCATCCAGGACCCGCGCCGGCTCCCAGAAGACGAGCAGGTCCCGTCCGAGAGCTGCCCCGGCGGCGCGCTCGTCGGAGCGCCCAGGGAAGCCGGCCACGAAGAGCCGGAGCCCACCCCCGCCTGACGCCTTAAACGTCGAAACCCCGCCGTCCGTGGCGGGGTTTCGAGGAGCTCAGTCGGGGTGCTGTCCGGATGCTCGGTCGCTTCGTTGTCCGTTGAAGCTTGCTTATCAGCCGGTCGGGCGGCTGCGTGGCGGGCTACGCCGCTTCACGCAGGGCCGACAGCGCGGCTTCGCGGGAGAGGCGGCGCAGCGCCTGCTCCTCGATCTCGCGCGCGCGGGACGAGCTGACGCCGAGGCGTCTGCCGATCTGCGTCAGCGTCTGCGGCGGCTCGCCGCCGGTGCCGAAGCGCAGGTGGATGACGGTCTTCTCGTTGTCCGGAAGCTCGGCGATCGCCTTCTGCACTGTCTCGTGCCGGAGCGTCTCCGCGACTTCCTCGTCGGGCTCGAGCGCGTCAGCTCTGATCAGCGCGCCGAGCGCGGTGTCGCCATCCTCGCCCACGGGCGCGTCGAGGCTGGTCGGCTCGCGGTCGGCTCTGCCGGCCTCGATCACCTGATCGAGCGGCAGTCTCGCCGCCTCCGCGATCTCCTCGTCGGTCGCGTCGCGGCCGAGCTGAGCGGTCAGCTCGCGGCGCACGCGCGCGACCTTGCGGGCGCGCTGGCCGACGTGGACGGGGAGCCGGATCGTGCGGCCGGTGTTCTCGAGGCCGCGCTGGATCGACTGGCGGATCCAGAGGGTCGCGTAGGTGGAGAAGCGGAAGCCCTTGCGCCAGTCGAACTTCTCGACTGCGCGGATGAGGCCGAGCGTCCCCTCCTGCACGAGATCGCCCATGCCAAGGCCCTGGCCCTGGTAGTGGCGCGCGATCGACATCACGAGCCGCAGGTTGGAGTTGACCATCCGCTCCTTCGCCGAAAGGTCGCCTCTCTCGATGCGTCTCGCGAGCTCGATCTCCTCAGCCGGCGTCAACAGCGGCCAGTTGCGCGCCTCGCGCATCAGGAGCTGAAGCGGGTCGAATGTCGTGTCGTGAGTTTCGGTAACGGGAGCCTGCGTCTTCATTGTGTCTGCCTTCTTGTTCGTCTTCGGTCCTTTCGACCTAATACCTACTGCTGTGCTAGGTATTGTACGCCGAGAAGGTTGCTTCGTCAACTACCTTTTCCGCGCGCGTACGAACAAGGCGCAACGGGCAAGCCGAGCAAGGACATCAGGTGTCCTTAAGGAGGAACCAAAGTGGCCGCCGATCGATCCGCTCCCTTGCGCCAAACTGCAAGGCTGCAGGCCAATCGGGGAGCGCGAGCGCGCCGCTTCGGCAGAAGACGTGATCGGTGTAGCGACAATTTGATAACACGCCGATAACAGGAGACGGGCCACCGAGCCCCAAAATCGCTGCTATGTCATCGACCGTACGCCCCACCGGCGCGACGAACGAGCTGCCCTCATTCGCGCGCGGCTCAGACACGATCGCGAACGCCTGGGCGCTCGCGCTCGAGACCTACCGCAACAACGGCGGGAACGTCGCCGCCGACGTCGAGCACGCCGCGATCACCGCACGCCTGCTGCACGACGCCGACGCTGACGACCCGACCGTCGCAACCGCCGTCCTGCACGACCTGATCGAGGACACCGGCGTAGACCGCTCCGTGATCGCCGAGCGGATGGGCGAGGAGATCGCCCGCCGCGTCGACGCGCTGACTGAGAGACCGGAGCTCGAGGACTACGCCGAGCGCAAGGCAGAGCTGCGCGCGCGCGGGATCGAGGCCGGCCGCGAGGTCGCCGACGTGATGGCGGCCGACAAGCTGGCGCGCGCGACCCGTGCCGCCGGCGGCCGGCTGCGGCCCGAGAAGCTGCGCCACTACCAGGCGACGCTCTCCCAGCTGCGCGAGGCCTACCCGGACCTGGCGCTGCTGGGCCCGCTCGGCGAGGCGATCGACCGGCTGAAGCCCGCTGACGCCTCCAAGACGGTCGAGCCGGCCGACCCCAGACACTTCATCAACCGCGAGCTGTCGTGGCTGGACTTCAACGAGCGCGTCCTGCAGCTCGCCGAGGACGCGCAGGCCAAGCTGCTGGAGCGGATCAAGTTCTGCGCGATCTACAGCTCCAACCTCGACGAGTTCTTCATGGTCCGCGTCGCGGGCGTCCATGACCAGGTCGACGCCGGGATCGACGCGACCAGCGCCGACGGGATCCCCCCCGAGGAGCTGCTGACGCAGATCGCCGCGCGCGTGCGCGAGCTTGGCGCGCGCCAGTCCGACGTCTACCTGCGCGTGCTGATGCCGTCGCTCGACGAGCACGGGATCCGCATCGTCGCGTGGGACGCGCTGCGCGAGGACGAGCGCGCTGAGGTCGACGTCCGCTTCGAGCGCGAGGTCTTCCCCGCCCTCACGCCGCTCGCCGTCGGGCCGGCTCAGCCGTTCCCCTACATCTCCAACCTGTCGCTCAGCCTCGCGGTGCTGGTGCGCGACCCCGACACCGACCAGACGCGCTTCGCGCGCGTGAAGGTGCCGAAGGACGGGCTGCCGCGCTTCCTCCAGATCGGCGAGGGGAAGCGCACGCTGGTGCCGATGGAGTCGATCATCTCCGGGCACCTCGAGCAGCTCTTCCGCGGCATGGAGATCGTCGCCCACGGCGTCTTCCGCGTCACCCGCGACGCTGACTTCACCGTCTCCGACGAGGCCGACGACCTGCTCGAGGCGGTCGAGGCCGAGCTGCGGCGGCGGCGCTTCGGCGAGGTCGTGCGGCTCGAGGTCAGCGCCGGGATCGACCCTGTCCTGAGGGCTCGCCTCGCCGCTGAGCTGTCGGTCGAGGAAGACGACGTCTATGAGGTCGAGGGCCTGCTCGACCTCGTCGACCTGTGGCAGGTCGCCAAGCTGCCCGGCTTCCGGGACCTGCGCGACCAGCCGTGGACGCCGGTGATGCCGCCGGAGTTCATCGAGGACGGCAAGCAGCGCAGCCTCTTCGCGCAGCTGCGCGACAAGGACATATTGGTCCACCACCCGTATGACTCGTTCGCGACCGTCGAGCAGTTCGTCAAGCAGGCCGTCGCCGACCCGAAGGTGCTGGCGATCAAGCAGACCGTCTACCGCACCAGCGACGACTCGCCGCTCGTGCCGGCGCTGATCCGCGCCGCCGAGCGCGGCAAGCAGGCGGTCGGCCTGGTCGAGCTGAAGGCGCGCTTCGACGAGCGCCAGAACATCATGTGGGCGCGCGCGCTGGAGCAGGCGGGCGTGCATGTGACGTTCGGGATGCCCGGTCTCAAGACGCACGCGAAGGCGGTCCTCGTCGTGCGCCGCGAGGGCGACGGCGTCCGCCATTACGCGCACATCGGCACTGGCAACTACCACGCCGGCACCGCCCACCTTTACACGGACTTCGGCCTCTTCACCGCCGACGACGCGATCACCAGCGAGATCGCCGACCTCTTCAACCAGTTGACGGGCTACATGAAGCCCGAGGACTACGAGACCGTTCTGGTCGCGCCGTACAACCTGCGCGAGCGGCTGCTGGAGCAGATCCACCTGACGATCGCCTCGCACTCGCCCGAGCATCCGGCGCGGATCGCGATGAAGATGAACTCGCTTGTGGACGCGGCCTGCATCAAGGCGCTCTACCGCGCGTCGATGGCCGGCGTGCGCGTCGAGCTCAACGTGCGCGGCGCTTGCTGCCTGCGGCCCGGTGTGTCCGGCCTGTCAGAGAACATCCGGGTCGTGTCGATCGTCGGACGGTTCCTTGAGCACTCGCGCATCTACGCATTCGAGCGCGAGGGCGAGACGTCGGTCTTCATGGGCTCCGCGGACCTGATGCCGCGCAACCTCGACTCGCGCGTCGAGCTCGTCATCCCGGTCAAGGCGCCGGCGGCGCGGGAGGAGGTGCTCGACACGCTCGAGCGCTGCCTCGCCGACACCGAGAACGCCTGGGACCTTGAGCCGGACGGGACCTGGCGACATCGCCGCGTCCAGCCCGGCGACGAGCGCCGCAACGTGCAGGCTGAGCTGATGCGCGCGCACCTCGCGCGCGCCGAGCACGTAGAGGCGTGAGTGGAGCGCTCATGACGGCCGCGCCGCACCCGCGAGCGATCGCGCGGCGCACCGCGGTCATCGACCTCGGCTCCAACAGCTTCAGGCTCGTCGTCTTCAGCGTCGGCGAGGCCGGCTGGTGGAAGCGCACCGACGAGCTGTCCGAGACCGTCCGCCTCGGCGGCGACCTCGGCCCCAACGGCGAGCTGTCGCCACAGCGGATGGCGCACGCGCTGGAGACGCTGCGCGTCTTCGCAGCGTTCTGCGCGACCAACGGCCTGCGCACGGACCAGATCGACGCGGTCGCGACGAGCGCCGTGCGCGACGCGCCCAACGGCGAGGAGTTCGTCCAGCGCGCACGCCGGGCGACCGGGCTGCCGGTCAGGATCCTCTCGCAGCGCGACGAGGCGTGGTTCTCCTACATCGCCGCGGTCAACGCGACGACGCTCAGCGACGGGATCGTGCTGGACATCGGCGGCGGCTCGATGGAGCTGGTCGCCGTTGAGGGGCGGCGGGCGATCGAGTGCGTCTCGTGGCAGCTTGGCGCGGTGCGGATGACCGAGCGCTTCCTGCCCGGCGACGAGCCTTCGCGGCCCGAGCAGATCGAGGCGCTGCGGCAGCACACGCTGAGCGCGCTTGCTGGGGAGGCGTGGGTCGCGACCGCCGGGCGCTCGCGCCTTGCAGGGATCGGCGGCGCAGTGCGCAGCCTCGCCGCAGCGGCGATTAGGTCAGCCGACCTCCCGCTCGATAGCGTCCAGGGCTTCGTCTTGGAGCCGCGCGCGCTCGATCGGCTGATCGCGGAGCTGGCTGCGCGGCGGCCGGCGGAGCGCGACCGCGTGCCCGGCATCAAGCGCGGGCGGGCCGAGGTGATCCTCGCCGGCGCGGTTGTGCTGCGCGCGGTGCTGGAGGCGACCGGCGCACCGGGGATCGAGGTCGTCGAGGCCGGCCTGCGCGAGGGTATCTTCCGCGCCGGCGAGCTGTCAGAGCTCGACCCGCCGATCGCGCCTGACGTGCGACGCGCGAGCGTCGAGAACCTTGCCCGCCAGCACGGTGTCGACCTCGTCCACGCCGAGCACATCGCCGAGCTCGCCGACCAGCTCGCGAGCGCGCTGCCGAGCGCCGGGCTGCCGGCGCCGGGCGACCCTGAGCTGCTGTGGGCAGCAGCGATCCTGCATGACGTCGGGATGGCCGTCGACTACGACGACCACCACAAGCACTCCAGCTACCTGATCCTCGGCTCCGGCCTGCCCGGCTTCACGCCGCGCGAGGTCGCGCTGATCGCGCTGATGGCCCGCTACCACCGCAAGGGCACGCCGCAGCTTGGCGCCGCCGCCGCGCTGTGCGAGCCTGGCGACGACGAGCTGCTGCTGCGCGGCGCGGCGCTGCTGCGGATCGCCGAGCAGCTCGAGCGCAACCGCGACCAGGTCGTCCACACCGCCCGCCTGCTGCGAACCGACGGCGAGGGCCCGGTCGTCCTGGAGCTCGACGCCGAGGGCGACACCGTCGTCGCCGAGTGGGCCGCCGAGCGCCAAGGCGACCTCTTCGCCCGCGCGTTCGGGGCGGAGCTGACGGTCACGCGCAGCTGAGGGCCGAGCTCCGCGCGTGTGGGGCCGGCTGCCTGGCCCGGCCCCTCACGACGGTTGGCTCTGCAGCGCCCGAGTCAGGCCGGCTGCTTGGCGCGGCCCCTCACGACGGTTTGGCTGCGCGGCGGCCAAGTTAGGCGGGAAGGCCGGCGGTGCCGGCGACCGCGTCGTTGCGGTCGGCTTCGGCGTGGTGGGCGGCGGTTGCGGCTTGGGTGCGGTGGCCGGGGACGAGGAGGGCGCTGACGACGCCGACGGCGAGGACGGCGGCTCCGACCCAGAGGGCGGCAGTGAGGCCGTCGGTGAACGCTTGCGGAGAGGCGTAGGAGCCGGCGCCGGCGAAGACGGTCGAGAGGACCGAGACGCCGAGGACCCCGCCGATCTCCCGGATCGTGTTGCTGGCGCCCGAGGCTTGGCCGGCCTCGATCGTGCGGACCGATGAGAGGACCGCGTTGGCGGCCGGAGCGAAGACGAGCGCCATGCCCGCTCCCGCCATCACGAACGGGACGACGAGCGCCGTGTACCCGACGTCGGGGGTCGAGATCGCCGCCAGCCAGGCCAGGGCGCCGGCTTGCAGCGCGAGCCCGGCCGCCATCAGCGGGCGTGAGCCGATCCGGTCGGAGAAGATCCCCGCCAACGGCGCGATCAGCATCGTCGTGCCGGTCCAGGGGAGCGTCCGCAGCCCGGCCTCCAGCGGCGAGTAGCCCTGCGCGGTCTGGAAGAACTGCGCCAGCAGGAAGATCGAGCCGAAGACGCCGAAGTACATCGACAGCGAGACGCCGCTCGTCGCGCTGAAGGCGCGGCTGCGGAAGAAGCGCATCGGCAGCATCGGCTCCGGCGCGCGCAGCTCCCAGGCGACGAAGGCGCTGAGCAGCAGCAGGCCGCCGATCAGCACGCCGAGGACGGTGTCGCTCGTCCAGCCGAGGTCTTCGGCCTTGACGATGCCGTAGGTCATCGCGAGCAGGCCGCTGCCCGCCAGCACGATCCCGGGGACGTCGAGCCTGCGGGCGGGGCCGCGCGACTCGGTCAGGCGCCGCATCGCCAAGGGCACGAGCACGATTCCAACAGGGACGTTGATCCAGAAGATCCAATGCCACGAGATGCCCTCGACGACCGCCCCGCCGATCAGCGGGCCAAGCGCGACGCCGAGCCCGCTGACGCCCGACCAGATGCCGAGCGCAAGGCCGCGCTTGCCGGCCGGGAATGCCTCGGACAGCAGCGTCAGCGAGAGCGGCAGAACGGCAGCCGCGCCGGCGCCCTGGAGCGCGCGGGCCGCGATCAGCGCTCCGGCGCTCGGGGCGAGCGCGGAGGCGGCCGAGGCGACAGTGAAGAGGCCGAGGCCGACGGCGAAGACGCGGCGGCGGCCGAGGCGGTCGCCGATCGCGGCGGCCGGCAGCAGCAGGACCGCGAACGCGAGCGTGTACGCGTTGACCGTCCACCCCAGTGACGCGAGCGAGGCGTGCAGGTCGACGCGGATCGACGGCAGCGCCGTCGTCACGACGAGGTTGTCGAGCGTGACCATGAAGAGCCCGAAGCTCGTCACGATCGATGTCCAGAACTGGCGTGAGCGGGTCATCGCTCCTGCTCCCTTTCCTTCGTGGTCGTCATCGTGGCCGTCATGGTGTGTAATCAGTCACTCACTCTTGAGTCAAAAAAAGGGGCCTACGACGCCTTTGGCGCTCTTCCGGCCGCGGCCGGCGCAGCGGTCGGCGCGCAGGCCGCCAGGACGCCGTTCGGTGCACCTGCCTCGCTCGCGGCCTTGAGCGCCGCGAAGTTGGCGAGCCGCTCCTCGAACGCGCCCGGCGCGACTCTCATGCCGAGCAGCGAGCGCGCCCAGTCGGCGTCTATCCCGCCGGCGTCCATCCCCGCCATCACCGTGCAGAGCATCCCCTGCGCGAAGAACGTCCGCATGCGGTCCTCGTCGGCGCCGGAGAGCCGCTGGACCTTGTGGTAGAGCTCGCCGTAGCCGGCGCGGACGGCGGCCCGAATCGCCTCGTCCTCCTCCGTGCCCGCCGCGAAGGCGTGCAGGGTGGCACGCAGGATCGTGCGGTCTTGCAGCAGATCGAGGTAGGCGAGCGCCATCCCGTCGAGCGGCTCGACGCCGATCGCTCGAGCCGCATCGGCGCCGCGCTGCATCGGCTCCCACAGGCGCTCGTAGCAGCGCTCGATCGCGGCGACGTAGAGCTCGCTCTTCGTCGGGAAGAGACGGAAGAGGTACGCCTGCGAGATGCCGGCCGCCTTCGCGATCTCCGTCGTCGGCGTGCCGTGGAAGCCACGCTCGGCGAAGACGTCGACCGCCGCTCCGATCAGCGCCTCGCGGCGCTCTGCGGCGGTGGAAAGCTGTCGGGTCGCTGCGGCCATGGGTGTGAGTATGCACTCACTCACAGACCCGGTCAAGCGTTTGTGGGGACGCACGGTCTGCGAACAGACAAACGGCCCCGCCACCGAGCTCGGGGCGAGGCCGTTTTGCGGGCCGCGACTGCAACGCAGCGGTCGTCCGCTCTGCCTTCATCGGCTCAGGAGCGTCAGCCCTTGAACCCCGCGGACGCGTAGCGGATCAGCGACGTCGTGCCAGAGACTCTCTGGCCGTTGGCGTTGACGACGTCAGTTCTGACGTTCATCTTGCCGCGCGACTTCAACAGTCTCTTGCCGAGATCGTTGAGTGTGATGTGGACGATGCCGCCGTTGTTCTGTCTCACGGTGAAGTTGTCACGCTCACCAAGTGACTTGCCGCTGCGCGACAACGTCATGTTGCCTCTGCAGTCAGACGGGCCCAGGCAGCCGATGAAGACACCGCCGACGCCGTTCTGGTCAGAGAAGGCAGTGTGGCCGAAGAACGACATCACGGTCGGGGTCAGGCCGGTCGTGAAGGTTCTGTCGTCACCTGTCGAGATCGAGCCGCCGGGACCGACAGCGACGAGCCGGTAGTGGTAGGCGGTGTTCTCGACCAAGCCCGTCAGCGAGCCCTGGACGTTGACCACCGAGGTGCCCGCGCCGGCGTTCTGCGGCGCCGTCACGTTGCCGTAGTTCGTCGTCGTGCCGTACTCGAAGTAGTAGATCGTCGGACGGCCCTGCGGGTTGACCTGGCCGCTGACCGTGCCGCCCGTCAGCGTGGGGATCGCGCTGCCGGTCGTGACGGTCGGCTTGGGCCCTGGGGCAGGCGCGGTGCCGGTCGTCGTGAACGTCTGGTCGGCGCCAAACGTCGTGCCCGAGGAGTTCGCCGCGAAGACGCGGACGTGGTAGGCGGTGCCAGGCGTGAGGCTGGTGATCGCCTGCGAGACCGCTCTGTCGACCGTCTCTGCGGGGATCGTCACCAGTCTCGTCTGCTGGCCGTAGTTTGTCGTCGTGCCGAACTGGAACCCATAGTTGGTGTCCAGGCCCTGCGCGTTGACGGTGCCGTTGAACGTCGCTGTGCTGTCAGCGACGTTGTTCGTCGTTCCGGTCGTAACCGTCGGCGCGGCAGCCGCGAGCGCGCTGCTTGAAGCAAGCGAGCCCGCCCCGGCTGCGAGCGCAACGGTGACGACGCCAAGTGCAGCAAATCGCCGCATTGAGGACCTCCGTATCGGTCGTTGGCGTTCTGGCCTGTTCAAACCGAATAGAGATCCTCAAGTTGCGCAACAACTCGTTGAAGTGACAATGCAACGAGCGGTGCGGCGCGTGTTTGCGCGACAACGCTCGCGTCAGTCAGCTAAGAGGTCGGTTGCATGGCCGCTGTGGTGCGGCCGGACCGCGCGCCAAACGGCGCGACCCGCAAAACGGGCGCTGCTGCTGGCTCAGATCTTCAGCTCTAGCACGAGCTGCGGCCCGCCGCCGGGACGCTGATAGCGCGCGCCGGTGTCACGGAAGCCGGCGCGCTCGTAGGTCTTCAGCGCGATCTCGTTCTCGACGTTCACGGTCAGTACGAGCCGCTCGACGGTCGCGTCCACCGCGGTGTGGACGAACGCCGGCAACAGCCCGAGCGCCCGGCCGCCGATTCCCCGCCCTTGCCAGGCGGCGTCGACGAAGAAGGCGCGGATCAGCAGCTCGCCGTGCGGCCGCACGAAGCGGCCGGCGCCGACGCCGCCGTGCAGCACGAGGAAGCCGACCGGCTGCCCATAGTGGAGGATCGCCACCGGGCGCTGGGCGGGGTCGTGCTCGGCCGGCGGCAGCGTGTCCCCTGGCGTCCCCGACCAGGCACGCTGCTGCGGGCGCGGCGCGAGCACGAGCACCTCGTCGCGCAGCTCCGGGCTGACGAGCGCGAGCGCGACGGGGACCGCGTTACCGGCGCCGCCGGCGGAGCGGATGTCGTCGACGATCCCAACCATCGCGATCGGCTAGGCCCTCGCAGCCGTGCGGGCGGTCTCAATCGCTCCCATGGCGGCCGGGTACCCGTGCTAGGAGCCGGTGAACCGCGCCGCGCGCCGCTCGACGAACGAGGCGAGGCCCTCGGCGCCATCGGCGCTCTCCATCATCGGCAGCACGTCGCGCTGCAGGCCCGTCGCCGCCTCGCGCTCGGCGAACGGGATCGCCGCCTGCGCGGAGGCGAGCGTCGCGCGGACGCCGAGCGGCGCCGCGACCGTCGCGATCCGCTCGGCCAGCTCGATCGCCCGCTCGACCTGCTGGCCGGGCTCCACCACCTCCTGCACGAGCCCGATCCGGTAGGCCTCCTGCGCGTCGAACGTGTCGCCGGTCAGCAGCCAGCGCATCGCGTTGCCCCAGCCGGCCTCGCGCGGCATGCGGATCGTCGCGCCTCCGAAGGGATAGATCCCGCGTTGGACCTCGAGCTGGGTGAAGCGCGTGTCGCTTGAGGCGACGCGGATGTCGCTGGCGAGCAGCAGCTCGATCCCGAGCGTGATGCACCATCCCTGCGCCGCCGCGACGACGGGCGTCGTATACGGCTGCCCGTCGAGGCGCCACGGCTGGCGCCCGCCGTCGGGCACGGAGATCGCGCCGTTGGACTGGATCTCCGGCGCGACGTCGGCGAGGTCGAGGCCCGCGGTGAAGTGGTCGCCGTGCGCGAACAGGACCCCTGCCCACAGCTCGTCGTCGGCCTCCAGCTCGCCGTACGCGAGCGCCAGCTGGCGCAGCATCTCAAGCGTGAAGGCGTTGCGCTTCTCGGGCCGGTTGAGGCCGATCAGGAAGACATGCCCGCGCCGCTCGGTGGTGACCAACGTCTCGCTCATCGACCCTCCCTCGATTTGAAGGGCGATCCTAAATGGTCGAAGGGGCGGCGGGCGCGGGTCGGCGATCCGCGGGGGCGCGCCGCCTGGCGCTGCCGGGACCAACCCGTTGCTAGCTTGCGGCTCGTGACCGACTCTCAGCCGACCGCGCCGCGCAAGTTCGACGACGCGACCGCTATACGGCCGCTTGGCGAGGGCCGCTACGCCGCCGACATCGACCTCAACTGGGCGGCCCCGACGGCGGCCAACGGCGGCTACCTCGCGGCGATCGTCGTGCGCGCGGTGCTTGCCCACGCCGACCCCGAGGGCGCGCGGCGCCTGCGCTCGCTGACGCTCCACTACCTGCGGCCGGTCGGCGCCGGGCCGCTCGAGCTGGAGCTGGAGACGATCCGCAGCGGCCGCCGGATCACGAGCGTGCGCGTCCGCGCATTACAGGGCGGGCGCGAGTCGATCGCCGCGCTGGCTGCGCTTGCGACGCCGGACCTTCCGGCCGCCGGGACCTGGCTGCCGAGCCCGCCGGCGGTCGCCCCGGCGCCGACCCGCGACGCGCCGCGGCTGCAGCCGCAGGAGCTGGCCGGCGAGCCGAACAGCTGGCTCGCGCTGTTCGACGGCGCGCCCGCGATCACCCACCGCGTGCAGCTAGCGCCGCGCTTTGGCGGAGTGCCGTTCAGCGGCCGCCAGCCGCGCGAGGGCACCGCGCCGCAGACCGGCGGCTGGATCACCTTGCCCGACCCGCACCCGGTCGACGCCGCCTACCTCGCGCTGTGCGCCGACGTCTGGTGGCCGCCCGGCTTCGAGCCGCTCGACCGGCCGGCGGTCGCGCCGACGATCGACCTGACGATCCACTTCCGCGCCGACCTCCCGCCCGGCGGCCTGCCCGACCAGCCCGTGCTCGGCTGGTACCGCAGCACCGCCGCGCGCGGCGGCCTGGTCGAGGAAGACGGCCTGCTGTTCCTCGGCGACGGCACTCTCCTCGCCCACTCCCGCCAGCTCGCGCTGTTCGTGCCGATCGAGGGGTAGGCGAGCGGGGCGGACAGGCGGCCTACGTCGCCGCGTCCGGGTCCTGCTCCTGCTCGGGATCGACTTCGGCGATCGCGTCGGTGAGGACTCTGCGCGCTGGGACGCTCCGGGCGACGGCGTCACGGCGGCGGCGGATCGTCCCGGCGGCCTCGCCGATCACGACCCGCTCGGTCGCCGACATCGACGGCCAGCGGTCGCGCAGCTTGGCGAGCACGTCGTCGGCGCGGTCGATCGCGTCGCGCGCAGCCTGGGGCATCTCGTCGTCGAGCGCCGCCTCAGCGGCCGAGACCTCGACCCCTGCGTCAGCGGCGAGCTTGAGCAGCTCATCCATGCGCCCCAGGGTACGCGGCCAGACGGACGTGCGGGAGCGCGACGCCGCACGCGCCATCGCCTGCGGCAGCGCGGCGAGCGGGTGGCCGGCCGTGAGACGCGCGGGCGGCCCGGCGCGACTCGACCCAGCGCGCGAGCCGTGGGCGCCGAGGCGGAAGACCGAAGGATCCCTGTGCTCCATCGGTAGCGCTCCTTCGACCCTCCGCCGGGGGCGAGGCGGGGCCCTGGCCGGGTCGGTGGCTAGACTCGCGCGGGAAATGCCCTCTGCCAACGCCGCGCCAGCCGACCACTTCGCCGACCGCCTCGTCGCGCGGATCGACGCGACGCGGAGCCTGCTCGTCGTCGGGCTCGACCCGGAGCTGGCGCAGCTGCCGGCAGAGCTGCTCGACGGGGTTGACGACCTTGCCGGCGCCGCTGCGGCGGCCGGTCGCTTCTGCCACGCGGTGATCGAAGGTGTCGCTGACGTCGCGCCGGCCGTCAAGCCGCAGTCTGCCTTCTTCGAGGCGCTCGGCGTGGCCGGGCTGCACGCGCTCGAAGAGGTCATCGCGCACGCGCGCGCGAGCGGCTTGCTCGTGATCGAGGACGCCAAGCGCGGCGACATCGGCTCGACGATGGCCGCCTACGCCGCCGCCTCGCTGGGCCGCGTCACCGTCTCGGGCCACGAGCTGCCGGTCCACGACTCCGACGCCGTGACGCTCAGCCCCTACCTCGGGCCCGAGTCGCTGCAGCCGATGCTCGACGCCGCCGACGCCCACGGCAAGGGCGTCTTCGTGCTCGTGCGGACGAGCAACCCCGGCTCGGCCCGTGTGCAGGGACTCGAGACGCCCGACGGGCGCGTCTTCGAGCAGGTCGCGAGACTGCTCGCCGAGCTTGGCGAGCAGCGCCGCGGCGCCTCCGGGTGGTCGAGCGTCGGCGCCGTCGCCGGGCTCACGTATCCCGACGACGCCCGTGCTCTGCGCGCGCTGATGCCGCACGCCTTCCTGCTCGTGCCCGGCCTCGGCCCTCAGGGCGGCGCTCCCGAGGACTTCCCGCTGTTCGTCGGCGAAGACGGCCTCGGCGCGATCCCGGCCGCCTCGCGCGCCGTCGCCGGCGGCTGGCGAGCGCAGACCGGCGGCGACGCCGAGCACCGCGTCCGCCACGGCGCCCGCGCGGCGACGCTCGCGTTGACCGAGTCGCTCCGAGCCCCGCTCGCAGCCGCTGGCCGCTGGCGCTGGTAGCCGCAGCCGCCCCGCGCGTATCGCAAAGCCCGACTACGGCTCGACTGTAATCGAGGCGATCTGCGTGCCGCTGCTCTCGAGCTCGGCCTCAAAGACCCCCTCGATCGTCGCCGGCACCGCGAAGTTCGCCGGAATGCCAGGCGCGACGTCTCTCGCGACGTCGTAGCCGTGGAGGTGAACCTCCTCGGCATGGTCGGAGCGGACCTGGAAGCGGATCGTGTCGCCCTTGCGGAAGGTCATTCTCGTGATGCCGTCGACCGGTCTCTGCCCTCTGACGTCGATCACCAGCTCGTGCACGAGTCTGGGCTTGCCGCCCGCATCGCCGCCAGAGGTCGAGCTGCCGATCCCCGCGACCGTGCTCTGCGGGAAGTTCTCGCTGGAGTTGTCGCTCGCCTTCGCGAAGATGAAGCCGAGCCCCGCGACGACGATGATCCCGGCGATCAGCAGCAGTCGGCGCGTGGAGTTCATGAGGCCATCGTGACGGGCGCGGCGCGCTTACGCGTCGACGCGGCCGGCGGCGGTGATCGCCTGCAGGCCGGCGACCTCGGCCAGCTCGAGATGCGCCGCGGTGCGCGCGGCCGCCGCGTCGGCGTCGCCGGCCTCGATCGCCTCGACGATCGCGCGCAGCTCCGTCACAGCGGCCGCGGCGCGGCCGGGCTGCGACAGCGAGCTGGCCCGCAGCACGCGCACGCGCGCCTGGACCCCGCCGAGCAGCGCCGCAAAGGTGCGGTTGCCGGCGCCCTGCAACAGCACCTCGTAGAACTCGTCGTTCGCGCGCAAGACCGCGCGGACGTCCTCGGAGCCAGCGCCCGCGACGTGCTCCATCTCGTCAACAGCCGCGCGCAACGCGGCGACCTGCTCCGGCGAGGCATGTCTGACGAAGCGGCTGACCGCGGCCGCCTCGAGCACGAGCCGCACGTCGTAGAGCTCGGCGGCTTCCTCGGGCGAGGGGACGACGACGATCGCGCCCTTCTGCGGGATCGTCGTGACCAGGCCCTCGGCCGCGAGCTGGCGCAACACCTCGCGGATCGTCGTGCGCGAGACGCCGATCTGCTCGATCAGCTCGCGCTCGATCAGGCGCTGCCCGGGCTTGAGGCGGAAGTCGAGGATCGCCTCCCGCAGCACGTCGACAACCTGCTCTCGCAGCGGGGCCGCAACGCGGCCGACCCGGAGCGAGTCACCGCCTTGCAGGGAGAGGTCGGTGAGTCCCGCCATGTTTCCCAGCGTATCGGATGGCCGTCATACAACCAAAGTCGAGCGCACGCGCCACAATGATCGGAAAGGAACGATCTGATGAGCGCTGAACCGCAAGACGACAACCGCCTCCGGCCGCTCTCGCCGGACGCGTTCCGCAACGTGATCGGTCACTTCGCGAGCGGCGTCACCGTGATCACGACAAGCGTCGACGGTGCGATGCACGGCACGACCGCGAGCGCGGTCACATCACTGTCGCTCGAGCCGCCGATGCTGTTGATCTCCATGAACAGCTCGTCAGAGACCGGCCAAGCGGTGCTGCGCTCTGGCGCCTTCGCCGTCAACATCCTCGGCGAGGGCGACGACGAGCTCGCGCGCCGCTTCGCCAGAAGAGGCGGCGACAAGTTCGACGGCGTCGCCGTCTCGGTCGGCGACCACGGCCAGCCGCTGTTGGTCGACGCGCTCGCGCAGCTCGTCTGCAGAGTCACGCAGCAGGTCCAGGCCGGCACCCACATCGTCTTCTTCGCACTCGTCCACGAGGCGACCTCGCGGCCCGGCGCGCCGCTTGCGTACTACCGCGGCCGCTTCGGCAGACTCGCCTTCGACGAGTCCTGAACGACGCGCCGACTCCCGGCGCGGTGGCGGCGACGTCGCCAACGCGTTGTGCTGATGCCGCCGCGCCGCCAACTCGGGTACAAACTCTCGTAGGACTCGCGCGGGTACGGCGAAAGCCGACTCGACCGGGTACAGCCTTCGAGGTGGGTGACATGAGCATACGAGACTCGCAACACACGATTCGCACGCTGGAGATCGCCGAGCTGGACGAGCTGGCGCCGCTGTGGCGCGCGCTTCAGGACCACTACGCGTCGATCACGCCGCTGCTCGGCAACGCGCTCGCGCGCGACCCCGCCGCGTCGTGGCTGAACCGCCGCGCCAAGTACGCGCGCTGGCTGACCGATCCCAACGCGTTCGTGCTGATCGCCGAGGATGCCGGTGGCCCGATCGGCTACGCCTTCGTCACCGTCGGCCCGGGCTACGCCTCGTGGTGCACCGGCGACCAGATGGCGGAGCTGCAGTCGCTCTCCGTGCTGCCCGAGCTGCGCGGCAGCGGGATCGGCTCCGAGCTGCTTGACGCGGTCGAGTCCGAGCTGCGCACGCGCGGCGTCGGCGACCTCGAGATCACGACCGCGACGACCAACGTCGACGCCCAGCGGCTGTACGAGCGGCGCGGCTACACGCGCGGCTTCGTCGTCTACGTCGGCTCGATCGACGAAGCCGTCGTCGGCGACTGAGCGGTGTAAACGTGGGGCGGTCAGCCGCCCTACGTCAGACCTTCTTCATGGCGCGCGGACAGTCAATCGACTCTTTCACGGTAAAAAACGCGTAGGAAACCAGATCGCCACCTTTACGTAACTCTGGTCGGCTGCGAGATTCTTCGCCATGCACCGACTCTCCCTTTCGAAGACGGGGCACGCTCACTCCCTCGGGACCGAGCTGGAGCAGCAGCGCCTCACGCATAGGGCGGCACGGATCCGCCGCACGCTCTCCGCAATGCGGAACATCGCGGAGTCCAGGCCGGACGTCCCCGCGCCATTGCGCCTGGGAATCAACGACTTCGGACGCGAGCTGGTCCGCGTCGAGCAGCGCCTGCGGGAGCTCGAGACGAGCCGCGCCGCATAACCCTGCCGTCGCGCCACGCGCCGCCCGTTACGGCGCGTCACAAAATCGAATACCTGGGTGAATTGGCGCAGGAGCGCGCCTGTGAACGGCGAAATGCCTCTGGGCATTCAACCGACGGAAGGACGGATCCGTGGTTCTCAAGCGTGGGATCGCCGAGGCGCTCGGCACCTTCGTGCTGGTCTTCGGCGGCGTTGGCGCGGCGGTGATCGCTGGTGACAGAATCGGCTTTCTCGGCGTCGCGTTCGCGTTCGGGCTGTCGCTCCTGGCGATGGCGTACGCGATCGGGCCGATCTCCGGCTGTCACATCAACCCGGCAGTGACGCTCGGGCTGCTCGCGCGCGGCAAGATCGACGCCGCCGAGGCGGTCCGCTATTGGATCGCGCAGATCATCGGCGGCATCGTGGCCGCCGCCGTGCTGCTGGTGATCGTGAAGGGCAGAGCGGGCGGATACGACGCCGCCAGCGCGGGCTTCGGCGCCAACGGCTACGGCGCGCACTCGCCTGGCCACTACCCGTGGGGCTCCGCGTTCGCGGCCGAGACGATCCTGACCGGCTTCCTCGTCTTCACCGTGCTTGCGGCGACCGACAAGATCGCCAGCGTCGCGTTCGCCGGCATCCCGATCGGACTCGTGCTGGTGCTGATCCACCTCGTCGGGATCCCGATCGACAACACCTCGGTCAACCCGGCGCGCTCGATCGGCCCGGCGATCTTCGTCGGCGGCTGGGCCTTGTCGCAGCTGTGGCTGTTCATCGTCGCGCCGCTTGTCGGCGCGCTGCTGGCAGCTGGCCTGCACGCGGTGCTGTTCTCCGACGAGATCGCCGTCACCCCGCGCGAGTCGGCGGTCGCGGCCGAGCCGGCGTAGAGCAGCTCGTGGCAGCTGGCCGGCGCGCCGCGGGCGGCGCGCCGGCCAGCTGTTCAAAACTGGGCTGGCGCGCGCGAGCAGCGCGCCGCCCGCCAGGCCGGCTTCCTACGGCTTCACGTTCGCGCAGATCGCGTAGCCGGTCACTCTCCACGACGACGTGGCATCCGGCGCGCTCGCCGTGATCGACCACACGGAGCTGCCTGCGGGGAAGCTGGCGGTCACGGCGGCGTGGAGATCGCCGGAGGGGCTCCCGCCGCCACCGAGCACGACCTTCCCGGCCGGGCAGGCGACAGTCAGGGTCTGTGGCGTCGTGCCCGTTGCCAGCGGCGTGCTCTGCGTCACGATCTGGTACCCGCTGACGCCGTCGGCGCCCGCGAGACCCTGCGCCCCTCGCGCGCCCTGCTGCCCGCGCGCGCCGGTGTTGCCCTTCGGCCCTGCCGGGCCGCGCGCGCCGGTCGCGCCACGCGCGCCGCCGGTGAGGATCAGCTGCTGCGTCGGCTTGGAGAGCCGGTCAAGCGTCAGCGTGCCGCGATGGACGTCGGCCCGCGTGATCGAGCCGTTCTTGATCTCCCGGCCGGTGATCAGATGCGCCGCCTGCGCCGGCAGCCCTGTCACGAGCAGCGCCCCAACCCCGCATGCCGCCGCGGCGGCCACTGCCATTCGCTTCATCGCCAACCTCTCTGCTCTGGTGGTTTGGAGCGGTCACTCCAGCACGGCGGCCACACGGCCGTCGCGCACTGCCCGCTTCAACTCCTCCCAGTCCGCTTCAGAGCGGTCGGCGTAGCGGACGGAGAAGTCGGCGATTGCGTCCTGCAGCCGCTCGCTCGTGCCGGCGTAGCCGGCTAGCAGCGCTGGGTAGGCGGAGCGGGCGTGGGCGCGCGCAAGCGTCGCGCCGCACAGCCGGCCGTAGCCGTCGAACCAAGCCGAGTCGCCCTCGGGCTGGGCGCTCCCCTTCATGTCGTGGAACTGGCGGACGTAGAAGTCCGCGCCCGGGTAGGTGACCCAGCCGAGGAAGGGATCGCCGAACGCCTGCATCAGCTGCTGCCCCTCGACGACGCGCCGCCCCTCCTCGCCGCGGAATCTGCCGGTCCCGATCACCGAGCCGACCGCCTCCTTCACCTGCAGGAAGAGCGGGTCGCCGTCGGCCTCAGCGACGAGCAGGATGATGAATGCGCGCAGCCCGACGCTGCCGACGCCGACGACCTTGCGCGCCGCGTCGGCGATCCGGTACCTGCTCAGGACGTGGGCGCGGTAGGCCGGCAGCGAGGCGGCGTAGCGCGTAAGGAAGTCGTCGAGCACGCTGCGCGTCTCGTCGTCGACGCGGACGATCAGCGGCGGCTGCTCGCAGATCCGCATGCCGCCGGCCCCGTCGGGCTCGGTCAGCTTGCGCGCGGCCTGCAAGCTTGTGTGGCGCAGCGAGCGGCGCTGCAGGCGGTCGATCCGCTGCTGCGCGGCGATCCCCTCTCTCGCCGCCTCGGCGTGCAGCTCGTCGATCGAGATCGCGCCGTGGAAGATCTCCAGCGGCGTCAGGCAAGCCGCCTCGGCGAGCATCTGCTGGTAGGCGCGCACGACCCCGGCGGCGGCGTCGCGCGCCTGGTCATCGCGCAGGCCGGCGTCGCGCGCAGCGACGACGAAGCTCGCGGCCAGCCGCTTGAGGTCCCACTCCCACGCCCCCGTATGCGTTTCGTCGAAGTCGTTGATGTCGAAGACGAGCCGCCGCTCGGGCGAGGCGAACGTGCCGAAGTTGAGCAAGTGGGCGTCGCCGCACGCCTGCACCTCGACGCCGGTCACGGGCGTTCCGGCGAGGTCGGCCGCCATCACCGCTGCGGCGCCGCGGTAGAAGGCGAACGGCGAGGCGAGCATCCGCCCGTAGCGGACCGGCACGAGCTCCTCGACGCGGACGTCCTCCTGCGCCCGCAAGATCGCCAGCGCGTCGCGCTCCGGTGCCGGCGCCCATGCCGCATGCGACCTGCGCGGCACCCTGACCCGCAGCTCGCGTCCCCGCTGGCGCAGCTCCGCGCGCGTTGTCCGTGCAGTCCCAATCGCCGTCATTCCGCAACGATCCGCTGCCGCTCCGCGCGCGTCAAGGGACGCGGTCGGGCGCGATGGGCGGCTGCCCGCTCCCTCACCCGCCTAGGATTGGCGCCATGAGCGACTTCGTCTCGCGCGCATTCGGTGGCCGCCGGCGGCCACCCGAAGGGTTGGAGGCGCGCATCCCGCCGGGGCAGTACTACGAGGCCGGGTTCCCGGTCCTGACGGCTGGTCCGACGCCACGCGTCGGCACCGGCGAGTGGAGCTTCACGATCGACGGCATGGTCGGCGCGGCGCGCAGATGGTCGTGGGACGAGTTCCACGCGCTGCCGTACGAGGACGTCAGACGCGACATCCACTGCGTCACGAAATGGTCGAAGCTCGACGCCGACTTCCGCGGCGTCTCGCTTGACACGCTGCTCGACGGCGTCGAGCCGCTCGGCGCCTACACGATGATCCACAGCTTCGGCGGCTACACGACCAACCTCTCCGTCGACGACATCACCAACGGCAAGGCGTGGGTCGTGACGGAGTACGACGGCGACGACCTGCCGCGCGAGCATGGCGGCCCAGCGCGCCTGCTGGTCCCGCACCTCTACTTCTGGAAAAGCGCGAAGTGGGTCGCGGGCATCCGGGTGATGGACAACGAGGAGCCGGGCTTCTGGGAGTCCAACGGCTACCACCTGCACGGCGACCCCTGGCGCGAGGAACGGTATTGGAACGACTGACGCAGGACAGCTCGCCGCTGGCGCCGCGCACGCCCGGCAGGTGGCAGGTCGGCACGATCACCGAGATCGTCCAGGAGACGCCGCACGTCAAGAGCTTTCGCATAGCAGTGCCGATGTGGATGCCGCACCTGCCCGGCCAGCACTACGACGTGCGGCTGACGGCGCCCGACGGCTATCGCGCGCAGCGCTCCTACTCGATCGCCTCCTCGCCGCTTGACGAGGGGACGATCGAGCTGACCGTCGACCGGCTCGACGACGGCGAGGTCTCGACCTACCTGCATGACGTGCTCGTCGTCGGCGACCACATCGAGATGCGCGGGCCCTTCGCTGCGTACTTCGTCTGGCGCGGCGAAGCCCCGACGCTGCTGCTCGGCGGCGGCTCCGGCGTCGTGCCCTTGATGTGCATGCTGCGCCATCAGCGCCGCACCGAGCCCAATGCGCAGATGCGGCTCGTCTACTCCGTTCGCCGCGCCGACGAGGTGATCTACGCGCCCGAGCTCGCCGCAGGCGACGAGACCACGCTGACGTTCTCGCGCGAGGCTCCGGCGGGCTGGAGCGGTCATTGCGGCCGGATCGACGCGGAGCTGATCGCGGCGAGCGGCATCGACCCCGCCAGCGGCAGCCTCTTCGCGTGCGGCTCCAACGGCTTCGTCGAGTCGGCCTCGCAGCTCGCGCTCACGGTCGGCTTCGCGCCCGAGCGGATCCGCACCGAGCGCTACGGCCCGACCGGCTGAGCCGCCACATCGGATCCCGGTTTCCTACTTTCCGGGGTCCATAGTCGGCAAAGCCGGGAGCGGGCGGCCAATCCGAGCTGGAGGAGGTGGGATCGCCGTCGCTGGACGCAACGGCACAATCGCTCCACATCGGCGGGCCCGTTTGGCGAAAGATCGCCACACAGGCGCAACGGTGAGCGGTACTGTCGCTCTGCACGCGGAGGTGCTGAATTGGTTGCGAAGGAGAGTCTCGCCGTCCCTTCGGCGAGGGATCACCGTGGTGATGGAGAGATGCCGGACATCCGGCTCGAACAGGTCAGCAAGCGCTTCGGCGACGTGCTGGTCATCGACACGTTGTCGCTCGACATCGAGCGTGGTGCTTTCTATGCGCTGCTTGGCCCGTCGGGCTGTGGAAAGACGACGACGCTGCGGATGATCGGCGGCTTTGAGCTGCCGACCAGCGGCCGCGTGCTGCTCGGTGGCGAGGACGTCACCGACTGCCCGCCGCACAAGCGCGACGTGAACACCGTCTTCCAGTCGTATGCGCTGTTCCCGCATTTGACGGTTGAGCGCAACGTCGCCTTCGGCCTCGAGCGCCAAGGCGTCGGCAAGGCCGAGGTCCGCAAGCGGGTCGGCGAGGCGCTGGAGACCGTCCAGCTGCCCCATCTCGCCAAGCGCAAGCCGGGGAGCCTCTCCGGCGGGCAGGCGCAGCGCGTCGCGCTGGCGCGCGCGCTCGTCAACCGCCCGCGCGCGCTGCTGCTCGACGAGCCGCTCGGCGCGCTCGACCTGCGCCTGCGCCGCCAGCTCCAGCTCGAGCTGAAGCGGATCCAGCAGGAAGTCGGCATCACGTTCATCCACGTGACGCACGACCAGGAAGAGGCGATGTCGATGGCCGACACGATCGCCGTCATGAACAGGGGCCAGATCGAGCAAGCCGGCTCGGCGACCGAGCTCTACGAGCGGCCGCAAACCGCCTTCGTCGCCCGCTTCCTCGGCGTCTCCAACCTCGTGCGCGGGACCGTCGGCACGATGAACGGCGACCTGACGCCGGTGACGACGCACGACGGTGCTGCGCTGCACGCGCCGAGCAACCGCTGCATCGACCATGCCGGCAGCGCGGTCAGCATCGGCGTGCGGCCCGAGAAGGTGAAGCTGACGCCGGCCGGCACGGCGGTCGCCGACGGCGCCAACGTGCTGCGCGGCCGGATCGTGCTCAGCTCCTTCCTCGGCGTCTCGCTGCAATACATCATCAAGACCGTCGGCGGCGAGGAGCTGATGGTGATCGCCCAGAACGAGGACGGCTCGCTGCCGGACTCGCTCGGCGCAGGGCAAGAGGTGCAGCTGGCCTGGGACCCGCGCCACACCTTCGTCGTCGCCGCCGAGGACGGCGCCGATGGCTGACGAGCTTGATCCCGAACAGCTCGACCACGCCTTTCGGGAGATCTTCGGCGACAAGCGGCTGTCGCGCCGCCGCTTCCTCGGCCGCAGCGCGACCGCGGCGTTCGCGGCTGGCGGCCTGGCGAGCGTGCTGAGCGCCTGCGGGATCGCCGGCACCGCCGCGAGAAACCTCAGAGTGCTGCAGGCGGAGGCGGAGAACGTCCACCACCCGCGCACCGCGATCGGCGACTGGACCTTCGCCAACTGGCCGCTCTACATCGACAAGAAGGTCATCAGAGAGTTCAACGCCAGATTTGGCGGCCACTGCAAGTACATCGAAGAGATCAACGACAACAACGAGTTCTATGGCAAGGTCCGTCAGCAGCTCGCGCAGGGGGTCTTCATCGGCCGCGACATCGTCGTGCTGACCGATTACATGGCAGGCCGCTGGGTCCGCTACGGCTACGTCACGCCGATCGACAAGCGCAACGTGCCGAACATGAGAAACCTCGTGCCGAACCTGAGATCGATCGGCTACGACCCCAGACGCCAGTTCACGCTGCCCTACCAGTCGGGCGCGATCGGCCTCGGCTATGACATCAAGCAGACCGGGGTCGAGATCAGATCGGTCAGAGACCTCTTCGACCCGAGATGGAAGGGCCGCGTGACGATGTTCACGGAGCCCTACGACAGCGCCGGCACGGTCCTGCTGGGCGAGGGGATCGACGCCTCCAGAGCGACGCTCGACCAGCAGCTCTCTGCGATCGAAAAGATCGGCAAGGCGGCCAGCGCCGGCCAGTTCCGACGCTTCACCGGCAACGACTACACGACCGACCTGACGAAGGGCAACGTCGCGATCGCCCTGTCGTACTCCGGCGACCTCGTGCAGCTGCAGAGCGACAACCCCAACCTGCGCTTCTCCTACCCGGAGGAGGGCGCGATGCTGTTCACCGACAACATGATGATGCCCTCGCATGTCGAGCATCCGTACGCCGCCGAGACGATGATGAACTACCTGTACGACCCGCAGGTCGCCGCGGTCGTCTGCGACTGGGTCAACTACATCTCGCCGGTCGACGGGATCAAGCCGATCCTCGAGAGAATGGATCCGGACGTCGCCCACAACGACCTGATCTTCCCGCCCGACTCGGTGCGCAAGAAGCTCTATCCGTACCCGAGCTTCTCGACCCGCCAGGAGCAGCAGATGTACGAGGCGATGGCGAAGGTCACTGGCGCATGACGGCCGTCGCTGAGCCCTCGGGCGCGCCGCGGCGGCGGTCGGGCGGGATCTCGCTCGCCAACCGCCGCCGGCTGCTGCCGTGGATCTTCGCGCTGCCGGGGCTGCTGTGGCTGATCCTCTTCTTCGCGATCCCGCTGGTGAACCAGGCGAACGTCTCGCTGCAGACCGGCGACCCGGAGGCGGGCTACAACTTCACCTGGGCCTTCTCGACGTACTGGGACGCGCTGCGCGATTACCACACGCAGTTCCTTCGCTCGCTGCTGTACGCCGGCGTGGCGACGGTGATCGACCTGATCATCGCCTTCCCGCTCGCGTACTTCATGGCGTACAAGGCGGGGCGCTGGAAGAACTTCATGCTGCTGTTGGTCGTGCTGCCGTTCTTCATGTCGTACGTGCTGCGGACGGTCTCCTGGCAGTTGATCCTCGCCGACAACGGCTGGGTCGTCTCTCGGCTGCGGGACGTCGGGCTGGTCTCCGAGCACGGGCGCGTGCTCGCGACGGGGACGGCCGTGATCGCCGGCATCGCCTACAACTTCCTGCCGTTCATGGTGCTGCCGCTCTACGTCTCGCTCGAGCGGATCGACCGCCGCTTCGTGGAGGCGGCGACCGACCTCTACGCCAGCCGCATGACGGCGTTTCGCAAGGTGACGCTGCCGCTCGCGATCCCCGGCATCTTCGCTGGCTCGCTGCTCTGCTTCATCCCAGCCTGCGGCGACTACGTCAACGCCGCGCTGCTCGGGACGCCGCAGCAGTACATGATCGGCAACGTCGTGCAATCGAAGTTCCTCGACGTGCTCGACTATCCGACCGCCGCGGCGCTGTCGTTCATCCTGATGACGGTGATCCTGATAGGGATCCTGCTCTACTCGCGGCTGCTTGGCACGAGAAACCTGACTGAGGTGGCGGCCTGATGCGCTCACGCGACCGCGCACGCAACTGGGCGTTGGGGATCTGGTCGGCGGCGGCGCTGCTGTACCTCTTCATCCCGGTCTTCCTGATCGTCGTCTTCTCGTTCAACGACAACAAGGGACGCTTCAACTTCACTTGGCAGGGCTTCACGCTCAGCCACTGGAAACACCCGTTCGTCGACTCCGACTTGAGCGAGGCGCTGAAGAACTCGCTGGAGATCGCGGTGATCGTCACCGTCATCTCCGTCCTGCTCGGGACCTTCCTGGCGATGGCGCTGACGCGCTACCGCTTCCGCGGCCAGGGAGCGGCCGGCGTGTTCGTCTTCCTGCCGATGGCGACCCCAGAGGTCGTGATGGGCGCCTCGCTGCTGGCGATGTTCCTCGTCGTCGGGATCAACACCGGCTTCTGGACGATCGTGATCGCCCACGTGATGTTCACCCTCTCATACGTCGTCGTGACGGTACGCGCGCGATTGGAGGGGATGGACCCGCATATCGAGGAGGCGGCGCAAGACCTCGGCGCCGGGGTTTGGACGACCTTCGCGCGCGTCACCCTGCCGATGATCGCGCCCGGCGTCGCGGCCGCCGCCGTGCTGGCGGCGGCGATCTCGATCGACGACTACGTCGTGACGAGCTTCAACGCCGGCCAGACGCAGACGTTCCCGCTGTTCATCTTCGGCTCGACCCGCCAGGGCGTCCCGCCTGAGGTCAACGTCCTTGGCACGATGCTGCTGCTCGGCGTGCTGCTGCTGATGGCGCTGAACGTGATCGTGCAGCGCGCCCTCGCGCGCCGCGACCGCATCGTCGACGACGACGTCACCGCCGCTCCCCCGGCCGCGCCGGCCGAGCGGGCGGCGCCAGTTCCTGCGTAGGGCCGGCTGATTCCTTCGGAGGGGGGCGGCCTCCTCCGGGCGCGGCGCTCAGGTCCGGTCGGGCCAGGCGCGGAAGGCGACGTCGTGGGCGGCGACGAGCTGGTCGAACGACGCGTCGAGGTCGCGCGGGATGCCGAAGCCGCCGGCCAGCTCAAGCACGACGAAGCCATGCAGGGCGCTGCGCAGGGCGCGGGTAGCGTCGAGCGCGTCGTCGCCTTCGAGGCCGTAGCCGCGCAGGACCGCGTAGATCGCGCCGACCGCGCGCTCGCCGGCCGCCAGGTGCGCTGGGTCGGCGGGGTCGGGCAGACGCTGGGTCGCGGCGTAGCGCCCGGGGTAGGCGTGGGCGTACCCGCGGTAGGCGGCGGCGACCGCGTGCAGGGCGTCGGCGCCAGCGCGGCCGGCGGCAGCGTCGGCGAGCGCCGTCGCGAGCTCGGCGGTCGCGAGCGCGGAGATCCGCTGCAGCAGGCCGTCGAGCCCTCTGACGTGCTTGTAGAGGCTCGGCTGCGCGACGCCGAACGCCTGCGCGACGAGCGCCAGCGTGAGCCTGTCGAGGCCGACCTCGTCGGCCAAGCTCGCGCCGCGCTCGGCCACGACCGTCGGCGTGAGCCCGGCCCTAGGCACGGATGCCGCCAAAGACGAGCTCGGCGAAGGCGAGCAGGGCGGGGTTGACCAGCTCGGGGTACTCGGCCATCGGGTAGTGCCCTCCGTCGGGGACGATCAACAGCTCGCCATTCAGACGCTCCGCGGCCCAGCGGGCTTCAGCAGTCGCGTCGGGCCAGTCGGGGTCTCTGGCGCCCATCACGACGAGCACCGGCGCCGTGACCCGGGCCGTCGCGGCCTCGGCGGGATCGTGCGACGTGTGGGTCGTCTTGACGAACGAGCGCCAGTGGTCTCCGCGGCGGAGGCTGGCGTCGATCGCCTGCTCGTAGTCGGCGAAGTCGGCCGGCTTGCGGCCGGGGTAGCAGGAGCGGTGGTAGGTGCGCCACGCCGCCGGGCCCCACGGCTTCGTCAGCATCACGCGCATCATCAGGGTCTTGGCGGCGTTGACGGCGGGCTGGCGCACGAACGGGCCGAGCAGCCCGAGGCCGGCGATCTTCTCAGGGGCCTGAGCGGCTGCGATCACGCCGGCGCCCGCGCCCATCGAGCTGCCGAGCACAAGCGCCGAGCCGCCGCCGAGGTGGTCGATCAGCGCGAGCAGGTCGGAGGCAAGCGCCTCGTCGTCGTAGGAGGAGAAGCTGTCGTCGCTGTCGCCATGGCCACGGATGTCGAACGTCGCGACGCGGTAGCCGGCGGCGACGAGCGGCGCGACGGTGGAGCGGAAGACCGAGCGCACCACCCCCATGCCGGGGACGCAGACGACAAGCGGCCCATCGCCAGTGACGTCGTACGCGATGCGGCCTTCAGGGCGGGAAAGGAAGTTAGTAGCCATAGCCAAAAAGCTAATGCTTCTAGCCAACTGTGTCAAGCGGGCAAAGGAACCGCGTCGGCTGCACGGACGTGGAGCCGGCGGTGCTTGGCTGAGCGGTTTGGGCGGCAGGCGCGGCGGCGTCGTTCGGCGGCGCGGGCCCCGCCAGTCGTCGGTGTGCGGGGCGCCGCAATATCCTCCCGGCGTTCCCGAAGAAGGAATCCAATGGCGAAGATCACCGTGAAGAACCCTGTCGTCGAGCTGGATGGCGACGAGATGACCCGGATCATCTGGCAGTTCATCAAGGAGCAGCTGATCCTGCCGTACCTCGATGTCGACCTCAAGTACTACGACCTCGGGATCGAGAGCCGCGACGCCACCAACGACCAGGTCACGGTCGATGCGGCGAATGCGGTCAAGCAGTACGGCGTCGGCGTCAAGTGCGCGACGATCACGCCCGACGAGGCTCGTGTCGAGGAGTTCGGCCTCAAGGAGATGTACCGCTCTCCGAACGGCACGATCCGCAACATCCTCGGCGGCGTCATCTTC
>DASYEC010000091.1:0-2813 GCA_036499225.1 Conexibacter sp.
GATCTCGTGGTGCAGGGCGGCCGGGGTGAAGCGCTTGGGATCGACGTCCAGCTCGTCGATGCAGCGTCTCACCAACCGCCGCGCATCCGCCTGGTCGTAGATCGTGAACTGGCGCGTGTAGCCGAGCCGGTGGGCGTCGGCGCGCAGGATCCGCGCGCACGCGGCGTGGAAGGTCATCACCCACATCGAGCGCGTGCGGCGGCCGACGAGCAGCTCGACGCGCTCGCGCATCTCCTGCGCGGCCTTGTTCGTTAAGGTGATCGCGAGGATCTCGTCCGGGCGCGCCTGACCGGTGCCGACGAGGTAGGCGATCCGGTGGGTCAGCACGCGCGTCTTGCCCGAGCCGGCACCCGCGAGGATCAGCAGCGGCCCCTCGCCGTGGACGACCGCCTCGCGCTGGGGCTCGTTGAGGCCGGCGAGCAGCGCGTCGAGGTCGGAGGCGTGGGCGTTCGCGGGCATTCCCTTCGACATTAGCGGCCGGCCGCGACGGCAGAGCGCCGGGCCATGCGCCACGCCGCGAGCGGCGACGATGCCCTCAGCTGGCGTCCGCGGCGCATGGGCGAGCCAGTTGAGGAAGGCCGTGCACTAGGGTTCGCCGCCGCATGTCAGACCATGTCTGGGTCATCGTCCCGACGTACAACGAGGCCGCCACGATCGAGCGGCTCGTCCGCGCCGTCGCAGGCCAGCTTGCGACCGTCGCGCCAGGCCGCCATCGCGTCCTCGTCGTCGACGACGGCTCGCCCGACGGGACCGGCTCGATCGCCGAACAGCTCGGCGCTGAGCTGGGCGTCGTCGAGGTGCTGCGCCGCCCCGGCAAGGGCGGCCTCGGGCAGGCCTATCTCGCCGGCTTCCGGCACGCGCTGGCCGGCGGCGCCGACATCCTCTGCGAGATCGACGCCGACCTCTCGCACGACCCGCGCTACCTGCCCGACCTGTTGCGCGCCGCCGAGCGCGCCGACGTCGTGCTCGGCTCGCGCTACGTGCGCGGAGGCGGCGTCACCGACTGGGGGCTGACGCGCCGCCTGATCAGCCGCGGCGGCTGCCTCTACGCGCGGGCCGTCCTGCGCCTGCCCCAGCACGACCTGACCGGCGGCTTCAAGGCGATCCGCCGCCAGGTGCTGGAGGCGATCGAGCTGGAGAGCGTCCGCTCGCAGGGCTACGTCTTCCAGGTCGAGATCACCTATCGCGCGGTGCTCGCCGGCTTCCGCGTCGTCGAGGTCCCGATCGTCTTCAGAGACCGCGTCGACGGCGACAGCAAGATGTCGGCGCGGATCGCGGTCGAGGCGACCTGGCGCGTCCCGCAGCTGCGCCGCAGCGCGCCGGCCGCGCTGCGCCGCGTGGCGCCCGCGCGGAGCGCGCGCTGAGCGCCGCGGAGGGGCCGCGGCGCTCAGCCCAGCTCAGCTGCGCGCAGCAGCGCTGGGCGCGCCGGCAGCGCGAGGAGCCCGCGCCGCCTCGCCGAACGTGACGAGCCGGTTGGACTCCTCGTCCCACAGCTTCAGCCGCGTCGCGCGGATGCCCTGCCAGAACGACAGCACCGGCACGCTGTGGAAGACCTCGTTCTCGTCGTGCGCGGCCTGCAGGTTGTAGTTGGGGATCGCGGCGCTGAGGTGGTGCACGTGGTGCAGGCCGATGTTGCCGGAGAAGAACTGCAGCACTCTCGGCAGCTTCAGGTACGAGCTGCCCCGCAGCGCGGCGTCGTCGTAGGACCAGTGGTCCGCCGACTCCCAGTAGACGTCCTCGAACTGGTGCTGCACGAAGAACAGCCAGATGCCGGCGCCGCCCGCGAAGATCGCCATCGGGACCTGCACCAGCAGGAACGTCTGCCAGCCGAAGACGAGGCAGACAGCCGCGATCACGACCGCGAGCGCGAGATCGGTCAGCAGGACGCTGTTGCGCATCCGCGGCCGCGCGCTCTTCGACGGTATCCGCGGGGCGATGATCATCGCCGCCAGCGGGCCGATCGTGAACATCACGGCCGGGTTGCGGAAGAGGCGGTAGGCGAGGCGAGCCTTGAACGGCGCGTCGCGGTACTCGGCGACGGTCATCGTCGGCACGTCGCCGTCGCCGCGGCGGTCGAGGTCGCCGGCCGAGGCGTGGTGCATCGCGTGGCTGTGGCGCCAGGCGCCGAACGGCGTCCAGACGATCACGCCAAGGATCCGGCCAAGCCATTTGTTCGCGCGCTTGGACGGCAGGAACGAGCCGTGCGCGCAGTCGTGGAAGACGATGAACGTCCGCACCTGGAAGCCGGCCGCGGGCACCATCAGCACCAGTGCGAGCGGATAGAAGGCGTGGACGAGCGGGATGATCGCGCCGAGCAGCAGCAGGAACGGCAGCAGCGATGTGGCGAGGTCGACGAGGCTGCGGCCGAGCCGCGGCTTCGTGTAGGGGGCGAGTGTCTTGCGCCAGGCGGGAGGGCCCTCAGTGGTAGCCGTGCCTGACGTTGTGGCCTCCGCGGGAGGCATGAGCGTGCTTGACATTCGACTTTCGGGGTCGTGTAACGGGGGTTCGGCGCCGAAAGTCAGCCGCGTCGCCGATCCCGTCACGGTCGTGTCACGGCGTGCCCTTCTCAGGGGAGCCTAACTGGCGGGATAAAGCTTTGGCAAAGGGGACCTGCAAGAAACCTGTCAGGCCGGCTTCTCGAAGACCATCCGATGATGCTCCAGCAGCTCCCGCTCGAAGCAGACGCTGTTGGCGCTGACGCCCGATGTGAAGGCGAGGCGGAAGTCCGCGCTCGTCAGGTAGCGCGGCACCAGCCGCAGCTTCATCAGCGTCTTATGGAAGCTCGGCTCGCCGAACCGCTTGCGCCACTGCTT
>DASYEC010000092.1:0-1603 GCA_036499225.1 Conexibacter sp.
ACCGGCCGCATCACCGCGCACGGCTGGGTGACCAAGCCCGGCCGCCGCGTCGCGTTCTCCGAGGGCGACGTCCGCGACGAGGCCGGCAAGGTCCTCGCCACCGGGTCGAGCAGCATCATCATCCTGCCCGGCGACTGAGCCCCCGCCTCAGCCCGGCTCCGGCAGCCGCCACCCCGTCGGGCGCGCCAGCTCCTCGGCGGCCTCCGGCCCCCAGCTCCCCTTCGCATAGGACAACGGCTCCGGCGGGTGCTCGAGGATCGGCGCGGCGCACGTCCACAGCCGCTCGACCTCGTCGGCGCGCGTGAAGAGCAGGTGGTCGCCGAGCATCACGTCGTGCAGCAGCCGCTCGTAGGCCTCCAGGCCGTGCTCGTTGAGCGCCCGCTCGACGTCGAGCGTCAGCGGCGCCCGCGTGATCTCCGACGTCGGCCCCGGCACCTTGACGCGCAGGTCGACCGCCAGCTGCGGGTCGTCGGTCAGCTCGAAGGTCAGCTCGTTGGGGCGCGTCGCGCCGTCGCCGTCGAAGATCTGCGGGTCCGGCTCGCGCAGCGTCAGCGTGACGATCCGCCGGCCCTCGGCCATCGCCTTGCCGGTGCGCAGCAGGAACGGCACGCCGCGCCAGCGCTCGTTGTCGACGTGCACGCGCAGCGCCGCGAACGTCTCGGTGGTCGAGTCGGCCGCGACGCCGTCCTCGTCGCGGTAGCCCGCGAACTGGCCGAAGACGGTGTCCTGCGGATCGAACGGCGCGAGGTCCTCGAACACCGCCGCCTTGGCCGCGCGCAGGTGCTGGGCGTCGAGGCTCTCCGGCGGCTCCATCGCCACGAACCCGAGCAGCTGGCTGAGGTGCGTGACCACCATGTCGCGGAACGCGCCCGTCTCCTCGTAGAACGAGCCGCGCCCCTCCAGCCCCAGCGCCTCGGGCACGTCGATCTGCACCGCCGCGATGTGGCGCCGGTTCCAGATCGGCTCGAACAGGCCGTTGGCGAAGCGCAGCGCGAGGATGTCCTGTGCGGCCTCCTTGCCGAGGAAGTGGTCGATCCGGAAGATCGCGTCCTCGTCGATGTGCTCGTGCAGCGTCGCGTTGAGCTGCTCCGCGGACGCGCGGTCGTGGCCGAACGGCTTCTCCATGACGATCCGCGCGCGGTCGCCCGACAGGCCGGTCTGCGCCAGCATCCTCACCATCGGCTCCATCGCCGACGGCGGGACCGACATGTACAACAGCGTGCGGGAGTCGTCACCCAGCTCCTTGCGGGCCTTCGCCACCGCCGCCGCGAGGTCGTCCCCGTCGTCGTCGGAGGCCGTCACGAACGACAGCCGCGGCGCGAAGGCCTTCCAGCCTTCGTCGTCGAGGGCGTCGCCGGCGTGCTCGGTCAGCGCCGCGTGCACCTCGTCGGCGAAGTCGCCGTCGGGCGCGTGGCGGCCGGAGCCGACGATGCGGAACTCCGCCGGCATCAGCCCGGCCTGCGCGAGGCGGTAGAGCCCCGGCAGCAGCTTGCGCCGAGCGAGGTCGCCGCGCGCGCCGAAGAGCACGACGACGTGGGGATCGAGGGAGGGGGCGGAGGAAATGGTCACGAAGCAGTCCCTCTACCCGTCCCAACGCGCCCCG
>DASYEC010000093.1:0-132416 GCA_036499225.1 Conexibacter sp.
GGTCAGAAGCCACGCGATGATCAGCAAGCACCTCGGCAAGATCGGCCGCAGGCTGGAGCGGCTGGCGGGCGAGGAGGCGGCGGCCGGCCATCGCGAGACGGCGATGGACCTGTGGTTTGAGGCGTCGACCGCCTACGCGAACGCGCAGCACACGATCATGGCCAACACCGCCGAGAAGCAGGAGCTGCACAGCAGCTCGCTGCGCGCCTTCGAGCATGTGCGCGAGCTCGCGCCGTACGCGATCGAGCGCGTCGAGATCGCCTGGGAGGGCTTCACGCTCGCGGGCAACCTCCACGTCGCGCCCGGCGGCGGCAAGAAGCCGCTCGTCTTCTTCGTGCCGGGCTGCGACATGACGAAGGAGATGGCGCCCCATCCACGCTGGAACCACGCTGGCCAACGCGACATGCACTACTTCGTCTTCGACGGGCCCGGGCAGGGCGAGTCGAACCTGCAGGGCGTCGCGCTGACGAGCGACAACTACGAGCAGGCGGCGGTCGCCGCGCTCGACGTGCTGCTTGCGCGGCCTGACGTCGACGCCGAGCGCGTCGCCGTCTACGGCCTCTCGTTCGGCTCCTTCTGGGCGCTGCGGATCGCGGCGCGCGACGAGCGCGTCGCCGCCGTCGCCGCGCCGTGGGCCTCCTACGGCGACAAGCGCCACCTGCTCGACGAGGAGTCGCCCCGCTTCAAGCAGCTGTTCGCCTACCTGACGCAGGCGGAGAGCGAGGCCGAGCTCGACGCGATCGCGGCGAGCATGACGGTCGAGGACGACGTCGCGCGGATCGCCTGCCCGACGCTGCTCGTCAGCGGCGAGTATGACCCGCGCAGCCCGATCGACGAGGTCTACGAGCTGTTCGACCGCTGCGGCGAGCAGACCGAGCTGTGGGTCTTCGGCGACCAGCATCACATGGTCTCGCTGCTCGGCCGCTCCGACGTGCCGCTGTGGATGCTCGACATCCACGCGCTGGCGCTCGACTGGCTGCGCGACCGCCTCGAAGGCCGCCCGTCGCGCACCGCCGGCAACGTGCTCTACCTCGAGCACGGCGAGGGCCCGTCGGCGCCGAGCCCTGCGATGAAGCGGAGCTGGCTGTGAGCACAGAACCGATCGCTCCCGGCGGCGCCGGCGGCGCCACGCTCGAGCACCACCCGATCCTGCGCTTCGACGGGCTCTCGAAGGAGTTCGGCCGCGGCGGCGCGCGCGTGCTCGCCGTCGACGACGTCTCACTCGAGGTCCGCGAGGGCGAGCTCGTCACGATCGTCGGACCCAGCGGCTGCGGCAAGTCCACCTTGCTGAAGATCGCCGCCGGCCTGCAGCGCGCCAGCGGCGGAAGCGTCTCCTCGCGCGGGGAGGAGGTGACGTCGCCCAGCCCGCACATCGGGATGATGTTCCAGACGCCGGTCCTCTTCCCCTGGCGCACGACGCTGGAGAACGTGCTGCTGCCGGTCGACGTCGCGAAGGCCGACCGCGGCGCAGCGCAAACCCGCGCCCAGACGCTGCTCGACCGCGCCGGGATCGGCGCCTTCGCGCAGCGCTACCCGACCGAGCTGTCGGGCGGTATGCAGCAGCGCGCGGCGTTGACACGGCTGTTGATGCAGGACCCCGACCTGATGTTGATGGACGAGCCGTTCGGCGCGCTCGACGAGTTCTCGCGCGACGACATGAACCTCCACCTGCTCGACGTCTGGGCGCAGAGCGGCAAGACGGTCGTGCTCGTCACGCACAGCATCCAGGAGGCCGTCTTCCTCGCCGACCGAGTGATGGTGATGACGCCGCGGCCCGGGCGCCTGGCGGAGACGATCGAGGTCGACCTGCCGCGCCCGCGCGAGCTGGCGATGACCACGACGCCAGAGTTCCAGGAGATCGTGCTGGAGGTGCGGAGGGTGCTCGGTGCCCTCTGAGGTCGCCGTCCACGCCCCGGCCGGCGCCGGCGGCGAGCCGCTCGCGCGCCGGCTGCGCGGCCTCCTGCTGCGCCGCTGGCATCTCGCGGCGACGCTCGCAGTCGTCGTCTTGGCGGTGCTGCTGTGGAGCTGGCTTGCGAAGGTCGTCAACCCGATCCTGCTCGCGCCGCCCGGCGACGTGTGGGACGCGCTGCGCACGCTGACGGGCGTCGGCGCCTTCTGGTCGAGCGTCGGAGTGACGGCTCGCGAGATGGCGATCGGCTGGGCCGGCGGCGTCGCGATCGGGCTGGCGCTCGCGCTCGTCGCCGTGCGCTGGAAGACCGTCAGAGACGCGCTGTACCCGTACGTCGTCGTCTTCTCGGCGGTGCCGAAGGTCGTGCTGCTGCCGTTGTTCGCGGCATGGGTCGGCGTCGGCATGCCGTCAACGATCATGTTGACGGTCGTCGCCTGCTTCTTCCCGACCTACGTCAGCGCCTTCGTCGGGCTGTCGCAGACCTCTGGCGACGCGCTCGACCTGATGCGCTCGCTGCGCGCGAAGCCGCGCCAGCTGCTGCTGATGGTCCAACTGCCGGGCGCGCTGCCGATGATCTTCACCGGCCTGAAGGCGTCGATGACGGTCGCGGCGCTGGGCGCGGTCGTCGGCGAGTTCTACGGGGCGCGGACTGGCCTCGGCTTCCTGATCAACTCCTACGCGACCAACCTCGAGACGCCGTACGTCTACGCGGTGATCATCGCCCTGTCGCTGCTGGCGCTGCTGCTCTACTTCGCCGTCGAGCTGCTGCAACGGCTCGTCATCCGCTGGCCGGCCTCGCCTTGACTCAGGCCGTCGGCAGCGCGCCGCGTCTGCGCGGCGCGCCGCCGACCCTCGTCGAGATCTCGGCGGCGACGTCGAGCGCGCGCTCGAGGTGAGCTGAGGCGAAGTCCTGCGTAAAGCGGTGACTTGGGCCCGAGATCGAGATCGCGGCCACCGACCCGTCGCCCTCGGGCACCTCGACCGAGAGGCCGGTGAGGCCGGCGACCCAGTCGTCTGTCACGAGCGCCCACCCGGTCTGCTCGGCGTGGGCCACGACCGCCTCAAACTGTCTGCGCTCGGACCCGCGGACGTCGAGCCGGTCGAGCACCGCGCGACGTTCTTCGGCGCCACGCGCGGCGAGCAGGACCGCGCCCGTCGCGCTGCCGACGACGGGCTCGGCAAGGCCGACCGGCACGACTCGACGGACCGAGTGCATGCTCGGCACCTCGATCGTGCAGATGCGCTGGTCGCCGCGCAGCACGTGCATCGAGCACGTCTCGCCCGTCTCGTCGCGGAGCTGCTCCAGCAGCGGCCGCGCGACGACCGTCACGTCAATCTGGTCGTCAGCCGCACGCGCGAGCGCGTAGAGACGCGGGCCGAGGACGTAGCGACGGCTGGGCTCGGAGCGGTGCAGCAGGCCAGCTTCTGCAAGTTGGATCATCAGGCGCGAGACTGTGGACAGCGACAGCCCGGTCGTCTGTGCGACCTCGGCCGCGCTCAACGACGGGCCGTCGTGGGCGATCGTCTCGAGGATCGTGACGAGCCGGTCAAGCGACTGCACAGCTACCTCTGAGTGGCATGCGCGCTCATGTGCTGAGAGCATAACCGCGGCGGCGGCGACTTGACGCACTGCCGATGCTCCTATTGAATGGGAGCGGCTCGCGATTGTCGGGAGTCGTCTTTCGTTTTGCCGGGTCGAGGAGAGGTGATGAGCCGGGCGAAGGCATTTGTGCGGCCGCAGACAACGCCCCGTCGCTTGGGCGGTCGTCGCAGGCGCGTGTCGAGCGGAGCGCTAGCCGTCGCGCGCTATCTCAGGCTGTCGCTGGTCGCCGCGGCGCGTCCCCATGCCATCGGGCTGGACGAGCCGGCGCAACCGCACCGCGGCGGACGAGGTGCTGTCCACACGGAATGCCGACACTGAGGTCGAGCGTGCGCTTGAACGGCACGCCGACGGTCATCGCAGATCCGCTGCGCGCGAGCGGAGGTCGACAGCCGATGTGAAGCCGAGGACCAGACGGGAGGCGCCGTCGCTCGAGGTTGCGGCGGGATGCGAACGAGTGCCGTCGCTCGTATTAAAGGCATGAGCCGGATCGACGACGGTGCGCTTGTGCGGCGTGCCCGGACGGGGGATGCCGCTGCCGCCGCCGAGCTGTTCGAGCGGCACTGGCCGTCGGCGTGGCGGATGGCGCTCGCGATCGTCGGCGACCGCAGTGGCGCCGAGGACGTCGCCCAGGTGGCGCTGATCCGCGCCTTCGCTGCACTCGGTCGGTTCGATGTCGCGCTGCCGTTCGCGCCGTGGCTGAGCCGCATTGTCAGCCGCGCGGCGATAGATCATCTGCGTGCGCGGCCGAGATCAGAGGCGCGTGGGCTCGAGTTAGCCGACGACGTCTTAATACGCGACGAGGTTGTCGAGCTGTCGGATCACGTTGAGCTTGCCGTGCTTGCGCTCACTCAGGAGCGGAGGGTTGTGGTGGTGCTGAGGTACTGGGGCGATCACAGCGTGGGGGAGATCGCCACGCTGCTCGACTTGCCCGCGGGCACCGTCGCTTCTCGCCTCAGTCGTGGCTTGGAAGAGCTGCGTACCACCATCGAGGAGGGAAGCCATGCGTGACGACGAGGAGTTTGAGAAGCGTCTTCGGGATTCCTTTGACCGGCTGCCCGCGCCGAGCGACACGCTCACGCGAGCGAGCCGCGAACGGGCTCTGGGCGCGTTCGAGGCTGTGTTCGGTGCTGTCGTTCGGCCGTCTCGGCGTGCAAAGCGCGGTCTGGCCGCGCTTGCCGTCGCGCTGCTCGGCTGCGGCACGCTCGCCGGCTTCGCGCTCGGCCGTACGTCTGCCCCCGAGGCGACGACGCCTTCGGTCCGCGCGTCTTTGTCCGCGACTGGCGGACCAGGCTTCGAGCCGGCACGCGGCTGGAACACGGCGCAGACGGGTGACGCCGTCCTGCCGCAGGCCGGCTCGGCGAGCGCGGCGACGGTCAAGCTGCTTGACCCGCCCGGCTCCAACCCGCACCTGACGCTCCAGCAGCTCGGCAGAAGCGATGTGCTGATCCAAGTGAGCATTTACGGCCGCGCCGACTTCGTTGGCTCGGGCTGGAACACCTATCCGCCCCGTACGCTGCCGCTGAAGACGCCTGGTGGCGACGCGTCCGCAAACTGGGAGGGCGGCAGCGGGTACCGCTACGTCATCACCGGCCGCGTCGACGGCTGGTTGCTGGAGGTAATCGTCTCCTTCGGCGCGCAGCCCAGCGAAGCGACGCGCCGGCTCGCCGACGAGGAGCTCGCGCGGCTGGTCCTGCCGAGCCCCTGCCCGGCGGCGCAAGCGATCTCGCCCAGCCAGGTCGAGGCGGCGGGCGCAGCCGTTGGACGGATCATCCCCCGCGCCGTCGATAGAACGGTCAGACCACCAGCCGACTACCGCGACCCGGCCATGACGTCACGACGCGCGACCGCGAAGGACACGGTCCCGACGCAATGTGCGCAGGTCCCGAGGGACCGCATCGTCGTCGTCGACGTGAGCTACCCGGCGCTGAGAAGTCGCCCGCGAATGGCGAGCCGGACATACCTTGTCTCACGGCAGCAAGGGCGCGCGGTCGTGTGGGCCCGGACGCGGTAACGCGGGAGCCTCACGCTGCTGGCTTTCTGAGCGATGCCCGTCGCGTGGTTCTTGGCGCGATGTCAGTGATGGTCGAGTTGTCCATTTTGTATTCGGCGCTCGCCGTGCGCCCCGGTAGCGGTGCTTCTCGAAAGCCCTGCGATAGCGGGGCTCTCGTGGTCTCTGGCCAGCACGGACGAGTGGCGACGGCCCTCGTTCTTGCACATTCGTTGCACTTCAGCGACAGCCGGCCCGGCCGGCCGCGCCTGCGTCGGCCTGAACGCCGCGCGCCGGCGCCGCGTGGATATCGTCCGACACATGGACACGTGGATCGCCAGCGCGGTCGATGAGATCGCCGCCCGGATGGTGCCGGACCTCGAGGCGCTCGTCGCGATCTCCTCGCCGTCGGGGGACGTCGCGGCTGCGGAGGCGTGCGTCGAAGTCGTCGGCCGGCTCGCGCCGCCGGAGGCGACGATCGAGCGCATCCCCTGCTCATCCCCCGACTATGCGCCGGACGCGATCGTGCGGCTGACCGGGACCAACGCGGACGGCGCGCGGCTGCTGCTCGTCGGACACCTCGACACGGTGTTCCCGCATGAGCGCTTCCGCCCGCCTTCGCGAGACGCGAACAGGCTGGGCGGCTCGGGAGCGAGCGACATGAAGAGCGGCGACGTGCTCGCGCTCAGCCTCCTGCGCGCGTTGGTGGCGCGGCGCGCCGAGTTCGCCGAGGTCGCGCTGCTGCTCGTGATGGACGAGGAGTCGCGCACCGCGCCGTTCGCCCACGCCGAGCGCTTCGCGGGCTGGAACGCGTGCCTCTGCTTCGAGGCCGGCGACCGCGACAGCCACGAGAACGAGGCGGTGATCGTCAGACGCAAGGCCGCGGCGACGCTTCGCGTGCAGGCGCACGGCCGCGCGTCGCACTCCGGCTCAGCCCCGGATCTCGGTCGCAACGCGCTGCTTGCGCTCGCCGCGGTGGCACAGGCGGTCGCCGCCGCGCACGACCCGCACGGGCCGGATCGCCTGACGGCGGTGCCGACGATCCTCCACAGCGGCGACGCGTCCAACGTCGTGCCGGCCGACGGGCAGCTGCTGTGCGACCTGCGCTCCGACCGCACCGGCGCGTTCGAGGAGGTGCGCGAGCGGGTGCCGACGGAGGTCGGCGGCGCGCGCCTGGAGCCCGAGCTCTTGCGCGTCTGGCCGGCGATGGACTCACGCGCCGCGACCGCCACGCTGATCGCCGCCACGAGCGAGCGACTCGGCAGGCCGATCGTCGCCGCCGCGCGCGGCGGAGCGAGCGATGCGAGCCACCTCGCGCCGGGGATCGCGCTGACGATCGACGGCCTCGGCCCGCGCGGCAGCGGTCAGCACACCGACGACGAGTTCCTCGCGCTCGACAGCGTGCGCCCGCGCGCCGAGATCGCGCTCGCGCTGACGGACGCCGTGCTGCGCGGCGTCCGTTAGCTCGCCGCCATGGCCTAAGGAGTGGGATGGCGATACCCACTCCGATGGACGAGCAAGGTCCTTCCCGGTTGACTGAATAAGCCGGTATTGACGCTCGCGTCACCGATGCCAGCGGGTAGAGGGTCGATAGGATCTGGGTAGCCGCAGCCCATTTGGACTCCGCCGGTCCCCTTTTTCCCCGCACGAGGAGCACCATGACCGCCATCGCCCCAATCGCCCTAGACCACGTCGCGTTGTGGGTGGCCGACCGCGACGCCATCGCCGCGCTGCTGTGCCGCCATCTCGGGATGCACGAGATCGAGCGCACCGACTCCTTCACGCTCGTTGGAGCCGACGCCCGCCGCGGCAAGCTCACGCTGTTCGCCGCCGAGGGGCCGCGCGAGCCCGGCGTGCTCGAGCGGGTCGTGCTGCGCGTGAACGACCTCGACGCCGCGCTGGCGGCGCTGCCCGACGGGCTGGCCGTGCGTCGGAGCGGCGAGGTCGCCGAGTTCGCCGGCCCCGAGGGATTGGGCCTGGGCCTCGTGGGGGCGGAGACCGATCTCGACTACGACCTCGACCATGTGGTCCTGCGCGTGCCCGACCCCGGCGCGACGGCGACGGCGCTGGACGAATTCGGGTTCGAGCGGCGCGACGGCCGCGTGGCGGTCGCCGACAAGCACCTGCGGCTGCAGCAAGGCGGAGCAGCCGAGGGCGAGCGGCCGCTGCTCAACCACCTCGCGGTGTTGGTGGACTCGGCGCGGTCCGTCGAGGAGGCCGCCCGCGCGCGCGGGATCGAGATCGACGACATCAAGGACGCGCCAAACACCCTGGCGGTCTTCCTGCGGGGACCGGACCGCATCCGCATCGAGTACGTCGAGCACAAGCCGACCTTCTCGCTGGTCTGAGCCTTGCCGGATCTCGTGGTGGCGGGCGCCGGCATGGCCGGCCTGGTGGCCGCAGCGGAGGCACGGAGCCGCGGCGCCGACGTGCTCGTGGTCGAGAAAGGCGATCGTCCTGGCGGCTCGATGCTGCTCTCCAGCGGCGTCATCTGGCGCCATCGCGACTTCGAGCGGTTCCGGGCCGAGTGCCCGGACGGCGACGAGGCGCTGCAGCGCACGCTGTTCGAGCGCCTCGACGAGGACCTGGACTGGCTGGAGGCGCAGGGCGCCCCGGTGACCGAGCGGGAGACCGGCAACCCGCTCACCGTCGGGCGGCGGTTGGACCCGCGCGGCATCGTCGAGGCCCTTGCCGGCGAGGTGCGTTTGTCGGAGCCGCTGAACGAGCTCCCAGACGCCCCGGTCGTGCTCGCCACCGGCGGGTTCGCCGCGGACCGCGCGCTGGTGGCTGAGCACATCACCCCGCACGCGGCCGATCTCTTCCTGCGAGCCTCGCCATGGAGCACGGGCGACGGGCTGCGCTTGGGGCTTGGCGCCGGAGCGCAGCTCAGCGCCGGGATGGACGAGTTCTACGGGCGCAACATGCCGTTCCCGCCAGCGCGGGTCGCCGAGAGCGACTTCGTGGCGCTGGCTCAGCTCTACGCCCGCCACGCGACGGTCACCAACGCGCGAGGGGAGCGCTTCGAGACCGCAACGTGGTCGGAGATCGATGTCGTGCAGTGGACGGCCCGCCAGCCGGAGGCCCGCGCCTTCTATCGCGTTGAGGCGGCGGCGATGGGCGAGCGGGTACGTGAGCGCACGGTCGCCGAGATGGTGGCCGCGGCTGAGCGCGCGGGCGCGCCGGTGAAGCGGGAGGAAGGCGCGGCGACGGTCGAGGTCGTGGCCGGCATCACGACGACGATCGGCGGGCTGCGCATCGACGCACGCGGCCAAGCTGCGCCCGGCGTCTACGCGGCGGGCGCCGACGCCGGCGGGATCGCCGCGGGCGGCTACGCCAGCGGCCTGGCCGCCGCGCTGGTGTTCGGGCGGCTGGCCGCCCGTGCAGCATTGGAGGACGCATGACACGTATGCCAGGCGATGCCTTTGGCACCCCGTGGCGTGCCAGCCTCAGCGCTGGTGCGGCGCTGGAGGCGGCGTAGCGATGGAGCATTCTTTCGGCCGCTCCGGTGGCTTCACGCTCGGCATCGAGGAGGAGCTGCTGCTCGTGGATGCCAGCAGGCACGAGCTCTCACCTGTGGCTGAGCAGGTCCTGCCGGCGATGGAAGTCATCGGCGGCACCGCGTCGCACGAGGCTTACGCCGCCGAGATCGAGCTGCGCTCGCCGATCTCGCGCGGCGTCGACGAAGCGGTCGCTGCGCTGGCTCGCGGTCGATCGGCCGCCCGCGCCGCCGGCGCGACGCTCATGGGCGCGGGAGTCCATCCCGACGGCGCCCTGGGCGACGCGCGCCTGGTGGGCAGCGATCGCTACCGCAAGGTCGACGAGTCGATGCGCGGGTTGGTCCGCCGCACGCCGGAATGCGCCCTGCACGTGCACGTGGGGATGCCTGACCCCGAGACCGCCATCCACGCCTACAACGGACTGCGCGGCTGGCTGCCGCTGCTGGCAGCGCTGAGCGCCAACTCGCCGTTCTGGTTCCGCGTCGACTCGGGGATGGCCAGCTCCCGCGCGTCGCTCGTGCGCGCGTACCCAGGCCGCGGCGTGCCCCGCGCGTTCCACGACGTCGCCGAGTACGAGGAGGTGGTCGCGGCGTCCGTCGCGGCGGCCGGCGCCGATGACTACACGTTCCTGTGGTGGGACATCCGTCCTCATCCGCGGCTGGGGACCGTCGAGGTGCGTGAGATGGACGCCCAGTCGTCGCTTGCAGAGGTGGGAGCGCTGGCCGGGCTGGTCCATGCCCTCGCCGTCATGGAGGCCCAGCGGCCGCCCGGCGGGGAGCCGCCGTCGGCCGAGGCGATCGGGTGGTCGAGCTTCCGCGCCGCCCGCGACGGGCTTGAGGCGCGGATCTACCACGAGGGCGCCTTGCGCTCCGTGCCCGAGGCAGCCCGGGACGCGCTGGCCCGGGTACGTCCCTTCGCCAGTGAGCTGGGCGGCGACGCCGCGCTCGAGGGCGTCGAGCGGATCCTCCGCGAGGGGGGCGGCGCCGCCCGCCAGCGCGCCGCGCATGCTCGCGGTGGGATGCCCGCGCTGCTCGACGAGCTCGCGCGGGCCACCGATTGACGAAGGGCCGATCGGTCGTCGAGAACGTCGATACGCTGCGTGCTATGGCCAATGCCGTGTCATCGAGCTCGCGGTTGACCGTCAAGGGTCGTGTGACGCGTGCTCGGATCGTCGACGCGGCGGCTCGGCTGATGTATGAGCAGGGCGCCGCGAACACGAGCTTCGAGGACATCCGCACGGCTGCGAAAGTCAGTGGGTCGCAGATGTCGCACTATTTCGCCGACAAGCAGAGCCTCATCCGTGCCGTGATTGCCCACCAGGCCGACGCTGTCATGGCTGACCACCACGACCCGGCGATCGGAAACCTGGACAGCATCGCGGCGCTGCGGGCGTGGGCGCACGGGATCGTCGAGCAGCAACGCGAGCAGAATTTCCAGGGCGGCTGCCGACTCGGCTCGCTCGCGGCCGAGCTGGTGGAGTCAGCTGCCGAGCTACGAGCGGACTTCGCAGCCGGCTTCGAGCGCTGGGAAGCCTTGCTGCGTCGAGGCTTGCTGACGATGCAACAACGTGGCGACCTCGATCCAGACGCGGACCCCGACGCACTCGCCTGCTCCCTGCTCGCTGCTGCCCAGGGCGGCTATCTGCTCACGCAGGCGCATCGAGACGCGCGCGCTCTTGAAGCCGCGCTTGGGATGGCGATCGACCACGTCGAGTCGCTTGCGATCGACGCCCGGCGCGACGCGGCCTCGCGCCAAGGTACCCCGTCCAGGCCTTGAGCGCTTCCACCACGGCGGCGTAGCCTGCACCGATGAGCGAGCCGAAAGCATCAGCCGGCGAGCTGTCCGCAGCGACGGTGTCGTTCATCACGACCGAGCACTTCACGCTCCAAGGGGCGCGCGCGCAGACGATCTCAGAGTCGACGGGCCGCGTGAGCATGTTCCTCGGCGCGGCCTCCGGGGGGCTCGTCGCGTTGGGGTTGCTCGCGACGGCCGCAAACATCGGCACGGCGTTCTACGCGGTGGCGTTGGCGCTGCTGCCGACGTTGTCGTTCGTCGGCCTCGTGACGTTCGAGCGGGTCCTGCAGAACGGCTTGGAGGACCTCGGCTATGCCGCCCGGATCGCCCGTATCCGCGGCTTCTATTTCGAGCATGCGCCGGAGCTCGACGGCTACATGCTCAGCGTGGCGCCGGAAAGCCGGGTGGCGATCCAAGGCCTGCCCCACCGCAGCCGGTGGCAGCGGTTCCTGACGACCGCGTGGATGACCGCGGTGATCACGAGCGTGCTCGCCGGCGCGAGCGCGTCGCTCGTCGTCGCGGTGTTCGCCGACCACTCGCTGGCCGGCTCGCTCGCCGCCGGCGGCGCGGTCGCGATCGCGGCGCTTGTCGCGTTGACGCACCTTCAGCATCTGGCGTGGACACGCCAGATTGAACTGGTCAGCAGCTCGCTCGCCTGACGAGCCAGGGCAAATGGACCGTAAGGTCCACGATGGTTCTATCTGAAGCATTGGTCTCGGGCCGACAGCGGCCAGGGCCAATTCTCGTGTTTCGCAGGCGAAAATAGGGGGAGCTCCCCGGGTCGGGCTGCCGCTCGTGTCTTGCCGCGTAGACAGGACCATAAAGTCCCGTTATGCGCTACGGTGGTCGGTGTCGGGCGCGCGCTGCTCGACCACGCCGTCGCAGTCCACCTTCGACTGAATGCCGTCGCTGTCCACCTTTCGACCGAATGCGAGCCGCAAGACGTGGCATCAGTGAGCAACCTGGCGGCCAGTCGGGACACGACGCTCCGGCTGGCGTTCTGCGCTGCGGTGGTCTCCCTCGTGGCCTCGTTTGCCGCGGCGGGCTCGACGATCCCGCTGTTCAACGTTTACCGGGCCGAGGACGGGTTCACCAACGCCGGCATCTCGATGACCGTCGTTGCGTACTCCGTCGCCACGCTGACGACGCTGTTGGTGCTGGGGCGACTGTCCAATCATGTGGGCCGACGGCCGACGTCGATCGCCAGCCTCGGCCTGCTCGTCCTGGGCTGTCTGCTGTTGCTGGACGTGCACGAGATCGGGATCCTGATCGCGGGTCGGCTCCTGATGGGCGTCGGCGCCGGGCTGGCCAGCAGCAGCCTCACGTCCTACATCGTCGACACCGCACCCAGGAGGCCGGCCTGGCTGGCCTCCGTCGCCTCCAGCCAAGCCGGCCTGCTCGGCCTCGCGGTCGGCGCGATCATCTCCGGCGCCCTGGTCCAGTTCGGCCCCTGGCCACGCGACCTCGTCTATCTGGTTGACATCGGCCTGCTGCTTCTGTCTGCCGCGCTCATCGCCGTCAGCCCTGAAACCGTTACTCCGTCGCCGGGCGCTTGGCGATCGCTGCGACCTCGAGTCCACGTACCAGCCCGGACTCGGCGCCTGCTCCCGGTTGGGGCGGCGGTGTTGTTGGCCACCTTTGCGGCTGGGGCCTTCTACCAGGCGTTCGTGCCCGCACTGGTCGAAGGCCAGCTCCACACCAGAAGCCCGCTCGTCATCGGACTCGTGTTCGCCGCCTACATGGGGCCAAGCGCTGTCGGCGCTCCCCTCGGGGGCCTATTCACACTCGTGACCGCTCAACGCGTCGGCATGATCGGGTTCCTGGCCGGAATGATCGGCATCGTCACAGCGATCGCCACCGGGACATTGGTGCTGTTCATCGCCGCGACAGTCGTCGCGGGGGCCAGTCAAGGCATCGCCATCAGCACCACCGCCGGCGGTCTGCTGCGCGGCGGCGCGCTGGCCGACCGGGCGCCGATCTTCAGCGTCATCTACCTCCTCAGCTACAGCGGCGCTTCGATCCCCTCGCTCATCGCCGGCCAGCTCTCCGACACGCTCTCGCTACCGCAGATCGCCCTCGGCTACGGAGCGCTTGCCCTCGTCGCGACCCTGTTCGTCGTCATCGGCGCGCGCAGCTCTGTCGAAGACGACGAACGACAGCCAGCGTGAAGCGATGAGCGACGAGAGCAGATGACCGAGACCGAAGAGGCGACGCGGACACAGCACGCACCGCGGGCGCGCGTGGTCGCGGCGTCGTCGTGCAGCGCGGCCGTCCCGACCCAGCCCGCAGACGCCGGCGCTGCCGCCACTGCAGCGGAGCCCGGCAGCAAGCGCGGCTGGGCGTCCGTCGGTGCTGTCGCGCTCGGCGCGCTCGTCGTCGTCATGACCGAGACGCTGCCCGTCGGGCTGCTGCCAGAGATCGCTGACGGACTGCACGTCTCACTCGGCCTCGCGGGGTTGATGGTGCTCGTGCCGGGTTTCAGCGCCGCGATGTCGGCCCCGCTGTTCTACCTTCGCTCCGGCAGCTTCAACCGGCGCTCGGTCATCCTCGCCGCGGGCCTGGCGGTGCTGGTGTCGAACGTGCTCGTCGCGGTGGCGCCGAGCTTCGCCGTGGTGCTGATCGCCCGTGTGCTCTTCGGCGTGACCCTCGGCGCCTTCTGGACCGTGGTCGCACCGGTCGGGCCCAAGCTCGTGGGCCCGGCCAGCGGCACTCGCGCCATCACCATCATCGCGGCGGGTATCTCGGGTGGGACGGCGGTGGGGCTGCCTGCTGGACAGTTCCTCGACAACCTCGTCGGCTGGCGTCTCACGTTCACGACCGCCGCCGCGGCGACCCTGCTCGTCGTGGTTGCGCAGACGGTCCTGCTGCCGGGCATTCCGTCGGACGGGCGTACGCATCTGCGCGATCTCGCGGGAGTCGTGAGGCGACGGGCCGCCCGGCTTGGGATGGCGGCCGGCGCCACGGCGTTCATCGGGCAGTTCGCCGCCTGGACGTACATCACCCCGTTCCTGATGGACCACACGCATCTGTCCAGCGGAGTGATCTCCCTGCTGTACGTCATCTACGGCTTCGGTGGCATCGTCGGCTCGATCGTCGCGGGATCGCTGTTCAAGCGCGGAGTGATCGGCACCTTCAGCGGGGCGGCGACCGTCGTGGCCGCATTGCTCATCGGGCTGGCGTTCGCGGGCACCCTATCCTGGCTGGCCGGCCTGTTGCTCGTGCTGTGGGGCCTGTTCTGGGGAGTCGTGAACCCGGGCGCGCTGGTCTGGATCCTCGACGCCGCCCCGGAAACCCAGGAGGCCGCGTCGGCAGTGAACGTGACGAACCTTCAGATAGCCCTGGCGGCGGGGTCCGGCCTCGGCGCGATCCTTGTCTCGTCGACAAGCTTGCAGACGGTGGTCCTCACAGCGGGCATCATCGTCCTTGCCTCGGCGGTGCTCGCCGCGGTGGCGGGTCGGTTCGTGACGCTCGCCCGGCGGGAATGAGGAGGCCGAGCCAGGGGCCAGGTTGTGGTCCCGAGCCAAGGGCGGGCTCCTCGCGGCCCGGAGCCTGGCTGGCGTCATTCAGCGAGCAGCGCGATCTCCAGCGCGCTGTCGAGGTGTCCCTCGCAGCGGGGGCCGGTTCCGGCGGCTTGCGCGCGCATTCGGGCGGCGAGGTCGGCGGTGGTGGTGTCCGACGCGCGTCGTGCCGCGTGCTCGAGCAGGTCGAGCGTGGCGATCTCGAGGTGGTCTGCGGCGATCACGTCGCGCAGGTCGCGTGCGAGCTTGTAGCCGCGGACGTGCTCGGAGGCGGCGCTCGCGCGGGCGGCGGCGAAGGTCTCCCAGCTGTGCAGCCGCGAGGTCGGGCGCCCGAGCTCGCGCGCCCGCTCGCGCAAGAGCCGGGCGTGCTCGCCGGCTAGGTCGCGCTCGCGTGCGATCGCGGCCAGGAGCGGCTGCAGGCCGGCGTCCTCGGCACCCGCGACGAGGCCGGCCTGGCGGGTCTGAGCGAGGGTGACCTCGAGCAGGCGGGCACGCATCTGCTCCATGCCCGCCGCCTCGTCGAGCAGCGCGTGCGTCGCGTCGGCTCCCGCGTTTGTCGTCTGGCCGGCGAAGGCGTCAAGGACGACGTCCCACGCCTCGCCCCAGGCGGCCGCCTGTGCCGCCGCTTCGCGCCTGGTCTCCTGGGCGAGCTGGCCCGTCGGCTCGTCGCCCGCGATAGCGGCAAGGCGCTCGAGCATCGCGTGCGAGGTCGCCGTGAGCTGCGCGAGGCCATAGGCATGGCGGGCGTTGGTGAGGACGCTGTGGGCCAGCAGCCGCTCGTAGAGCCACTCGCTCACGAGCAGCTCGCCCTCCGCAGCGCGCCCGCGATGCTGCCCAAGCGCCTCCAACCGCTCGGTCAGGCGCCCCTCCACGGCTGCTGCGTGATCGCGCTGGCGGCCCAGCAGGCCAGCGACCGCCTCAGCGGAGCGGCCCCCGCCGCCGCCGGGCCCATCGGCCAGACGCCCTGCCGCCGCGTCCGCGAAGCGCCCCACGCCGCGCTGGAGCGCGTGCGCGTCGCGCAGCAGAGCGGCAACGACGTCATCCACCCGCCCGGAAGAGACCTCGTCGCCGAGCCGCAGCGCCTCGCCGCCGGCCGACTCCCCGGCCTGCTCGATCGAGCGCGTGCGTATCAGCAGCTGATACAGGTAGACGACCACCCCGACAGTCACGACCGCCAGCACGACGAACGCGACCACCCGCAACGTCTCAGACCCGCTCACAGCGAAGCTGATGACCGCCGCGACGACAACGAGCACCGCCCCAGCGAACACGATCGACGGCGGGGTCATATCCCGCGGACGTTGCATACGGGTCGGTGTCGGGGACTGCGCACTCATTGGGATAACCGTCCTCGCGGATCGCTTTCGCGAACAGCCTAGCCACCGCTCTCCGCGGATATCGCCCGTGGTTCGCCCGAAGACCCGCGCGACAGCCCGGACTTCGGCTCAACGGCGCGCGCGCTAGGCGGCTCGCCGACGCACGCGGCCGCAGCAGCCGCGGCGGTGCCTGCGGCTGGCTACCGCGGCCGTCGACGCGTCGACGATCGCCGCTGCGTCGGCGTTGAGCGAGGCCGCGCCGGGGTTGTGGCCGTGGTGCGTTCCGCAGAGTGAACGGGTAGCCGACGTGCATGCACGCAACAGCGCTTCTGGGGCAGACGTGGAAGCTCTCCGACGTCGTCGAGATCGTGGCTGAGACGCCGCGAGCGAAGACCATCTGGTTCGACATCCCAGATTGGCCAGGACACCGGGCGGGCCAGCACGTCGATGTTCGATTGACCGCGGAAAACGGCTACCAGGCGGAGCGCAGCTACTCGATCGCGTCGGCTCCGAACGGCACGAGAATCGCGCTCACCGTAGCGCGCGTCGAAGATGGCGATGTCTCGCCGTTCCTCTGCGATGACCTTCGACCGGGTGATCGGATCGAGCTGCGCGGCCCGCTTGGCGGTTACTTCGCCTGGGAACCCGATCAGGGCGGCCCGCTGTTCCTGGTGGCCGACGGATCGGGCGTCGCGCCGTTGATGGCGATGATCCGCCTCCGTGCGGCGACACAAAGCGAGACCGACGCGTGCCTGCTTCTCTCCTCACGCAGCTGGGCGGACATCATCTACCGCGAAGAGCTCGAGCGGCTCAGCGGCGACGGCCTCACGGTCGTGCATACGCTGACGCCGTCCCAGCCGCCGGGCTGGACGGGCTACGAACGCAGCGTCGACGCCCAGATGCTCGCGGCGGTCGGCCCGCCACCTGCTGCACGGCCGCGCGCTTACATTTCCGGCCCGACGCCGTTCGTCGAGCTCGTCGCCAACGCGCTCGTTGAGCTCGGGCATAGTCCTGACCGCATCAGGACCGAGCACTTCGGACCGACCGGAGGATGAGATGGACTCCCAGATGCTCGACGGCAACGCGGTCGCAGGAATGCTGCAGGAAGTGTTCGCCGTCGAGATGACGAACGCGATCGAGACGTGCAGAGGATGCGGCGCAAGCGACGCGCTTGGGGCGACCCATGTCTATCGCGGCGCGGGGACTGTGCTGGTCTGCCCCCACTGCGACAACCCGCTGGTGAAGATCGTGAGAGGGGACACCCGTATGTGGATCGGCTTCCCCGGGCTCGCGATGCTCCAGCTCCCGGTCGTGTGAACGCGAGCAGCAGCGGGCGGCGGGGCTCCGCGTTTCGCGGAGCCCCGCCGTCTCACCGGCCGGCCTCCGGCTCGGCGCCCCAGGCGCCTAGCTCTTGATGAAGCCCGTTCTGCGGACGATTCCCAAGACCTTCTTCTCCGAGAAGGCTGGGTTGAACGCGTTCGGCGCGGGCGAGGCTCTGCCGCCGAACTTGTACTTCAGCAGCGCGAGGACCCACGCGGCGTGGTTGGCCTCGACCGAGTGGATCGACAGCGCGGCCTCGAGCACCGAGGTCTGGGAGATGAACGGCGCGGCGCCCGCGAAGGCGGCGGTGCCGACCGGCTCGATGGCAGCGGATGTCTGAAGGAACGTGTTTTGGTCGGTCACGGCGTTGCCGAAGTCGAACGTCGGCGACTTGACGGCCGACTTGCCAAGCAGCTTCTTGAACGCGTTGACGTGCGCTTGCTCGTGGCTGCCGACCGTCTGGGCGAACTCCAGGACGTCGGGGTCAGTCAGCGCGCCGCCCTCGACAGCCTGCTTGTAGAACGCCGCCTCCAGGTACTCGAGCGTCAGCGCGTAGTTGGCGATCCTGACGTCGTTTGCCTTGGAGCGCTTGTGCGTCCAGGTGATCGTCGCCGCCTCAGCGGGCGACAGCAGGCCGTTGAAGAGGACCCCGCCGGCGACGAGCCCAGTGCCGAGGACGCCGGCCTGGCGCAGCATCTGACGGCGGGTGGCCTTGAGGTCGAGCGCGCCGGCGTCGTCGGCGAGCTCGCGCAGCGCGCCGTTGCTATCGATCTGCTCGAGGCTGATGTGCGGCATTTCGATACGGCTCCTTTGCTCATCGGCGGAGTGGCGTTGCTTCGTCGTGCATCTGCTTTCGGCTTCCCGCTGAGACGGGCGGCGACACCGGACGCGACGTGCGACGCGTCAATTCACCGAGTTTTGGCGCCTCACGGCGACTCGCCGTATCCGTTGGCGACGAGCGTGGAGCGGAGCTTGCGCCGGGCATCGAAGAGGTTCTTGTATATCGCGTTGCGATTGGTGCCCAGCTCGGCGGCGAGCGCGTCGAGGGGCTCGTCGTTGAGCGCGATCGCGACGAACAGCATGCGTTGGCGGTCGGTCAGGTCACGGTCGATCGCAGTGCGCAACACCGCCATCTCATCGTTCCACTCCGACCGCATCGCAGGGTCGAGGCCAGGCCGATCGGGCAGGAGGTCCCAATCGCTCGCGTCGAGCGCGACGCGCGGCGCTCTCCAAAAATGCCGTCGGAGCTTGTTCGAGGTCTCGAGGATCGCGAACTGACACGCCCACGTGGTGAAACGGCTCTCGCCACGGAACTGGTCGAGCTTGCGGTCGACCGCGAGCAATGCGTCCGCGGCGGCCTGGTGCGCGAGATCGTCGAGCTCGGGCCCCGAGATGCGCCACGCGGCAGCGCGGCGGCGAGCCTCTCGCCGCGCGACGGTGAGCAGCGATGCGTGCAGGCGGGCGAGCGCGGCGTCGCGCTCCGCGCCCGGTGCGCGTAACGCGCGGCGCCATGCAGTCGCGTCTGCCGCGCGCGGCGGTGTGGCCCTCGCCTCGCCGGCGAGCGGTGTCACGTCAGTCGCCCCAATACCGCTCCTCGCGCCATGGGTCGCCGTGGTTGTTGTAGCCGGCTGTCTCCCAAAAGCCGGGGTCGTCCTCGGTGGAAAGCGTCAGCCCCCGCACCCATTTTGCGCTCTTCCAGAAGTAGAGGTGCGGCACGAGCAGCCGTGCGGGCCCGCCGTGCTCCGCGGCAAGCGGCTCGCCCTCGAACGTGTGAACGATCCAGGCCCTCCCGTCGGTCATCTCGTCGAGAGGGACGTTCGTCGTGTAGCCGCCATCGCTAAAAGCGGTCGCGTAATGCGCGTTGGTCTCGACGCCGTCAAGCAGCGTGTCGATCGAAACGCCCGTCCAGGTCGTGCCGAGCTTCGACCACTTGGTCACGCAGTGGATGTCGACCGTGAACGTCTCCTGGGGCAGCAGCTGCAGCTCATCCCATGTCCATGACACCGGTCTCTCGAGCTCGCCTCGGATCGACAGCGACCATTGCTCGAGGGACGTGCGCGGTGTCGGTCCAGCGGTCAGCACTGGAAAGTCATCCGTCACGTACTGGCCCGGGGGAATACGGGACGGGTCGACGTCGCGGCGTGGCCGGCCGTGAAATCCGCGAGAAGGTTCAGGCATGGTTCAGGCTCCTTCCGGCCGAGCGAGCAACGTTGATCGGCCAGCCGGGGTCAGGTTCGACAGTTAGGCGCGGGATCAAACGCGGATACGGGACTGTATCGTCCAAATCCTGTGGAGCGAAACACGCTTGCCGACCCGCAGGAAAGCAGTATCGTCGCACCGTACGGATGATCGTTCCGGACACGCCAAGCCTATGAAATGGACTTGACAGACCAACCCGGCTGTCTACGCCCTCTTTTTGCGCCGTCAGCCGGGGCGCTGCCGCACGTTCAAACGGGGTAGCGCAGGATCGCCGCCGCCGGGCCGGCGCCGGGGATGTCTTCGCGGCGAACCGCGAGGACACGCCCGCGGTTGAGCAGCACGCGTCGCGCGATCTCGTCCACCACGCCGTAGTTCACGGCGTCGTCAGCGTCGTCGAACGTCAGCGTGCCGTCGGTCTCGTCGACGAAGCCGGGCACGGTCTCGTCGATGTCGACGAACGCCGCGTCGACGGCTCCGAAGGTGGCCGCGCGGGCGATCGTCGCGAGGTCGTCGCTCGCGCGGCCCTGCGGCACGCGCTGCTCGTAGCGGGCACGCAGCTCGCCGAGCTCGTTGGCGTAGAGCTCGTCGAGAACGCGACGGCTGGCGTCGGCCAGCTCCGCGTCTGTCTGCGTGTCGGGGCTGCCCGTGATGCCGGGGCCCGCGAGGTGCGGGAAGGTGCTGACCGATCGGAAGATCGTCGCCAGCGGCTCGGACCCAGCGAGGATCAGCGGCAGATCGAGCCCGGCGAGGGTGGGGCGGAGGGCCTCCTCGACGCGGCGTGCGTATTGGCGCAAGCGCACCTTCTGTCCCTCGGACCCCTGAATGCGCCGGTCCGGTGAGCGGTCGGCGATCGAGGCTTTGCCCACGGCGCTCGCGGCGTCGCTCGGCATGCCAGGCACCCTGACCTCGGCCGGCGGGAGGTCAGGCGAGACCTCGATCAGGCGGGCGGCGTTCTGAGAGAGCGCGAGCACGAAGGCCGCCTGAGGGAAGGTCGCGCTTCGCAGCAGCGGCTTGACGTGGAAACGGTCGGACACCTCGACCGCGGGCGACAAGCGGTTGGCGACCTGGAAGGTCCGCGCCGCTGACGGCGTCGCGAAGAAGGCGAGCGTGTGCGCTTGGCGCGCCCAGAACGCGTCGTCGTCGCCAAGGTCCTCGAACACGTCGCGCAGGTCGTCGATCGCGTCGCGCCCGATCGACGCGGCAGAGAGCTGGTCGAGCGCCTCCGCGCTCAGATTCTTGAACTCGATGCGGTCGCGCTCGCCACGCTGTTCGGGCGTGGTGGGCAGGTAGATCGAGACGCACGCCACGTCGCGAACCGACAGCAACTGCTCGAGGTCAGCGTGCGTCGGAATGTCGGTATGCACTGGACGGCCTCCCTTCCGATCGCAGGGACGACATGCGGTCTCGATTACACCGGATCGAAGAGTAGCGCGGTTGAAAGACGGACCGGCCGGCTAGCGCGGCACCCGGTAGCGGAGGTAGACGACGTTCGAGCTGAAGGTGCGGGTATCGAGCAGCTCGAGGTCGACCTGGCGCTCGCGCTGCGGGAAGAACGGGATGCCGCCGCCGACCAGCAACGGGCAGACCCGCGGCCGGTACTCGTCGATCAGGCCCAGCGCGGCCGCCTCGGCGGCGAGCGTCGCGCCGCCGATCGCAATGTCGCCGTCGCCCGGCTCGGCTCGCAGCCGCTCGATCTCCTGCGCCAGGTTGCCGGAGGCCAGGCGGGCGCTGCCCTGCACCGCCGAGAGCGTGGTGGAGAACACCACTTTCGGGAGCGGGTTCCACAGCCCGGCGAACGCGCGCTCTGCGTCGTCGAGCGATCGATCCTGGTCGGCGGTCTCCCAGTACAGCATCGTCTCGTACAGCCGTCGTCCCAACAGGTGGGCGCCGACCGCTCGGAGCTCGTCGGTGGCGAAGCTGAAGAGGTCGTCGTTGGGCGCCGTCCAGTCGAAGCCGCCGTCGGGCCCGACGATGTAGCCGTCAAGCGAGACGTTCATCGAATAGGTCACGCTGCGCATCAAACGCCTCCTCCTCGGTAACGGGATCGACAATACGACCGCCGGATGCCGCAGGACTCATCGGGGCTGGCGGAATTCCCTGAGGAAACGATGTCGTCGCGGTGTGGAGACGGCCATCCGCGGGCGCCCGCGTTCCGGCGCGAACGTGGAGCGTCCAGCCCGAGAGCGGCGTCCAAGCGCGGGGTTGCGCCACTCCTGACTACAACCCGTTTTGAGGTGCGTCGCGTTGGGCATCCGCCTTGCAGCGTGCTCCTAGCTCAGGTCACAAACGTTGACTTCACGGTATCTCCGTTCGTCCCGATCGCGATCGGGTTCTTCGGGCTGGGTACCGGTTACCTGATCTACGGGCCCCAGGAGCTGTTCGGCTTCCCCGATCGTGACCGGAGAGTCGACATCACCACCGGCATCTGGGGCGTCTGGATGCCGGGGTTCATGCAGTTCCTCGCAGGCATGTTCCTGTTCCTTGGGCTGACCGTCTTCCACACGTTCCGCGAGCCCGCGCTCTACATGACCGCGGTCGCGTTCACGGCGTTTGGCGTGCACTGGTGGGCGATCGGCATGGGGCGGGCGTTCGGCGGCGACGCACGGCCAAACGCATTCATGTGCATTCCCTTCACCGTGCTCTCGGTGATAGGCGCGTTCATCTTCTTCCACGTCGACGACGTGCCCGTCGCGCTGCTGTTCATCGGGCTGGGGCTGGTCTACATCTCCGACTTCTTCGCCAGCCTCGCGATCCCGATAGGCACGCTCGCGCTCGGGTTCTTCCACCTGCTCACCGGCAGCTGGCTGATGTACCTGACGCTTGCGGCAGTGCTGAACCTCGCCGCTGGCTACAGCCTGTGGCTGTGAGCTAGCCGCGCAGCGAGCAAAGCACCGCCGGCGATCCCGCGCAGCCCGCCCGGGTATCGTCCGCCCGCATGGGCGCTGAGGAGACGACCCGGGACGACCTCTTGGATCTCGAGCGTCGTCGCGCGCTCACCGAGGACGCGGCGCGGCCGGCCGCCGTCGACAAGCGCCACGCGCGCGGCGGGCGCACCGCGCGCGAGAACGTCGCGGACCTGGTCGACGACGGCTCGTGGGTCGAGTACGGCCGCTACGCGATCGCCCCGCAGCGGATGCGGCGGGAGCTCGACGACCTCGTCGCCAACACGCCGGCCGACGGGCTCGTCGCGGGGACCGCCACAGTCGGCGGCCGCCCGACGGCCGTGCTCGCGTACGACTACACGGTCCTCGCCGGCACGCAGGGCGCGGCCGGGCATCTGAAGAAGGACCGCATGTTCGAGCTGATCGAGCGGATGCGGCTGCCGGTCGTCTTCTTCGCCGAGGGCGGGGGAGGGCGGCCGGGCGACACCGACCATCCGGTCGTCAGCGCCTTGCACGTGCGCGCCTTCGCGCTGTGGGCGAAGCTCTCCGGCCGCGTCCCTCGCTTCGCGATCGTCAACGGCAACTGCTTCGCCGGCAACGCCGTGATCGCCGGCTGCTCGGACCTGATCGTCGCGACCGCGTCGGCCTCGATCGGGATGGGCGGCCCGGCGATGATCGCCGGTGGCGGCCTCGGCCGCTTCGCGCCCGAGGAGGTCGGGCCCGTCGATATGCAGGCGCCGAACGGCGTCATCGACCTACTCGTCGCCGACGAGGCTGAGGCGGTCGCCACAACCAAACAGCTGCTCGGCTATTTCAACGGCCGCGTTGACGACTGGGCGGCGCCCGACCAGCTGCCGCTGCGCGACGCCCTGCCGGCAAGCGGCCGCCGCGCCTACGACGTCGTCCCGATTCTCGAGCGGATCGCCGACGAGGACAGCGTGACGGTCCTGCGCCCGTCGTTCGCGCCCGAGCTCGTGACCGTGCTGGCGCGGATCGAGGGCCGCCCGCTCGGCGTCATCGCCAACAACACGAAGCACATGGCGGGCGTCGTCACCGGCCCGGGCAGCGACAAGGCGGCGCGCTTCCTGCAGCTGTGCGACGCCTTCGGGCTGCCGGTCCTCTCGCTGATCGACACGCCCGGCTACATGGTCGGTCCCAGACACGAGGCCGACGCGCTCGTCCGCCACGCCAGCCGCCTGCTCGTCGCGGGCGCGTCGCTGACCGTCCCGACGATCGCGGTCGTCCTGCGCCGCGCCTACGGCCTCGGTGCTCAGGCGATGGCGTTCGGCTCGCTCCACGAGCCGCTCATCACGCTTGCGTGGCCTGGCGCAAGCCTTGGTGCGATGGGGCCGGAGGGCGCGGTTCGCCTCGCGCTCAGAAAGGAGCTGGAGGCGATCGCCGACGAGCAGGAGCGCGAGCAGCGCGTGCGCGAGCTGACCGCCCAGCTGGTCGACAACGGCAGGGCCCTCAACGCCGCGCAGCTGCTCGAGCTCGACGACGTGATCGACCCAGCCGACACCCGAGGCGTCATCGCCCACACGCTCGCGGCTGCCGGGGAGCCGGTGGGGAGCGGCCGGATGGTCGACACGTGGTGACGATGGGTGGGCAAGGCATCGGTCCATCTACTAGTTTGTCGCCATGCCATCTCTTTATGAGCACGTTGGCGGTGAGGAGGCGCTGCACCGCCTGGAGGAGCACTTCTACGCGAGTGTGCTGCGCGACCCGCTGCTCAAGCCGCTGTTCGGCGACGGCAAGCCCGAGCACGTCGAGCACCTGACGATGTTCACGGCTGAGTCGTTCGGCGGGCCGGACCGCTTCACGCGCGAGCTCGGCTTCGACCACCTGATCGCGGTCCATCGCCATCACAACATCACCGAGCCGCAGCGCCAGCGCTTTGTCGACCTCTACATGGCCGCGCTCGACGCCGTCGGCATGCCCGACGACGAGCCGTTCCGCACCGCGGTGCGCGAGCACGTCGACTTCGGCTCCCGCGTCGCGATGCAGAACTCCAACGCCGAGACCGACGACGACCTGCACCCGCTCAGAGAGGTCCCGCGCTGGACTTGGGCTGGCGACGGCGAATGACTGACGACGCGAGCGACCGTCGCGATCCCGCGGGGCCTCCCCGGCGCTGACGCGGCGAAGGGTGCGATCGCGCCGCCGCTATGCTCGTCGTTCGAGGGCGTCAACTGAAAGGGGTTCCCTTGCCCCACGTACGTCCGACTGAGCTGCCCGCTGCGCCGCAGGGCAACGCTCCGCACGTCGAGCACGACGCGACCGCTCCGAACACCCCTAACGAAGAAGGCGTCGTCCTGCGGCACGGCGCCGACGGCAAGGGCGACGGGGTTGTCGCCATCCGCGCGTTCGCCGCCGGAGACACCGTGATGGTGGGCTTCCTGATCGGGCTGGTGAGCGACAACGACTCGCACGCGACGCAGGTCGGGCCTGACCGCTGGGCACGCCACGGCGGCCTTGGCCCGATCGTCAACCACTCCTGCGACCCCAACTGCGGGGTCCGCCTCAACGACGGCCAGGCATTCGACTTCGTCGCTCGCGAGGCGATCGACGCCGGCCAAGAAGTGACGTTCGACTACGCGATGCGCAACTACACGATCGATCACTTCCCGACCGTCTGCCTCTGCGGCGCCGCTGACTGCCGCGGCTCGGTCACCGGCTGGAAGGACCTGCCGGCCGCCCGCAAGGCCGACTACGGCGAGCTTGTCGCACCGTACCTGCGCGCGATGGACGCCGACGCGGCGCCCTTGCTCTAGGCGCCTCGAGCGGCGCTTGTGACGGCCGACGCAGCGCACGTGCAGCGAGCGACTCGGAGGGCGTGTGACATGTGACCCACGGCCGCGTGACCTCGCGGCCGGCGCGCGCCCGGCACTCGCGACCGCGGCGCGCTGAGCCAACCTGCGCAGCTCTTTACGCAACCGCCGCCCGCCCGGCGATGAATTCAGCGATCAGCTCGGCGATCTCCGGGCTGTGCGTCGCGGTCGCGAAGTGGCCGGTGTCGAGCAGGTGGAGCTGAGCGTCGGGCAGGTCCTTCTTGTATGCCTCGGCCCCCTCGACCGGGAAGAACTCGTCGTTCTTGCCCCACGCCAGCAGCGTCGGCGGCTGGCGGTCGCGCAGGTACTTCTGCCACTCCGGGTACAGCGGAAGGTTGTTCTGGTAGTCGTACAGCAGGTCGAGCATCACGCGGTCGCGGCCGGGAAGCCCGATGTAGCGCAGGTCGAGCTCCCACAGGTCCGGGTTGACGTGGTCGGGGTCGGGGACGCCGTCGACGTACTGCGAGCGCACGGCCTCCGGCTCGAGCGCCCCACGAACGGCGGCCTCGTTGGCGGCGCGGTCTCTCCAGTACGGCGCAAGCGCCTGCATCTTGGGCCCGAGCCCCTCGAGGTAGGCGTTGCCGTTCTGCATGACCAGGCCGCTGACCTGCTCGGGATGGCGCGTCGCGACACGGAACCCGACGGGCGACCCGAAGTCGAACATGTAGAGGGCGTGGCGGTCGAGCTGCTTTACCTCGGTGAACCGCTCGATTGCGTCGGCAACGCGATCGAACGTCGTCTCGCCCTCAAGCGCCGGGCTGCGCCCGAAGCCCGGGTAGTCGGGCGAGACGAGATGATGATGCTCGCCGAGCAGGTCGATAAGTCCTTGGTATTGCGCTGAGGAGCTCGGGAAGCCAGGGAGCAGCAGCAGGGTCGGCGCCGTCGGGTCGCCCGCTTCGCGGTAGAAGACCTTCGCTCCGTCGACCTCAACGGTTCCGTACGTGGTGGTAACCATGAGACTCGCTTTCAGGTCGTGTGACCGAGTTGGTGACACCCCACGCGCCGGTCTTACTGTCACCGCGGACCGGCGGGCGATCCCCAGCTCCTCGGTCACGACATGCTCGGCGTCAACCACAACATCCCGCCGTCGGGCTGAGCGAGAGCGCCGCACACGCCAACATCGCGGTGGCTGGCGCCGTGCGGGGACCGAGCGCGTTTGCGGCGGGGGCGACACGCCGATTACGTGATAATGCGCTTGCCGTCGAGCCGTGCCGCAAGCCCTGCGGCTGTCGCGGTCGTCGTGGGGATCAGCTTGGCCGTCGCCCTCGGCGGGTGCGGGGGTGGGAGCGACAACAGCCGGACGACGACGCTGAGCAGCGCGGTCGCGCCACCGCCAAGACCGCCTGAGGCGATGGGCAGCGCGCTCGGGCTGCAGGCAGCGTTCGAGCAGGTGATCCGGCAGGCCTCGCCGTCGGTCGTGCAGATCGAGACGACGGTGGGGCTCGGCTCCGGGGTCGTCTACGACACGAGAGGCGACATCGTCACGAACAACCATGTCGTCGGCTCCGCGAAGTCGTTCCAAGTGACGCTCGCCAACGGCCGGCGGCAGTCGGCGTCGCTCGTCGGGACCTTCGCGGCCGACGACCTTGCCGTCATCCGCCTCAGCGGCGGCGGCTCGATGCCGGCGCCACTCACGTTCGCCGACTCCTCGAAGCTGAAAGTCGGGGAGCTGGCGCTCGCGCTCGGCAACCCGCTCGGGCTGCGCTCGAGCGTGACCGAGGGGATCGTGTCCTCGCTCGGCCGGACGGTCAGCGAGGGCAACGGCGTCGTGATCTCCTCCGCGATCCAGACGAGCGCGGCGATCAACCCCGGCAACTCGGGCGGCGCGCTCGTCGACCTCAACGGCGACGTGATCGGGATCCCGACGCTCGCGGCGATCGACCCCCAGCTCGGCGACACGCAGGCCCCAGGCATCGGCTTCGCGATCCCCTCGAACACAGTCAGACGGATCGCCAGCCAGCTGATCTCCAGCGGCAACGTGACGAGATCCGGCCGCGCATTCCTCGGCGTCGAGATCGCGACGCCGCTGGGCGGCGTCGGCGTCGTCGTCGCCTCGGTCAACAGAGGCGGGCCCGCGGCGGACGCAGGCATCAGAGCGGGCGACGCGATCATCGCGCTCGACGGCCAGCCGGTCGCCTCGGCCGACGACGTCGCAACGGTCCTCGCCGGGCTGCAGCCCGGGCAGAGAGTCCCGATTCAGATCGTCGGGCCCGACGGCAGCCGAGCGACGCTCACGATCAGGCTCGGCCAGGAGCCGGGGTAGCGGCGAGCGGCTCGAGCGGGGAGCTGAGGCGACGGTCTGGCCGCGCCAGCAAGCTGCCTCGCGCGAGTTGCCCCAGACGTGCAACGGGGCCGGCGCGCCAAGCGCGCCGACCCCCTCTGCGCGGCGGCGGGTGAGTGCCCGCCGGAGCTGTCTAGCCGGGTTAGACCGGGCGGACGATCATGACGCCGCGCTCGACAGCAACGTCGCGCGGGCCGGCCATGCCGCTGCGCGGCTCGCTGCGGACGTGCGGCGCGTAGCTCAGCGTCACCACTTCGTGGAAGGGGTTCGCAGCGAGCCAGCGGGCCGCCTCGGTGCCGAGCTGGTCGACGTCGGGCGCCTCGATCGTGACGGCGCGCAGGCCGGTCGTGTTGTTCATGCGGCGGGGCGTCTGCTCAGTGGTGCTCATGTCGGCTCGCATTCGTGGTCGTGGATGTCGCTCTGATCTAGCCAGTAGGGCGACCGTAGCAGCGCGATTTCCCTGCGTAGAGGGTGTGTGTGCAGCCTCACGGTGGTTCTGTGGTGGGCGTCACGCGGCTGAGGGCCCGACCGCGCGCGACCGCGCCGAACGTCACCTCACGGCCAGGCGAAGGACGCCACGACAAACGGCCCCGATCGGGGCCGTTCGCGGTACTGCCTTTTTGTGGTCGAGCGGAGGCTCAGCCAGCGGTCGGCGCGGCGCCGGCCGGCGGCGCGGCGCCAGCGGGGGTCGCGCGTCTGATGCCGAGCAGGTCGATCACGAAGTAGAGCGTCGAGTTGGCCGGGATCGCGGCCTGGGCCTGGCTGCCGTAGCCGAGCGCCGGCGGGATCACGAGCACGCGGCGACCGCCGATTCTCATGCCGGGCACGCCCTGCCACCAGCCCTGGATGACGCCGCCGTTGTCGATTCTTATCTCGAGCGGTCTCCGGCCTCTGTCGAACGACGAGTCGAACTTTCTACCGTCGCTGTAGAGCGCGCCGTAGTAGTTGACGATCGCCGTGTCGCCGGCCTGGATCGTCTCGCCGGTGCCCTTCTTGACGTCGATCGACTGGAGCTGGTCGACTCTCGCGCCCGGGTGGCCTCTGACGGTCGGGGCGGGGAACGGGTCTCTGATCGGGGTCGCCGCAGGATCAGCGGGCGTCGTCGGCGTCGTCGACGCTTGCGTCGAGGAGTCAGCCGTCGTCGGGCTGGCTGAAGCCGACGTGTCCGTCGTCTTGTTGTTGTCGCCACTGCCGCCGCAGCCGGCGAGGACGAGCGCCGCGCCAGTGAGGCCGACGGCGAGGAATCGGGTAGCGCGGTCAGTATTCACGGGGCGGGAGGGTACCTCAGTTTGCTCGTGCCATGCGCCGGTTCGTCATCATCCATTTACTGGATCAACCAGTGTTTATGCTGAATTTAGCCAGGGCTCACGGTCTTGCTCGCATAGCGCACAATCGTGGGCGCCGCTACCCTGTACAGATGCCACGACGCGCGCAGACGGCGCTGACCGCGGCGCTCGCCACGCTTGCGGCACTGTCCCTGGTCTATCTCGCGGCCGTCCACCTCGGACCGGTGCGGTGGCTCGACGCCTCGGTGCTCGACGGCTTCGCCTCGCTCGACGGGCCGCGCGTCAGACCGATCGCCAGCTTCATAGCGCACCTCTGCAACCCCGATCATTACGTCTGGTTCGTCGCCGGCCTCGTGACGGTCGCGCTGCTGCGCCGCAGACGCCGCACGGCGCTCGCCGTCTTCGCGGTGCTGATCGGCTCGGGCCTGACGACCCACCTGCTGAAGCCGGCGCTCGCGACGCCGCGCCACTCGCCGCTGCTCGAGAACCTCGGGCAGATCAACGCGAGCTCGTGGCCGAGCGGCCACGCGACGGCGGCGATGGCGATCGCCTTGTGCGCGATCCTCGTCGCGCCGCAGCGGCTGCGCCCGTGGGTCGCGGCGCTTGGCGCCGTCTTCGCGGTCGCGGTGACCTTCTCGTTCCTGGTGCTCGCGTGGCACTTCCCCAGCGACGTCGTCGGCGGCTTCCTCGTCGCGACGACGTGGACGCTGTTCGCGGTCGCCGGGCTGGCATGGGCGCAGGAGCGCTGGCCGCGCAGCGTGTCGAGCTCGCCGAGCGTGCCGCTGCGCGCCGCGCTCGCCCCGCCGGTCGTGACGACCGTCTCAGCGGGGCTTGTCGCGCTGCTGGTGCTGCTCGCGCGCCCGGCGCAGGTCGTCTCCTACGCGCAGGAGCACACGGCGTTCGTGCTCGGCGCCGGGATGATCGCGGCCGCCGCGCTCGCGCTTGCGGCCGGCGTCAGCACGCTGCTGCGGCGCTGAGCGGCGCGAGCCCCCCGCCGGGCCCCGCCGGGGCAGCCACGCGCGACTACTGGTTCGCGCCCGGCTCCCACAGCGGCTCCTCAGCCCCGTTGGCGCCGCGGCTGAGGATGAACAGCAGGTCCGAGAGCCGGTTGAGATAGTGCACGACCTCTTCGCCCAGGTCGTCGCCGCACGCGATCGCGGCCCGCTCCGCGCGCCGGCAGACGGTGCGGCAGACGTGCAGCTGCGCCGCAGCCGCCGTACCGCCGGGGATCACGAACGAGCGCAGCGGCTTGAGCGTCGCGTTGACCTCGTCGCAGCGCTCCTCCAGCCACGCCGTCTGCGCCGGCTTGACGCGCAAGCGCTCCCGCTCGCCGCCATGCGGCACCGCGATGTCGGCGCCGACGTCGAAGAGGTCGTTCTGGACGCGCCGCAGCCAGGCCGCGTAGGGCTCGGGCAGCCCGGGCGTCGCGAGCGCGACGCCGAGGTGGGCGTTGAGCTCGTCGACCGTCCCATACGCCTCGATCCGCGGGTGCGTCTTGGGCACCCGGCTCATGTCGCCGAGATGCGTCTCGCCGCCGTCGCCGAGCCGCGTGTAGATCCGCGTCAGGTTGACCGTCACGCCTACGAGTCTAAAGAGGGCATCCGCCGATCGACGCCGGATCGACGTCACAGTCGCCGCGATCAGCGGTGTGCAACTGTGAAAGACATGCCAGGAACCTCCCTCCGCTCGCGCCGCCGTGTCGCCGCGCTGTGCGCGGTCACGGTCGCGGGGGGCCTCGGGCTCGCCGGCTGCGGCCTTGCCACAACCAATTCGGAGACCGCCGGCCAGGCGTCGACGATCCTGCTGACAAGAGAGTTCGGCGCGAGAAGAGTCGGCGGCCAGCTGATCTCCGGGCTGCCGAAGAAGTCGAACATCGTCTCCGTCACGAGCAGCAGCTTCAGAGTGAAGAAGACGCCCGGCGGCAAGAACGTCCAGTCGATCGACGGCGTCGAGGGCGGCAGCGGCAGCGGCTGGTCGTACTGGCTCAACGGCATCGGCGGCCACGAGCACAACCAGCAGTCGGTCTCGATGCACGGTGGCGACCACCTCTGGTGGGACTACCACGACAAGAGCGCGACGACGATGACCAACGCCGTCGTCGGCCAATACCCCGAGCCCTTCCAGCACGGCGCCGACGGCAAGCGCTACCCGGTCGTGCTGCAGTGCGCCGACGACGCGATGGACGCCTGCGACACCGTCTCGGACAGCCTCAGATCGGTCGGCGTGCTCGCCTCGCGCCAAGCGCTCGGGACCGAGGTCGAGACCGAGACGCTGCGGTTGATCATCGGCCCGTGGTCGGAGATCAGAATCGCCCAGGCGCTCAACCTGGTCGACGCGGGGCCGGAGAGCAGCGGCGTCTACGCGAGATTCGACGGCACCGCCAGACACCTCGCCTTGCTGGACCCGAGCGGCAGAACGGCCGAGACGGCCGGCGCCGGCACCGGCCTGGTCGCGGCGATCAAGCTCGGCGCCCAGGGCGCGACGTGGGTGATCACCGGCACGGACGTCGCCGGGGTCAACGCGGCCGCCGGAGCGCTCGAGGAGCAGCGGCTCAGCCAGCACTACGCGATCGCGACAACCGGCGCCGGGCACGACACGCCGCTGCCGGTCACGGCGCCCTGATCGCTTGCCCGCGGCGATCGCCCCAGGCCACCGCGGATCGGCCCGGCCCGCCGCGGCGGCGCGGGCTTGCCCCCGGCGATCGCCCGCCGGCCCGCCGGCCATCGCCCCAGGACATCGTGCCGGCGCGGCCGTGCAGGGCGTCGACCCCGCTCCGCCGCGCAACGCCGTAACTTTCATCGCTTCCGGCGGTTGAAACGCGCGATGCCGTCGATCGGTCAGTTTTCCATGCAGCAATCCGTCTCCCATCCTTCCTCGCGCCGCCGCTGGTCGGCGCGCAGCCTCTCGGCGCTCTTGCTGCCCGCCGCTGCGCTGCTGCTGTGGGCGCTGCTCGGCGCCGCGCCCGCGCGCGCCGGCGTCTACACCGGCGAGATCGCCTACGGCCCGGACGGCGGGCTGCAGTCGATCGGCAACGTCGACCTCGCGCCCGACGGCAGCGGAGCGATCGCCTACACCGTCAACCGCGACGGCGTCGACCACGTCTTCGTCAGCCGTCTCGTGAACGGCGGCTGGGGCGCGCCTGAGCAGGTCGACCCTGGGCTGCCTGACGCCTCCTCGCAGATCGACGTCGCGACCGCTGACGGCGGCCGCGTCGTGGCGACCTACGTCAACGCCGGCAACGTCTATGCCGCGACGCGCGCCTCCTACGCCGCCAACTGGTCGGTGCAGCAGCTGTGGGGCGGTGGCGGCGCGTCGAGCCCGTCGGTCGACCTCAGCGTCAACAGAAAGGGCTACATCGCCTTCACGGCGCCGGGCGCTGGCGGCCATGACGTGCGCGCCGCCTACTCGAAGGACGCAGCGCCGTGGCAGCTCGCCGGCGCGGCGCTTGACGCCGACCCCAACGCCGACGCTGGCGTCGGCGCGGGCCGCCCGCGCGTCGCCGCTGCGGCGAGCGGCCTTGGCGTCGTCGTCTGGGGCGAGAGCGGCACCGTCTTCGCCCGCCGCGTCTCCGGCACGACGCCCAGCACCGCCGCAGCGAACGCCGCCGAGGGGCTGTCGATCGAGGGCATGACGCCGACAGAGCTCGACTCGCCGGTCGTCGGCGCGATGGACGACGACAGCTACACGCCGGTCGCGTTCCTCGCGCACTTCAACGTCGGCGGCGCCGATCGCACGCGCGTCGTCTACCACCGCCTGCGCGGCTCGAGATTCGAGTGGGCGACGAGCGCTGACGCGCTGCCGTTCAGCTCGGGCCAGAATTCCGTCGCGCCAGAGCTTTCCAACGGCGGCCTCGGCCAGGGAATAGTGCTCGGCAGCAGCGACAGCGCGCACCTGACGTATGCGCAGATGCTCAGATCGCTCGCAGCGCCGGCCGACGTGCTGCAGGTCGACTCGATCGTGCCGAGCACGGCGCCGACGTTCGCCACCTCGGTGACCGCGACGCCGCTGAAGATGATGGTCGCCTGGCAGCTGACCGACGCGGCCGGCGGCACGCAGGTCCAGGGCCGCTTCTGGGACGGCAGAACGTTCCAGCCGGAGGCGACGCTCTCCTCGCCGCAGCTCGGGCCGACCGATGCCTCCAGGGGCCTCGTCGCCGCGGGCGACGACAGCGGCGACATCCTGATCGCCTGGGTCCAGAACGTTCCCGGCCAAGGGCCGGCGATCGCGACCTACACGCTTGACCAGCCGCCGCCGCGGTTCGCGCGCAAGGCGCTGAGAACGCCGTGGCAGCGGACCGACCGGCCGACGCTTGCATGGTCGCCGACGAGAGACAGATGGGGTCTTGCGTACCACCTCGTCGTCGACAGCGCTGACGTCGCCCAGACCGGCGGCACCAAGTTCAGGCTTGGGACGGCCGTCACGCAGGGCGCCCATAGCTGGCAGGTGATCGCGGTCGACCGCCGCGGCCAGCAGTTCCAGACCTCGACCGGCACCTTCCGCGTCGACTCCGTCGCGCCGACCGCGAGGCTGAAGGTCAGCGGGGCGCTGCACCCGAGCACGATCACGCGGCTGACGATCGCCTCCAGAGACGCGCCGCCTCCGGTGACGACGCCCGGCGCCAAGCCCGCGCAGACCTCGGGCGTCGCCTCCGTGCTGATCGACTGGGGCGACAAGTCCAGACGCGAGCGCGTCAAGCGCGGCTCTCAGCACGCGTACCGCAGAACCGGCAGATACGCGATCCGCGTCACCGTGACCGATAAGGCCGGCAACAAGAGCATCGTCAGACATGTCGTGAAGATCACGACGCCGCCGAGACCGAGAAGAGGCGCGAGAGGCAGAGACGGCACCGGCGGAGGCGGCGCCGGCGGAGGCGGCGCCGGCAGAGGCGGCGCCGGCGCGCCTGACGGCCAAGCGGCCGGCAAGGCGCTGCGCACCCGCGCCGTGGGCGCGTCATGGGCCGGCGGCCAGTCAGCATGAGCCGGCAGCCGCGGACGCTCGAGCTGCGCGCGTGCGAGCGCACGCTGCAGCTCGGTGACCGGCCGTGGCTGATGGGCGTGGTCAACGCGACGCCCGACTCGTTCTCCGACGACGGCCGCTACCCGACGCTGGAGGCGCGCGCTGGCCTGGCGGCCGAGCTGCTGGAGGCAGGCGCCGACATCATCGACATCGGCGGCGAGTCCGGCGTCACGAACAGACCGGCGGTCACGCCCGAAGAGGAGATCGCGCGCGTCGTCCCGCTGATCGAGCGGGTTGCCGGCGAGCTCGACGCGCTCGTCTCTGTCGACACCTACAAGCCGGCGGTCGCCGAAGCGGCGATCGCCGCGGGCGCTCGGATCGTCAACGACGTCAGCGGCCTGCGCGACCCGAGACTCGCCGACGTCTGCGCGCGCACGGGCGCGGCCCTCGTCGTGATGCACACGCGCGCGGCGCCGAAGCAGAAGCTGCTGGACCCGAGCATGGACGGGCGCATGGCCAACGACGTCGTCGCTTTCCTCAACGAGCGGATCACGCTCGCGCAAGAGCACGGCGTCGCACGCGAGCAGCTGATCCTCGACCCAGGGCCGGACTTCGGCAAGACGCCGGCGCAGACGGTCGAGGTGCTGCGGCGCCTTGACGACGTGCTCGCCTTCGGCCGCCCGGTCCTCTTAGCGATCTCGCGCAAGGACTTCATCGGCGCGATCACCGGCCGCCCGCCGCGCGAGCGGCTGGCCGGCACGCTCGCCGCGCTCGCCTGGGGCGCCGACGCGGGCGGTGACGTCTTTCGCGTCCATGACGTGCGCGAGGCTGCTGACTTCCTCGCCGTGCGCGACGTCCTTGCCGACCGTCGCGAGCTCGCCGCCGACAAGCGCCTCGACGACAGGCTGCGCTGGGAGCATCAGTCGTAATGAGACTTTTCGTTGAGAGCGGGTCGCCCGCCGAGATCGAGCAGCTTGCATCGTGGGGCGTGCTGAGCGGCGCGACGACCAGCCTGATCGCGTCGCCGCCTGGCGAGGTTGGCGCCGCGGGGGAGACGATCGCCGCGCTCTGCGACCTGCTCGAGGGCCCGGTCGTCGTCGAGCTGCGCGCCAGCGACGCGGTCGCGATGGTCGAAGAGGGGATCGCGCTGGCGCAGCTGCACGAGCATGCCGCCGTGAAGCTGCCGTTCAGCCGCGCGGCGCTGGCCGCGACGAGCGCGCTCGCCGAGCAGGAGATCGCGGTCGAGCTGACGCACGTCTATGCCGCCGCGCAGGCGCTGCTTGCGGCGGAGGCCGGCGCGACCTGGGTCTCGTGCCCGCTCGCCACGCTGGAAGACGCCTCGATCGACGCAGGCGAGACGCTCCAAGCCGTAATCGAGACGCTTCACACGGGGCAGTCCGAGGCCGAGGTGCTCGTCAGCGGGATCCGCAGCCCGCAGCATGTCGTCCTCGCCGCGCGCCTCGGCGCCGAGCTCGCCGCCGTCCCGCCGGCGGTGCTCGAGCAAATGCTCGACCACCCGTTGAGCCCCGGCCGCTGAGGCCGCCGCCGCGCCGAAGCACCCGCTGATCGCCGGACGCTGACACCGCTTGTCGGTGTTACACGCTAGCCTTCTCCGCGCAGCATCGCCGGCCGCTGTCCCAACGCGGCCGGAGCCAACCGATCATCACCACACCCCAGGAGGACCAACATCTTGTCAGTGCTCGAACGCTCCGCGCTCGCGGACAGCCCGCTCGCAGACCTGCACGCGATCGCCGGTGAGCTTGGCATCGACGGCTTCCGCCGTCTGCGCAAGCCCGACCTGATCGACGCGATCGTCGCCCGTCAGGGCGGCGCCGTCGACAGCGCCGACGGCGCCGAGGCCGCTGCCGAGGACGAGGGCGACGAGCGCCCGCGCCGCCGCCGTGGCGGCCGTGGCCGCAACCGCGACCGGGACCGTGACGAGGACAGCGGCGAGCGCCGCGAGGGCCGTGAGCCGCGCGAGGGCCGTGAGCCCCGTGCCGAGCGTGAGCCCCGCGGCGAGCGTGAGCCTCGTGCCGAGCGTGAGCCGCGCGGCGAGCGTGAGCCGCGCGAGAAGGCTGCCCCGCAGGCCGCCAGCGGCGACGCGAAGGCGAAGATGCCGAAGGAGGGCGAGGTCGTCGAGGGCGTTGTCGAGCTGCTCGGCAACGGCTCCGGCTTCGTGCGCCTCAACTCGCCCGAGGCGAGCGACGGCGACGTCTACGTCTCCGCCGCGCAGGTGCGCCGCTGCGAGCTCGTCACCGGCGACCGCATCAGCGGCCCGGTGCGCGCGCCGCGTCGCTCGGAGCGCTACCCGTCGCTCGTCCGCGTCGACACGATCAACGGCGCGTCGGCCGACGAGGCCGGCTCCGACGGCGCGAAGTTCGACGAGCTGCCCGCCGCGTTCGCGAGCGAGCGGTTCGCCTTCGACGCCGAGGACCCGACGGTCAAGGCGATCGAGTGGCTGACCCCGTTCGGCCGCGGCTCGCGCGTCACGATCGTCGGCGGCCCGCGCGCCGGCAAGACCGAGGCGCTGCGTCGGATCGCCGACCACCTCGTCAAGCTCGACGGCGTCGAGACGAAGGTCGTGCTCGCGGGCGCACGCCCGGAGGAGCTGACCGAGTGGGACGGTGGCCCGGTCGAGGTCGTTGGCGATCTCAGCTTCGCCGCCTCCGCCGACGCGCAGTCGCAGGCCGTCGAGCGCGCGATAGACAACGGCAAGCGCGTCGCCGCGCGCGGCGGCCACGCCGTCGTGCTGATCGACTCGCTCACCGGCGTTCACGCGGCCGCCGCTCGCAAGGCGCTCGCCTCCGCGCGCAACATCAAGGACGGCGGCTCGCTGACCGTCATCGCGACGGCCGCCGCCCCGTTCGGCGGCGAGACGACCGTCATCACGCTCGACGCCGAGCTGGCCGCCACCGGCCGCTACCCGGCGCTCGACCTGCTCGCCAGCGGCACCCTCCGCCCGGAGATGCTGATCGGCGAAGCCGGCGCCGCCGCCATCGCGGCAGCCCGCGCAGCCGCGCGCTAGCGCTTCTTGCGTTCGGGGCGCGCCGCGCGGCGCGCCCCGGACGGTCGCGCTACAGCGACCGCGGCATGTACGCCACGCGGCCCCACGAGGGCTCAGGGGCCAGCTCGATCGGCTCGTTGCCGCGGTCGGGCTGGACGTACGCGAACGTGTGGGTCGTCGTGTCGAAGGACACGTCGAGCTCGTTCTCCTTGACGCGTTGGTCGAGCCAGGCGCCGCGGAAGATCAGGCGTCGCAGCCAGTGCACGAGCGAGCGCTCGGACGGGCCGACGAGCTCGGGCCAGCAGTCGTTGACGTGCTCGCCCAGCTCAGACGCCGGGTCGGTGACCTCGCCGTTGACGACCAGGTTGACGAGATCATCGGCCTCCTCCTGCTCCAGGGAGCCGGAGACGAACCCGAGCTTGCGAGCAGCCTGCTCGCAACGCTCACCGAAGTCTCGTTCGTTGAAGGTAAAGCGAAGCTCTCCGTATTCGAGTACGAAGTCATCGCCAGAGCTGTAGTTTCTTCGTTGCGTCATCCGTGATTGCCGTGTCGGTGCGGGGGGCGGCAGGACCGCAGCCCGTTCGGCGTCGGCATCATATGCAGGACTCCTCCAAAGGTGGATGGGCTGCACGCGAACTTGCACGTTCGAGCTCTGTCACGATCCCGAAACGATGCACGTCGCCGAGCTGTGGGTCTACCCGGTCAAGTCGCTCCGCGGGCAGCAGCTCACGCGCACGCTCGTCACGCCTGACGGCATCCCAGGCGACCGCCGCGTGCAGGTCCGCGACGGCGACGACCGCCTCGTCACGGCGCGCACCCGTCATCGCCTCCTGGCGCTCGACGCGACGCTCGGCTCCGACGGCGAGGCACGTGTCGACGGCCTGTCATGGCGCGACCCCGAGGCCGGCCGCCTCGTCCGCGAGGTCGTCGCCGACGAGCGCGCCCGCCTCGTCGAGATCGACGGCCCCGCCCGCTTCGACGACACGACGCTGCTCGTCGCGACCGACGGCGCCGCCTCCGCGCTCGGCGTCGACCACCGGCGGCTGCGGCCGAACATCCTGATCGCGGGCGTCGAGGGGCTCGCCGAGCGCGACTGGCCTGGCGCAAGGCTGAGGGTCGGAAGCGTCCTGCTCGACGTCGAGAAGCTCTGCAAGCGCTGTGTGATGACGACGATCGACCCCGACACGATGGCCGTGACGCCCGACGTGCTGCGGCGCGTCAACGGCGACTACGACGGCCGCTTCGCGCTGAACTGCTGGGTCGCAGAGCCCGGCGAGGCCGCCGTCGGCGACCCCGTCGAGCTCGTCTGACGATCCGGCCGCAGGCGCTACGCGACCGGCTCGCCGCTCTCGAGCGACTGCCCGTTGACGCTCAGCGCGACGTCGATGTTGCCCTTCGTCGCGTTCGAGTACGGGCAGACGTCGTGCGCAGCGCGCACGATGTCGGCGGCCTCGGCGGCGTCGGAGATCGTCGGCAGCGTCACGTCGAGCGCGACTGCGAGCACGAAGCCGCCCTGCCCGTTGGGCAGCAGCGAGACCTTCGAGTCGATCGTGGCGTTGTCGGCTTCGATTCTGCGGCGGCGCGCGACCGCGCCGATCGCCGACTCGAAGCAGGCCGCGAAGCCGATCGCGAACAGCTGCTCGGGGTTGGTGCCGCCGCCTTCGCCGCCCATCTCGACCGGCGAGCGCAGGTCGACTTCGAGCGCGCCGTCACTCGTCCGCCCGCGGCCAGCAGCGCGTCCGCCGACGACGTTCGCTTCGGCGGTGTAGAGAACCTTTGCCATCTGTTGTGCCTCGCTTGGTGTCGGATCCTGGTGGGGACGTCCCACACCTTCGACTCTAGGCCACCCTCAACGCGGAGCAGCGAGGATGTGGTGAAGCTTCGTGCGCTTCGCTTCGAGATACGCGGCGCGCTCGGCTCGCGGCGGCGCGACGAGCGGTATCCGCTCGACGGTCTCGACGCCGTAGCCGCGCAGTTGCGCGACCTTGTCGGGGCTGTTGGTCAGCAGCCGCACCCGGTCGGCGCCGAGGTCGCGCAGGATCTGCGCCGGCGCGTGGTAGTCGCGAGCGTCGACCGGCAGCCCGAGCTCGACGTTCGCCTCGACGGTGTCGCGGCCGCGGTCCTGCAGGGCGTACGCCTGCAGCTTTCGCGCGAGGCCGATCCCGCGCCCCTCATGCCCGCGCACATAGACGAGCGCGCCGCGCCCCTCGGCGGCAATCGCCGCGAGCCCGAGCTCGAGCTGCTCGCCGCAGTCACAGCGCCGCGAGCCGAGCACGTCGCCGGTGAGGCACTCGGAATGGACGCGCACGAGCGGGGGATCACCGCCGTCGAGGTCGCCCATCGTCAGCGCGACGTGCTCGACGCCGTCGATCGTCGAGCGGTAGACGTGCGCGTCGAAGCGCCCGTGCGGCGTCGGCAGGGCGACCGCGCCGAGGTGCTCGACAAGCTGCTCGACGGCCCGCCGGTGATGCGCCAGCTCGGCGATCGAGATCATCGGAAGGCCGTGCTCGGCGGCGAACGCGCGGGCGTCGCCCTCGCGCGCCATCGTGCCGTCGTCGCGGACGATCTCGGCGAGCACGGCCGCCGGGCTCGTGCCGGCAAGCCGCGCGAGGTCGAGCGCCGCCTCGGTGTGGCCGCGGCGGTCGAGCACCCCGCCCTCGCGGGCGCGCAACGGGAAGACGTGGCCCGGCCGCAGCAGGTCGTCGGGGCGCGTCGCGGGATCGGCGAGCGTGCGGATCGTCGCCGTGCGGTCGGCGGCCGAGACCCCGGTCGTCGTCCCGTGACGGGCGTCGACGGAGACGGTGAACGCGGTCCCGCGCGGGTCGGTGCTGCGCGCCGTCATCGGCGGGAGCCGCAGCTCGTCGAGCCGCTCGCCGGGCAGCGAGACGCAGAGGATCCCGGTCGTGTGGCGGACGAGGAAGGCGATCATCTCCGGCGTCGCGTGCTCGGCGGCGACGATCAGGTCGGCCTCGTTCTCGCGCGACGCGTCGTCGGTGACGACGACCATCCCGCCGCGCGCGATCGCCTCGACCGCGGCGAGCACCGAGGGGAGTGCCGCGGCGGGCGCTGTCGCTGTCGCGTATGTCCCCATCTCAGCGCAGCACTCCTGCAATCCCGACCGCGGCGCGCTGCAGCCGCTCGGCGACGTCGGAGTCACGTGACAGCTCCGGCTCGAGGTCGATCCCGGAGACGATGATCGCGGCGACCGCCGCGTCGCGCGGGACGATCGCGGCGGCGACCGCGCTCATGCCGGGGATCAGCTCGTTGGAGGAGATCTCGACGCCGCCAGAGGCGCGGACCTCCTCCAGCTGCTCGGCGAGCTCCGAGCCCTCGGCGACGCCGTCGTCGCCCGAGTAAGCAAGCAGGCAGCGCCCGGCCGCGCTTGTGCGCAGCGGCATGTGCGTGCCGATGTCCATCAGCGACTCGAGCGGCGCTTCCGGCTTCCACAGCCGCTCGACGAGCACCGCGTAGTCGCCGACGCGGACGGCCATCGTGACGATCCACGGCGAGCTCTGAAGCGAGGCGTTGAGCGAGATCATGTACGGCAGCGCGGCGCTGCGGATCCCGAGCCCGTCGAGATAGCGCATGCCGAGGCCGACCGTCTTGGGCCCCAGCCGGTAGCGGCCGTTGCCGGCGTCGACGGCGAGCCCGTCGGCCTGCAGCGTGCGCAGCAAGCGATGGACGACGGTGCGGTTCAGCCCGGTCGTGCGCGACAGGTCCAGCGCGGAGGTCGCGGTCCCCGGGTCGGCCGCGAGCGCGTCCAGCAGCTGGGCGGCGCGCCGCACCGACTGCACCTCCAACCGCGAGCCGGCGGGCCCGTCGCTGCCGCCGTCGTCGCGTTGCTCGACAGCAGGCTCGGCGAGCCGGGCGGTCGCTGCACGCCGGCTGCGGTCGGTCGATCGATCTCTTCTCATGCGCCCCCTTGACAGGTCGTTGAGTGGAAGGTTAGCTTGCGCACACACCGACCGCAATACGGTGTCTATGTTCGGATTGCGAACAGAAGGGTTTGGAGAGATGGCAGATTCGTTCTCGCGCCACAGCGTTGGCACGGGGCCGCATGAGGTCGTCGTGCGTGAGCACGGCAGCGGCGCCGCGCTGTGGTACTTCCACGACGAGGCCTCGGCCGCGCCGGGACCGGTCGCGGAGTCGTTGGCGAAGCGCTTCCGCGTAATTGCGCCAATTCATCCTGGCTTCGCGGACGCTGCGCGACCGGGCTGGGTCGAGCGCGCCGAGGACGTCGCCGACGTCTACCTCGGCGCTGTCGACGCGGTCACGTGCGATGAGCCGATCGTGCTGGTCGGCTCCTCGGTCGGCGGCTGGATCGCGACCGAGCTGGCGCTGCTGCTCGGCGATCGCGTCTCCCAGCTCGTCTTGATCGGCCCGCTCGGGCTGCGCGTCCCGGGCGCCTCGCCAGCCGACCACTGGTTCATGCACGACGACAGACGCGACCGCGCGCTCTACGCCGACCCATCGGCGAAGCCGGCGATCGACCCCGAGGAGTTCATCGCCAACGAGGGGATGACCGCGCGGATGGGCTGGAACCCGCGCTTGGCGAGCGACCGCCTCGCGCCGCGCCTGCACCGCCTGAAGGCGCCGACGCTGATCGTCTGGGGCGCGCAGGACGCGCTGCTCCCGCCGCTCTACGCCGAGCGCTGGGCTGACGCGATGCCGGCCGCGAGCGTCGCGATGGTCGAGGGCGCGGGCCACTTCCCCGTCCACGAGCAGCCTGAAGCGGTCAGCCGCGAGGCCGCCGCCTTCCTTGCACAACACGCCACCGCGACGGCGGGAGCGAGCCGATGAAGATCTCCGCGTTTCACCTGATGCCGTGGCCGTACCTGCCCGAGAACTTCCAGGAGATCGAGGAGTCGGCGTGGGTCACGTACTCGAACGCTCACTATGACCCCGAGAGAGGCGCCGACCTGTACGAGCGCTATCTCAGCGAGCTCGTTCACTGTGAGGACGCCGGCTTCGACACGATCTGCGTCAACGAGCACCATCAGACCGCGTATGGATTGATGCCCTCGCCCAACCTCGTCGCGATGGCGCTGGTGCAGCGGACGAGAACGGTCAACGTCGCGATCATCGGCAACGCGCTGCCGCTGCGCGACCACCCGCTGCGCGTCGCCGAAGAGGTCGCGATGCTCGACGTTATGAGCGGCGGGCGGATCATCTGCGGCCTCGTCCGCGGGATCGGCGCCGAGTACCACTCGTTCGGCCTCAACCCAGCGCACTCTGAGGAGCGCTTTCGCGAGGCGCACGACCTGCTGATCAGCGCCTGGACGAGACCGGGCCCGTTCGAGTGGGACGGCCAGCACTACAGCTTCCGCTACGTCAACCCGTGGCCGCGGCCGTTGCAGGACCCGCACCCGCCGATCTGGGTCCCGACCCAGGGCAGCGGCTCGACCGTCAGATGGGCGGCGAAGATGAGATACCCGGTCGTCCAGACCGCCTCGCCGCTGGTCAACGTCGGCAGAACGATGTCGCAGTACTACGCCGCCGCGCGCGAGTGCGGCTACGCGGCCGAGCCGACCCAGCTCGGCTGGTCGCCGCCCGTCTATGTCGGCGCGGACGACGAGTCGGCCGCGCGCGAGTTCGCGCCGCACATCGACTACCTCTACAACAAGTCCCGCCACCGCCCGCCGGCGGCCTTCTTCCCGCCCGGCTACCTCAACCCCGGCTCGTGGCGCGGCGTGCTGCAGGCGCGCGGCAACCTCGGCCGGGAGAAGCCGACGCTCGAAGGGCTGCAGGCGCGCGGCGAGATCATCGTCGGCGGCCCGGAGACGGTGCTGCGGACGTTGCGCGAGGCGGTCGACGCTACCGGCATCGGCTCGCTGCTGCCGATGATGCAGACCGGCACGATGACGCACGAGCAGACGATCGCGAGCATCGACCGCTTCGCCGAGCACGTGCTGCCGGCGCTGAAGGACCACCTGCCCGACCCGCCCGCTGTCCAAGAGCCGGCCGCGGCCGTGAAGGCGTGAGCGCGCAGATGGCCCGGACATCGCATGTCCGCGCAGGCGGCCTCGTCACGCGGTACCTGGAGGCCGGCCCGAGCGACGGGGAGGCGGAGACGCTCGTGCTGCTCCACGACGGCGCCTTCGGCTCCGACGCCGTCTCGTGCTGGTCGCCGGTGATCGAGCGGCTGGCGGAGCGCTACCGCGTGCTCGCGCCCGACCTGCTCGGCCACGGCGGCACCGCGAAGGTCGCCTTCTTCGACGCCGACCCGCTGTCGCAGCGCGTCAACCACGTGCGCGACTTCTGCGCTGCGCTCTGTGTCGCCGAGGCCGCGTTCGTCGGCAGCTCGTTCGGCGGCGGGATGATCCTGCGCGCCGCGGCCGCCGGCTCGCTGCCGATGAGCCGTGGCGTCAGCATCTGCGGCCCGGGCGGGATCCTGATGGTCGGCGAGCAGTTCGCGCAGCTGCAGAACTACGAGCCGACGCTGGAGTGGGCGCAGAAGGTCAGCAATTTGATGGTCGTCGACCCGCCGCCGGAGATGGCGCTGGACCGCCTCGAGCGCTCCAAGACGCCCGGCCACTACGAGTCGCTTGCGGCTGCGCGCCTGCGCTCGCCCGCACGGGATGGCGACGGCCCCGACTGGCGCCCTGCCTATCGCGAGGCGCTCGGCCGGGCTCAGACGCCGGTCCTGCTCGTCGCCGGATCCGCCGACGCCCTGCTCGAGCCCGACTGGGAGCAGACGCTCGCCGAGCTGATGCCCGGCGGCCGCGCGGTCGAGTTCGCCGGCATGCGCCACCAGCCGCATCTCCAAGACCCTGACGCCGTCTGCGAAGCGCTGGTCGCGTTCCTGGACGACACGCGCGCATGAACAAGGTCGTCGACGTGTCGCACGCGCTGTGGTCGGGGATGCCGCGGATCCCCGTGCTGCCAGAGGTCGAGGTCTGCCCGGTGATGGAGATCGCGCACGGCGCGCCGCTGAACATCTCGATGCTGCATGTCGCGACCCACGCAGGGACGCACATCGACGCGCCGAGCCACGCGATCGCCGGCGCCCGCTCAATCGACGAGATCCCGCCGGAGCGCTTCATCGGCACCGGCGTCGTGGTTGGCGTGAGACGGGGCGCGGGTGAGGAGATCACGGTCGAGGACATGCTCGCGGGCGGCCCGCGACCGCAGCGCGGCGAGATGGTCCTGCTGTCGACCGGCTGGGACGAGCTGTTTCAGTCCGACGACTACCACGACCATCCGGCGCTGTCGCCGGCGCTCGCGCGCTGGCTCGTCGAGGAGGGCGTGACGCTGGTCGGGGTCGACTGCATCACGGTCGACCTGCCGGTCGCGCGGCGGCCTGCGGGGTTCGACTTCCCCGTCCACCGCACGCTGCTCGGCGCCGAGGTGCTGATCGCCGAGAACCTGCGGGGCCTCGCCCCGCTCGTCGGCGCGCGCGTGCGCGTCTACGGCCAGCCGATCGCCGTCCGCGGCGGCGACGGCGGCCACGTGCGGATGCTGGTGCAGGAGCTGGACGAGTCGGAGCGCGCGGCGCTCCGCACGTAACTGTCCGGCTGAGCGCTTGAGGAGGCGCTCAGCCTTTTGAGAGAGGGAGTTGTGTCATGGCAGCGAGGAGATTGGCGCTCGCGGCGGCCGCGCTTGCGGTGCTTGCGATCGCGGGCTGCGGCTCGTCGTCGAGCAGCAGCAGCGGGAGCAGCGGCAGCGATAGCAGCGGCAGCGATAGCAGCGGCAGTTCGAGCAGCTCGGGCGGCGACACGCCGACCGGTGACGTGAAGGTCGTGACGATCCTGCCGACGACCGGCCCGCTGGCGTCGGTGACGGCGAAGGCGACGGTCGGCGCGTCGAGAGCGGCGACCGAGGTGTGGAACGCGGCCCACCCCGACCGCAAGGTCGAGATGGACCTCTGCAACGACGAGGGCAACCCGGAGAAGTCGGTCAGCTGCGTCCAGCGCAACCTGTCGAGCGCCGACGTGCTCAACGGGCCGAGCTTCCACAACCAGTACCTGGCGGCGGCGCCGCTGTTTGAGAGAACGAAGTTCGACACGACCGGCGACCCGCTCGCCGTGCCCAGCGGCGACACGACCGTCTTCCAGGCGACGCCGACGATCCAGAACGCGACCGACGCGGCGATGGACTACTTCAAGAGAGCGGGCCTGACGAAGGTCGCGTTCCTGACCGGGACCGACGCGATCGGCACGGCGGCCGGCAGCGCGGCGAAGAGATCGGCGGCCGCCTCAGGCGTCCAGCTGATCACCGCCTCGTACGACCCCGACGCCGCGACCGTCGCGCCGCAGATCAACCAGGTGCTGCCGCAGGATCCGCAGGCGGTCTTCATATGGGCGGTCGGCCCGCAGGGCGTGCTGGCGCTGAGAGCGATGAAGGACGCCGGCGCGAGCGTGCCGGCGATGCTCAACTTCTCCTCGCTGACGAACGCGACGATCACGCTCGCGGCGCAGGCGATGCCGAGCCAGCTGCTGTTCACCGGCTCTGACGCCTTCGTGGCGGACGCGATCAGCGACCCGACGCGGCGCAGATTCGTCGAGGAGTTCACGAGCGCGTACGAGAGACAGGTCGGCTACCAGATGCTCGACTGGCCGGGCGCGGCCTTCGCCGACGCGGCGTTCGTCGCCTTCAACGCGGCGCTGCACGCCTCCGACACGAACGGGATGGTCGACTGGCTGGAGAGAGGCAACCCGGTCGCCGGCCTCAACGCGACGTACAGATACAGCGCGAGCGACCACGTCGGCCTGGCGGACGGCAACCCGATCCGCGTCGTCCGCTACACCGGCAGCGGCTTCGTCGACGCGTCGCAGTGAGGTGATCGCGCGTGCTCACCGAATTCCTCAACGTCGGCTGGTCCGGCGCGACGGTCGGCGCGACGTATGCGCTGGCCGGGCTCGGGATCCTCATCGCCCTGCGGGTGACGCGCGTCGTCAACCTTGCGCAGGGTGAGTTCTACGTCGTCGGCGCGCTGCTCGCCGCGACGCTTGCGACGGCGGGCGTCCCGCTGATCCTCGGCATCCTCGCCGGCGCCCTCGCGGGCGCCGGGCTGGGGGCCGGGGAGGAGCTGATCGTGCTGCGGCGCATGCGCAACGCGACGCCCCCGATCATGCTGCTCTCGACGGTCGCGGTCGCGACGCTGCTGGCCGGCGCCGAGCTGCTCGTGTGGGGGCAGGACCCACGGTCAACGCCAGTGTTGATTGGCGGCCGCGTCGTGCTTGGCGGCGTGCGGCTGCCAGCGCAGTCGCTGCTGCTCGTCGGCCTCTCGATCGGCGTTGCCGTCGCCTGCTGGATGGTGCTTGAGCGGACTTCCAGCGGCCGCGCGATGTCGGCGATCGCGGAGGACCCCGACGCCGCGCGCCTGACCGGCATCGACGTGCTGCGGCTGCGGCTGCGCGGCCTCGCCGCCGCGGGCGCGATCGGCGGCGCCGCCGGCGCGATCGCGGTGCCGTTGTTCCTCGTCGACTTCAACAGCGGCCTGGAGCTGGCGCTGCGCGGCTTCATCGCCGCCGCGATCAGCGGCTCGACCGCGCTCGGGACGCTCGCCGCCGGCCTCGGCATCGGCATCCTGGAGGCGCTCGCGGTCCGCTATATCTCACCGGTCTTCGACGACGTCACGACGTTCGGGATTCTCGTGATCGCGGTCCTGATGGCTCCGAAGACCCGCTTCCTGAGAGCGGTGCAGGCGGCATGAGCGCGCTTGGGCTCAACCGCACAGGCCGTGCCGGCGGCGCCTCCGCGGGAGGCCGTCGCGTCACGCCCAACCGCGTGCTCGCGTTCGGCGCGATCGCCTTCGCGATCGCTGCCTACGCCTTCCCCAACCTCGCCGGCGGCTACTGGATCAACATCGCGACGATCGTCGCCGTCTACGCGACCGCTGCGGTCGGCCTCGACCTGATCACCGGCTACGGCGGCATGCTCAGCCTCGGCCACGCAGCCTTCTTCGGCGTCGGCGCCTACACGGTCGCCGTGCTCGGCGAGCACACGACGATCCCCGGCTTCGTGCTGCTGTTCGCGGCGGTCGGGATCGCCGGGCTCGTCGGCGTCTTCGTCGGCGCGCTCGCGCTGCGCACGGAGGGCCACGCGTTCGCGCTCGTGACGCTCGGCTTCGCGCTGATCCTCGCCTCGCTCGTCAACGGCCTCGACTTCACCGGCGGCCCGTCCGGGATCGCCGGCATCTCGCGCGACGTCTTCGGCTCGGGCGAGCTGAGCGACGCGTCGATGTACCTGCTGACGCTCGTCGTCGCGCTCGTCGGCGTCGGGCTGCTGCGCGGCCTGCGCAGCTCGCGCACCGGCCGCGCGCTGCTGGCGCTGAAGGCCCATCCGGAGCTGGCGGCCGCGGTCGGCGTCAACGTCTTCGCGCTGCGGCTGCAGGCGTTCGTGATCGGCGCCGCGTATGCCGGCCTCGCCGGCGGCCTCTTCGCCGAGACGCTGCGCTACGTCTCCTCCGACTTCATCGGGCTGACGCAGAGCGTCCAGTTCCTGATGATGGTCGTGATCGGCGGCCTCGGCACCGGCTGGGGCGCGCTCGTCGGCGCGATCATCGTGCGCGGCGTGCCGGAGGCCGTCGAGTCGCTCGCGAACTGGCAGCTGTTCGCCGTCGGCTTCCTGACGCTCTTGATCGTCGCTCGCTTCCGCCGCGGGATCGCCGGCACGCTGGAAGACGCGCTGCACAGACTGCTCGACCCGCGCCGCGCGCCGGTCGCGCTGCGGCCGGAGGTCCCGCATCCCGAGGTGGCGCTGCCGCCGGCCGAAGTCGCGATCGAGCTGCCCGCGGCGGCTGCTGCTGCGGCCGGCTCGGCTCGGTCGAGCCGCGCCGCCGTGCTCGCGGTCTCGGGGATCACGCGCGCCTTCGGCGGCCTGCGCGCGGTCGACGGCGTCGACTACGAGGTCCGCGCAGGCGAGATCCACTCGGTCGTCGGGCCCAACGGCGCCGGCAAGTCGACGTTCATCAACCTCGTCACCGGGATCGACCACCCCGACGGCGGCACGATCGTCTGCGAGGGGCGCCAGATGGAGCGGCTCCCCGCGCATCGCCGCGCGCGCCTGGGCATGTCGCGCACCTTCCAGCTCGTCGAGCTGTGCGAGGAGCTGACGATCCGCGAGAACGTGATGCTCGGCGCCTATCACTGGACCCGCGCCGGCTTCCTGCGCGGGGCGGTCCCGTTCGCCGCGCGCGGCGAGGAGCGGGTCGTGCGCAATCGCGCCGACGCCGTGCTGGCGCGGCTCGGCCTGAGCGAGCTGGCCGACGAGCATCCGTCGACCGTCTCGGTCGGGCAGCGGCGGCTGGTCGAGGTCGGCCGCTGCCTGCTGTCGCAGTCGCCGCTCGTCTTCCTCGACGAGCCTGCCGCCGGCCTCAACGAGGCCGAGACGAGCGCGCTGGGCGACGTGCTGCGCGAGCTGCGCGACGAGGGCGTCGCGATCGTCCTCGTCGACCACGACATGCGCCTGATCATGAGCATCTCGGACCGCGTCACCGTGCTCAACTTCGGCAGAACGCTCGCGAGCGGGGATCCCGCCGAGGTCGTCCGCCAAGAGGAGGTCATTCACGCCTACCTGGGGACGGCGGCATGAGCGCCGGCTTGCACGTCAACGACCTCGTTGCCGGCTACGGCGGCCCGCCGGTGCTCGGCGGCGTCAACATCGACGTTGAGCCGGGGGAGACGGTCGCGCTGCTCGGCGCCAACGGCGCCGGCAAGACGACGCTGTCGCGCACGATCGCCGGCCTCACGCCGGCCTACTCGGGCACGATCAAGCTCGGCGACGTCGAGCTGACCGGCCGCCCCGTCCACCGGATCGTCCGCGACGGCCTCGTCACGGTTCCCGAGGGGCGCAGACTGTTCGCGCGCCTCACGGTGGAGGGCAACCTGCGGCTCGCCTTCTACGGGCGCGAGGCATCCGAGGAGCAGATCGAGCGCCGGCTGGAGGAGGCGTATGAGCGCTTTCCGCGGCTGCGGGACCGGCGCGGCCAGGCGGTCGGCACGATGTCCGGCGGCGAGCAGCAGATGCTCGCGATCGCGAAGGCGCTGCTGCTCGACCCCGCCGTGCTCGTGCTCGACGAGCCCTCGACTGGCCTCGCGCCGATCATCGTCGAGCAGCTGCTCGACATCATCGTCCGGCTGGCCGAGGAGGCGAGCTGCGGCGTGCTGCTGATCGAGCAGAACGTCGGCTCGGCGCTCAAGGTGAGCGACCGCGCCTACGTGCTCGAGCGCGGGTCGGTCACGATCTCCGGCAGCGCCGACGAGCTGGCCGCGAACGAGGCCGTGCGGGCGGCGTACCTTGGTGCCTGACCAGCCTGCGCGTTCCGATGCACCCGACGTGCCGACTCACGACCGACGAGGACATGACATGACCGAAACGACCGCCGGGCAGGCGCCCGGGATCCTCTTCGCGCGGATGGCCCCGCCGCCCGAGACCGAGGACGCGTTCAACGAGTGGTACGAGACCGAGCACGTCCCGGCGCGGCTCGGCGTGCCCGGCTTCGTCGCCGCACACCGTTACAAGGAGCGCGACGCCGAGCCCGACCCCGCCTATGCGGTCGTCTACGAGATGGAGTCGGCCGACGTCGTCAAGGGCGAGGCGTACCGCTCGATGCAGGCAGCGACCGCGCCCAGAACAGACGCCGTCACGGGCGGCCTGCGCGCCTTCCATCGATCGATCGCGCGCCTGCACTCGACCGCGGGCGAGGACCTCGGCGACGTCGGCCATCCGTGGCTGTGGGTCGTCGCCTTCAGTGTCCCCGACGACCGCGCCGCGGCGTTCGACGACTGGTACGACACCGAGCATGTGCCGCTGCTGCTCAAGGCGCCGGGCTGGCGCCGCACTCGCCGCTACGTGATCGAGAGCGGCAACGACCACCTGACCCACCTCGCCCTCCACGACATCGACGGCCCCGAGCTGCTCGACGCCCCCGAGCGCAGAGCGGCCGGATCGACCGAGTGGCGCGCAACGCTCGCCGCCGAGCCGTGGTTCGGCAGAGGCGCACGATGGCTGTTCAACCGGATCTCGACCGCGAAGCGGTGACCGCCCCGCCCGAGGTGCTCGTGCTGACCTCGTCGTGTCGCGAGGGGTCGTCGACCGCGCGGCTCGGCGGCGTCGTCGCGCAGGCGCTGCGCGACGCGGGGCGGCGAGCCGCGCTCGTCCACGCCGGCGACCTCTCGCTGCCGTGGTGCACGGGCGCGCGCGAGCAGTTGGAGGAGCCGCGCGTGACGGCGTGGCGCGAGCAGGCGCGCTCGACGGTCGCCCATGTATGGGTCTCGGCCGAGTGGCACGGCTCGATGGTCGGGACGTTGAAGAACGCGCTCGACCTGCTGCCGGTCACCGACACGCAGTGGAAGCTCGTCGGCCTGGTCGCGCAGGCTGGCGGCGCGATGGGCGCGATCAACGCGCTCGGCCACATGCGGACGGTCGGGCAGAACCTCGGCACGTGGGTGCTGCCGACGCAGCTGTCAGTCTCCCCGGACGATCTCGGCCCGCCGCTGCGGCCGCAGATCGCCGAGCGCCTGGAGCGCTTCACACGTGAGTTCGACGACGCGTTCACGCGTCTGGATCGGGTGATGTAGATGGAAGGCAGCGCGCGCGACACGTGGAGCCCACAGGTCTACGGCCGCTTCGCCGACGAGCGCGCGGCACCGGCCCACGACCTGCTCGGCATGGTCGAGCCGGTGCCGGGCGGCACAGCCGTCGACCTCGGCTGCGGCCCAGGCACCTTGACGCGCGAGCTGCACCGCCGCGTCGGCGCGGCGACGACGGTCGGCGTCGACAGCTCCGCGCGGATGCTGGAGCGCGCCGAGCAGCTCGCGCGAGAGGAGCCCGCCGACGACGAGGCAGACGCGAGACGCCTGGCGGGCGCGGGCGAGCCGCGCCTGGCGGGGGCGGGCGCGGGCGAGCCGGGCCTGGCGGGCGCGGGGGCGGGCGAGCCGCGCCTGGCGGGCGCGGGGGCGGGCGAGCCGGGGCTGCGCTTCGTTCGCGCGACGATCGAGGGGTGGGAGCCCGACGCGCCGCTCGACGTCGTCTTCTCCAACGCCGCGCTGCACTGGGTCGCCGACCACGCGCTGCTGTTCGCGCGACTGCGCGGCTGGCTCGCGCCTGGCGGCCAACTCGCGGTGCAGATCCCGGACAACCTCGACGCGGTCACGCATCGCACCGCCGACGAGGTCGCACGCGAGGCCCCGTTCGCCGAGCTGCTCGGCCCGCAGCCGCCGCGCCCGCCGCTGCTCTCTTCGGAGCGCTACGCGCTGCTGCTGCACGACCTCGGCTTCACGCGCCAGCGCGTCGAGCGCCGGGTCTACCTCCACCTGCTCGACGGCCCTGAGGGGCTGATCGACTGGTTCCGCGGCAGCCTCCTGAGCGAGTACGAGCGTCGCCTGGACCCCGCCGTCTTCGAAGCGTTCATGACCCGCTACCGCTCGCTCCTGCTGGAGCGCGTCGAGCCACGCAGCCCGTACCCGCTGGCCTTCCCGCGGATCTTGATGTGGGGGCGGCTGCCGCAATGAGCGCGCAAACCGCCGCCTCCGCGCGAGCCGCCGCCTCCGCGCAAGGCGCCGCCTCCGCGCGAGGCGCCTGACGCGGGCCTCCGCCGCCTGACGCGAGGCGCGCGGGCTCGCCACCGTTTGTCGAGGATCGGCGCAGGGAGGGGCGAAGGACCGGCAGAAACGGTCTCCGGCCCGCCATGAACGACGACCGACCCACCATCCTTGTTGTCGAGGACGACCGCACCACGCGCACGTTCCTCATCGACAACCTCCACGCCGACGGATACGACGCGATCAGCGCGATAAACGTCGAGGAGGCGATCACGGCGATCGACGAGCGCTATCCCGACCTCGTCCTGCTCGATCTCGGCCTGCCCGACCGCGACGGCCTGGAGCTGCTTCACGAGATCCGCTCAGCCGATGGCATCGCCAACCGCATCGATCCCGCGCTCCCGCTGCTTGTCCTGAGCGGGCGCAACAGCGAGATCAACCGCGTCCGCACGATCGAGCGCGGCGCCGACGACGTGCTGGGCAAGCCGTTTTCCTACCCGGAGCTGCGCGCGCGCGTGAGCGCGCTGTTGCGCCGCAGCGCGCTGCGCTCCAGACGCGGACGGCTGCGCGTCGGCCCGCTTGAGGTCGACACCGCGGCGCGCACCGTCCGACTCCACGGCAAGCCCGTCTCGCTCTCGCAGAAGGAGTTCGCGCTCGTGCGAACGCTTGCAACAGATGCCACAAGAGTTTTCACAAAAGACGAGCTGCTTCGCAACATCTGGGGCTACCGCCATCTGGGCTCCACACGCACGCTCGACTCCCACGCATGCAGGCTGCGCCAGAAGCTCTCGCGCGAGGGCGAGGTTTTCGTCGTGAACGTCTGGGGCGTGGGCTATCGCCTCATCGACGGTCCGGAGGCGTCGAGATGAGCGGCATGGCAGCGAGCGGATCGGGTCTCGGCGACCGCGGCCCGGAGGCGTCGAGATGAGTGCGCTGAACGCGAGCGGATGGCTCGTCGCGCTGATGACGGCCGTCGGCTGGAGGGTGATGCTGACGCGTCGGATGGAGCTGGTCGCACGCGCCTGCCACGAGCTGCGCGGCCCGCTGACGGCGGCACGGCTCGCCGCCCAGCTGGCGGGCCGGGGCCTCGGTGTGTCGCGCTCGGTGCGGGGGCCGCTGGAGGCGATCGACCTCGAGTTGAGCCGTGCCCGCCTCGCGCTCGACGACCTCGCGGCGGCCCAGCATGGCGGCCGTGCCGAGGAGCGCGCCTCGACCTTCGACATCGGCGTGCTGCTCGTCGACGTCGCCGAGGCGTGGCGCGCGTTCGCCGCGACGCACGACGTCCGCATCCGCCTTGAGCAGCCGCCCGGCCGCGTCCTCGTCAGCGGCGACCGCACGCGGCTGGCGCAGGCGTGCGGCAACCTGCTCGCGAACGCGATCGAGCACGGCTCGCCGGCTGGCAGCGAGGTCGTCGTCCGCGCTCGCGCTGGCGTTCACACGGCGCGGATCGAGGTGCTCGACGAGGGCCCCGGCCTGCCCGCGCCGGTCGCCGAGCTCGTGCGCCGCCCGCGCGGCGGCCGCGGCACCCGTGGCCGCGGCCTTGCGATCGCCGCCGACGTCGCCGCTCGCCACCGCGGCCGCCTCGCCGCGGCCCCCTGCGACCAAGGCGCCCGCCTCGTCCTGGAGCTGCCGACGGCGGTCGCCTCGTGACGCGAGATCGCCGCGACGCCCACGAGGCCACTCGATGACCCGCCACCGCCGCGCGCTCATGCTGTTCGCGTTGGCGATCCTGCTCGCCGCCGTCGCCGCTTCGAGCGTGCGGCGGCGGGAGGCGGCGCTCGATCAGGCGCTCGGGCCGCTGACGAGCGTGTTGGTGACGGGCGCGCCAGTCGCAGCCGGCGCTCCGCTCGCCGACGCGCGGCCGGCGCTGCGCTCGCTGCCGCGGCGGTACGCGCCGCCGGACGCGCTCACCGACCCGGTCGCGTTGCAAGGCGCTCGCGCCGCAGTCGGGCTGCCGGCGGGCGCCTACGTCACCAGCGGCGCGCTGCGCACGCCGGGCGCCGCGGCGGTTGACGTCGCGCCCGGCCAGCGCGTCGCCGACGTCGTCGCGAACGGCGACCCGCGCGCGATCGTCGCGGGCACGCGCGTCGACGTGCTCGTCACCCGCGACAGCGACGGCACCCGGCCCGGCTCGACGGTCCTCGCGCTCGAAGACGTCGAGGTGCTGTCGGCCTCGTCCGCCCCGGCCGACGCCGCCGTTGGCACGGCCGACGGCGTCGCGGGGGAGAAGCGCGTCGCCGCCTCGCTGCGCGTCACCGTCGCCCAGGCGGTCTACCTCGCGGCGGCCCAGTCGTTCGCCCGCGAGCTGCGCCTGCTGCCACGCGCCCCACAGGACCATGGCCAGGGTCGGGCGGGCTTACGGGTCGATGCGCGGCTGAGATGAGGAGGAATAGACAGAAAGAGGTATGCCAGTCCGTCCACAGCCCTCAAGGGACGGCCCCCTGGGGCCGATCTCCTCGCTGAGGGCATGTCAAGGAGACGATTGCTCAGGATCCAGGCCGTTCGAGCCTGCGGCGACACGACCGCAGCGTGCGCCCATGCGCGCGCGCCCGGGCCAGAGGGGTCCCAGACATCGTGAGACGCGCGGAGGCACCCTGCTGGCCGGAGGTCCGCGCCGAGATCGTGCTCGGGCTGCCGTTCCTGGCGGCCGCTGCTGCGCTCGCGCTGCTGTTCGACTCCGGCCGTGCGCTCGACAGTGGCCCGGCGATCGCGCTCGTGCTCTCGTACGCGGCGCTCTCGCAGGTGCGCTTCTTCGCCGGCGCCGGCCACACCGTCCCGACGCAGCTCGTCTTCGTGACGATGCTGTTCACGCTGCCGACCGAGATCGTCCCGCTGCTCGTGCTCGCCGGCATGGTGATCGGCAACATCCCGGACTACGTCCGCGGCCGGCTTCATCCGGCGCGCGCGTTGATGCTCCCTGGCGACGCCTGGCACGCGATCGGCCCGGCGCTCGTGCTGCTGGCCGCAGGCGTGACGGCCCCGGTCGGCGACGCCTGGGTCTGGCTCGTGCCGGCACTTGCCGCCCAGTTCGCGATCGAGCTGGTCGTCTCCACCGTCCGCTCGCGGCTCGCGCTCGACATCGCGCTGCGCGACCAGCTGCGCGCGCTCGAATGGGTCTGGCTCGTCGACGCGCTGCTCACGCCGGCCGGCGTGCTCGCCGCGATCGCATCGATCGACCGGCCTTACGCCTTCCTGCTCGTGTTGCCGCTCGCGCTCTTGCTGACTGTCTTCGCGCGCGAGCGCAATGAGCGCCTTGAGCAGGCGCTCGAGCTTGGCGGCGCCTACCGCGGGATCGCGATGCTGCTCGGCGACCTGCTCGAGGACGCCGACGAGTACACCGGCGGCGACCACACCCGCGGCGTCGTCGCGCTGTCGCTTGAGGTCGCCGAGGAGCTGGGCCTCGACCCGCGCGAGCGGCACAACGTCGAGCTCGCGGCGCTGCTGCATGACATCGGAAAGATCGTGATCCCCAGCGAGATCATCAACAGACCAGGCCCGCTCGACGAGCACGAGTGGGAGCTGATGAAGACGCACACGATCGAAGGCCAGCGGATGCTCGACCGCGTCGGCGGCCCGCTCGCCGACATCGGCCGGATCGTCCGCGCCTCACATGAGCGCTGGGACGGCGGCGGCTATCCCGACGGGCTGGAGTCGCTGAGGATTCCCCGCGAAGCGACCGTCGTCGCCGCCTGCGACGCCTTCAACGCGATGACGACCGACCGCTCCTACCGCAGCGCTCGCTCGCCACAGGACGCGCTCCAGGAGCTGCGAGCCCACGCTGGCAGGCAGTTCGCGCCGGAAGTCGTCGACGCGGTCGTCCGCGTCGTCGCACGCGACCTCGGCGTCGAAGCTCGGGCCGCCGCGGTGGCCCGACCCGAGCGCGACGGCAGCGGCGCTCAGCTCGGCAGCGAGCCGACCGGCACGTCGTCGCCGTCGCCGGCGTCTTCCTCGCCGTCGCTCTCCTGAGCGTCGACGTCAGCTTGCTCCTCGGCGCCGAGCGCGCCGCAGGCCGCGTCGGCCCAGTGGACCGCGCCGAGGTACAGCTCGGTCATGTTGAGGCCGGGCAGCAGCGCCTCGACGGCGGCGAAGTCGCCGCGCTCATAGGCGACCGTCGCGGCGATCGCGTCGCCCATCGGCCCGGTCCGCTGCAACAGCGCGATACGCGACTCGCTCGCCAGCGGCAGCGCGTCGAGCACCTGCTCCAGCGGCGCGTTCATGATCGCGTCCATGACGGAGAAGAGGCCGACGGTGAAGAAGGCGTCGGCGCCGACGGTCGGCGACGGGCGCCGACGGCCGATCAGCTCGCAGAGGCGCCCGCGCAGCAGCGCGGTGACGGTCAGCTCGTTCGGTCTCGCCTCGTTGCCTGACAGGGCGATCAGCGTCGCCCACCGCCGCACCGCCTTCATTCCCAGCATCATCAGCGCCTCGCGCACCGAGGCGACTCTGCGCGGCAGGTTGAAGAAGGCGGAGTTGAGGTAGCACAGCAGGCGATAGCTGAGGCCGACGTCGCGCGCGATGATCCGCTCGAACTCCTCGAACGTGATCGTCTGTGCGTAGAGGCCTGCGAGCGAGCGCAGCTCCCCGAGCCGCGTCATCGGCGGGAGCTGGCCGTGGACGATGTCGGGGGCGCAGAAGTAGAAGCCCTGGAAGGCGTGGAAGCCGAGCGCGTGGCAGCGCTGCGCGAGTGACGGCGAGTCGACCCCGGCGGCGATCACGACCGGCGCCGCGGCGGCGAAGCGGTCGGCGGCGGAGGCCAGCTCGTTGGGGGAGAGCGAGGCGACGTCGAGCTTGACGCTGTGCGCGAGGCGCGTCAGCTCGGGGTCCGGCACGCGGTCGTTGGCGCCGCACAGCAGCGAGATCCGGTAGCCCTGGCCGTGCAGCTGCTCGAGCACCTTGCGCATCGCCGCGTCGTGCCTGTCGGGCGGCGCGATCTCGAGCACGACGCGGTCTGAGGGGAGCGCGAAGGCGCTCAGCTCGAGCAGGAAGCGACGCGAGACGCGCACGTGCGCGGGCTTGTTCCCGACGACGGCGGAGATTCCCAGCCCCGTGAACGCCTCGACAATGACGCTCGCGGTCGTGCGCTCCTCGTCGAGCGGAGCGCGCAGGCTGGGACCGCCGATCAGCAGCTCGTAGCCGACGACGCGCTTCCAGCGGTCGTGGATCGGCTGGCGGGCGATAGAGACGCCATCCGTGGCAGGAAAGGGGGAGACGGCGAGCTGGACGCTCATCACCCCTCTAGATCGGCGTGAGGCGCACGGACTTGCGCTCAAAGGCGCCGTTTTGGCCATGCGGATGAGATCTATGGAGGTTTCGCCTCTCCAGAGGGGGGCGAACTTCCAAGCGATCGCACTCCGCTTGTTCATGGACGCGCGCGCGAAGGCGATGGACGAGGTTGCGGGGCTGCTGCGTGAGCAGCTTGTGCGATCGGCAGGGGATGACGGACGACCGGCGCAGGAGCGGATCGACGCGCTGGTGGCGCGTGAGGGCGCGCTGCTCAGCGAAGCGGAGCGCGACGAGCTGCGTCGGCGCGTCTCGGAGCTGGTGTTCGGCCTCGGGCCGCTTGAGCCGCTGCTCGCCGACCCGACGGTCGACGAGGTGATGGTCAACGGGCCGGGGTCGGTGTGGGTCGAGCGGCGCGGGCGCATCGAGCCGACCGGCACGTCGTTCGCCTCGACGCAGGAGCTGCGCCATGCGATCGAGCGGATCCTCGCGCCGCTCGGGCGGCGGGTCGACGAGGCGGCGCCGCTGGTCGATGCGCGGCTGCCCGACGGGAGTCGCGTGAACGTCGTGATCCCGCCGCTCGCGCTCGACGGCCCGGTGCTGACGATCCGGCGCTTTCGCCGCGGCGGCTTCGACCCCGACGAGCTGGTCGCGATCGGGACGTTGGACGAGGGGCTGCGGGACCTCTTACGCGCGTGCGTACGCGCGCGTATGACGATCCTTGTGAGCGGCGGCACCGGCTCGGGCAAGACGACGACGCTCGGGGCGCTGTCAAGCTTCATCCCGGAGGGCGAGCGGATCGTGACGATCGAGGATGCCGCCGAGCTGCGGTTGCGCCAGCCCCATGTCGTGCGGCTGGAGTCGCGCCCGGCCTCGCTGGAGGGCCGCGGTGAGGTGACGATCCGCCGGCTGGTCCGCAACGCCTTGCGGATGCGCCCCGACCGGATCGTCGTCGGCGAAGTGCGCGGGGGAGAGGCGCTCGACATGCTGAGCGCGATGGCGAGCGGCCACGACGGCTCGCTCTCGACCGTCCACGCCGGCTCGGCCGAGGAGGCGCTGCGGCGGGTCGAGACGCTCGCGCTGATGGCCGACGTCGGCCTGCCCCACCAGGCGATCCGCGAGCAGATCGCGGGCGCGATCGACCTGGTCGTCCACCAGCGCCGCGAAGAAGGCGGCACCCGCCGCGTCTCCAGCGTCTGCCAAGTCGTCCGCACCGCCGGTGGCATCGGCACGCGCGAGCTCTACTCCCACCGGGGCGGGCGGGCTGTGTGGAGGACGCCGCTGCCGCCGGAGCTGGTCGCGCGGTTGGAGAGTGGGAGATGACTGGCCGTTTGGCTGGCGGCGGTGCGGCGGTTCGTGGGGACGCGGCGCTGCTGCGCGGCGCGATGAGCGGTGCTTTGGCAGCGGGCGAGCCCACGGCTGCTGCTTTGGCGGTTGTCGCTTTGCGGCGCGCGCGATGACGGCCGCTCCCGCCGCGGGCGCCGCGGCGGCGCTCGGAGTCGTCGCTTTATGGGAGGCGTTGGGGGCGGTCGAGCGGTCTTCAGGCGGGCAGGCGCGGGCGCTCGCACGGCTGGTTGCGCCGCTCGCTCCGCTCGCGCGTGCGGTGCGCGGCGGGCGGGAGCCGTCGCCGCCTGAGCGGCGGCGGCTCGGGCTTGTCGGCGCGGCCGCGTTGTTCGCGGCGGGCTGGCTGCTGGCCGGCCCGATCGCGGCGCTGCTCGCAGGCGCGGGCGGGCCGTGGGCGGTCGGGCGGCTGCTGCGCGAGCGCCACCGCCGCTACCAGGCTGACCTGGAGCGCGCCGCCCCGAGCGTGGCGCGCGCCCTCGCCGACGCGATCGGCGCCGGCCACGCCGTCTCCGGCGCGCTTGCCGAGGCCGCGCGCGGGGCGGAGGGCGCGGCTGCGGTCGAGCTGCGGGCAGCGGCCGAGCAGCTGGCGCTCGGGGAGCCAGCCGCGAGCGTCCTCACGACGCTGCGTCGCCGCGCCCGCTGTCGCTCCTACGACACGCTCGTCGCCGCGATCCTCTTGCAACAGGAGGCGGGTGGCGATCTCGCACGCCTCCTGCGGGAGCTCGCGACCGCGCAAGAAGAGACGCTCCGCCTCACCGACGACGCCCGCGCCGCGACAGCCCAAGCCCGCTTCACCGGCGTCGTCGTCGCCGTCCTCCCGGCGGGCGCCGCCGGCCTCGCCGAGCTGGCAAGACCAGGCACCCTGAGCTTGATCGCCACGGTCCCCCTCGCCGCCTACTTCGCGGGCTTCGCGGTCTTCCTCCAGCTGATCGCCATGGTCGCGATCCGCCGCCTGGCGCGGGTCGAGGCGTGACGGGCGCGGTGTTCTCATTCGTCGCGGACGGCGCGGGTCGAGGCGTGACGGGCGCGGTGCGCTCATTCGCCGCGGACATGCTCGGCCTGGGCGCTGCCGGCGAAGGACGGGGCGGGCTGTGAGCGGCGCGGCAACGTTGGCGGCGCTCGCTGCGCTGCTCGCTGTGGGAGCGGTTGGCGAGCTTGCCGCGCTTGTGGCGACGCGGCGGGGGAGCGGGCGCGCGTCGGAGGGGCGGCCGGCTGGGCGGGGGAGGCGGGCGCTTGTGCTGCTCGCGCGGCTGGGACGGCGGCTCGGATCGCCGGCGGCGCCGCGGGATCTGGGGGCGCGCCTGGCGGCCGCGGGGGAGCCGTTCGGGCTGCGGCCGGCCGACGTGATGGCGGCGAAGGGCGGAGCGACGGCGCTCGGGCTCGCCTTCTCGCTGCCGCTTGCCAGCGCGCTCCCGGGGCGGCTCGGGCTGGTGCTGCCGTTCGCGCTCGGCGCGGGGGCCTTCCTGGCACCGGACTTCTGGCTGCGCCGCCGCGCTCGCACGCGTGCGCGAGTGATGGAGCGCGAGCTGCCGGACCTGCTCGACTTGCTGCGGATCGCGCTCGGCGCCGGGCTGTCGCTGGAGCGGGCGATCGGCGACGTCGCACGACACGAGCGAGGACTGCTCGCGCGAGAGTGGCAGACGGCCGCCGCACGGGTCGCACTCGGAGTACCGCTGGCGTCGGCTCTCGAGCAGATGCGCCGACGGTGCTCGGCGCCGGGCGTCGGCGCGCTCGTGCGCGCGTTGGAGCGAGCCGCCCGAGATGGCGCCCCGCTCGCCGACACGCTCACCGCCCAGGCACGTGAAGCCCGCGCCGCCCACGCGCGCCGCCTCGCCGAGCAAGCCGCTCGGGCCGCGCCGAAGATCCAACTCGTCGTCGCCCTCCTGCTCGTCCCCTCGGTCCTGCTCCTCGTCGCCGCCTCCCTCGTCGCGGCGTTCATGGGGTAGGCAACGCGCGCCGCCGCCGCTCCTGGGAGGACCCAAGGATCGCTTCTCTCCAGAAGACACATTCCGGCGGTGCTCGGTCGATAGCGTTCGTTGCGATGGCGCGGTTCTCGCTCGACCAGCTTTCCCACCCGATCGTGCAGGCCCCGCTTGCCGGCGGGCCCTCGACGGCAGCGCTTGCCGCGGCGGTCTCCGAGGCTGGCGGGCTCGGGTTCCTCGCCGCCGGTTACAAGTCCGCGGCGGCGGTGGGGGAGGAGATCGCGGCCGTGCGGGAGGCGACCGAGCGGCCGTTTGGCGTCAACCTCTTCGTCCCGTCGAGCGTGGGTGCTGGAGAGGGCGGCCCCCGCGCCGAGTCCGTCGCCCGCTACGCCGACGCGGTCCGGTCCGATGCGGAGCGGCTTGGCGCGGAGGTGGGCGAGCCGCGCCAGGACGATGACGGATGGGGAGAGAAGCTCGCGCTTGTGCGGGAGCTGCGGCCGGCGGTCGTCTCGTTCGCCTTTGGGCTGCCCCAAGCCGAGACCGTCGCGGGGCTTCAGGCGGCTGGGTGCGCGGTGTGGGTGACGGTCACGACGCCCGCGGAGGCGCGCACAGCGGCGGCCGTCGGAGCGGACGCGCTCGGGGTGCAGGGCGTCGAGGCGGGCGGGCATCGCGGCAGCTTCGACGACGGCGCGCCCGGCGAGATCGGGCTGCTCGCGCTGTTGCAGCTCGTGCGTTCGACCGTCGACCTTCCGCTCGTCGCCGCGGGCGGGATCATGACCGGCGGGGGGATCGCGGCCGCGCTCGCCGCTGGCGCGCGCGCCGTGCAGCTCGGCAGCGCCTTCATGCTCACGCCGGAGGCCGGCACGTCGGCGCCGCATCGCGCGGCGCTCGCGGTGCCGGGCGACACAGCGTTGACGCGCGCGTTCAGCGGCCGCCTCGCGCGCGGGATCGTCAACCGCTTCATGCGCGACCACGGCGCTGGCGCGCCAAGCGCCTACCCAGAGGTCCACCACATCACGTCGCCGCTGCGGGCCGCCGCCCGCGCGAGCGGGGACGGTGACGCGATCAACCTGTGGGCCGGCCAAGCACACGAGCTCGCACGCGCCGTCCCGGCGGGCGAGCTGGTCCGCACGCTCAGCGACGAAGCCCGCGCCGCCCTGGGCGCCGCCGCCGAGCGGCTGTAGGCGAGCTGGTCCGCGCGCTCGGCGACGAAGCGCGCGCCGCCCTGGGCGCCGCCGCCGAGCGGCTGTAGGCGCGCCGGCTCCATCAGCGGCGCCCGCCCTGACCGCCGCGCCGGACGCCGCGACGCCCACGGGCGCCGATCCGCGCGGGACCCGGCTCTACCGCCGCCCGCGCGCCGCGACGCCCACGGGCGGCGATCCGCGCGGGACCCGGCGCTACCGCCGCCCGCGTCGCGGGCCGCTCTCCCACTCCTCCCACTTCGGCACACCGATCGGACGGATCTGGGGCGGGACTCCGCCTTCGGTGCAAGGTCGCGCCCAGTTTTCCCGGCTGCACGGGGATTTGCGGGATTCGCATGAGGAGCGACCCACTTCGCCCCACCGCCAAAGACCCTGCAATGAAGGGGTTTTCTGTTCGCCGAAGAAGAGAACGGTGTGAACGGTGGGTAGATGGGCGGTAGGCGGGTTGCAAAGTGGGAGAGAGTGGGTTAGCTTGCTGCGCACACGGACCGGGGTGGCAGGGCTCCTCCCACCCAGCCACCCCGGTCCGGAACTTCTTTCTTGAGCGATGACCCTTGACGTTTCGCGGCACCTTCGACCTCACGCTCGACGCGAAGAATCGGCTCACTGTGCCGACGCGGTACCGAGCGGCATTCGCCGAGGGGATCGTGCTCGCGGCGGGGCTCGAGGACTGCGTCGCGATCTGGCGTCCCGAGGACTACGACCAGTGGACGGCCGCCGCGCTCGCCGGGCACAGCCCGCTCTCACCGGAATTCCGCAAGTTGAACCGACACTTCACCGCGAACTCGCATCCGACCGAGCTGGACGGCGCGGGGCGCGTGATGGTGCCGAGATTCCTGCTCGACTCCGGGAAGCTCGCCAAGGACGTCAGCGTCGTTGGCGCGGGCGAGTGCCTGGAGATCTGGGATCGCGGCGGCTGGGCCTCGTACAACGGCGAGGTGCTGGAAAACGTCTCGGACATCGCGGCGGGGCTCCAGTCCTCGGCGGGCTGACACGTGCTCATTTTTGATGGCCACACTCCTTGACATGACCGGTGTTCACATCCCAGTCCTCGCTGGGGAGCTGATCGAGCTGCTCGACCCACAGCCGGGCGCTGTCGCTGTCGACTGCACGATCGGCGGCGGCGGCCACGCGCGTCTCGTCGCTGACCGCATCGGCGCGACCGGCACGCTGATCGGGATCGACCGCGACCCGCTCGCGCAGGAGCGCTTCGCCGAGCTCGCCGCCGAAGTCGCCTGCACCACGCGCTTCATCCACGCCGACTTCGCGCAGGGCCTTGAGCTGCTGCGCGACGAGGGCACGCACGCCGACTTCGTCTACATGGACCTCGGCATGTCCTCGATGCAGGTCGACACCTGGGAGCGCGGCTTCTCCTACGCCTACGAGGCGCCGCTCGACATGCGGATGGACCCCTCCCAGGAGCTGACGGCTCACGACGTCGTCAACGAGTGGGACGAGCGCCAGCTCGCACGGCTGCTGAAGGAGTACGGCGAGGAGCGCTACTCGACGAAGATCGCTCGCGCGATCGTGCGCGAGCGCGCGAAGGCGCCGGTCGCGACGACGCAGGCGCTTGTCGAGGTGATCAAGAGCGCGGTCCCGATCCCCGCGCAGTTCGCGGGCGGCCACCCGGCCAAGCGGACCTTCCAGGCGATCCGGATCGCGGTCAACGAGGAGCTCGAGCAGATCGACCTCGGCCTGCCAGTCGCGTGGGACGTCCTGCGCACCGGCGGCAGACTCGCCGCGATCTCCTTCCACTCGCTTGAGGACCGCCGTGTCAAGCGCTTCCTCGCCGACCGCGCGCGCGGCTGCGTCTGCCCGCCGGACCTGCCCGTCTGCGTCTGCGGCCGCACGCCCGAGGGCGAGCTGCTGACGCGGCGCGCGATCGCGCCGACGCCCGGCGAGGTCGCGAACAACCCCCGTGCGAAGTCGGCCCACCTGCGTGGCGCCCTGAAGCTGAAGGAGCGCGCGTGACCCCTGCGCCCGCAACCGCCGCTGCCCGTCGCCGCGCCGCCGGCACTGGCGCTGGCAACGGCTCCGGCCATGGCAGACCGCCCCGTCGCAGAAACAGCAACGCGCCGCGTCGCGTCTCGGGCCCGGCCGCCCCGCCGCGCCCGGAGCAGCAGGCGCCCCAGACCGGCTTCCAGCCCGCCGCCCCCAGCCGCGCCGCCGAGCTGCACGAGCGCGTCGCCGCCGCCCAGGCGGTCGCGAACACGGCGCCCGCGAAGCGCGCGCCCCGTCCTGCGAAGGCCGCCGCCGCACCGCGTCCGAGCGCGCCGCGTCCGAGCGCGCCGCGCGCCAACCGGCACGCCGGGGTTGGCGCGGCCGCTGCGCAGCGCGCCGCCGCGCCGGTTGCACGTGCCGCCGCTTCCGCCCGCACGGCCGGACCGACGGCCCGCGCCGCCGCCTCTGCCCGCAGCGCCGGGCCGACCGCGCGCGTCGCGGCTGCCTCTACGCGCGCTGCCGCGCCAGCTGTCGCCGGGACCGCCCGGCGGATGTCGGCGCCGTTCGCGGGGCGCGTTGCTGCGGCCGCTTCGGCTGCTGTCGCACTGCCTTTGCGGGATCCGGTGCAGGCGCCCGCGCCGCGCCGCCGGCCCGCTCCCGTCCCGAAGACCGTACGCCGCGAGCTGCCGCTCGGCGCACGCTTTGTCGCCTGGTTTCGGGCGTTGCCCGACCATCGCCTGCTCGACCGCCTGATCGGCGGCCGCGTCTGGATCGTGCTCGTCGGCACGCTGCTCGTCGGTCTCGTCACCTTGCAGCTGTCGCTGTTGAAGATGAACGCGGGGATCGGCAGCGCGGTCGAGTCGAGCGTCACGCTCGAGCAGCAGAACCAGGTCTTGCGCGCGCAGAACTCAGAGCTCTCCGACGCCGGGCGGATCATGGACGAGGCGACCTCGATGGGCCTCGTGATGCCGCCGCAGGGCTCGCCGCGCTTCCTCCAGTCGCACCCCGGCGACGCCGGCGCGGCGATACGCGAGATGCGCGTCCCCAACGCGACCGCGGCCGCCGCCGGCGACAGCGCGCTGACCGACGGCACGACGACGACCGACGGGACGACCGTCGACGGCGCGACGACCGACACGACCGGCGCCGGCGTGACCACGACCGATCCATCGGCCGACACGACCGCGACGGACACGACCGGCGCGACGGACACGACCGGCACGACCGACGGCACCGACACCGGCGGCACGACTGGCGCGACGGACACGACCGGCACGACCGACACCACCGGCACGACGGGCCCGACCGGCACGGACACGACGGGAACCGTCGACACCGGCACCACTGACGCCGGCGCGACCGACGGCACCGACACGACCGGCGCCGCCGACACGACCGCGACCGAGACGACCGGCACCGACACCGCAACAGCCACCGACACGACCGCCGACGCGGGCGGCGCGGCCGCCCCGACCGGGTGAGCGTCGCACGCATGAGCGACGGCGCTGACCTCATGAGCGGGGCCGACGGCGTCGAGCGCACCCCCGGCGACGGCGCTGACCGCATGAGCGGGGCCGACGGCGTCGAGCGCACCCCGGGCGACGGCGCTGACCGGATGAGCGGGGCTGACGGCGTCGAGCGCACCGCCTGCGCCATCGCCGCACACAGCGAGCGAAACGCGAGGCGCCAATGCCGGGCATGAGCGATCGCCGCATCGGGCTGCTGCTGCTGCTCTTCTTCGCCGCGCTCGGGCTCGCGTTCGTGCGCGCCGGCTGGATCAGCGCCGTCCGCGCGCCGGCGCTCAAGCGCGCCGCCGCGACGCAGCAGGTCCAGACGGTCGACCTGCCTGCCCCGCGCGGGACGATCACCGACCGGCGCGGGAGCGTCCTGGCCGTCTCCGAGGCAGCCGACGACATCTCCGCGACGCCCTACCTCGTCGAAGACAAGCCGAGAGCGGCGCAGCAGCTCGCCTCGCTGCTCGGCGACAACGAGCAGGACGTCCTCGCCAAGCTCAACACGCCCGGCGGCTTCGTCTACCTCGCAAAGGCCGTCCCGGCGGCGAGAGCGAACGCGATCTCAAGGCTGGGCATCGACGGCATCTCGCTGACGCCAAGCTCGCTGCGCACCTACCCGCGCGACTGGCTCGCCTCGCAGGTGATCGGCAACGCGAGCGCGAAGCCCGGCGGCGGCACCGGCCTCGAGTACAGCGAGGACAGAGCCCTGCGCGGTAGAGATGGCGTGCGCAGAGTCGTCTCCGACGCACGCGGTCAGCCGATCTCGGTCAGAGACGACAGCCCGACCGTGCCCGGCAGAGACATCAGGCTGACGCTTGACGCGGCGTTGCAGCAGAAGGTCGAGTCGGTGCTGAGAGGCGTCGGCGAGACCTACCGCCCCAGAAGAGCGACCGCGATCGTGATGGACCCGAAGACGAGCCAGGTCTTGGCGCTCGCGAACTGGCCGAGCGTCAACGCGAACGACCCCGGCGGCGCGCCCGTCTCCGCGCAGATGGACTACGCCACCGGCCTCACCTACGAGCCGGGCTCGACGTTCAAAGCGGTCACCGTCTCGGGCGCGCTGCAGGATGGCACCGTCACGCCGGACACAAGCTTCTTCCTGCCGTCCGAGCTGCACATCGCCGACCGCATCCTGCACGACGACGAGGCGCGCGGCGACGAGACGGCGACGGTCGCGCAGATCATCGCCCAGTCGAGCAACATCGGCGCCGTCAGAATCGCGCTCGCGATGAGAGCGAGACGGTTCAGCGAATGGGTCGACCGGTTCGGCTTCGGCAGACCGACCGGCGTCGCGCTGCCCGGCGAGGAGCAGGGGATCGTGCCGACCTACGCGCAGTACTCGGGCTCCTCGATCGCCAACCTGCCGATCGGCCAGGGCGAGGCGGTCACGCCGATGCAGATGATGCAGGCGTACGCCGCGATCGCCAACGGCGGGATCCTGCGCACGCCGCAGATCATCGAGTCGATCGGCGGCGTCAGACAGCCGGAGGCCAGAGGCAGACGCGTCATCTCTGAGCAGACCGCCGCGCAGGTGCGCGAGATGCTGAGAGGCGTGCTCGCGGCCGGCGGCACTGCGGCCGAGGCCGAGATCCCCGGCTACGACCTCGCCGGCAAGACCGGCACCGCCAACAAAGTCGACCCCGACGGCCAGTACTCGAGATCGCGCTACATCGCGTCGTTCCTGGGCTTCGCGCCGGCCGAGGACCCTCAGCTGCTGGTCTCCGTCATCGTCGACGAGCCGCAGGGCTCGATCTACGGCGGCCAGGTCGCCGCGCCGGCGTTCCAGAAGATCGCGGCGTGGGCGCTCCCGTACTTCGGCGTCAGACCGAACTGACGCGTAACCGCTCGGCAAGAGGCCTCGGGTGACGTCGGAAGAACTCGGCAGAGCCTCGCTCTTGCTCGGATGCTGATCCCCATATGACGAGAGTGATGACGGGAGCGGTCGGGCCGGCTGGGTACACTCGGCCCCCGATGAAGCTGCTGGACGTGATGGCCGCTGCCGCTGACCCGGCAGCGCTTGCCTCCCCCGCCGGCGAGACCGAGATCACAGCGCTCGCCTACGACAACCGGACGGTCCAGCCGGGAACGCTTTTCTTCTGCGTGCCCGGCTTCACGCGCGACGGCCACGACTTCGCGGCCGACGCCGTGACGCGCGGCGCCGCCGCGCTGGTCGTCGAGCGCGAGCTCGGCCTCGGCGTGCCCGAGATGCTCGTGCCCTCGGTGCGCGCGGCGATGGCGCCCGCCGCGGCCGCCTTCGCGGGCGACCCGACGGCCGACTTGCAGGTTGTCGGCATCACCGGCACGAACGGCAAGACGACGACCGCGTTCCTCGTTCGCGCGCTGCTGGAAGCGGCCGGGCGCCAGACCGGGCTGCTCGGCACCGTCACGTCGTTCGTCGGCGGCAAGGAGCGGGCGGTCCAGCGCACGACCGCCGAGGCGATCGAGCTGCAGCGAGACTTCCGCGCGATGCTCGGCGGCGGCGACGTCGCATGCGTGATGGAGGTGTCGTCCCACGCGCTCGAGCTCCATCGCGCCGACGCGATCCACTTCGCCGCCGCGATCTTCACGAACCTCACGCAGGACCACCTCGACTTCCATCCGACGATGGAGGAGTACTTCGCCGCGAAGCACAAGCTGTTCGCCCCGGCGAGCGGCGAGGCGCCGGGCGTCAACGTCGTCAACGTCGACGACCCCTACGGGCAGCGGCTCGCCGCCGGCCTGCGCGCGAGCGGCTCGAAGCTCGTGACGACCGCGATCGACCATGACGCCGACTACCGCGCGACCGACCTGCGCACCGGCCTGACCGGCTCGACCTTCACTGCGCTCACGCCCGAGGGGCCGATCGCGCTGCGCACCCCGCTGCCCGGCCGCTTCAACGTGCAGAACGTGCTCGGCGCCGTCGCCGCGGTGCGCGCGCTCGGCGTCTCGCTGCAGCAGATCGCCGCCGCGCTGCCGCAGGCCGGCCGCGTGCCCGGCCGCTTCGAGCCGGTCGAGGAGGGGCAGGAGTTCGCCGTGCTCGTCGACTATGCGCACACGCCCGACTCGCTCGACAACGTCCTGCAAGCGGCGCGCGGCCTGACCGACAAGCGCGTCCTGACCGTCTTCGGCTGCGGCGGCGACCGTGACCGAGGCAAGCGCCCGCTGATGGGCGAGATCGCCGTCCGGCTCGCCGACGAGGCCTATGTGACTTCAGACAACCCCCGCTCAGAAGACCCGGAGGAGATCCTGCGCGACATCGTCTTCGGCACCGGCGAGGGACCGCACGTCCACGTCGAGGTCGACCGCCGCAGATCGATCTTCGAGGCGATCGCCGCGGCGCAAGCCGGCGACGTCGTCGTGATCGCGGGCAAGGGCCACGAGCAGGGGCAGGAGTTCGCCGGCGGCGAGAAGCTGCCGTTCGACGACGTCACCGTCGCGCGCGAAGCACTCCGCGCCCGCAACGGCGAAGACAAGGCGGCCTGATCGCATGGGACGGATCTTGATCGCGGGGACCGCCTCGCTGGTGCTCTGCATCTTCCTCAGCCCGAAGTTCATCGCGTTCATCCGCGAGCGCGAGTTCGGCCAGCACATCCGCGAGGACGGGCCCGAGGGCCATCACTCCAAGGCGGGCACGCCGACGATGGGCGGGATCATCATCTTCGCCGCCGTCTCGATCCCGTTCCTGATCTTGACGAGATACAGCTGGGCGGCGATCGGGGTCTATGGAACCGCGATCGCGTGCGCGCTGATCGGCTTCGTCGACGATTACACGAAGGTCATCCACCGCCGCTCGCTTGGCGTCAGAGGACGCACGAAGCTGATCGCGACGATCGTCATCTCGATCGGGCTGTGGCTCGCCGCGACGAGAGGGGCGGGGCTGCAGCCGACCTTGCGGCTGCGCGTCGTCGACGCGCAGATCGACCTCGGCGTCTTCTATCCCGTCTTCATCTACCTGGTGGTTGCCGGCACGACGAGCGGCGTCAACCTGACGGACGGCCTCGACGGCCTCGCGGCCGGCTGCGCGGCGATCGTGCTGCTCGCCTTCATCGGGATCACGTTCATCACGACCGGCGAGACGGAGCTGTCGCTGCTCGCCGCCTGCCTCGTCGGTGCGTGCGTGGGCTTCCTCTGGTTCAACTCGTTCCCCGCGAACATCTTCATGGGCGACACCGGCTCGCTCGGCCTCGGCGGCGCGATCGCCGGCCTCGCGGTGATGACGAAGACCGAGATCCTGCTCGTGATCCTCGGCGGGATCTTCGTGATCGAGACGCTGTCGGTGGCGATCCAGGTGTTCGCGTTCCAGACGTTCCGCAGACGCGTCTTCCTGATGGCGCCGATCCACCACCACTTCGAGCTGCGCGGCTGGTCGGAGACGAAGATCATCCTCCGCTTCTGGATCATCGCCGCGGTCTGCAGCGCGGTCGGCTTCACGATCTACCAGCAGAGCATCCGGTGAGCGCACGGCCGCCGCTTCCCGGCGGGCCGTACCTGATCGTCGGCCTCGCCCGCTCCGGCATCGCGGCAGCGCTGATGCTGCACGCGCGCGGGGAGGAGGCGATCGGCGTGGACGCGGGCGCGCCAGAGGTCGGAAGGCTTCGGGCGGCTGGCGTCGAAGTGCACCTGGATGCCGCCGGACTGGAACTCCTCGACCGTGCCCGGGCGCTCGTCAAGAGCCCCGGGGTCCCACCGAGCGCGCCGCTTGTGCGCGCCGCGCGCGAGCGCGGCCTGCCGGTGCTCGGCGAAGTCGAGCTCGCGTGGCGCCTGCTGCCCAACGACTTCATCGCGGTGACCGGCACCAACGGCAAGACGACGACGACCGAGCTGATCGGCCACGTCCACCGCGAGGCGGGGCTTCCGGTCGCGGTCGCGGGCAACGTCGGGACGCCGGTCGCGTCGCTCGTCGGCGCGCTGAGCGCGTCGGCGACGGTCGTCTGCGAGACGTCCAGCTACCAGCTCGAGGACACGCTCGCCTTCGCGCCGAGCGCCGCGCTGCTGCTCAACGTCACGCCTGACCACCTCGACCGCCACGGCACCTTCGAGGCCTATCGCGAGGCGAAGCTGGAGGCGTTTCGGCGCCAGGGGCCCGATGACGTGGCGGTCGCGCCGCCGTCACTGGCGGCGCTGCTGCCGGGCGAGGCTCGGCGGGTGACGTTCGGCGCTGCCGTCGCTGGCGCTCCCGCTCCCGCGGTCGCCCTCCACGACGACGGCACGATCACGTGGCAGGGCCAGCCGCTGCTGCACGCCGACGAGATCGGCATCCCCGGCCCGCACAATCGCGAGAACGCGATGGCGGCCGCCGCCGTCACGCTCGCGCGCGGCGTCGACCCCGACGCGGTCCGCGCCGGCCTGCGCAGCTTCGGCGGCGTCGCGCATCGCCTTGAGCCGATCCGCACGCTCGACGGCGTTGCCTGGGTCAACGACTCCAAGGCGACGAACGTCGGCGCGACCGAGGTTGCCCTGCGCTCCTACCCGCGCGGCACCGTCCACCTGATCGCCGGCGGCGTCACCAAGTCACAGGAGTTCACGTCGCTTGCGGCGCTCGTCGCCGAGCGCTGCGCGGCCGTCTACCTGATCGGCGAGGGGGCCCCCGAGATCGCCGCCGCGCTTGCGCCCGCGGGCGTCCCGCTGCACAACGTCGGCGAGATGGCGGGAGCCGTCGCCGCAGCCGGCGCCGCGGCACGCGACGGGGACGTCGTCCTGCTCTCGCCGGCCTGCGCCAGCTTCGACCAATACGTGAACTTCGAAGCGCGCGGCGACCATTTCCGCCGCCTCGTCGAGGAGCGGTAGGCCGGTGCCACGCTCGCTCCGCGTCCCGCGCGCCAAGCGACGGGACCGCGTCCCCACGCAGCCACGTCCGCTCGAGCACCGCGTGCTCGTCACCGCGACGCTCTGCCTGCTGGCGATCGGCGCCGTGATGGTCTACAGCGCCTCCTCGGCGAGCAGCGTCCTTGGCAGCGGCGGCGTCGGCGACGGCACGACCTACCTCGTCCGCTACGTCGGCCTCGGCGTGATCGCGCTCGGGGCGATGCACGTGATGTCCAAGCACGGCTACGAGATCACGAAGCGGTTCATGCCAGCGCTGCTCTTCCTCGCCTTCTTCACGTGCACGATCGTGCTCGTGCCGGGGATCGGGACCGAGGTCAACGGCGCCCGCTCATGGCTTGGCCCGGGGATCTTCTCGCCGCAGCCCTCAGAGCTGATGAAGCTCGCGCTGATCCTCTACTGCGCCCACTACCTCTCCGCGCATCCACGCAGAGTCGAGTCGTTCAAGGGGCTGCTGAACCCGCTCGGGATCGTCGCCGGCGGCGCCTGCCTGCTCGTGATCATCGAGCCCGACACCGGCACGACGCTCGTGATCGTCGGGATCGTCGCCTCGATCCTGATCGTCGCCGGCGTGCCGATCCGCTACCTCGCCTACGCCGCCGGGATCGGCCTCGTGCTGCTGCTGATCCTCGTGGTCGTTCAGCCTTACCAGCAGGAGCGGCTCTCGTCGTTCCTCAACCCGTGGGCCGACAAGGGCGGCAGCGGCTTCCAGTCGGTGCAGGGGCAGATCGCGTTTGGCTCCGGCGGCTTCTTCGGCGTCGGCATCGGGCAGTCGGTGCAGAAGGTCTTCTACCTGCCAGAGGCGCACACCGACTTCATCCTCGCGGTGATCGGCGAGGAGCTCGGGCTGCTCGGCGTGACGGTGGTGATCGCGCTGTTCGGGATGGTCGTCTGGTCGGGGCTGCGGATCGCGCGGAGCGCGGCCGGCCAGTATGAGAAGCTGCTGGCGACCGGCCTCACGGCCCTCATCGCATGTCAGGCAATCCTCAACATCTTCGTCGTGCTCAACCTGGCGCCGTTGACCGGCGTGCCGCTGCCGTTCGTCTCATACGGCCCGACGAACCTGATCGTGATCCTTGCGTCGGTCGGGCTGCTGTTGAACCTCGCGGACCGCAACCGGGCGTACATGCGCCTGGTGGGCCCTCGCTCAAACCCGTCGCCGCAGCGTGACGCCGTCGCGACGGATCGTGATCGCCGCCGGCGGGACGGCGGGCCACGTCGTGCCGGCGCTGGCAGTCGCCGACGCGCTGCGAGCTGACGGCGCCTCGGTCGTCTTCGTCGGCGGCGAGCGGGCCGAGCGCGAGCTCGTGCCGGCTGCCGGCTACGAGCTGCGCACGCTCGCGGTCGAGGGGATCTCTCGCACGAACCCGCTGAAGGCGGCGCGCGCGGTCGGCAAGGCCGGTGCTGGCGTGCTCGGCGCGCGGAAGATCCTCCGCGAGCTTCGCCCCGACGCGGTGATGGGCGGCGGCGGATATGTCGCCGGGACGGTCGGCGCTGCCGCGGCGTTAGGAAGCGTGCCGCTCGTGCTGACCGAGGCCGACAGCCACTTGGGCGTCTCCAACCGGGCACTGGCGCGGTACGCGCGACGGGTCTGCCTCGCGTTCCCGTTGGAGCGGTATTCGGGCGAGCGGTTCTTGGTGACCGGGCGGCCGGTGCCGCCGCCGGCGACCGACCTTGCCGCCGCGCGGGCGCGCTTCGGGGTGAGCGAGGGGGAGAGGGTCGTGTTGGTCTTCGGCGGCTCGCTCGGGGCCCGCTCGATCAACCACGCGTCGCTCTCGGCGTTCGCCTCGGTGCCTGCGGGGGTGCGCGTGCTGCACGCGGCGGGCGCGCGCGACTTCGCCTCGCTGAGAGCGCCGGGCGCCTGGTACGACCTGCGCGAGTACATCAACGACTTCGGCCAGGCGCTTTTGGTGAGCGACCTCGTCGTCGCCCGCTCCGGCGGCTCGGTCTTCGAGGTCGCCGCCCACGGCAAGCCGGCGATCCTCATTCCCTACCCCCACGCTGCCGCCGACCACCAGACCGCGAACGCTCGCTGGATGGAGCAGCACGGCGCGGCTGTGATCCTGCCCGACGCGGAGCTGACCGCCGAGCGGCTGCGGGACGAGGTCGACGCGTTGCTGGCGGATCGTTCGCGGCTCGCTGCGATGGCGGCGGCGTCGGCCTCCTTGGCTCGCCCGGACGCGGCGGCGGCGATTGCCGCTGAGCTGCTGGCAGCCGCAGGCTAGGGACAACCCCACCATCGGCTCGGGGGCGCGCCGCTGGGGTGACGGTGTCGGGCGCCACTGACGTGAGGCAGCGCTGGTGAGAGGCTGTTCGCCATGATTCCTGGTGCGATGACCGAGTCAGCGGACGCGCACGAGCGCGGGGAGGAGCCGGAGGCCGCGCTTGCGCTGCATGGCGCGATCGTGGCGCTCGTCGGCGTGCTCGTCACGCTGATCTGGGCGCTGACCGGCGCCGGCAGCTTCTGGCCGATGTGGGTCTGGTTCGGCCTCGCCGTCACGGTTGCGGTCCACGCGCTCGGCCGGCGCGCCGTCGGCCGCCTGGGGAGGCTCGAGTTCCACGCCGAGGCGACGGGCTTCATCGTCGCGGTCATCGTGCTCGTCTGGGCGATGTCGGGCGGCGGCTACTTCTGGCCGGTCTGGCCGATCGCCGGCCTCGTCGCGATCATCGGCACGCGCGCGTTGATCGCGTATCGCGGCTCGCTGCCGTCGCGCAGAGAGAGACAGCTGACCGAGCGGGTCGACGTGCTGACGCGCACCCGTCGCGGCGCGCTCGACGTGCAGGCGGCGGAGCTGCGGCGGATCGAGCGGGACCTCCACGACGGCGCGCAGGCGCGGCTCGTCGCGCTGTCGATGCAGCTTGGCCGCGCCGAGGACCGCCTCGAAGGCCAGCCGGAGATCGCCGAGCTCGTGCGCCAAGCGCGCGGCGAGGCCGGCGCGGCGATCAAGGAGCTGCGCGACCTCGCGCGCGGGATCGCGCCTCCCGTGCTCGCCGACCGCGGCCTCGTCGCGGCGGTCGAGTCGCTCGGCCAGCGCGCGGCGGTGCCGGTGACGGTCGACGCGAGGATCTCCCGCCGGCTGCCGCCAGTCGTCGAGACGGCCGCCTACTTCGTCGTCGCCGAGGGCATCACGAACGTCTCCAAGCACGCTCCGGCCGCCTCGGCGCGCGTGACGCTGCTGGAGCGCGGCGACGAGCTGGTCGTCGAGATCGCCGACGACGGCCCGGGCGGCGTGCGCGAGCGCGACGATGAGCGTGAGGGAGCCGCGGCGGGCGCGGGCTCTGGGTCGACCGGCCTCGCTGGGCTGCGCAACCGCGTCGAGGCGCTCGACGGGCAGTTGAAGGTGACGAGCCCCGAGGGCGTTGGGACGGTCGTGCGAGCGGAGCTGCCCTGCCAATGACCTGCTGGGTCGAGCGGTGCCGAGGCGTCCCCGCCGATGACCGCGCCCTTCACGGGGCCCTGGACCCGAAAGCCTGCCCTCATCCCGATGGAGAAGGAGCTGAGCGATGAGAGTCGTCGTCGCGGAAGACAACGCGCTGTTGCGCGAAGGGCTGGTCGCGCTGCTGAGAGAGCGCGGGATCGACGTCGTCGCGCACGCCGAGGACGGCGAAGGGCTGCTGCGGATCGTCGGCGGCCATCGACCCGACCTCGCGATCGTCGACGTGCGCCTGCCGCCGAGCTTCACCGATGAGGGCGTGCGCGCGGCGATCGAAGCGCGCAGACGCCAGCCCGGCCTGGCGATCCTGATCCTCTCGCAGTACGTCGAGCCGGTCTACACGGCCGAGCTGCTCGCCTCCGGCGACGGCGGAATCGGCTATCTGCTGAAGGAGCGGGTCGGCGAGGTGCGGACGTTCGTCGAGGCGCTCGAGCGGGTCGCTGGCGGCGGGACCGCGCTTGACCGCGAGGTCGTCGCCGAGCTCGTCCGCGGCCGCAACGCCGGCGAGCGCGACAGCGGCCTCGCCGGCCTCACCCCGCGCGAGCGCGAGGCGCTCTCGCTGATGGCCGAGGGCAAGACCAACGCCGCGATCGCGCGCGCGATGGTCGTCACCCCCGGCGCCGTCGAGAAGCACGTCTCCAGCATCTTCGCCAAGCTCGGCCTCCCTGCCAGCGACGACGCCCACCGCCGCGTCCTCGCGGTGCTGGCCTACCTCGGGGCGGGGGACGCCGGCTAACCCACCCCGCTAGGGTCCCCGGCCGTGAGCGACGCGCAAGCTTGGGCCGGGCGGCGGCTGCACTTCATCGGGATTGGCGGAGCTGGGATGAGCGGGCTGGCGCTGGTCGCCGGGGCGCTTGGGGCGCAGGTCAGCGGCTCTGACCGCGCCGACTCGCCGGCCGTCGCGCGGCTGCGCGAAGGCGGTGCGACCGTCGCCGTCGGGCATGACGCCGCGAACGTCCCGGCCGGCGACGGCGTCGAGATCGTCTACTCGACCGCCGTCCCGCTCGACAACCCCGAGCGCGCCGCTGGGCGCGAGCGCGGGCTCGCGGAGCTGCACCGCGCCGACCTGCTCGGCGAGATCACCGCGCTGCCGGGCCATCGCTGCATCGCGGTCACCGGGACCCACGGCAAGACGACGACGTCGAGCATGGTCGTCCACATCATGCGCGAGTGCGGCCTGGACCCGACGTACCTCGTCGGCGGCGACGTCCGCTCGACCGGCTCCAACGCCGGCTGGGGGACGGGCGAGTGGATCGTCGTCGAGGCCGACGAGTCCGACCGCTCGCTGCTCAAGCTTCACCCGGACATCGCCGTCCTGACGAACGCCGAGCTCGACCACCACAGCACCTACGCCTCCCGCCTCGACGTCGACGACACCTTCCGCGCCTTCCTCGCACGAGCCGCCGAGGGGATCGTGGTGTGGAACCGTCCCGAGCTGATCGCGCTGGCGCCGAGCGACGTGACCGTCGTCCCCTACGACGTGCCGCAGCCGCTGCTGGGCCCGTCGGGGATCCACTTCGGCTGGCGCCTGCATGACGTGCGCCTGCCGGTGCCGGGCGCGCACAACGCGCTCAACGCGGCCGCGGCGCTCGAGGCGGCGCGGCTCGCGGGCGCCGACGAGGCGCGGGCGGCTGGCGCGCTCGCCGACTTCCGCGGAGCCGGCCGTCGCTTCGAGCTGCTGGGGACGATGAGCGCCGGCGCGGTCGTCTATGACGACTACGCGCACCACCCGACCGAGGTTGCCGCGACGGTCGCGGCCGCCCGCACGCTCGACCCGGCGCGGGTCGTCGTCGTCTTCCAGCCGCACCTCTTCTCGCGCACGCGTGCGCTCGCACGCGAGTTCGGCGCCGCGCTCGCTGCCGCCGACCTCGTCGTCGTGCTCGACGTCTACCCGGCGCGCGAGCTTGCCGCCGACTTCGCCGGCGTCAGCGGCCTGCTCGTCGCCGAGGCCGCCGCCGACGCGAGCGTCCCGCCGCGCGCCGGCGTCGCCTGGCTGCCCGGCTTCGACGACGCGGAGCGCTTCCTTCGCACGCAGCTCCGCTCCGGCGACCTCTGCCTCGTGATGGGCGCCGGCAGCGTCGACGCGCTCGGCCGCCGGCTGATCGTGTAGCAGGCGCCTGGAACCTGGTCCAGCGCGAGAAGGTCATGTCCGATCGGGGTCGAACTCCCGAGGTGGCATGGGTCCCTCGAGCTCACCTTCCGCGCGCGCGCCGTTCGGCCTCGCACGCGTGCTGCGTCTGCGCCGCCTCGGCGCCGCCCGGCGCGGCGTGGCGCGGCTGCGCCCACGCCGCCCTCGCCTGCGGACTGCGATCTTCGCGATCCTGCTCGTGGTCGTGCTCGGCTTCGGCTGGCACTGGCTGCGCGACTCGCCGCTCGTCACCGTCAAGCACGTCACCGTGACGGGGATCTCCGGCTCCCAGGCCGACAGGGTGACCCAAGCGCTCGACGACGCCGCGCGCAAGATGACGACGCTCGACGTCGACAGAGCCGCGCTTGAAAGCGCCGTCGCGCCCTACTCGATCGTCAAGGGCATCGAGGTCAGCACGGACTTCCCAACCGGGATGAAGGTCCACGTCATCTCGAACGTCGCTGTCGCGGCGGTCGAGCTGGACGGCAGACGGACCCCCGTCACCGAGGACGGCACGCTGCTGCGCGACGTCGCGCCGGCCGCCGCCTTGCCGACGGTCCCGCTGCACGGCACGCCCGACGGCTCGAGCGTCGCCGAGGGCGAGGCGCTGCGGGCGCTCGCCGCGCTCGGCGCCGCTCCGGACTCGCTGCGCTCGCGCATCGGCCAGGTCTCGGTCACGCGCGACCACGGCCTCGAGCTGCAGATCTCCAGCGGCCCGGTCCTCTGGTTCGGCGACAACGACGAGCTCAACGCCAAGTGGGCGGCCGCCGCGGCGGTGCTCGCCGACCCGCAAGCAGCCGGCGCGAGCTATGTCGACGTCGCCGCGCCGGAGCGCCCAGCCGTCGGCGGGCTGCCCGACGGGGCGCCGACGACGAGCACGAGCGACATACCGTCGCTGACGGACCCGGCTGACCCGGCCGCCACGACGGACGCCGGAACGCCCGATCCCACGGCGGACTCCACGCCGTAAGCTAACCGTCGACCTGAGGTCGAGGGTGACGCCTGTGCTCCCAAAACGCTTGATGCGTGCTAGAGAGTTGAGCGGAATGCAACGAATCTTTCGCCGCGCAGGCATCGTTGACACCCAGCCGAAAAAGCCCATAACGTGCGACAATCCAGTCACCGGCGTGGGGCCAACTCTCAACGCTAACTCCAGCCTCGGACGGTAACCCTCATGGAAAGCGGCAGCTATCTCGCAGTCATCAAGGTCGTCGGTGTGGGCGGCGGTGGAACGAACGCGGTCAACCGCATGGTCGACGCCGGCCTGCGCGGCGTTGAGTTCATCGCTGCGAACACCGATGCCCAGGCGCTGCAGATGTGCGACGCCGACATCAAGCTGAACATCGGCCACGAGCTCACCAGAGGGCTTGGCGCTGGCGCCAACCCCGACGTCGGCCACGGCGCCGCTGCGGAGTCGCGTGACGCCATCAAGGAGGCGCTGAAGGGCGCCGACATGGTCTTCGTCACGGCTGGCGAGGGCGGCGGCACCGGCACAGGCGCCGCGCCAGTGATCGCTGAGATCGCCAAGAACGAGATCGGCGCGCTTACCGTCGGCGTCGTCACGCGGCCGTTCAGCTTCGAGGGCGCCAACCGCAACCGCCAGGCCGAAGAGGGCATCCAGCGGCTGCGCGAGCAGGTCGACACGCTGATCGTGATCCCGAACGAGAAGCTGCTCGGGGTCGTCGAGCGCCGCACGACGATCATCGAGGCGTTCCGTGAGGCCGACAACGTCCTGCGCCAAGGCGTCCAGGGCATCACCGACCTGATCACGATCCCCGGCCTGATCAACCTCGACTTCGCCGACGTGCGCACGATCATGCACAACGCCGGCACGGCGCTGATGGGCATCGGGACCGGGTCAGGAGAGACGCGCGCGGTCGACGCCGCGAGGGCAGCCGTCTCCTCGCCGCTGCTCGAGGCTTCGGTCGAGGGCGCGACCGGGATCCTGCTCAACATCACCGGCGGCCATGACCTCGGCCTGTTCGAGGTCAACGAGGCGGCGGAGATCGTCTCCGCCGCGGCTGACGCGAACTCGAACATCATCTTCGGCGCCGTGATCGACGACTCGATGGGCGACGACGTGCGTGTCACCGTGATCGCGACCGGCTTCGAGCATGGCGGCGCCCCGATCCCGCGCGCCGCCGACAGAAGGGAAGAGGCCCGCGCCGGGCGCGGCCGCCGCCGCGACGTGACGATGGACGATCGCCAGCGCTCCTCGCTGGAGATCAGCGACGACGACATCGATATCCCGTCGTTCCTCCGCTGAGCCTGAGCCGGGAAGAGCGGGCGCGCGAGCGCCCGACCGACCCTCTGGGCAACCGCCCCGGTTGCTAGCCTCCGGCGCTCGATGACTGCCGCTCAGAACGCGCTTCAGAAGACCCCGCTGCACGCCAGACATGCCGCCCTCGGCGCCAAGCTGGTGCCGTTCGCGGGGTGGGAGATGCCGGTGCAGTACCCCGCGGGGATCATGGCCGAGCATCTGTCCGTCCGCAACGCCGTCGGCGTCTTCGACGTCTCCCACATGGGCGAGGTCGAGACGCGCGGCGCGGGCGCGCTCGCCTTCCTCCAGCGCGTGCTCTCCAACGACGTCGCGAAGATCGCGGTCGGGGGCGCGCAGTACAGCGTGCTGTGCCGCGAGGACGGCGGCGTGCTCGACGACCTCTTCACCTACCGGGTCGGCGAAGACCGGTACCTGACGGTCACCAACGCCGCAAACCACGGCAAGGACCTCGCCTGGCTCCAGCGCCAGGCCGCCGGCCGCGACGACGTCGAGGTGATCGACCGCGCCGCCGACTACGCGATGCTCGCGGTCCAGGGCCCCGACGCGCGCGCGCTCGTGAGCGGGCTGCTGGCCGCAGGCGAGGGCGAGCTGCCGAGACGGTTTCACACCGCCGAGATGCGCATGCGAGGCGCCGAGCAGCCGGTGCGGGTCTGCGGCACCGGCTACACCGGCGAGGACGGCGTCGAGCTGCTGATCGCACCGGTTGACGCGCCCGCCGTCTGGGACAGCCTGCTTGCCGCCGGCGCCGCGCCGGTCGGGCTCGCTGCGCGCGACACGCTGCGGCTCGAGGTCTGCTTCCACCTCTACGGCAACGACCTGATGGAGACGCGCGGCCCGATCGCCGCCGGCCTCGGCTGGTGCTGCAAGGAAGAGACCGGCTTCATCGGCGCCGAGGCCGTCGCCGCCGAGCGTGCCAAGGGGCCCAGCGAGGTCCTGGCGCCGTTCGTCTTCAGCGGCCCGGGCATACCGCGCCAAGGCAACGCGGTCGTCGGTGGCGGCGAGGTGACGAGCGGCACGCTGTCGCCGTCGCTGGAGATCGGCATCGGCATGGCGTACCTGCCGGTCGAGCGCGCCGTGCCCGGAACGGCGATCGAGGTCGACGTGCGCGGCAAGGTGCGTCCGGCCGTCATCAAGGAAAAGCCTCTCTTCAGAAAGGGCAACGGCTAATGGCCGACGCGAGCTACCCAGACGACCTGCTGTACCACGCTGAGCATGACTGGGCGAAGATCGATGGTGACGTTGCCACCTTCGGCGTCACCTGGTTCGCGCAGGACTCGCTCGGAGACATCGTCTTCTTCGACCCGCCAGAGGTCGGCTCTCAGGTGACAGCCGGCGAGGGCTACGCTGAGGTGGAGTCAGTCAAGGCCGTCTCCGACGTGATCGCTCCGCTGTCGGGCGAGATCGTCGAGGTGAACCCGGCGCTCTCCGACTCGCCTGAGCAGATCAACGATGACCCATACGGAGCTGGCTGGATGGTGAAGGTGAAGCTCAGCGACTCCTCGCAGGCGAGTGAGCTGCTGGACGCCGCCGCCTACACCGCGCAGCTCGACTGAAAGGCCTGACGCAAGCCTCATGAGCACGTACACCTCTGCCACGGACGCCGATCGGCGCGCGATGCTCGACGCGATCGGCGTCGACTCGGTCGATGCGCTGTTCGCCGACATCCCCGCCGCGATCCGCCTCGGCCGCGGGCTCGACCTGCCTGCGGGCATGGCGGAGCAAGAGGTGTACGCGCACCTGCGCGACCTGGCCGCGAGAAACGTGTCGGCGGAGGACGAGGTCAGCTTCCTCGGCGCCGGCATGTACGACTCCTACGTGCCGGCGCTGATCGACTCGATCATCCTGCGCTCGGAGTTCCTGACGCCGTACACGCCCTACCAGCCAGAGATCTCGCAGGGCGGGCTGCAGGTGATGTTCGAGTACCAGACGGCGATCTCGGAGCTGACCGGCCTGCCGGTCTCCAACGCCTCCGTCTACGAGGGCCCGAGCGCCGTCGGCGCCGCCGGCTACCTCGCCAAGCTCGCCAACGGCCGCCCGCGGGTGCTCGCCTCGCGCGGCGTGCACCCGCACAGCCGCGAGACGCTCACGACGCTGGCGCGCGGCTACGGGCAAGTCGTCGAGGAGGTCCCGCTCGCCGGCGGGGTCACCGACCTCGACGCGCTCGTCGCGGCGGTTGGCGACGACGTCTCCGCGGTCGTCCTGCAGCAGCCGAACTTCCTCGGCTCCGTCGAGGACGTCGCGGCGCTCGCCGCCGCCGCCAAGCAGCACGGGGCGGTCGTGATCTGCGCCTGCGACCCGATCCCGCTCGGGATCCTCCAGCCGCCCGGCGAGCAGGGCGTCGACATCGCCGTGGGCGAGGGCCAGACGCTCGGTAACCGGCTTGACTTCGGCGGCCCGTCGTTCGGCTTCTTCGCCGCCTCCCAGGAGCACATCCGCCGGATGCCCGGCCGGATCGCTGGCGAGACGACCGACGTCGACGGCCGCCGCGGCTTCGTGCTGACGCTGCAGACGCGCGAGCAGCACATCCGCCGCGAGAAGGCGACCTCCAACATCTGCACGGCGCAGGCGCTCAACGCGCTCGCGGGCGTGATCTACCTGTCGTGGCTCGGCCGCCGTGGGCTGGTCGAGCTGGGCGAGCTGCTCGTGCAGCGGACCGCCTACGCGCGTGACCGCCTGACCGCGATAGACGGCGTCACCGCGCTGCACGAGGCGCCCGTCGTGCGCGAGCTCGCGCTGCGGCTCGACGCCGACGTCGACGCCGTCGTCGAGCGGCTTGCGGGGGAGGGGATCAACGCCGGCTACCGGCTCGGCCGCTCCTACCCGGAGTACGCCGACGGCCTGCTCGTCGCGATCACCGAGCAGCGCTCGCGGGCTGACATCGACCGGCTGGCCGACGCGCTCGAGCGGGCGGTCGCCGAGCTGCGCGGCGGGGCGGCCGCGCCGCACGCCAACGGCGTCGTACGAGAAGCCGCCGCCACGACGGGCGCGGGGGCAGGACGATGAGCGCGCCGATCAGCGACAACAAGCTGCACGGCGACCCCGGCATAGCGGCGCACGAGGGGCCGCACGGCGACGGCGGTCGCTACGCCCACATCGCCAGCTCGCCGCAGGTCGGGATCCCGTTCCAGCGCGACGCGGTCACGACGATCTATGAGCGCTCGGTCGAGGGGCGCCGTGCCTTCGCCGCGCCGCCGCTCGACGTGCCGGCGCGGCCGCTCAGCGAGCTGATCCCACAGCGGTTCCTGCGCACGAAGGAGGCGGCGCTGCCGGAGGTCTCTGAGCCGGAGATCGTGCGCCACTACAACCGCCTGTCGAAGCGCAACTTCGACCTCGACACCGGCTTCTACCCGCTCGGCTCGTGCACGATGAAGCACAACCCGAAGCTGCACGAGCGGGTCGCCGGGCTGCCCGGCAACGCACGGCTGCACCCGCTGCAGGACCCCAAGCGGGCGCAGGGCGCGCTGGAGCTGATGTTCAACCTGCAGGAGGCGCTCGGCGAGATCGCGGGCCTCCCGCACGTCTCGCTGCAGCCGAGCGCCGGGTCGCACGGCGAGCTTGCCGGCGTGCTGCTGACCCGTGCCTACCACGAGGACCGGGGCGAGCACCGCACGAAGGTGCTGACGCCCGACACCGCGCACGGCACGAACCCGGCGACGGTGACGATGGCCGGCTACGAGGTCGTCAAGGTCGGCACGAACGACGACGGCGGCGTCGACCTCGACGACCTGCGCGCGAAGGCCGACGCGGACGTCGCCTGCCTGATGTTGACGAACCCGAACACGCTCGGCGTCTTCGATCCCAACATCGAGGAGATCGCGAAGATCGTCCACGGCGTCGGCGCGACGCTCTACTACGACGGCGCAAACCTCAACGCGATCATGGGCATCACGCGTCCGGGCGACATGGGCTTCGACATCGTGCACTTCAACCTGCACAAGTCGTTCACCCAGCCGCACGGCGGCGGCGGCCCGGGCGCCGGGCCGATCGCGGTGTCGGAGCGGATCGAGCCCTACATCCCGCGGCCGCAGGTCGTGAAGCTGGACGACGGCACGTTCGACCTCGACGAGGCGCGGCCGAAGTCGATCGGCAAGCTCCGCGGCTTCCAGGGCAACTACGGCGTCTTCGTCCGCTCCTACGCGTACATCCGCTCGCTCGGGGCGGAGGGGCTGCGAGAGGCGTCCGAGACCGCGGTGCTGAACGCCAACTACCTGCTGGCGCTGCTCAGACGCGAGGGCGTCGCCGAGTACCTGCCAGTCGCGTTCGACCGCCTCTGCATGCACGAGTTCGTGCTCTCAGGCGCGCCGATGAAGCGCGAGCTGGGGATCAGAACGCTCGACCTCGCCAAGCGGCTGCTCGACCACGGCGTCCACCCGCCGACCGTCTACTTCCCCCTGCTCGTCGACGAGGCGCTGCTGCTCGAGCCGACCGAGACCGAGACGAAGGAGACGCTCGACGACTTCGCCGACGTGATCGCCGAGATCCTGCGCGAGGCGAAGGCCGATCCCGAGATCGCCCGCAACGCCCCGTACACGACGCCGGTTCGGCGCCTGGACGAAGCGGGCGCGGCAAAGCGCCCCGTGATCCGCCAGGCCCTCTGAGCAGCGCGCGCCCGCGCCCGTGGCGGCGCGGCCCCCTGAGGGGTGGATCGCCGTGGCTGGCCCATAAGCGAGGGAGGACGCCGCCAGGCGCGGCTTACTGAGGGGTGGATCGCCGTGGCTGGCAAGGACGCACCGAGCGCGGTGGGCGCCAGCCCATAAGCGAGGGAGGACGCCGCCAGGCGCGGCGAGGCACCCCTCAGCGCTTGGTGTTGACGATCACCCGTGCACCTCGCGCGGGGATCATCGTGACGTTGCGGTGGCGCGCGTGCTCGGGTGCCGGATCGGCGGCGACCATGTCGGTGCGGCGGGCGATCGCGCGCAGCACGACGCGCTGCTCGGCCATCGCGAGCGCGGCGCCGAGGCAGCGGCGGATGCCGCCGCCGAACGGGATCCACGTGTAGGTGCCGGGCTTGACGTCGAGGAAGCGCTCGGGCCGGAAGGCGAACGGGTCCGGGTAGACGTCGGGCCGGTGGTGCAGCAGCAGGATGCTCATCAGCACCGAGGTCTCGGCCGGGAGGCGGTACTCGCCCAGCTCCCACGGCTTCATCACGCGCCGGCCGATCATCGGGATCACCGGCCGCGAGCGCATCGTCTCGTGGATCGTCGCCTCGATCCAGCCGTCCTCGTCGGCGTAGCCGGCGTCGCCTGAGCGGGCGACGTCACGCAACCGGTCGTACGCGGCCGGCGTGCGAACGAGTCGCTCGAACGCCCAGGCGAGCGAGTTGGCGGTCGTCTCGTGGCCGGCGAGCACGAGCGTGACGAGCTCGTCGCGCAGCTCTCTGTCGGTCAGCGGGACGCCGTCCTCGTCGGTCGCGCGCATCAGCAGCGAGAGGATGTCGGTCCGCTCGGCGAAGTCGGGCGGCGCGCGGTGCTCGTCGATGACTGCGTAGATGTAGCGGTCGAGTCTGTCGAGCAGCCGCTTGAGCGGGCCGGCCGGCTCCTCGCGGTTGATGTTCAGCAGCTCGAAGACCTGCGCCTCGGGCCGCACCGAGATCGCGACGCCCCAACGGATCGCCTCGCGCAGGCCGTGCGCGGCAGTGCCCTCGGCCGGCACGCCCTCGATCCCGAAGATCCCGGCCATGATCACGTCGAGCGTGATCGCCTGCATCCGCGGCGCGAGGCGGATCGGCTCGCCGACCGGCCACGTGTCGATCTCATGCTCGGCGACCTCGGCGATCATCGCCGCATAGCGCTCGACGGCCTCGCCGTGGAACGGCGGCAGCAGCAGCTTGCGTTGGCGCATGTGGCGCGGCCCGACGGCGGTCAGCACGGAGTTGGGCCCGACGATCGGCCGCAACGGCGACTCGCCCGTGAGCGACGGCGCGTCCTCGGGCTTGGCGGTGAAGAGCGATCTGACGTGGTCGGGGTGGCTGGTGACGACGATCGTCTCGCCTTTCCTCGCCATCCCGAGGAACTGGAAGGTCTCGCCGAGCTCGCGCTGGGCGCGGAACATCAGCTCGATCTGGCGGACGCTGAAGCGCAGCGTCTGCAGGGCGCGCGGCATCCCGAGCTTCGGCGGCAGCGCGATCGGGCGCAGGTCATCGGCGGCGAGCGGTCCGGCGGGAGAGGAGGGCGCCTCGCCGACGAGCGCCTCGCGGGTCTCGTCGGCGAGCGTCGGAACGGTGGCGGTCATCTGACTATTGAATCAAAGTCCAATAGTCCTGTCGAACAGTGTTGGACGGGCCCGCCCATCCGAGCCGCGTTAATCCGATGGTCCATACGACCCACGGATTCACGCGCCTCCTTCGGCGGCCCGGCGGGCGGTGCTCTTAGACTCGATGCGGATGGCTTCCGCGCCCCGCACCCGTCTCGACGTCGACGTCCGCCGTGAGCAATTGCTCGACGCTGGCGTCGCGCTGTTCGCCAGACGTGCGTGGGAGGAGGTCACGATCGACGAGATCGCCGCCGCCTGCGGCGTCTCGCGCGGGCTGCTCTACCACTACTTCAAGGGCAAGCGCGAGTTCTACGTCGCCTCCGTCGGCCGCGCGGCCGCGCGGCTGCGCGAGGAGGCCGACCCAGCGCTGACGCTGCCGCCGACCGAGCAGCTGCGGACCGGCCTGGAGAGCTTCTTTGCGTCGCTTGAGGAGCAGGCCGACGCCCATGCCGTAGTGCGCGGCGCGGCAGCCGCCGACGAGGAGGTGATGGCGCTCGTCGAGCGAGACCGTGCCGCCTTCGCCGAGCGCGTGCTCGCCGGCATGCCCGGGGCCGGCGGCGACTCCCCGCTCGCGCTCGCGACCGCGCGCGCGTGGATCGGCGCCGTCGAGACGGCGGCGCTCGACTGGCTCGCCCGCCGCGACGTCCCGCGTGAGCAGCTCGTCGCCGTGCTCGCTGAGGCGCTCGTCGCCGCCATGCTCGCCGCCGCTCGCCTCGACCCCGAGATCGATCTCCCGCCGGCCGTCGTCGCCGCCTTCGACGGCCCGATCGTCGAGGCGGTGCGGGCGGCGTCGGAGAGCGACGCCCGCTAGCTTTCAACGCCGTGCGCATCTTCTCTGGCATCCAGCCGACCGGTCGCAAGCACCTCGGCAACTTCATCGGCGCGATTGAGCCCTACGTCGAGTGGCAGGAGCGCGGCGAGGCGATCTATTGCGTCGTCGACCTGCACGCGACGACCGTGCCGTACGAGCCGCAGAGAATGCGGGAGAGCGTCTACGACACGGCGGTGTTGCTGCTGGCTGCGGGGATCGATCCCGAGCGCTGCGTCTTCTTCCGCCAGAGCGATGTGCCCGAGCACACCGAGCTGACGTGGCTGCTGTCGAGCGTTACGGCGTTCGGCGACCTCAACCGGATGCACCAGTTCAAGGACAAGGCTGGCGCGCAGCGCGACCTCGTCTCGGCGTCGCTGTTCACCTACCCGACGCTGATGGCGGCCGACGTGCTCGCCTACCGCGCGCAGCAGGTCCCGGTCGGTGACGACCAGCGCCAGCACATCGAGCTGATGCGCGACATCGCAATCCGCTTCAACGCCCGCTTCGCGCCCGGTCGCGAGGGCGACGCCGCGCCGCTGATCGTGCCGGAGGGCGTCTACCGCGAGGTCGGCGCGCGGATCATGGATCTCCAGGAGCCGACCCGCAAGATGTCGACGACCGGCGGGACAGAGCAGGGCACGGTGCTCGTGCTCGACGAGCCCAAGACGATCGAGAGAAAGTTCAAGCGCGCCGTCACCGACTCAGGCGCCGAGATCGTCCGCCAGCCCGACAAGCCGGGCGTCTCGAACCTGATCGAGATCTACGCGGCGGTGCGCGGCAGAACGTTCGACGCGGTCGAGGCCGAGTTCGCCGACGCCCGCTACGGCGACTTCAAGGTCGCGGTCGCCGAGGCCGTCGTCGAGCGGCTCGCGCCGGTCCAGGCGCGCTACGCCGAGCTGCGCGAGGACGAGAGCGCGCTCGAGGAGATCCTCGCCGCCGGCGCCGCAAAGGCCCACGCCATCGCCGCCCCGATCGTCGCCGAGGTCAGAGACCTCATGGGCGTCGGGCCCAATCGCGGCGGCTGAGCCGCGCTCGGCGCGCTCGCAGCGCGCTTGGGCAACGCGCAATCGAAAGGTTGCGTATGCTTTTGCTCATGGACGAGATGAGAGAGCGCACCAACGGTCTGCGCGCGTTGTACCGCGCGTTCAACGAGCGCGAGATCGACGCGGTCCTGGCCGCGTTCGCCGCGGACGTCGACTGGCCCAACGGCTGGGAAGGCGGCCGCGTCGTCGGCCACGAGGCCGTTCGTGACTACTGGACCCGCCAGTGGGCAGCGATCGACCCGTCGGTCGAGCCGGAGGAGATCGTCGAGCGCCCGGACGGCACCATCGCGGTGAGCGTCCACCAGGTCATCCGCGACCCCGATGGCAGACAGCTCGCCGACAGCCGTGTCTGCCACGTCTACACGTTCGACGGCGACCTCGTCACGCGGATGGAGATCGAAGGCGAGTAGCCGCGTCGCGGCGCGCGGGCGCCGCGCCCACTGCCTAGCTTGGCGCTCTCTTCGCCCGCCCGCGCCGCGCTCTGACCGTCCGCACGTACGCAAGCGCTTCGGTGGCGAGGGCGTGCCAGTCCTCGCCGCAGTCGGGGTCGATCGATATCCACTCGCGCATCGTGCGGGTGCCCATGCTGAGGGGCTGGCCGGCGCCGCTGTCGGCGAGCTCGGCGCAGCGGGAGTGGGGGAGCTTCAGGACGAGACGGCCTTCCGGGATCATCGCGAAGATCTTCTCGTCGACGGTCAGGGCGGCGCCGCGGAACGGTCTGCCGCGGCCGACGCCCGGCTCGCCAGCCAGTGACTCGGCGAGCGCTTCGAAGCGGGCTTGTGGGGCGGCGTGCGGCGGGTCGGCGGGCATCGGCGGTCTCCTCCTACGCTCTGTCGAGATCGACGCGCACGGTCAACAACGAGCTGCCCATCGTGCGCACGGCGGCAGCGTTGACGGCGCGGCCCTTCCCGGTCGTGCCGAGCCATCGCAGGCGCGCGATCGGGTCGTCTTCGGGCAGCAGCGTGGCCGTGCCGGCGCGCCAGGCCCCGCGCCGTCCCTCGCGATAGCGCACGCGAACGCGCGGGTCGGCCTGGATGTTCTTCACGTACGCGGCGCGCATGCCGTGCTCGGCGACGATCCAGAACTCGTCGCCGACTTGCCCGTTGCCGACGGGCGTCTGACGCGGCTGGCCGCTTCTGCGGCCGGTCGTCTCGATCAGCGCGTAGGCGGCCGGCATCAGCCCCCACATGATCAGCCTCTTCGTGAACGGGTTGAGCAGCTTGTTCTGGATTGGCGCGACGATCTGGTGCTTGCGCGCGGACACGTCATGAGCCTGACAGAAGGGCCGATGGGAGCAGGAAAAAGCCGGAAGACGGCGTGTGCGCACGCGGAGGCGTCGGGGGCGGCCGCTAGCTTGTCCAGTCGGTGCGTGCCGCGGACCTTGATCTGGACCTCGACGTCTTCGCCGGTCCCTTCGACCTGCTGCTGACGCTCGTCCTGCGCGAGGAGGTCGACCTGCTTGAGGTCGACCTCGCCGACGTCGTGCTCACGTACATCGACTTCCTCGAAGCCCGCGGCGAGCTTGACCTCGAGCTGGCTACCGAGTTCCTCGTGCTGATCGCCGCGCTGCTGGAGCTGAAGTCGCGCCTGATGCTCCCCGGCGAAGAGGACGAGCTGATCGACATGCAGCCCGGCGAGGCGGCCGAGGAGCTGCTCGCCCGCCTGCTCGAAGCCCACCGTTACCGCGGCGCCGCCGAGTTCCTCACGCGCCGGCTGGAGGAGCAGTCGGGCTACCGCTTCCGCCACGCGCCGCTGCCGAGCGAGCTGCGCCGCGGCACGGTCGACAGCTCCGAGGCGGTCTACGACCCCGCGCTGCTCGGCAAGGCGATCGGCGGGATGCTGCGGATGCCCGCGGAGATCTCGCTCAGCCACGTCACGATCCAGAGAGTGACCGTGATCGAGCGGCTACAGCACCTGCGCGGCCTGCTGCGGCGCGGGCGCTTCTCGTTCGACGAGGCGGTCGCGAGAGCCGATCGCGTGACGGTCGCGGTGACGCTGTGGGCGCTGCTGGAGCTCTACAAGCGCGGCGAGGCGACGTGGGAGCAGGACGAGCCGTTCGCCGAGATCACCGTGCAGGCCCGCGACGAGAACCCCTGGCCGAACGTCATGACGACGCCCGAGGCTGTCGCGTCGTGAGCGGGCGGGCCCGCGTGCAAGGCTGCACGGGATGAGACTCGACTCCGACACTGCCGAGCTCGAGCGCCTGCTCGAGGCGCTGCTGTTCCTCTCCAGCGACCCGGTCGCAGATCAGGTGCTCGCCGACGCGACCGAGCACGACGTCGACGAGGTGCAAGCGGCGCTGTCCGCGCTCGGCGCCTACTACGAGGAAGAGCGGCGGGGGATCGTGCTGCGCCAGCTCGGCGGCGGCTGGGTGCTCGCCTCCAACCCGACCGCTGAGGACGCGGCGCGCCGCCTCTTCGGCAAGCCGCGCACCCCGCCGCTGACGCCCGCGCAGGCCGAGACGCTTGCCGTCGTCGCCTACCTGCAGCCGGTCTCGCGCCCCGAGATCGCTCGCATCCGCGGCGTCAACGCCGAGTCGGCGGCGGCGACGCTGATCGAGCGCGGCGTGATCGAGGAGGCTGGCCGCTCGCAGTTCGGCGCCGTCCTCTACCGCACGACCGACCTCTTCCTGCGCCTCTTCGGCCTCAGAGCGATCGATGATCTGCCGGAGGTCTCCGCCTGGGATCCCTCCCCGGAGGTCGAGGCGAACATCCGCGACCGCCTGCTGCGCGCCGGCGAGGCCCGCCTCGGCGTTCCGGCAGCCGCCCAGCCGGCCGAGGGCCGCTCCGCGCGGCCGGGCGAGGAGGGCAACGCCGACGCCTCACCCGATGACGACGACGAGCCGGGAGCCGGCGCGTCGGTCATCCCGATATCGCCGACGGCGTAGCGGCGCCCCGGCGCCCCGGAGTAGCGGCGTCCCGGCGCCCCGGCGCCCCGGCGCCCCCGGCGTCCCGGAGTCGTTCCTGCTTACGCGGCGCCGGCCTTGACGGCCAGCTGGCCGCAGGCGGCGTCGATGTCGCGCCCTCGCGTGAGGCGGACGGTCGCGGAGACGCCGTGCTGCTCCAGCACCGCGCGGAACGCCTCGATCGCCTCGCGGCTGGAGCCGTCGTAGACCGAGTCGGTCGGGTTGTACGGAATCAGGTTGACCTTGAAGATCCACGGCTCGAGCAGTCTCGCGAGCTGGAGCGCAGTCGCGTAGCTGTCGTTCACGCCGCCGAGCATCACGTACTCGATGAAGACCATCCGCCGCTTCTTCTCGTAGAAGGCGCGGCAGGCGTCGAGCACGTCGGTCAGTCTGTAGCGGTCGTTGACCGGCATGATCTGCGAGCGCAGCGCGTCGTCGGGCGCGTGCAGGCTGAGCGCGAGGCGGATCGGCATCTCGCTCTCGGTCAGCCGCTCGATCCCGGGGATCCAGCCGACCGTCGAGATCGCGGTGCGGCGGTTCGTGATGCCGATGCTGGGCAGCCGCTCGCAGGCGGCGAGCACGTTGTCGAGGTTCATCATCGGCTCGCCCATGCCCATGAAGACGCAGTGGTCGACCTCTTCGATGCGGCGGAAGTGGAGCGCCTGGTCGAGGATCTCCGACTCCGTCAGGTTGCGGCCGAACTTCATCGTGCCGGTCGCGCAGAAGGTGCACGTCAGCGGGCAGCCCGACTGTGAGGAGACGCAGAGCGAGCGGCGCCCGTCCTTGTAGCGCATCAGCACGGCCTCGACGGCGCGGCCGTCGATCGTCGAGAAGAGCGCCTTGACGGTGCCGTCGCTGGCGTGCAGCTCGCGCTCGAGTCTGAGCGAGGAGAAGGGGACCGCCTCGGTCAGCGCCTCGCGCAGCGCGGCCGGCAGGTTCGTCATCTCGTCGTAGCCGTGGGCGCCGCGGGCGGTCCATTCCCACACCTGCTTGGCGCGGAATGCTGGCTCGCCGCGGTCGGCGAGGGTGGTGTTGAGGAGGTCGAGGTCCATCGCGGCCCTCTATGGTGGCAGCCTTGCGACTTGCCAAGTTTCTCGCCCATGCCGGCGTCGCCTCGCGGCGGGCGTCCGAGCAGCTCATCGCCGACGGCCGCATCAGCGTCGGCGGCGCGACCGTGCGCGACCCGGCGATGGATGTCGGCGAGGGGAGCGACGTCCGCTACGACGGCGAGCCGGTGCGCGGCCAGGAGCCGCGCGTCGTCTACGCGCTGCACAAGCCGGCTGGCGTCGTCTCGACGGCGGCCGACACGCACGGACGCCGCACGGTCGTCGAGCTCGTGCCTCAGGGCCGGCGGCTCTACCCGGTCGGCCGCCTCGACGCCGACTCGACCGGCCTGATCCTGCTGACGAACGACGGCGACCTGGCGAACCGCCTCACGCACCCGCGCTTCGAGGTCCCGAAGACCTACCGCGCGACCGTGCGCGGCCCGTCGCTGACCGACCGCGCGCTGCGGCGGCTGCGCGAGGGCGTGCGCTTGGATGACGGCATGACGGCGCCCGCCCGCGTGAGAAGAGTCTCCAGCCATGTCGTCGAGATCACGATCCACGAGGGCCGCAAGCGCCAGGTGCGGCGGATGCTCGACGAGGTCGGCCACCCGGTCAGATCGCTCGTGCGCACCCACTTTGGGCCGCTCGGCCTCTCCGAGCTCGGCATCGGCCGCTCCCGCCGGCTGACCGCGAGAGAGGTCGACGAGCTCGCGGCGGCGGCGAACGAGCCGACGAAGGCGTAGCGGGAGGGGCGGCGCCCGCGGCGGCGCGCGAGCCCTCGCTGGCGCTGGCGCGGGGCGCTGGCGCGCTCGGGCGCGGGGCGCCGGCGCACCCGGGCGCGGCGCGAAACGTGAGGGTGGGCACGGTGTCGAGTGCGGCCGCCTGCCAGAATCGACCGATGCGGGTCTTTGCGCTTCGAGGCGCCACCACCGTGGATGAGAACGACGCTGAGGCGATCCTGTCGGCGACCGACGAGCTGATGCGCGAGCTGATGTCTCGCAACGGCCTCGAAGCGGACGCGATGGTGAGCTGTCTCTTCACGATGACCGAGGACCTGAACGCCCAGTTCCCGGCCGTCGCCGCGCGCCGGATGGGCCTCAGCAACGTCCCCCTGATGTGCGCCCGCGAGGTCCCCGTCCCCGGCTCGCTCCCGCGCGTGATCCGCGTGATGGTCCATTACTACGCCCCGGACGACCACAGCTCGACGCACGTCTACCTGCGCGAAGCCCGCGCGCTGCGCACCGACCTTCAGTCGGCGCAGTAGCCCTGGCACCTGCGCGAAGCCCGCGCGCTGCGCACCGACCTTCAGCCGGCGCAGTAGGCGCGGCGCCCGCCGCCGTTTCTGTCACGCGACACGCGCGCCGCGCTGCCAGTCCGCGCTCGGTTCGAAACGGCTTGGGCACGTCGCGCGGCGCCGTCGCGACCGTCGGCTACCGTCCTCTGCGTGCTGCGCGCCCTTCGCTCTCTTGAGACCGTCTTCGCCGATCCCGGCGCTCCGTCCGCGCAGGCTGAGCTTGACGCGGTGCGGACGCGCTGGCGCGAGCTGGCTGCTGATGAGCGCCAGGCGCTGACGCCGCTGGCGAGACTGGCGGCGGCGCGCATCGCCGCCGCTCGCGCGTCCGCCCCGGCGGCCGCCGACGACGACCGCTTCGCCTACCTCGAAGAGCTCGCCACGACGGTCGACGAGAGCGAGCTCGACCGTTACGCCGATGCGGGCGCGCCTGCTCATGCGTCGCGAACGGCGAGCGACGTGGGCCGCGCGGCCGATTCTGGATGGGCGGGCGCTGCCCCGGCCGCTGACAGCGCGCGGCCCGTCGCCGCTCGCGCGGCCGCCGCCACGCCGCCTGCCGCCGCCCACCAGGCCTTCCCCGCCGCGCCGGCACCGGCCGACACGCTCTTCGCGGCAGCGGCCGCGCCCGAGCGGCCCGCTCCGCAACGGCCCGCCAACGGCACGGCGCCGACGCCGGAGTCGTTGCTGCACCTGCTCGGGATGAGCACGTTCCGGCCGGGGCAGAGGGAAGCGGTGCAGGCGGCATTGGACCATCGCGACGCGCTCGTCGTGATGCCGACCGGCGGCGGCAAGTCGCTCTGCTACCAGCTGCCGGCGCTTGCGAGCGATGACCTGACGGTCGTCGTCTCGCCGCTGATCGCGTTGATGCGCGACCAGTGCCAGCGGCTGACCGACCTCGGGCACCCGGCTGTGATGCTCGCCTCCGGCGGCGACGGCGAGGCGAACCGGCAGGCGCTCGAGCAGCTTCGCGACGGCTCGGCGACCGTCGTCTTCGCCGCCCCCGAGCGCTTCGGCTCCCAGGCGTTCCGCAACGCGATCGGCCAACGCGCGATCGCGCTGTTCGTCGTCGACGAGGCCCACTGCGTGAGCGAGTGGGGGCATGACTTCCGGCCCGACTACCTGCGGCTCGCCTCGGTGATCGCCGACCTCGGCCATCCGCCGGTGATGGCGTGCACGGCGACCGCCACCCCGAAGGTCGCCGAAGAGATCGTCGCGCGCTTGCAGCTGCGCGACCCCGCGCGCGTCCGCTCCGGCTTCGACCGCCCGAACATCTCCTTCGACGTGCTGCCGTTCGACGGCGAGGGCAGCGTCGCGCGCAAGCGGGCGACGCTCGTCGCGGGGGTCCAGCTGCCTGAGAACCGCCCGGCGGTCGTCTACTGCGGCACGCGCAAGTCGACCGAGGAGACAGCCGCGCTGCTCGCCGAGGCCGGCCTCGACGCGGTCGCGTACCACGCCGGCATGTCGGCCGAGGCGCGTGCGCTGCGCCAGGACGCCTTCATGCGCGGCGACTGTGACGTCGTCGTCGCGACGAACGCCTTCGGCATGGGCGTCGACAAGGCCGACGTCCGCTCCGTCTGGCACTGGGCGCTGCCCTCCAGCCTCGAGGCGTACTACCAGGAGGCCGGTCGCGCCGGCCGTGACGGGCAGCCCGCCAAGGCGATCCTGCTCGCCTCGCGCGCGGACCTTGGCCGGCTCGTGCGCTTCATCCAGGAGGCCGAGATCACGCCCGCGCAGGTCGGCGTGCTCGTCGGCCGGCTGCGCGCGCAGGCCGATGGCGAGGGCGCCGTCGACCTCGACGTCGGCGCGGAGGGCGACCGCGTCGCGCTCGCGGTCGCCGAGCGCGCCGGCGGCCTCGCGCTCGCGCCGGGCGGGGGAGGGCGGATCCGTGTGACGCTGTCGCAGCGCGAGCTCGACCGCGGCCGCGTGCAGCAGCTCTGCCGCGCTGCGACCGACCGCCGCTGGCAGGCGTATCGCTCGATCGAGGCATACGCTGCCGCCGGCGACCGCTGCCGCCGCCGCCAGCTGCTCGACCACTTCGGCGACCCCGAGCCCGGCGCGCCGACCGGCCGCTGCTGCGACGTCCACAGCGCGCCCGACTGGCTGCCGCCGATCCAGGTCACCTCGAGGAAGGCGCGAGCGTCCGCGGCCGCCGCCGCCGAGGAGGGCCCGCCGGTCTCCGACGCCGAGCTGGAGCCGCTGAAGGCCTGGCGGCGCGAGCGCGCCGAGGGCAAGCCGGCCTACACGGTCGCGACCGACGCGACGCTGCGCGAGATCGTCCGCCGCCGCCCGAGCACGAGCGACGATCTGCTGGCAATCAGAGGGATCGGCCCCTCGTTCATCGCCAAGCACGGTGACTCGCTCTTCGAGCTGCTGGCAGAATAGACGCCGCCATGGCGATCGAATTCTCTGAGAAGACCCGCCGCCTGCCCGTCTATCCGACGGCCGGCGGCTACGCCCTCGACGGCTTCGCGATGCTCGCGAGCAACGAGGCGCCGTTCGGCCCGTTGCCCGGCGTCGCTGAGGCAGCGGCGCAGGCGGTCGCCAAAGCCAACCGCTATCCGGATCCGTCGAACATGCGGCTGCGCAGAGCGCTCGCCGCGCGCTTCGACTACGACCCGATGAAGATCGCGATAGGCGCCGGCTCGGCCGACATCCTGCTGAGCGCCGCCGAGGCGCTGCTGGAGCCGGGCTCGGAGGTCGTCTACGCGTGGCCGTCGTTCTCGGTCTACCCGCAGATGGCGGCCGCCGCCGGCGCGCGCGAGCGTATCGTCAGACTCGACGACGAGGACCGCCACGACCTCGACGCGATGCTCGCCGAGATCACCGCCGCAACGCGGCTCGTGATCGTCTGCAACCCGAACAACCCGACCGGGACGGCGCATCCGCTGAGCGAGATCGAGGCGTTCGTCAGACAGGTCCCGAGGCACGTCTGCGTGATCCTCGACGAGGCGTACTGCGAGTTCTCCACGCTCGACGACCCCGACGAGTCGCTGTCGCTGCCGCGCCGCTTCTCCAACGTCGTGCTGCTGCGGACCTTCTCGAAGGCGTACGGGCTCGCTGGCCTGCGCGTCGGCTACGGCCTGTGCGGCGACGAGCGCTTCCGCGTCGCGGTCGAGCAGGTCCGCCAGCCGTTCTTCTGCAATGCCGTCGGCCAGGCCGCCGCTGAGGCCGCGCTGCTCAGACAGGACGAGCTGACGCGCCGCGTCGAGGAGACGGTCGCCAACCGGATGATGCTGGTCGAGGGGCTGCGCGAGCTGGGGCTGACGGTCGCCGACTCGCAGGCGAACTTCATCTGGCACTCGCTCGGCGAGCGCGACGAGCAGGAGATCCTCGACGGGCTCAGAGAGCGCAAGATCCTGATCCGATCAGGCAAGGCGCTCGGCCGTGAGGGCTGGGCGCGCACGACGGTCGGCACCCAGACGGAGAACCGCCGCCTGCTCGACGCGCTGCGCGAGCTGATCTAAAGCCCGCGCCTTACGGATACACGTGCGCGCGCGGAGGCTGCGCGCGCACGTGTTCTCGCCCCCGTCGCCCTTCACAGCGCATCTCGCCTCTGGCAGAATGGCCGGAGCCTCATGCGCCACAGCGACCGTACGACTGACGCTTCTCGCCCGGCCGGCACGTATGCCGGCTCTGCGTCGTACGCCAGCTCTTGGCGCCTCTCTGCCTGGCGATTTATCTAGGCGTCCGGCCAGATCGTCACGAACCTGCCGCCCGTGGCAGGACCCGTGAGGTCGGGCGCCGTCTCAGCGATCGGCGCGGCTTCGTGCCCGCCTGTTCCGTAGATTCCCAAGCGCAGAGAGGACCGCAGCATGATGATCGTGATGAAGCAGGACGCGACAGAAGACGAGATCTCAGCCGTTACCGCCCGCGTCGAGGGGGCGGGAGCCCGCACGCACCGCATCAACGGCGAGGAGCTGACCGTGATCGGCGTGCTCGGCGACCGCGAGCACGTGACGAGGCTGGAGCTGGAGGGTGCAGCCGGGGTCGACAAGCTGGTGCCGATCCTGAAGCCATACAAGCTCGCCTCCAGTCAGATCCGACACGGGGAGCCGAGCGTCTTCGAGATCGGCGGCGCGAAAGTCGGCGGCGACAACTTCGCGCTGATCGCCGGTCCGTGCACGGTCGAGACGCGCGAGCAGACGCTCGGCACCGCCCACACCGTTCAGGCCGCTGGCGCGACGATGCTGCGCGGCGGCGCCTACAAGCCGCGCACCTCGCCGTACGCCTTCTCCGGCCTCGGCCGCGAGGGCCTCGCGCTGCTCGCTGAGGCGAAGGCTGAAACCGGCCTGCCGATCGTCACGGAGCTGATGGACGTGCGCGACCTGGAGCCGGTCCTCGAGGTCGCCGACGTGATCCAGATCGGCGCGCGCAACATGCAGAACTACACGCTGCTGACCGAGCTCGGCCGCGCGGGCCGCCCGATCCTGCTCAAGCGCGGGCTGTCCGCGACGCTCGAGGAGCTGCTGAACGCGGCGGAGTACATCCTCAAGGAAGGCAACGAGCACGTGCTGCTGTGCGAGCGCGGGATCCGCACCTTCGAGACCGCCTACCGCTTCACGCTCGACCTGACCGCGGTCCCGGTGCTGAAAGAGCTGACCCACCTGCCGGTGATCGTCGACCCGTCGCACGCCGCGGGCAGGCGCGACCTCGTTCAGCCGCTGTCGCTCGCCGCGGCCGCAGTTGGCGCTGACGGGATCATCGTCGAGGTCCATCCGAGACCGGACGAGGCGATCTGCGACGGCCCGCAGCAGCTCGTCGCGGCCGAGTTCGCCGCGTACGCCGAGAAGGTCGCGCAGGCCGCGGCCGTCGCCGGCAAGACGATCTCGACCGTCGCGGCCGAGGCCGCGGCCGCGGCGTAGCGCCGCGCCTTGGAGGGGAGCCGCTTGCGCGTCTCGATCATCGGCGTCGGCCTGATCGGCGGCTCGGTCGGGCTTGCGGCGCGCGAGCGGCTGAACGCCGACGTGACCGGCTGGGACCCGACGCCCGGCGTGCTCGACCTCGCCTGTGACCACGGCGCGCTCGACCGCGGCGCGCCGTCGCTCGAGGCGGCCGTCGCCGACGCCGAGGCGGTCTTCGTCGCAGCGCCCGTCGGCACGCTGCCGGAGACCGTCACGCGCGTGCTGGCGGCGATCCCCGCCGAGTGCGTCGTGACCGACGTCGGCTCGACGAAGCGCAGCATCGCCGCCGCGATCAGAGACCCCCGCTTCGTCGGCGGCCACCCGCTCGCGGGCGCGGAGAGTGCTGGCGTCGAGCATGCGCGCGCTGACCTCTTCCAAGACGCCGTCTGGTACCTAACGCCGGCCGCCGACGCGACCGGGACGCTGCTGGAGCGGCTCCATCGGCTGATCCGCGGCCTCGGCGCGAAGCCGACGATGATCGACCCCGCGACGCACGACACGATGCTCGCGGCCGTCTCGCACCTTCCGCACGTCGTCGCCAACGTGCTCGTCGCGCAGGCGGCGCGCGCCCTGGAAGAGAAGTCTGAGCAGCTGCCGGCGACCGGGCCGAGCTTCCGCGACGCGACGCGGGTGGCGGGCGCCAACAGCGGCATATGGACCGACATCTACCTCGCCAACCGCGACGCGCTGATCGAGCGGATCGACGACGCGACGCGACGGCTCGCCGAGTTCCGCGCGCTGCTCAGCAACGCCGACGCCGACGGCGTGACGGCGTGGAACGAGGCGGCGAGGACCGACCGCAGACGGCTGCTGGAGGCGCAGCTGGCCGGCGGCGCCGTGCACGAGCTGCGCGTCTCGGTCCCGAACGAGCCGGGCGTGATCGCCCGGCTGGCGCTCGAGCTCGGCCGAGCCGGCGTGAACATCACCGACATGGCGCTGTACCCAGCGCCGAACCAAGCGGAGGGCGTCGTGGCACTGTGGATCGCAGGAGACGAGCCGGCGCAGCGCGCGCTCACGATCGTCGAGGGGCAGGGCTTCCCGGTGGCACGCGCATGACGCGGAAAGCGGCGGCCGGGGGCCTTGCTTTCCGTTGGAAGAACTCGCCCTTGGGGCTCGCTCTTCCGGTGGGGGTGTCCTCATGACGATGCCCGGCGAGGGCGGGGAGGCTGTCCGCTTCGCGCCCGCGACAGGCGGCCTGCGGGGGACGCTGCGCGTGCCGGCTGACAAGTCGATCTCGCATCGCTCGGCGATCTTCGCGGCGATGGCGAGCGAGCCGGTGCGGGTGCGCAACTACCTCCACGCGGCCGACACCAACTCGACGCTGGCTGCCGTCGAGCAGCTCGGCGCGCAGGTCGAGCGCCACGGCGGCGGCGAGCTGACGATCCGCGGCTGCGGCCTGCATGGGCCCAAGACCGACCGCCCGATCGACGTCGGCAACGCCGGCACGCTGATGCGGCTGCTGCCCGGATGGCTCGCGGCGCAGGCCGGCAAGGCGTGGACCTTCGACGGCGACGCCTCGATCCGCAGACGGCCCGTCGACCGGATCGCCGTGCCGCTGCGCGCGATGGGCGCGCGGATCGACGCGACCGATGAGCGCTTCCCGCCGTTCACGCTGCACGGCGCCGAGCTGCAGGGGCTCGAGTACGCGATGCCGGTCGCCTCCGCGCAGGTCAAGTCGTGCGTGCTGATCGCCGGCATGTCGAGCGCGACGCCGACGACCGTCGTCGAGCCGGCACCGAGCCGCGACCACACCGAGCGGATGCTCGCTGCCGCTGGCGTCGCCGTCGAGCGCGACGGGGCGCGCGTCGCCGTCGGCCGCGTCGAGCGGCTGTCGCTCGGCGAGATCGCCGTCCCCGGCGACGCCTCGAGCGCCGCCTTCTGGGTCGCTGCGGCGCTGCTCGTGCCCGGCTCGCGCGTCGTGCTGCAAGACGTCAACGTCAACTGGACGCGGACCGGCTTCCTGCGGATCGCCGAGCGGATGGGCGCGACGATCACGGGCGAGCTGGAGCCGCACGGCGCCTTCACGCCCGGCGAGCCGACGAGCACGCTGGAGATCGCGCACGGCCCGCTGCGCGCGACGACGGTCGAGCCCGACGAGGTGCCGCTCGGAATCGACGAGCTGCCGCTGGTCGCGCTGCTCGGCTGTTTCGCGGAAGGGGAGACGGTCGTGCGCGGCGCCGGCGAGCTGCGCGTCAAGGAGTCCGACCGGATCGCGACGGTCGTCGACGGCCTGCGCGGCCTCGGCGGCGAGATCGAGGCGACCGACGACGGCTTCGTCGTGCAGGGCGGCGGCGGCTTGCGCGGCGGCACGATCGGCTCGCATGGCGATCACCGCCTCGCGATGCTCGGCGCGGTCGCCGGCATCGCCTCGCGCGAGGGCGTGACCGTCGAGGGGATGGACGCGGCCGCGGTCTCCTACCCCGGATTTGCCGACGACCTCGCCCGCTTGCTGGAGCGTTAGGCTCCGCGCATGGTGGTTGCAATCGACGGCCCCGCCGGGGCTGGCAAGTCAAGCGTGGCGCGCGCCGTCGCGCAGGCGCTCGGCTTCACCTACCTCGACACCGGCGCGATGTACCGCTGCATCGGCCTCGCGGCGGCGGAGCAGGGCGTTGAGCCGGCTGAGATCGCCGAGCAGGCGGGGATCGAGCTGGGCGAGCGGATCGTGCTCGACGGCCGTGACGTGACCGACGCGATCCGCACGCCGCAGGCCTCCGAGGCCGCCTCGCGCGCGGCTGCCGACCCGGCCGTCCGGCGCGCGCTCGTCGCGCAGCAGAAGCGGATCGTCGCGACCGGCGACTGGGTCGCCGAGGGCCGCGACATCGGCACGGTCGTCGCGCCCGACGCGGCGGTGAAGGTCTTCCTGACGGCGAGCCCACAGGAGCGGGCGCGCCGCCGCGCCGAGCAGATCGGCGCCAACGTCGCGACCGTGCTCGCCGAGCAGGCGATCCGCGACGAGCGCGACAGCACCCGTGAGCACGACCCACTGGCGGCTGCGCCCGACGCGGTCGAGCTGGACACGACGGGCCTCGACCTCGAGGAGGTCGTCGCCCGCGTGACGGAATTGGTCAAGGAGCGAGGGAGGACGCGATGAGAGCGCGCCGCGCGCTGTGGACGAAGCTCGGGCTGCTGGCTGCCGCCGTCGCAACCGCCACGCTCGGACTCGCACCGCTCGCGGCCGCTGACGCATCGCCAGACTCGTCGATCCGCACGATCGCTCCGCCGAGCGCGTTCAGAAGCACGATCGAGCGGATGCAGCGCCACACCGCGATCGCGATCCTGCTGCCCGCGAAGATCCGCATAGAAGAGCCCAGAGGCCGCGGGGTCGAGATCAACTGGCACGCCTCCAAGCGCGCCTGGAGCATCGCGCTCGGGATCGGCCCGCGCTGCGGCGGCGCGAACGCCTGCTTCGTCGGCGCCTTCAGCGCCAGACGCGGCGGCAAGCCGGCGTTCAGACGGAAGGTCAGCCTGCACGGCGGCACGACCGGCTGGTTCAAGCGCTCCAGCTGCGGCGCCTCGTGCGCTCCGCCGGAGATCCAATGGGTCGACAACGGCGTCCTCTACGCGATCCAGATGGTCGAGGCCGGCCCCGGCAGCGACCGCCGCAAGCTCGTCGCGCTCGCCAACAGCGCCCTCGCCGGCGGCCCGCGCTGAACCACCGCGGGGCGGCGTGCCACGACGCCGCCAGCCCGCAGGGCGTCGCCGGCATCGCCCAGTTATACTGGCCGGTATGACTTACAAGGTCGGGGCCAAGGGACAGGTCGTGCTGCCCAAGGCAATGCGCGAGGAGCTGGGCATCCGCCCGGGCGACGACGTGCGCTTCGACATCGGCGACGGTGAGATCACCGTTCGCAAGGCCGAGCCCAAAGACGCGATCGTCGCGCGGCTGGTCGGATCGCTCGCGGAGGGCGGCAGCGCCGACCCGTTGGACGCGCTGATCGACGGGCGCCGGCTGGACCGTGAGCGCGAAGCTCGCAAGTTCGGGCCCGGTCGGTGAGCATCGTCCTGGACGCGTGGGCAGTCGTCGAGCTGCTGCGCGAGAGACCGGCCGCCAGACGGGTCGCTGCGGCGATCATGGCGAACGACTGCGCGATGTCGTCGATCAACCTCGGCGAGGTCCACTACGCGATCGTCCGCTCCCACGGGCGGCGCGTCGCGCGCGACCGCGTCGGCGACGTCCGCTCGGTCGTCCGCGTCGAGGACCCCGACTGGGAGATGGTCGAGGCCGCGGCCGAGATCAAGGCGCGCGGCGGGCTGTCCTATCCTGACGCCTTCTGCGTGGCGACCGCGCTGCGCCATAGAGCACCCTTGTACACCGGCGATCCCGAGATCATCAAGCTTGATCTCGACGTCGAAGTGATCGATCTGAGGAGCACCACATGAAGGTCGCCGTCGTCGGCTACCCCAACGTCGGCAAGTCGTCGCTCGTCAACCGCCTCACGCAGTCGCGCGAGGCGGTCGTGCACGAGCGGCCCGGCGTCACGCGCGACCGCAAGGAGCTGCGCACCGAGTGGAACGGGCGCAGATTCACGTTGATCGACACGGGCGGCGTCGACCTCGACGACCGTGACGAGATGCAGCGCTCGATCCAGGAGCAAGCGCGCGCCGCGCTCGCCGACGCGCAGCTCGCGCTGTTCGTCGTCGACGCGCAGGCCGGCGTGCGGCCGGGCGACCAGGAGATGGCCGACCTGCTGCGCCGCACGAAGGTGCCGGTCGTGCTCGCCGCCAACAAGATCGACTCCGTCAAGGACGTGACGCTCGCCGCCGAGTTCTACGCGCTCGGCTTCGGCGACCCGGTCGCCGTCTCCGCCGCGCAGGGCCTCGGCACCGGCGACCTGCTCGACACGGTCGTCGAGAAGCTGCCGCCTGACAGCGAGGTCGAGGAGGACGAGGACCTCGTCCGCCTCGCGCTGATCGGCCGGCCGAACGTCGGCAAGTCGAGCCTCGTCAACCGCATGCTCGGCAACGACCGCGTGATCGTCTCCGAGGTCGCCGGCACGACGCGCGACGCGATCGACCTGCCGTTCACCTACGAGGGCCGCAGACTGACGCTCGTCGACACCGCCGGCATGCGCCGCCAGGCGAAGGTCGGCGACTCGATCGAGTACTACACCGCGCTGCGCTCGCGCCGTGCCGCCGAGCGCGCCGACGTCGCGCTGGTCGTCTGCGACGCCTCCGACGGCGTCACCTCACAGGACTTCCGCATCGCCGAGCTGGCGATGCAGAGCGGCTGCGCGACCGCGATCGTGCTGAACAAGTGGGACCTGACCGGCGGCGTGGACGAGCCCGAGTTCGACCTCGACCACGAGCGCGCCCGCGTCAACAACAAGCTGCGGCTGCGCCCGCGCGTGCTGACCGCGAGCGCGTTGACCGGCCGCCACATCCACCGCCTGCTGGTCGAGGCGTTCGCGCTCGCCGACCGCACCGCCGGCCGTGTCCCGACGCCGCAGCTCAACCGCTTCCTCTCCGACATCCAGGAGATCCGCCAGCCCCCGGCGAAGCAGAACCACCGTCTCAAGCTGATCTACATGACGCAGACGGGCGAGCGGCCGCCGCGCTTCTCGATCCAGGTCAACTCGCGCAACCGCGTCACGCGCGACTACGCCTACTTCATCGAGAACCGCCTGCGCGAGCGCTACCGCCTCGAGGGGATCCCGCTGATCATCGACTTCGTCGAGCGGCGCGAGCGGCGCGGCGAGAGAGGCGGGCGCCCGGCGCGCGGGACGAGCCGGCGCGACGGCCGGCCCGAGCCCGACGCCGACGAGGGCGTCTTCGACGCGCTCGACGCCGAGCCGACCGGCGCCGACGACTTCGCCGCCTGACAGACTCCGGCGCGCATGAGCGCGCCGCCGGGGAGAGCGCCGACGCCGCCGCCCCCAGGGCGCGAGGCGTGGCTCACAGACGAGGTGCGACCGGCTCGCGGCGGGTCGCGGCGTGGCTCGTCGCCGGGACGGCGGCCGGCCTTCCTGCGCGACTGGCGCGCGGTCTCTGGGATCGTCCTGCTCGTCGTCGCTGTCGTGATCGCGCTGCTCGTGCTGCGCGGCGGCAGTGACGGCGGCCCGCTGGCGGGGCGCGCCGCCGACCTCGTGCCGGCCGACACGCTCGCCTACCTCGACGTCTCGACCGACGGCGACCGCAGCGCGACGACAAAGGCGCTGACGCTGCTGCGGCGGCTCGGCGCCGAGCAAACGGTGACCGACCAGCTCGATGCCCTGCTCGGCGGCGACGCCGCCGCGCAGCCGGTCGCGTTCTCGCGCGACGTGCGGCCGTGGCTCGGCGACGAGGCGGCGCTCGCGCTGACGCGCGGCGTTGGGACGACCGCTGGCTCGCTGCTGCTGCTGTCGGTTGCTGACGAGGACGGGGCGAGAGAGTTCCTCGCCCGCACCAGCGGCCACGCGACGACCGCTGCTTACCACGGGACGCCGGTCTCGGCCTTTGACAGCGGTGCCGTCACCGCCTTCGTCGACGGGTTCCTCGTGATCGGCCAGCAGCGCAGCGTGCGCGCGGCGATCGACCTCGCGGCTGGCAGCGGGGGCGGCAGAGGGAGAGCGGGCAGCCGCTCGCTTGCGGCGGACCCGACCTACCGCCGCGCGAGCGCTGGCGAGCCAGCCGACCGCGCGCTCGACGCCTACGCCTCGGTCGACGGCGTCCGCCGCCTGCTGGCGCCGCAGTCGGGGTTGCTCGGCCTCGCCGGCGCCCTGCTGGACCAGAGAGGCCTGCTCGCCGCCGGCATGTCGGTCAGCGCGCGCGGCGACACCGCGTCGGTGCACGTGCGGCAGGTGCTCGACCCCAGACAGCACAACGCCTCCTCGACGTTCACGCCGACGTTGACGAGGCTCGTCCCGCGCAGCGCGCTCGCCTACGCCGGCTTCGCGGGGCTTCAACGGGCGCTGCCGCTGCTGCTCGGCGTCAGCGGGATCAGCGGCCTGACCGGGGTCGGCGGCGCCGGCGGGCTCGGCGCGGACACCGCGACGCTGATCAGACAGGCCGGCAGACTGCTCGCCGACCAAGGCGTCTCGTTCGCGAGAGACATCCTCCCGCTGCTCGGGGGCGAGGTCGCGGTCGCGCTCGTGCAGGTCGACAGAGCGCCCGGCGTCGTGCTGCTCGCGAGCGTTCCGGACGAAGGGCAGGCGCGTACCGCGCTGAGAGGCCTCGAGCCGGCGATCGCGAGGCTGTTCGCGCCGGCGAGCGGGCCAGCTCCGTCGTTCACCGACGTGAGAGCGGGCGCCGCCGCTGCACGGCAGCTGAAGGCCAGCGGCGGCGTCGAGCTCGACTACGCCGTCGGGCGTGGCGTGCTCGCGGTCTCGACGAGCGCGGACGCGCTGAGCGCGGTGCTCGCCGGGAGCGGCTCGATCGCCGACAGCCCGGCCTTCAAGACGGTCATCTCTGATCCCGCCGCAAAGGCGACATCGATAGTCTTCTTCGACTTCAGCCAGCTCCTCAGCCTCTTCGAGCCGAAGGGATCGACCGACTCAGGCCTCGCGACCGAGTTGCGGCGGATCCGCACGGCGGGCTTCACATCGACGAGCGGGGAGTCACAAACGACCGCGGAGCTGACGTTCGAGATCCCATGAGCACCTTTAGCGACAACGAGTTCCTGTTCACGTCGGAGTCCGTGACCGAGGGTCACCCGGACAAGATCGCCGACCAGATCTCTGACGGCGTCCTCGACGCGGTCCTCAAGGACGATCCCTACGGCCGCGTCGCCTGCGAGACGCTCGTGAACACAGGCCTGGTGGTCGTCTCTGGCGAGATCTCGACCTCGACGTACGTCGACATCCAGGAGATCGCGCGCGAGACGATCCGCAGAATCGGCTACGTCGACGGCAACCTCGGCTTCAGCGCCGACTCGGTCGCCGTCCTCAACGCGATCGACAGACAGTCGGTCGACATCGCGCAGGGCGTCAACGCCTCGCACGAGTCGCGCACCGACCCCAGCGACGACGACACGCTTGACGTCGCCGGCGCGGGCGACCAAGGCATGATGTTCGGCTACGCGACGCGCGAGACGACGGAGCTGATGCCGCTTCCAATCGCGCTCGCCCACCGCCTCGCCAAGCGCCTGGCCGACGTGCGCAAGGCCGAGACGCTCAACTACCTGCGCCCTGACGGCAAGACCCAGGTCTCCGTCCGCTATCGCGACGGCAAGCCGGTCGAGATCGAGAAGCTGCTGATCTCCACCCAGCACGCCGAGGGGGCAGAGTCGTTGATCCCGGACGACCTCTGGGAGCATGTCGTGCTGCCGGTCCTGCCGGCCGACATGTTCGACGCGCGCAAGCTGCGCAAGGAGTTCCTCGTCAACCCGACGGGGCGCTTCGTGATCGGCGGCCCGGTCGGCGACGCGGGCCTGACCGGCCGCAAGATCATCGTCGACACGTACGGCGGCGCGGCTCGCCACGGCGGCGGCGCCTTCTCGGGCAAGGACCCGTCGAAGGTCGACCGCTCCGCCGCGTACGCCGCGCGCTACGTCGCCAAGAACGTCGTCGCGGCTGGCCTCGCCGACCGCGCCGAGGTCCAGGTGGCGTACGCGATCGGCGTCGCGCACCCGGTCTCCGTGATGGTCGAGACGTTCGGCACCGAGAAGGTCGGCCGCGCGAAGATCGCCCAGCTCGTCGGCGAGCACTTCGACCTCCGCCCGGGCGCCTTCCGCGAGTACCTCGACCTCCACCGGCCGATCTACCAGAAGACGGCGGCCTACGGCCACTTCGGCCGCGAGGACCACGACTTCACGTGGGAGAGAACGGACAAGGCCGAGGCGCTGCGCGAGGCCGCCGGCTTGGCGGGCGCTGCCGCCTAGCCGATTGCCTTCCCCGTGCGCGGCGGCCTACGTCGTCGCGCACGGCTGCACAGCAGCACGAGAACGGGCGCCTTGCGGGGCGCCCGTCGTCGTTCGTCGTCGTGAGGCGCGCGCTTCTCAGACCCCGCCAGGCGGGACCTGGCCGGGCTCGAGGCCGGCTTCGCGCTCGCGGTGCGCCTTGTCGACGGCGCGCACGACCTGCTCGGGGTTGGCGACGCCGCGGAAGGTGAAGTCCGACTCGTCACTGCCGGCGGTGTCGAAGTCGACCTGGCCGACGCGCATCAGGCGGTCGACGAGCGTCTGGTCGGTGTTGACGTTCTGCACTCGCTCCACGCGCGTCTGCTGCATGTGCTTGGAGAGGATCCCGCGCTCGATCGTCAGCCGCTGGTTGGTGATCGTGTACGTCGTCGACAGCCGGTAGAAGAAGCCGACGAGGATCACGGCCGCCAGCACCACGACGAAGACGACGATCGGCCACACGGCGCTGAAGCCGCTGCCGATGATCGTCACGAGCGCCGCGACCGCGGCGAAGCCGAGCGCGGTTATCGCGCCGCGGATGTAGAAGCTCAGCGTCCCGCGCCATGACGGGTGGCCGGCGAAGATCACGTGCTCGGATGGGTGCAGCTCCAGTGCCATGCGCGGGAGCGTACTGCGCGCGGCGGCGTTCGCGGGCGATCTGGAGCCTCACGGTCCAAGCGCCGGAGCGATGGCGCGGGCGCCACGACGTGACGGCGCCCTTTGCGCGACGTCGAGGCGATGCGCACGCGGCACCGCTGGCGCCTGCGCGCGCGGCGGCTACCTTCGAGCGATGGCGCCTCCGACTCGTTCGCCCGCAGCGCCGCGTAGGGTCCCCAGCGCTTTGCGACCGATCGCCCGCATCGAGCCGTTGACGACCGCGCGGGCCTTGCGCGGCCCGTTCGACTATCGCCTGCCGCCGGCGCTTGCGCATGCCGGCGTCGGCACGCTGCTGGTCGTCCCCTTCGCGGGGCGCGAGCTGTTGGGCGTCGTCGTCGAGACCGCGGAGGAGAGCGAGCTGCCGGACGACCGCCTCGCTGAGCCGCTCAGCGTCGTCGAGCCGGCGATCCCGCCCGACCTCGTCGCACTCGCCCGCTGGATCGCCGACGAGTACTGCTCGACGCCGGCACGCGCGCTCGGCCTCGTGATGGCGCCCGGCGCGGGCCGCTCGACGAGGCCGCGCGTTGCGGTGCGGCGGGTGCTCGTCGCCGAGGCGAGCGCTGGAGGTCGCGCCGCGCTCTCCGACCGCGCCGCTCGCCTCACCCCGAAGCAGCGCGAGCTGATCGAGCGGCTCGTCGCCGACGGCCCCCTGCCAGCGGCGCAGAGCGGCACCGACCATGGCTCGCTGAGACGGCTCGCCGAGCGCGGCCTGCTGCTGCTCGAGCGCCGCGAGCAGCGCCGCCGCCCGACGAACATGGCGATCGGCGCCCGCAACGGCGCCGAGCCGATGCGTCTCACGGCCGAGCAGGAGGCCGCGCTGGAGCCGATCGTCGCGGCGTTGCAGAGCGATGACAGGGACCCCGCCACCCGCCGCTTCCTGCTGCACGGCGTCACCGGCTCGGGCAAGACTGAGGTCTATCTGCAGGCGGCCGCGGCGGCGCTGGAGCAAGAGAGAGGCGTGATCGTGCTGGTGCCGGAGATCGCGCTCGCGCCGCAGACAGTCGCGCGCTTCCAGGCGCGCTTTGGCGACACGGTCGCGGTGCTGCACTCGCAGCTCGGGCAGGGCGAGCGCTACGACGAGTGGCTGCGGCTTCAGCGCGGCGAGGCGAGGATCTGCGTCGGGCCGCGCTCGGCCGTCTTCGCGCCGCTCGCCGACCTCGGCCTCGTGATCGTCGACGAGGAGCACGAGTCGGCGTACAAGCATGAGGGCGACCCGCGCTACGACGCCCGCCGCGTCGCCGCCCGGCGCGCACACGACGCCGGCGCCGTCCTGCTGAGCGGCTCCGCGACGCCGCGGCCTGAGTCGGTCCACGCGCTGCGGCGGCTGCGGATCGCCAGACGGGTCGACGGCCGCCGCATGCCGCCGGTCGAGATCCTCGACATGCGCGACGCGAAGCACCCGCTCCACCCAGTCACGCGCGAGGCGCTTGGCGACGTCCGCCGCGCTGGCCAGAAGGCGATCGTGCTCGTCAACCGCCGCGGCTGGTCGAACTTCCTCTCCTGCCGCTCGTGCGGGCGCGTCTGGCAGTGCCCGGACTGCGACGTCGCCCTCGTGCTGCACCGCAGCCAGCGCGCGGTCACCTGCCATCACTGCGGCCACGGCGAGCGCGTGCCGTCGCGCTGCCCCGACTGCGGCTCGGTCTCGCTCGCGCGCCACGGCGCCGGCACCGAGCGGATCGAGCAGGAGCTGACCGACGCGATCGGCGATCCCGGCTTCCCCGTCTTCCGCCTCGACGCCGACACGAGCGCGACGAAGGGCGCGGTCGCGAAGGCGCTCCAGCGCTTCGACGCCGCACCGGCCGGCGTGCTCGTCGGCACGCAGATCGTCGCCAAGGGCCACGACTTCCCCGACGTGACGCTCGGCGTCGTGCTCGACGCCGATCAGACGCTGCGCTTCCCCGACTTCCGCGCCGAGGAGCGGACCTTCTCGCTCGTCGCGCAGCTCGCTGGCCGCGCCGGGCGCGGGCCGCATGGCGATGGCCGCGTGCTGGTGCAGACGCTCGCGCTCGACGCGCCGTCGATCATCGCCGCCGCTCGCCACGACAGCGACGGCTTCCTCGCCGGCGAGCTGGCCCGCCGCGAGGCGCTGCGCTACCCGCCGTTCGCGTCGCTGATCAGGGTCGTCTGCTCCGCGCCAGACGCGGCCGACGCGCATGCCGCTGCCGAGGCGGTCGCGAGACTGGTCGACGTCGCGGGCGCGCAGGTGCTCGGCCCGGCGCCGCTCTTCCGCCTGCGCGGCAGAGAGCGCAGCCAGCTCGTGATCAAGGCGACGCAGCGGCGCGCGGCGGTCACCGCGGTCGCCGCGGCCGTCGACGCGGTCGCGAGAGCGCCGGCCGGCCGGCGTGCGAGCATCTCCGCCGACGTCGACCCGCAATAGGCCGCGCGCCACATCGATTCCCTGTTCGCCGTCTCTACACTTCACGCTGAAATGGCTGAACACGACGAGCACAACGAGCACGAGACCGAAGCCGAGGAAGCCCCTCGCATCAGCCCCGAGCAGGCCGCTCGCCGCGCCGCGGCGATGGCCTACATCCGCCAGTGGGGCGATCCGGTGCTGAAAAGCAGAGCGATGAACGTCACGCAGTTCGACGACGACCTGCGCGACCAGATCGCGGGCATGGGCGAGATCATGAACGACGCCTACGGCATCGGCCTCGCCGCGACCCAGCTCGGCAAGCTCAACCGCGTGCTCGTCTACCGCGTCGAGCAGGACTCGCCGGTGATCGCGCTCGTCAACCCCGAGCTCGAGTGGGCCGGCAAGGAGGTCGAGGGCGCCGAAGAGGGCTGCCTCAGCCTCAGAGGCGTGCTGGTCGAGGTCGAGCGCCCCGTCAACGTCCGCGTGAGAGCCCAGGACGCTGACGGCGAGGCGGTCGTCGTCGAGGCGAGCGGCCTCGAGGCGCGCGTGATCCAGCATGAGATGGACCACCTCGACGGCGTCCTGATCCTCGACCGCACGACGCGCGGAGAGCGCAAGCAGGCGATGCGGGCGCTGCGCGAGCAGGCCGCCGACGCCGACGGCAAGGCCGCCTGAGCGCGCCTGTCGACCCGCTCGCCACGCCGACCCACCCTCCCGACCTCGCCCATGCGGACCGTCTACCTCGGCACCTCCGACTTCGCCGCCGGGATCCTGCGACGGCTCGCTGACAGCCGGCACCGGCCGCAGCTCGTCGTCACGCGCCCGGACCGGCCGGCGGGCCGTGGCCGCAAGCTGCAGTCGCCACCGGTTGCCGATGCCGCGCGCGAGCTGGGGATCGACCTCGACCAGCCCGACAGCGTCAACGCCGAGGAGGCCCGCTCGCGGATCGCTGCTGCCAGGCCCGACGCCGTGATCGTCTGCGCCTTCGGCGCGCTGATCAAGGAGCCGCTGCTGTCCGACCACGAGATCCTCAACGTCCACCCGTCGCTGCTGCCGCGCTGGCGCGGCGCGGCGCCGGTCGAACGGGCGATGATGGCTGGCGACCGCGAGACCGGCGTCGCGATCATGCGGCTGACCGCCGGGCTCGACAGCGGGCCCGTCTGCCTGCTGGAGCGCGAGCCAATCTCAGACAGGGACACGTACGGCACGCTCGCCGCGCGGCTGGAAGCGCTCGGCGGCGACCTGCTCGTGCGGGCGCTCGAAGAGCACCCGCCGTACGTCGAGCAGGACGAGGACGGCGTGACCTACGCCGACAAGATCGGGCCCGACGACCGCACGCTCGCCCCGGCCGTTGCCGATGCCGCGACCCTCGATCGCGTCGTGCGCGCGCTGACGCCGCACATCGGCGCCCGCCTCCCGCTCGCCGACGGCAGCTTCCTCGGCGTCGTCTCGGCCGTTGCGGTGGAGGACTCAACTACGGCCGCCGCGCCGGCCGCTGGCGCGCTCGTCAACGGCGATGGCCATCTCCTGCTCGGCGCCGCCGGCGGGACCATGCTCGAGCTCGAGTCAGTCCAGCCGCCCGGCAGAAGAGCGATGAGCGCTGCCGACTACCTCCGCGGCCACCAGCTGCCGCGGGCGTAGCCCGCCCGGCCGACCCGCGGCCGGGCCAGAGCGCCGACCCGCGCAAGCCCGTGGTCGCTCAGCGACCACAGGCTCACGCGACTCCCGTCGGCTCCTCTGGCGGCTGGATCGGGACCGCGGCGCGGAAGCCGACAATCACGCAGAGGAGCAAGCAGGGGGCGCCGATCGCGTGGGCCCAGCCCGCGTTGGCGACGGTCAGGAAGCCGAAGCCGGCTATGAACAGCGCGATCGCGACACGCGCCAGCAGCCCCTCTCTTCCCGGCGCGAGCGCCCTGATGCTCGGCGGCTGGGCGCCGGCCTCCGCGGCGGTCTCGCCATGCTCGACGCCGAGCTGGCCGCGCAGCGTCAACGTGAAGAGGATCGCGAGCGAGGGGAAGAGGATGATCGCGCCGCCGATCGTCGCGATGATCACGGCGACCAGCGTGTCGTGCGGGGCGGCGGCCTCGTGGACGGTGAGGCCGGGCAGGAACTGCGGCGACTGCGCGACCGCCCAGGCGGCGATGATCGCGGCGACGGCGAGCGCGCCGGTGTAGCGCGACCACTCGTAGCGTCTCTGCAACAGCAGCCCGAGCGTGATCACGCCCGCGACCACGGAGATGATCAGCGCGACCAGCCCGCCGCCCGATGTGAGGTTGTCGAACAGCGGCCGTATGTCGTGGTGGATCACGATCAGCCCGACCGCGGCGACGATCCCGGCGACCAGGCCGCTGCCGAGCGCACGCACGTGAAAGGCGCGCGAGACGTCGGTGTGGCCGTGGCGCGTGGCGTCGGCGGCGAGGTAGACCGCGGCGAGGTAGGCCGACAGCATCACCGCCAGCACGCCGATCATGATCGACGTCTCGTTGAGCCAGCTCGACCACGGGTGGCCCTGCGCGTTGCCGACCGGAACGCGGCCCGACGCGATCCCGCCGATCACCGTGCCGAGCGCGAACGGCGTCAGGATCGACGCGACCGAGAAGGCGGTGTCGAAGAAGCGCGTCTCGCGCCGCGTTCGCGTGCCTGAGCGCAGCGCGTAGGCGGCGCCTCGGAAGATGATCCCTATCGCGGCGATGAACAGCGGGATCGACAGCGTCGAGACGATCGACGAGAAGGCCGTCGGGTACGCGGTCCAGACCACGACGAGCAGGTAGATCAGCCAAACGTGGTTGGCCTCCCAGACCGGCGCGTTGGAGGCGTGCGCGTGCTCGCGGATCTCATCGGCGTGGCTGCCGCGTCCGGCGAACAGCTGCCAGAAGCCGGCGCCGAAGTCGGCGCCCGCGAGCACGACGTAGAACACGAGCGAGATCAGCGCGAAGATCAGCGGAACCGTATAGAGGTGCATCGCAGATCAGCTCCCGCCGCCGGCAATCGCGCTACCGCTGGCAGGCCCGACGGGGCCGCCGCCGCCAGCCAGGTCCATTGGGTCGCCGACGCCGCCGAGCGGCGACTTCGCCAGCCGGTTCAGCACCCAGAAGGTGCCGACGATGACCGCGAGGTAGACGGCCGCGAGCACCCCGTAGCCGACGGGGATCCCGCCAGCGCCGGTAACGGCCTCGTCGGTGTACATGATGTTGTAGACGACCCATGGCTGGCGGCCGACCTCGGTCGTCACCCAGCCGGCTATCAGCGCGACGACCGACGCCGGGGCGATCAGCACGAGCACGCGATAGAACCAGACGGACTCGGGCAAGCGGCGCTTTCTCCAGCGGATCCACAGCATGAAGACGCCGACGAGCGCCATCAGCGTCCCGATCCCGACCATCGCCTGGAAGGCGTAGCGCTCGACGTTGATCGCTCTCGGCCGGTCTCTCGGCGGGACGGAGTCGAGGCCTCTGACGGTCGCGTTGAGGCGGTGGTCGGAGAGGAACGAGAGCAGCTTCGGGATCCCTATCCCGTACTTGATGTCGCCGTCGCTCTCGTACCAGCCGAGGATGTGCTCCGAGGCGCCCCTCGTCGTTCTCTGCAAGCCCTCCAGCGCGGCGAGCTTCACCGGCTGATGGACGGCGACGGTGCGGGCCGCCCAGTCGCCGACGAGGATCTGCACCGGCGCCGCGATCGCCGCGATCGTCAGCGGGATCGCGAGCGCGGTCTTCTCGTAGCGGCCCCATGCGCCGTGACGCAGCTTGCCGTAGGCGTACGCGCCAGAGACGCAGAAGCCGACGACGATGTACGCGGCGACGTACATGTGCGTGATCTCGTGCCACAGGAAGCTGTTGTCGAACAGCGCCTTCCACGGATGCACGTCGACCGCTCTGTTGCCTTGCAGCCGGAAGCCGCCGGGGTGGTTCATCCACGAGTTGACGGAGATCACCATCATCGAGCCGAGGAAGCCGGTGGCGATGATCGGGAAGCCGCTCGCAAGGTGCCATTTCGGCGACAGGCGGTCCCAGCCATAGACGTAGATGCCGATGAAGATCGCCTCGAGGAAGAAAGAGAAGCCCTCGATCGCGAAGCCGAGGCCGAAGACGCTGGCGAAGGTCGACATGAACTGCGGCCACAACAGCCCCATCTCGAAGCTGAGGATCGTGCCGGTGATCACGCCGACGGCGAACAGCGCGACCATGATCCGCGTCCAGCGGCGAGCCAGTCTGCGGTAAAGCGGGTCGCCGGTGCGCATGCCCAGCCACTCGACGAAAACGACCATCGCCGGGAAGCCGACGCCGAAGGCGACCAGCGGGATGTGCACGGCGAACGACATCGCCTGCATCTGGCGGGCCTGGTCGAGGTGGTTCTGCTCGACCGGCGTCAGCTGCGCGAACGTCGTGAGCGTGTCGAGCAATGCCACGGACTTCGTCCTCTCTTATGCGTCGCGGGCTTGTAGCCCGCGAGTCGCGTCGACTCTGCCTGTCATCGGCTGCCCACGCTTGTATCTCAAGCGATGTCGCGTCGGCGGTGTGTGCGGTCGCTCACGGCGCCGGTAACTGGCCCCCAGCAGTGATCCTGGCGTGAGCGTCGGTCGGCAAGACGGAGGAACTGCCACGATGGGATGCGTGCCCATTGTCGCGACTGCTGTATCCCCTGCCCGTCGGATCGCGGCCGTCGTTCTGCGCCGGGTCGAGGAGGACGGGGCGTTTGCTGACCGTGCTCTCGCTGGCGAGGCGGCGCGCGCGCAGCTTGACCCACGCGAGCATGCGTTCGCGACGGCGCTCGCCTTCGGCGCCGTCCAACGGCTGCGCACGCTCGACACGATCATCGAGCGGCTGGCGCGCCGGCCGGTCAGCAGACTCGACCCGGACGTCCGCAACGCGCTGCGCCTCGGCCTGCTGCAGCTGCTGTTCCTCGACGGCGTCGCGCCGCACGCGGCCGTCGACCAGAGCGTCGAGCTGGCGAAGGCCGGCGGCGGGCCGGGCTACAGACTCGTCAACGCCGTGCTGCGCCGGGCCGTGCGCGAGGGCCCGCGGCTGCTCGCCAGCCTCGACGACGCGACGCCGGCCAGAGCCGCTGTGCGCCACTCGGTGCCCGACTGGGTCGCGAAGCTCTGGTGGGAGTCGCTCGGAGCCCAGGACGCCCGCGCGCTGCTCGAACGGGTGAACGAGCCGGCCGAGAGCGCCCTGCGGGTCAACACGCTCGTCGCGCAGCCGGACGCGGTCACGGCGGAGCTTGCGGCGCGCGGGGTGGGGGTGCGCGGTGCGGGCCTCGCGCCACTCGACCTCCCGGAAAGCCTCCTGTCCGACGGCGGCTTCGACCTGCGCACCGACCCGCTGTTCGCGTCCGGCGCGCTGCTGGCGCAGTCGCGCGCTGCGATGGCGGCGGCGCGCCTGCTCGCGCCGCGACCGGGCGAGCGGGTGCTCGACCTCTGCGCCGCGCCCGGCGGCAAGACGACTCACCTCGCGGCGCTGATGGAGGGCCGCGGCGAGGTCGTCGCGGTCGAGCGCCATCCCGGTCGCGCCGAAGCGCTGCGCCGCAGCGCCCAGCGTCTGCATGCTGACGGGATCGTCACCGTGGAGACCGGCGACGCGGCGCAGCCGCGCCTTGACGCTCCCTTCGACCGCGTGCTCGTCGACCCGCCATGCTCGGGCCTCGGCACGCTCCAGGGCCGGCCCGACCTGCGCTGGCGCGCCCGCGCGGAGTCGGTCCAGGAGCTGGCGCAGATCCAGGGCCAGATCCTTGCCGCGGGCGCCGCTGCGCTCGCCCCCGGCGGCACGCTCCTCTACGTCACGTGCACGATCTCGCCGGAGGAGAACGAGGGCGTGATCGAGCGCTTCCTCGCCGGAGCGCCAGGATTCGAGCTCGACGACCTTGGCGCCGAGCTGCCTGCCTTCAAGAGCTCCCGCACGCCAACTACGCTGCAGCTCCTGCCCCACCGCGACGGGACCGACGGCTTCTTCCTGGCGCGTCTGCGCCGCGCCTCTTGATCACTGGCCGGCCGGCGCGTGCGGCGACGCCCGTCCGCTGGATGCGCTATTACGGAGGAGATGAATCTCTGGCAGGGATCGACCACGCACGCCTATGGCTGAGCAGCAGCCGCCCAGGCTGGGGCCCGATTGCCCCAGCTGCGGGGAGCCGTGGCTGCGCCCGACGAACATGCCGGGCCGCTACCGCTGCGTGAACTGCCTGAAGCGCTTCGAGCTCGTCTCGGTCTGCCCCAACTGCGGTGAGCACTCGACGATCGTGCGGATGTCGACCACCGCGATCGTCATATGCAACCACTGCAAGGGCAGCATGCTGACGCCCGTCTGAGCGGGCTGCCCGCGGCCTCGCGGCGCCCCGCCCGCCGGCCCGCGTCAAGCCGCTCGATCCGCCAGACTTCCCGCGCGATGCCCGTGAACGAGACCGCCACCGAGCTGCTGCGCGCGACCCGCATCGCGCCGTCGATCCTGTCAGCCGACTTCGCCCGCCTCGGCGCGCAGGTCGACGAGGTGATCGCCGCCGGCGCGCGCGTGATCCACGTCGACGTGATGGACGGCCACTTCGTGCCGCCGATCACGATGGGCCCGATCGTCGTCAGCGCGCTCGCCGACCGCGTCCACGCCGCTGGCGGGATCCTCGACGTCCACCTGATGATCGAGCGCCCCGAGCGCCACGTCGCGGAGTTCGGCAAGGCCGGCGCCGACTCGATCACGATCCACGTCGAGGCGACGCCGCACCTCAACTACGCGATCAACGCGATCCGCGACGCTGGCGCGAACGCGTCGGTCGCGATCAACCCCGGCACGCCGGTCCCGGCGCTCTCGGAGGTCTCCGACATCCTCGACATGGCGCTCGTGATGTCGGTCAACCCGGGCTGGGGCGGCCAGCCGTTCATCCCCGCCGCGCTCGACAAGCTCGCGCGGCTGCGGGGGATGCTGCCGGAGGCGGCCGCGCTCGAGGTCGACGGCGGCGTCGACGCCGCCACCGCGGGCCAGTGCACCGCCGTTGGCGCAAACGTGCTCGTCGCCGGCTCGGCGGTCTTCGGCCAGCCCGACCCTGCCGCGGCGTATGCCGTGATCGCGCAGGCGGCCGGCGCGGTCTGAGCTGAGCGCGGGGCAGGCCCGCCCGCGCGCCTGCCCCGCAGCGCGCCGCCGCGATGCGCTGCCGCGGCGCGCCGCCGCGATGCGCTGCCGCAGCGCGCCGTCGCGATGCGCGGGCGCTGCCTCACTGTGGAGCTAGCCGTACGCCCGTCCCTCCACCGGTCGGCCACAATCGTCAGCACGATGGCGCGGACGATCCTGATCGTGGACGACCACCCGAGCTTCCGCACGAGCGCGAGGCGGGTGCTCGAGGCCGGCGGCTTCGCGGTCGTCGGCGAGGCCGCCGACGGTGCCAGCGGGTACGCGGCGGCGCGCGACCTGCACCCCGACGTCGTGCTGCTCGACGTCGGCCTCCCCGATGCCGACGGCTTCCGCGTCGCCGGCTGCATCAACGGCCTCGCCGACCCGCCGTCGGTCGTGATCGTCTCAAGCCGCGACTCCTCCGACTTCGGCCCGCTCGTCGCGCGTTGCGGCGCGCGCGGCTTCGTCGCGAAGGCCGACCTCTCCGGCGCCGCGGTCGCCGCGCTGCTGCCATGAGCTTCCCGGGGTTGACGGCAGGCAAGCGGGCGGGGATCGCCGCGATCGGCTTCGTCGGCCTGCTCGGCCTCGCGGCGGCGATCGTCGCCGTCGTGACCGGCACCGACCTGACGCCGCGCTGGCTCGTCATCCTGCTCGTCCCGCTGATCGGCGTCGCCTTCACGGCGACCGGGATGTACGCCTGGGCGCGGCGGCCGGAGTCGTGGTTCGGCTTGCAGATGAGCCTCGTCGGCCTGGCCTGGTTCCTCGCGACGCTCGGCGGCTCGGACGAGCCGGTGCTGTTCACGCTCGGCTGGGTCTTCGGCTCGCTCTACGCGGCGGTCGTGATCCACGCGCTGCTCGGCTTCCCGACCGGGCGTCTGACCTCGCCAGTCGACCGCGCCTTCGTGATCGCGATCTACGCGCTGACGACGGTCGTCCCGCTGGCACAGGCGCTCGTCGTCCCCTCGCCAGCCGGGTACCCGCGCAACCTCGTGCTGATCAGCGACGACTCAGGCCTCGCCGGGATAGCGAGCGCGGTCTTGCAGTACGGCTCGCTGTTCGCGGCAGGCGGCGCGGTCGTGCTGCTGCTGGCGCGCTGGGCGCGCGCGACGCCGCCGCAGCGACGGCTGCTGGCGCCGCTGCTGTGGTGCGGCGTAGCGACGGCGACGCTGCTGACGCTGACGGTGATCGGCGAGCTGCTGCACCTGCCCGAGGGCGTCGTCAACGCCGTCGACCTCGCCGGCGTCGCGATCTTCGCCTCGGTCCCGCTCGCCTTCCTCGCTGGGATCGTGCGCAGCAACCTCTCGCGCGGCCAGTCGGTCGGGCAGCTGGTCGCGCGGCTCGGCGGCGTCGGCGGCGGCCGCGGCTCGCTGCGCGACGCGCTCTCGAGCGCCCTGCGCGACCGCTCGCTGGCGATCGCCTACTGGATGCCGGCGGCGACCGGCGTGCCGGGCACCCCGCCTGATCAGGGCCGCTACGTCGACGCGAGCGGCGCGGCGGTCGAGCTGCCGCGGCCCGGCAGCGGCCGCTCCTTCACCGAGGTCGAGCGCGAGGGCCGCCGCGTCGCCGCGATCATCCATGACAGCTCGCTCGACGAGGAGCCCGAGCTGGTCCGGGCTGCCGGCGCGGCGGCCGCGCTGACGCTCGAGAACGAGCGCCTCGACGCGGAGCTGCGCGTGCAGATCGCCGAGGTGCGCGCGTCGCGGGCCCGCCTGCTCGACGTCGTCACACGCGAGCGGCGGCGGATCGAGCGCGACCTCCACGACGGCGCGCAGCAGCGGCTCGTCGCGCTCGCGCTGACCCTCGGGATCGCCGAGCAGCAGGTCGACAGCGACCCGGCGAGCGCGCAGGCGCTGATCCGCGAGGCGCGCGGCGAGGCCCGCCTGGCGCTTGAGGAGCTGCGCGAGCTCGCGCGCGGCATCCACCCGGCGATCCTCACCGACCGCGGCCTGGGCCCGGCGCTGGAGGCGCTCGCAAGCCGCGCGCCGCTGCCGGTCGAGCTTGGCGACGTGCCGCGGGAGCGGCTGCCGGCGGCGGTCGAGGGGGCCGCCTACTTCGTCGTCGCCGAGGCGCTCGCGAACGTCGCCAAGTACGCGCGTGCCTCGTGCGCCGCGGTCGCCGTGCGACGCGTCAACGGGACCGCGGTCGTCGAGGTCCGCGACGACGGCGTCGGCGGCGCCGACCCGAGCGCCGGGTCGGGCCTGCGCGGCCTGCAGGACCGCCTCTCGGCGATTGACGGACGCCTCGCAATTACGAGCCTGTCCGGGATGGGCACGACCATTCGCGCCGAGATCCCGTGCCTGCCGACTACGACGACGAGCCGCCGATGAGCCCCGAGACCCCGGAGTCCGCCTGATGCGCGTCGTGATCGCGGAGGACTCCGTCCTCCTGCGCGAGGGGATCGTCCGACTGCTGGAGGAGGCCGGCCACGAGGTCGTCGGACAGGCCGGCGACGCCGAGGACCTCGTGCGCAAGGTGACGGCCCACCGGCCCGACATCGCGATCGTCGACGTGCGGATGCCGCCGACGAACACCGACGACGGGCTGCGCGCGGCGCTCGAGCTGCGCGAGCGGACGCCGGAGACGAGCGTCCTCGTGCTCTCGCAGTATGTCGAGGAGGGCTACGCGCACGAGCTGATCGGCGGCGGCGCGGCCGGCGTCGGCTACTTGTTGAAGGACCGCGTCGCCGACGTCGAGCGGTTCGTCGACGCCGTCGCCCGCGTCGGCGAGGGCGGCTCGGCGCTCGACCCTGAGGTCGTCGCCCAGCTGCTCGGCCGCCGTCGCCGCGACGACCCGCTCGACGCGTTGACGCCGCGCGAGCGCGAGGTGATCGCGCTGATGGCCGAGGGCCGCTCCAACAGCGCGATCGCGCAGGAGCTGGTCGTCACCGAGCGCGCCGTCGAAAAACACGTCACAAGCATCTTCGGGAAGCTGAGTCTCCCGCCGGCCGCGCAGGACCATCGCCGCGTGCTCGCCGTGCTGCGGTATCTCGACGCGCGCGCCTGACATCTGTCCTGCCGCGTGGTGCGGCTAGCCGCACCGCACAACGCCGGCCAGCCGGATTCCTGCAGGCCTATACGCGCGTCAGGCTTCCTGCTGCGGTGGGGCCTTGCAACGAGCGGGAACCACTGTGACGCACAGCCAAGCCGGCGAACGACACTCTGAAAGGACTTGCTCCGTGACTGCCAACTCGATCGTCACTGCCGTCGACCTCCACCGCCGTTTCGGTGAAGGCGAAGCGGCCGTCGACGCGCTCGACGGCGTCTCGCTGGAGCTGCCACAGGGCGACTTCACCGCCGTGATGGGCCCGTCGGGCTCGGGCAAGTCGACGCTGATGCATATCCTCGCCGGCCTCGACCAGCCGACCTCTGGCTCGGTCGTGATCGACGGCACCGAGCTGGCGAACCTCGACGACAAGCGCCTGACGCAGCTGCGGCGCGACAAGATCGGCTTCATCTTCCAGTCGTTCAACCTGCTGCCGGTGCTGACAGCGGAGGAGAACATCGTGCTGCCGCTGAAGATCGCCGGCCGCGCGGTCGACGAGGGATGGCTGTCGCAGCTGATCGACACAGTCGGCCTCGACGACCGCCGCACGCACCATCCCTCCGAGCTGTCGGGCGGCCAGCAGCAGCGCGTCGCGGTCGCCCGCGCGCTGATCTCCAAGCCGGCGGTCGTCTTCGCCGACGAGCCGACCGGCAACCTCGACTCGACCTCGTCGAACGAGGTGCTCGGCCTGCTGCGCCGCTCGGTCGACGAGCTGGGGCAGACGGTCGTGATGGTGACCCACGACGCCCATGCCGCCTCGGTCGCTGACCGTGTGCTCGTGCTCGCCGACGGCCGCATCGTCCATGACGGAGTTGCCGGTACCGCAGACGACGTGATCGACCTGATGCGGACGGTCGCCTGATGGTCGCGCTCTCCCTGCGCGGCCTCGTCACGCGCAAGCTGCGCACGGCGCTGACGGCACTGGCGATCGTGCTCGGGGTCGGCTTCGTCGCCGGCACGTACATCCTCACCGACTCGATCAACAAGGCGTTCGACAACGTCTTTCAGACCGCCAACCAGAACACCGACGTCTCGGTCACGCCGCGCGAGCAGTTCGACAACGCCGGCACAAGCCAGGTCCCGGCTGCGGTGCTGAGACAGGTCCAGAGCGTGCAAGGCGTGAGACTCGCCGCCGGCTCGGTCAGCGACAGCGCCGCGACGCTCTACACGAAGGACGGCAGAGACGCGCTCGTCAGAGGCGGCGCGCCGACGATCCTCAACGGCGAGTCGCCGAGAGCGCTCAGCCCGCTGACGTACGCCGAGGGCAGCGAGCCCTCCGCGCCCGACCAGATCGCGATCGACAAGCACAGCGCGAGCCTTGGCGACTTCAAGCTCGGCGACACGGTGAGAGTGAGCGCAGACGGCCCGATCCGCTCGTTCAGGCTGACCGGGATCGTCAGATTCGGCGACCAGGACTCGCTTGCCGGCGCGGCGCTGGCGATCGTGCAGACGCCGGTCGCCCAGCAGATGCTGAAGATGGTCGGCAGATACAACTCGATCAACGTGATCGCCGACTCGGGCGTCACGCCGCAGCAGCTGACCGACAGAATCCGCGCCGAGCTGCCCAGGCAGCTCTACAACGTCCGCACCGGCGAGCAGCAGGCGCGCAGAGACGCGACCGACCTGCAGGACCAGCTCAGCTTCCTCAGAACGTTCCTGCTCGCCTTCGCCGGCATCGCGCTGTTCGTCGGCGCGTTCCTGATCGTCAACACCTACTCGATCACCGTCGCGCAGCGGATGCGCGAGTTCGCGCTGTTGCGGATGATCGGCGCCTCGCGCAGACAGGTGCTGCGCGCGGTGCTCGGCGAGGCGTTTGTCGTCGGCCTGGGGGCGTCGATCATCGGCCTGCTGTTCGGGGCCGCGATCGCGCCGGCCTTGCGCGGGCTGTTCACCCTGTTCGGCGCCGACCTGCCGTCGCAGGGGCTGGTGCTGGAGACGCGCACGATCATCGTCTCCTTGCTGATCGGCACGGTCGTGACGGTCGTCGCCGCCACCGGCCCGGCGCTGCGCGCGACACGCGTGCCGCCGATCGCCGCCTTGCAGGACGCGGCGTCGCTGACGCGCGGGAAGACCGGGCGGCTGCGCACGCCGCTGTCGAGCGCGATTGCCCTGATCGGCATAGCGCTGATGTGCGTCGGCCTGTTCGGCGGCGCGAGCGGCGGCTCTGCGGCCGGGCTGATCGGCGTCGGCGGCGCGGTCGTCTTCATCGGCGTCGGCCTGCTCGCCTCGCATGTCGTCAGACCCTTGGCGCTGCTGGTCGGGCTGCCGCTCGAGCGGGCGCGCGGCGTGCCGGGACGGCTTGCGCGCGAGAACGCGACGCGCCAGCCGCGCCGCACGGCCTCGACCTCGGCCGCGCTGATGATCGGCGTCGCGCTCGTCGCCTTCATCGCGATCTTCGCCGCCGGCCTGAAAGCGTCGATCGACCACGCGATCGACGACGGCCTGCGCGGCCAGCTCGTCGCCGAGACCGACAACTTCACGCCGCTGCCCTCGACCGCGGCGAGATCGCTGTCGCAGGTGCCGGGCGTCAGAACCGTGTCGTCCGTGCGCTTCGCCAACGTCCAGGTGACCGGGGTGAAGTCGACGAAGGCGGTCACCGGCGTCGACCCGACGACGGTCAACTCGGTCTTCGAGACGAGATGGAAGCAGGGGTCGCCATCGCTGCTGTCGTCGCTGGGGCCAGGCACGACGGTCGTCTCCAAGAGCTTCGCTGACGACAACGACGTGAAGGTGGGGCAGACGCTCGACCTGCGCTCTCCGACCGACCAGCGCCTCGCGGTGAGAGTGACCGGGGTCTATGACGACCAGTCGGGCCTGCTCGCCGACCTGACGCTGACGAACACAGTGCTGGCGACGGCGTTCAACGAGACGAGAGACGCCTTCATGATCGCCACGACGGCGCCCGGCCAGAGCTCCGACGCGATCCAGAAGCTCGCCGACAGAACGCTGTCGGCCCAATACCCGACGGTCAAGGTGCTGACGAAGGAGGGCTTCAAGAACGACCAGGCCGGCCAGATCGACCAGCTCCTCGGGCTCGTCTACGTCCTGCTGTCGCTGTCGGTGATCGTCTCGCTGTTCGGCATCGTCAACACGCTCGTCCTCTCGATCCACGAGCGCACCCGCGAGCTCGGCATGCTGCGCGCGATCGGCACCTCCCGGAAGCAGGTCCGCCAGATCGTCCGCTACGAGTCGGTCATCACCGCCCTGATCGGCGCCGTCCTCGGCGTCGTGCTCGGCGCCATATTCGCCGTCCTCGTCACGATCCCGCTCAAGGACCAGGGCTTCTCGGTCTCCGTCCCCGTCCCGACACTGATCGTCCTGCTGATCCTCGCGATCATCGCTGGCGTCATCGCTGCCGTCCTCCCCGCTCGCCGAGCCGCGAAGCTCGACGTCCTGAGAGCGTTGGCGTACGAGTAGCCGGCGCAAGCTGAAGTCGCGGGCGGCGAGGACTGAATGCCGCCCGCCTCCAAGCGCGCGGGCCGCCAGCTCAGTCAGCCGGCCGGCGGTACAGCGCGTAGAGCAGGCAGCACAGGATGAACGCCGCGCCTGCGTAGCCGGTCTCGACGCGCAGGACGACGTCGGTGATGACCGAGGAGGCGACCCAGGCGACGAACAACACGGCAGAGAGGAGCCACGCGAACGCGGCCAGCCTCGCGCGGCTGCGGGCGAGCGCGGCCTGGTTGAGCGTGCCGGCGACGAGGTGGAAGCCCATCCCGACGGCTACGAGCGCGAGGCCGCCGCGCTGGTAGGTGAAGCCCTTGTCGCCGAGCACGGTCGTCATCACCCAGGGCCCGATCGCGAGCAGGCCGAGCGCGCACAGGCCCGCGAAGCCGGAGATCGCGAGCACCGTGACGCGGATCGCTCTGGCGAACTCGCCGCTGTTCTCGCGCGCCTCGAGGCCGGTGAGGTGGGGGAGGATCGAGGTCTGCACCGCCTGGAACAGCTGCAGCGGCGCGCGCACGATCAACAGCACGTTGAAGACGAAGCCAGCCAGCGCCGGCCCCGAGTCGTGCTGGACGATCAGCACCGACGCGTTCATCAGCGTCTGCTCGGACAGCATGATCAGGAAGACCGCGATCGCGAAGCCGCTTCCGTGGCGCAGCGAGAGGTCGTTCGCCGCCTCCTCGATCTCCGCGTGCGCCGGTCCCTCGCCGGCCGCGTCGAGCACCGGCAGCTCGCGCTCCAGCTCGGCGTCCGCCCCGGCAGAGGCAGCCCCCGGCCCGAACTTCCCAATCGCGAACGGCACGACTGACAGCGACACGAACGGCGCGACCGCGATCCCGAGCGCGATCGCCGACTGCCCGGACGTGATCCCGACAACCGCCGCCACGGCGAACAAGAACCGCGACGTCGACTCCAGCAGCACGAGCCCGCCGTACGCGGCGAACTGCTCGTGCCCCGCGAGCCAGCCGCGCGCGAAGTAGCTGCCCGCGTACGCCATCACGGCGATCACGAGGATCCAGTAGAGCGTCGAGGAGCCGTCGAACAGGTCGTTCTCGATCGTCGTGCGCAGCGCCAGCGCAGCGACGAGGAAGATCAGCGCGAAGGCCGCCTGGATCAGCGCCGGGGTTCGCAGCGGATGGCCTGCGAGGCCGCGCGCGCGGCGGTCGGCGATCGTCCGCGACAGCAGCTGCTCGATCGGCCGGTAGATCACCGACAAGATCACGAACGCGATCGACCACAGCAGCGAGACGTGGCCGTAGTCGACGCTGTTCAGCTCGCGGCTGGCGAGCGCCAGGTAGGCGAACGAGAGGATCCCCGTCGAGGCGATCCCGATCGTCAGGATGCGCGCGCCAGCGCCGTAGGACTTCTTTCTCGGCTGTTGCGTAGCGTCGAGGCCGTCAGCCTCCTCGCTCGCCAACGGGCCAACGCCAGGGCCGGACCCCGGGCCCATCACGCTCCCGGCGTCCTTGGCAGCCACGACGACGACCCCTCGGCGGGTCAGCCCAGCCGGACGAGCAGCATCGTCCAGGGGAACGGCGAGCGGGCTTCGGTCACCGTGCCGTGCTGCGACAGCAGCGTCGTGAACGAGCGCTTGGACCAGTGGTTGACGTGGCCCGGCGTGTTGCCAAGGTCGGTCAGGTACGAGCCGCGCGCCATGTTCAGCCCGCGCCACAGCGGCTCGCGCGGGACCGACACGAGCAGGTGGTCTCTCGCAACGCGTGCCATCTCCGCGACCGTGTGGGCCGGGTCGGGCACGTGCTCGAGCACCTCGATCGCGCTCGCCAGCCCGAACTCGTTGTCCGCGAACGGCATGTTCTCGGCCTTCATCACGCGGTACTCGAGGTTCGGCGCGGTGCGCGTGGCCTGCTCGGCCAGCAGCTTGGGGTCGTCAAGGTCGATCCCGACGATCCGGCGGTCGCCCAGGGCCAGCGCCCACTTGTGCGTCAGCACGCCCTCGCCGCAGCCGACGTCGAGCACCGAGGTCGGCGAGGCATGCTCGAACAGCTCGCCAAGCGTGCGCTCGAAGTTCGACATCAGCCGGCGGACGACCGGGTTGGTGGAGCCGTACTTGTCGTACGTGTTCCCGGTCGGGACGTCCTGCACAGCGGAGGCGCTGCTCATACCTTGATTGCCTTTCGTTCGCCGGTCGTTCCGTCGCTGTCGGACCCGCCGCTCCCGGGCCCGTCCGGGCCGCCGTTCGCGGGCCCGCCGGGCCCGTCTGAGCCGTCCGGGCCACCGGGGCCGGGTCTGGCGCCCTTCGGCGCGCCCGGCTCGTAGTGGGAGGGCGGCACGCCGAGCGCGAGCTCTATCCGCCGCACCCGTTCGAAAGTCCGCTGCGACAGTGCCCGTTGGGCCGCGAGCAGGTCGCCGATCACGCCGAGCGCGAACATCAGCATCGCCGCGATGAAGAGGACCGCGCCGAGGATCAGGCTCTGCACGTGTCCGGCGCCCTCGCCCTGGATCCACGAGACGAGGAAGCGCGCCCAGACGGCGACGGCGAAGACGCCGACGACCGCGGCGGCGCTCCAGAAGACCCGCAGCGGCTCGTATTGCGCGTAGATGCGGAAGATCGAGATCGAGTTGCGGCGCACGTAGGCGCCCATCGACGGGAACAGCCGTGACTCGCGCGTCTTGGGGTTCGTGCGGATCGGCACGTCGTCGACGGCGACGAGCAGCTTGCCGGCCTGGATGATCGTCTCGAGCGTGTACGTGAACTTCGACACGACGACCATCTGCAGCGCGGCCTCGCGGTTGTAGGCGCGGAAGCCGGAGGTCGTGTCGGGCACGTTCGTCGAGGAGGCCTGGCGCACGACCCACGAGCCGAGTCTCTGCAACGAGACCTTCAGCGGCGAGAAGTGCTCGATCGTCTCGACCTGGCGGTCGCCGATCACCATGTCGGCGTCGCCGCGGATGATCGGCTCGACGAGCTTCGGGATGTCGCCGCCGAAGTACTGGTTGTCGGCGTCCGTGTTGACGACGACGTCGGCGCCGAGCTTGAGCGCCGCGTCAAGGCCGGCCTGGAAGCCGGCGGCGAGGCCCTTGTTGTTCGTCAGCTTGACGATGTGGTCGACGCCGCCAGCCCGCGCGACCTCGATCGTCTTGTCGGTCGAGCCGTCGTCGATGACCAGCCACTCGACCGCGTCGAAGCCCGGAACCTCGCGGGGGAGGTCCTCAAGCGTGCCGGGGAGCTGTTGCTCCTCGTTGAAACAGGGGATCTGGATGATCAGCTTCATAGGGGGGAATCGGGTCGCCGTGCGCGCTCGCGCCGCTCGCTGCTGGCGGCCTGTTGTCCCGCCGGCGCAAAGAGCGCGCCGGCGAGCGTCGAACGTCGGCCGGTGCCGTAGACTCGCGCCGCAGTATCCCAGAGGACCGGATGGAACGCCACGCACGCCGGCCGCGACTGCGGCACGATCGCCCCGCGCTCGGCACGCCAGACGTCTTGCGGGCCCGTCTGTCGCCGGCTTTGCTCGTGCTGCCGGCGATCCTGCTCGGCGCGCTGGCGCTGCGCTTGTGGGGGATCGGCCACGGGCTGCCGTTTTCTTACAACTCAGATGAGGAAGGCCATTTCGTCCCGGTCGCGATCGGGTTCTTCGGCCATTCGCTGAACCCGCGCTACTTCCTCAACCCGCCGGGCTATACCGAGCTGCTGTACGCGGTCTACGCGGTCTGGTTCGGCGGCCGCGACGTGGTCGCGCACGCCTACGCGGCCGACCCGACGAAGGTCTTTCTGATCGCGCGCGTCACCTGCGCGCTGCTCGGCGTCGCCTCCGTCTGGCTGCTGCACCTGTTCGGCAAGCGGCTGTTCGACCGGCGCGTCGGCTGGCTGGCCGCCGGCCTCGGCGCGGTCGCCTTCCTGCCGGTCTCCTACAGCCATCTCGCGCTCAACGACGTGCCGACGATGGCGCCGGCGACGCTGGCGCTGCTGTGCGCGGCGCTCGTGCTGAAGCGCGGCGGCGTCTGGCCGGTGCTGCTCGGGGGCCTCGCCGTCGGCCTCGCCGCGGGCACGAAGTACACGGCTGGGATCGTCGTCCTGCCGCTGCTGACCGCGGTCGCGCTGCGCACGCGCGAGGAGCGTGCCGGCGTCGCCCACGCGCTCGCCGCGGCGGCGCTCACCTGTTTCGCCGCCGTCGTCGGCTTCCTGCTCGCCAACCCGTACGCGCTGCTCAGCTTCTCCGAGTTCCACACGGGGATCTCGAGCCAGCAGGCGCTGGCCGGCGGCGGAGAGCTGTCGAAGCTCGGGCTGACGCAGAAGAACGGGATCCTTTACTACCTGTGGTCGTTCACGTGGGGGCTGGGGTGGATCCCATCGCTGCTGGCGATCGTCGGTGCTGGGCGAATGCTGTGGAAGGACCGCGCGATCGCCCTGACGCTGATCCCGACGGTCCTGATCTACCTCGTCTACATGGGGGCCCAGGACCGCTACTTCGGCCGCTGGGCGCTGCCGGTCTTCCCGATCGTGATCGTGCTCGCCGCCTACGGGACGCTGTGGCTGGCCGACGAGGTCGGCCGCCGTGTGCCGCGCGCCGCGCTCCCCGCGACCGCCGTGCTGGTCGTCGCCCTGCTCGCGCAGGGCCTCGTCACCGTCGTCCACAACGACCGTGTGCTCAGCCGCACCGACACGCGCACGAGCGCGCGCGACTGGATGCTCGCGAACATCCCTGCCGGGACGCCGATCGTCCTGGAGCCGATCGTGCCGACGCGCTGGAGCGAGGACCCCGACCAAGCCAGCCCGGCAACGCCGAGCGGCCAGCGCTGGAGGCTGTGGGACACGACCCGCGCCGACGTCGACGACTTCGCCAGGGCGCTGCCCGGCGGCAGAACGCGCTACGTCAGAGTCGACAAGTACGAGCGCACGCTGCGCCCGCAGCTGATCGACGAGTACGAGCAGGCCGGCTACTGCTGGGTCGTCGTCGGCTCCGACCAGCGCGGCCGCGCCTTCGCCCAGCCTGACCAGGCGCCGCAGGCGATCGCCTACTACGACGCGCTCGCGAGGGAGGGGAGAGCCGTCGCGCACTTCACGCCGTACAAGGCCGGCGCGACCCCGCCGGCGTTCAACTTCGACTGGAACTTCGACTTCTACCCGCTCGCGTACGAGCGCCCGGGGCCGGAGCTGACGATCTACCGCCTGTCCGGCGGAAGGTGCTCCTGAGCGGGCTGCGTATCCTCCAAACCGTGCCGCTTTCCACTGACATCGACCGCGCATTCATCGCCCGCACGCTTGAGCTTGCCGAGCGTGGCCAAGGCCGCGTGAGCCCAAACCCGATGGTCGGCGCGCTACTGGCGCGTGACAGCGACCTGATCGCGGAGGGCTGGCACACCGCCTACGGCGAGGCGCATGCGGAGGTCGAGGCGATCCGCGCCGCGGCTGGCGCCGACCTGTCCGACGCGACGCTGTACGTCTCGCTGGAGCCCTGCTGCCACACCGGCAAGCAGCCGCCGTGCACCGATGCGATCCTGGAGGCGGGCATCAGACGGGTCGTCGTCGCCTCTGACGACCCGACCGAAAAGGCGTCCGGCCGCGGGCTTGGAATCCTGCGCGACGAGGGCGTCGAGGTCGTCGTCGCTGACGGCGAGCTGGCCTCCCGTGCGCGGCTGATCAACCAGGCCTTCCGCAAGCAAGGGCGCACCGGCCGCCCATGGGTCCTCTTCAAGTCCGCGATGACGCTCGACGGCAAGGTCGCCACGCGCGCGGGCGACTCGAAGTGGATCTCCTCCGGCGGCAGCCGCGAGCTTGCGCATCGCTGGCGCGCGAACTGCGACGCGGTCGTCGTCGGGATCGGCACGGCGCTCGCCGACGACCCGCAGCTGACCGCGCGGATACCGGACGTCAACCGCCAGCCGCGCCGCATCGTCTTCGACTCGCTCGCTCGCCTGCCGCTCGACTCGCAACTGGTCGAGGCGGCCTCCGAGGTCCCGCTGACCGTCGTCGTCTCGCGCGCCGCGCCGCGCACCGCGACCGACGCGCTGGAGACGCACGGCGCCGAGGTGATCGTCGCGACCGGCGCCAACGAGCCCGCGCGCGTCGTCTCCGCGCTCGACCAGCTTGGCTCCTCCGGCGTCGGCTCGATCCTGCTCGAGGGCGGCCCGCGCCTGGCCGGCGCCTTCCTCGACGCGGGCGAGATCGACGAGCTGCGGCTTTTCCTCGCGCCGCTCGTGCTCGGCGGCCGCACGGCGCGCGACCCGCTCGAGGGCGAGGGCGTCGAGACGATCTCTGAGGCGCTGCGGGCGCTGACGTTGGACTGCGATCGCGTGGGCGACGACCTGCTCGTCTCCGCGCGCCTGAAGGAGTGGTGAGGGAGGCCGATGTTCACGGGACTCGTGCAAGGGCGCGGCAGGGTGGCCGCGGTCGAGCCGACGGCTGACGGCGTGCGCCTGAAGATCTCGACAGCGCTGGCGAGCGACCTCGCGCAGGGCGACTCGGTTGCCGTCAACGGCGTCTGCCTGACGGCGGTCGACCCGCGCGCCGGCGAGGCCGACCCGGCCGACGGGAGCTTCACGGCGGACGTGATGAACGAGACGCTGCGGCGCTCCTCGCTGGCCGACATCGCGTCAGGCGGCGAGGTCAACCTCGAGCTGCCGCTGCGCGCGCACGACCGCCTCGGCGGCCACGTCGTGCAAGGCCACGTCGACGCGGTCGGCACGGTCGCTGAGATCACGCCCGACGGCTTCGCCCGCGTCCTGCGGGTCGAGGCCGAGCCCGACCTGCTGCGCTACGTCGTCGAGAAGGGCTCGATCGCCGTCGACGGCGTCAGCCTGACCGTCTCGGCGGTCGACGACAGCTCCTTCAGCGTCTCGCTGATCCCTGAGACGCTCGACAGAACGATCTTTGGCTCCGCGACCGTGGGCCGTACCGTCAACCTCGAAGTCGACGTGCTCGCGAAGTACGTCGAGAAGCTCGTGGGGGCACATCGATGAGCAATACCGACGTCGTCAGAAGCCCGTTCGCCACGATCGCGGACGCGATAGACGACATCCGCCAGGGCAAGATGGTCGTCGTCTGCGACGACGAGGACCGCGAGAACGAGGGCGACCTCACGATGGCGGCCCAGTTCGTCACGCCTGAGGCGATCAACTTCATGGCGAAGGAAGGCCGCGGCCTGATCTGCCTCGCGCTCACGCCCGAGCGCTGTGAGGAGATGGGCCTCGACCTGATGGCCTCCAAGAACGAGTCGCCGTTCGAGACCGCCTTCACCGTCTCGATCGAGGCGCGCGAGGGCGTCACGACCGGCATCTCCGCGGCCGACCGCGCGCAGACGATCCAGGTCGCGATCGACCCGAAGGCGAGCCCGCGCGACCTCGTCCAGCCCGGTCACGTCTTCCCGCTGAAGGGCAAGGAGGGCGGTGTCCTGGAGCGGATCGGGCAGACCGAGGCGTCGATCGACCTCGCCCGCCTCGCCGGCCTCAACCCCTCCGGCGTGATCTGCGAGATCATGAACGACGACGGCACGATGGCCCGCGTCGGCGACCTGATCCCGTACTGCCAGAAGCACGGCCTGAAGATGGTCACGGTCGCTGACCTCGTCGCCTACCGGCGCAAGCACGACAGACTCGTCGAGCGCGTCGTCTCGACGAGACTGCCGACGGCGTTCGGCGACTTCGACGTGATCGGCTACCGCTCGCTCGTCGACGACAAGCACCACGTCGCAATGGTCAAGGGCGACGTCGCCGGCAAGGAGGACGTGCTCGTGCGCGTCCACTCCGAGTGCCTCACCGGCGACGTCTTCCACTCGCTGCGCTGCGACTGCGGCGAGCAGCTCGAGTCGGCGCTCGCGATGATCGAGGAGAACGGCGAGGGCGTGCTGCTCTACCTCGCCCAGGAGGGCCGCGGGATCGGCCTGCTGAACAAGCTGAAGGCGTACAAGCTGCAGGAGGAGGGCTTCGACACCGTCGACGCCAACCTCCAGCTGGGCCTGCCGGCCGACCTGCGCGACTACGGCATCGGCGCGCAGATCCTGACCGACCTCGGGCTGACGAGCATCAGGATCCTCACGAACAACCCGAAGAAGATCATCGGGCTGGAGGGCCACGGCCTGTCGGTCACCGACCAGCTGCCGATCGTGCCGACGCCCAACCCGCACAACGAGGCCTACCTGCGCGTCAAGCGCGACCGGATGGGCCACATCCTGCATCATCAGGGGCTCGCGCTCGACGAGGAGATGATCCTCGAAGAGCAGGAGCAAGACCACGCCAGAAGGGACGCCTCCGATGGGCGCTGAGAAGGGGAAGTTCGCGCTCGTCGTCGGGCGCTTCTACAACGAGCTGGCCGACAAGCTTGTGATCGGCGCGCAGGGCGCGCTGGAGGGCGCGGAGACGGTCGACGTCTACGACGTCCCCGGCGCCTTCGAGCTGCCGCTGGCGGCGAAGTACGCCGCCGAGTCGGCCCGCTACGACGCGATCGTCGCGCTCGGCGCCGTGATCCGCGGCGAGACCGACCACTACGACTACGTCTGCAGCGAGTGCGCGCGCGGGATCCAGCAGGTCCAGCTCGCGACCGGGATCCCGGTCGGCTTCGGCGTCCTCACCGTCGACACGATGGACCAGGCGCTGGCGCGCGTCAGCGGCGGCACCAAGCGCGACACCGGCGCGCACGCGGCCGAGGCCGTGCTCGCCTCGCTGAAGGTCCAGGAGTCCGTCAGACAGCAGCGACGCACCACCGGGTTCGCCCCGGCCTGACCCGTTCTTCGTGCCGCCGCCGGCCCCGCGGAGCGGGCGTTGGCGGTCGGCGCGCCGTTTCGCCCCCCGACCACCTATACTGCTCGACCCCATGCCCCGTATCTGTCACGTTTGCTCAAAGGGTCCGTCCTTCGGCAACAGCCGAAGCCACTCAAGAGTCGCCACCCGGCGGCGCTTCGACCCGAACCTCCAGCGGGTCCGCATCAACGACGGCGGGACCGCTCGGCGCGTCTACGTCTGCACGCGCTGCCTGAAGGCCGGCAAGGTCACCAAGGCGTAAGGGGCCGGCTCGCCGGCTCCCCCGTCGTGTCCGACCCCAGCCTTCTTCGCTTTCGCACCGTCGTCGAAGCCGGTCTCGCCCAGCTCGAGTCCCGGCGCGACGAGGTCAACGACCTCAACGTCTTCCCGGTCGCGGACGGTGACACCGGCGACAACATGGCGCTCACGCTGCGCGCCGTGTTGCAGGAGATCGACCGCCTCGCCGACGCGGCGCGGGATCACACGCTCGACGAGATCGGCCGCGACGAGATCGTCGCATCGGTCGCCCGCGCCGCGCTGCTCGGGGCACGCGGCAACAGCGGCGTCATCCTCTCCCAGCTGATCCGCGGCGCTGCCGAGGAGCTCGCCAGCCGCCCCGGCGAGCTGGTCGACCCGGTTCTGATCGGCGCCGCGATGGCGCGCGCGGCCGAGCAGGCGTACGGCTCGGTGCGCAACCCGGCCGAGGGCACGATCCTCACCGTCGTGCGCGAGATGGCCCACCGGATCGCAACCGAGCTGGCGCACATGCCGGAGTCGCGGCTGGACCCGAACGCCAGCGCCGACCACCAGGACGCGCTGATCGCGGAGGTGCTGCAGCGGGCGCTCGAAGCCGGCCAGCACTCGGTCGAGCGCGGGCCTGACCTGCTGCCGGTGCTGCGCGAGGCCGGCGTCGTCGACGCCGGCGGCTACGGCCTGACAGTCATCTTCGCCGGCGTCGTCGCTGCGCTGCAGGGGACCGAGCCGCCGGAGCTGGCCCACCGCGAGGCCGCGCGCGTCACGCGCCCGCAGCATCAGTCGATCACGTTCCGCTACTGCACGAACTTTGCCGTCACCGGCAGAGCGCTCGACGCCCGCCAGTGCGTGCGCGCGCTGGAGCAGCTCGGCGACTCGGTGCTCGTCGTCGGCGACGCCGCGACGCTGAAGGTCCACGTCCACACCGACGACCCCGACGCCGCGACCGGCGTCTTCGCCGACGCGGGCGCGATCTCGCACCTCGACGTCGCCGACATGCGGGTCCAGGTCGAGGAGCGCGCCAGCCGGCTCGGCGCGGCCGACGGCGACGGCGCGGGCAGCGCCAGCGAGGACGGGGCAGCCCCGCCGCTCAACGCCGCGACGGCTGCCGCCGCCGCGCCCGCGACCTGTGCCGCGCTCGCGGTCGTCGCGGGCGACGGGCTGCGGCGCCTCTACGACGGCCTCCGCGTCCACGTCCTAGACGGCGGCGCGACGCTCAACCCGTCGACCTACGACCTGCTTGCCGGCATCCATGCCGTCCCGGCCGAGCAGGTCGTCGTGCTGCCCAACAGCCCGAACGTGATCATGGCCGCCGAGCGCGCCGCCGAGCTGTCGGAGAAGCGCGTCGTGGTCGTCCGCTCGCGGACCCAGCAGGGCGGCCTCGCGGCCGCCGTCGCGCTCGACCCCAACCGTGACGCGGCGGCGAACGCCGTCGCGATGGAGGCGGCGCTGGAGCATGTGCGCACCGGTGCCGTCGCGCCTGCCGCGCGCGACGACGCGAGCGGCCGCTTCCGCGTCGGCGACGCGGTCGGCTTCCTCGGCGAGGAGATCGTCGCGTGGGGCGAGCCGGCGCCGACGCTCAGCGCCGTCCTGGAAGGCCTCGCGTCCGGCTCGGAGCTGGTCACCTGCCTCAGCGGCGCCGACGCGCCGCTGACTGACGCCGAGATACAGGCGCTCGTCGCCGACGGCGTCGAGCTGGAGCTGGGCGTCGGCGGCCAGCCCAGCTACTGGTGGCTGCTGTCGGCTGAGTAGCCGGCGCGCTCCGCCGCTCGCCACCCTGCAAACCCACGCCCGCGCGCGCCGGCCGCCGACCGCGCCGCTCGCCATAGTGTGAGTCCCGCCATGCCCGCCCCGCTGTACCAGTTCGCCAGCGCCGACCCGTTCGACGACGCCGCCCTGCGCGCCGCCCCGTTGCGGCTTCCGCGGCCCTCCCGGCTTGCGACGCCGCTTGACGCCCCCGGCCCGAGAGCTGCTAGAGCGCTTGAGGCGCTCGGCCTCGCGACCGTCGGCGACCTGCTCAACCACCTGCCGCGCGCCCGCGGCGAGGCGCGCACGGTCGACACGCTCGAGTACGACGAGACCGCGACGATCCTCGTCGAGGTCCGCGGGATCAGCTCACGCCCGGTCCGCCGTCGTGGGATGCGCCCGATCGTCGAGGCGCTCGTCGC
>DASYEC010000094.1:0-28869 GCA_036499225.1 Conexibacter sp.
CACGACCGAAAGTGGAGGACCGATTGCGCATCGTCTGCTTCGTCCTTGCTATCCGACACCTGGCCAACGCGGCGCGCCGGGAGTCAGAGATGGGGCCGGCGCGCCGCGTAGCCTTGGAGGCGCCGGTGGCGCGTCAGGCCCCGACGCGTTGCCCCACCGGCGTGCATAGGACTATTGACCGGATGCAGCGAGCTAGGAAGGCGCCGGATGGCCCGAACCACGGGGGTTTCCGCCCCTCCAATCGGACCCCCTCCGATCGGCGGGCACGGCCGGCGGGGCCGCCCGATGGACGAAGCTGGCGCGCAAGCATGCAGAATGGACATCTGTTGCTGAGTATTCGGGAGGCTTTGCCGATGACGGGGGTGTGGGGGACGCGATGACCGATTTCGCGCGCGGGGGCGCGAACGAGCAGGACCCGACCCGTCTGCTGCTCGACGCCCACCATGACGTCCACGAGCTGATCGCCCACGAGGCGCCGCTGTCGCGCGTCCTGGCCGAGCTCGTGCTCGGCATCGAGCGCCAGAGCAACGGCATGCTCGGCTCGATCCTCCTGCTCGACGCCAGCGACGGGACGCTCCACCACGGCGCCGCTCCGAGCCTTCCGCCCGGCTATACCTCCGCGCTCGACGGCAGCAAGATCGGCCCCGACGAGGGCTCGTGTGGCAGCGCCGCCTTCACCGCCGGCGAGGTGATCGTCAATGACATAGATCGCGACCCGCGGTGGCGCCGCTATCGCGAGCTGGCGCGCGAGCACGGCCTGCGCGCCTGCTGGTCGGTGCCGGTCGTCAACGCGTCCGAGGAGGTGCTCGGCACGTTCGCGCTCTACTACGCCGAGCCGCGCGCGCCAAGGGGCGAGGAGCTGCTGCTGCTCCGCCGCGCGAGCCGCCTGGCCGCGATCGCGATCGAGCGCACCCGGACGAGCAGCGAGCTCAAGCGGCTGGCGACGCACGACATGCTGACCGACCTGCCCAACCGGACGCTGTTGATCGACCGGTTGACGCATGCGCTCGCCCGCTCGTTGCGCCACGGCGGCGAGGTCGCCGTCATCTTCTGCGACCTCGACGACTTCACGTTGCTGAACGAGTCGCTCGGCCACGAGCTCGGCGACTGGGTCCTCTGCCATGTCGCCCAGCGGCTCTCCGGCGCGGTTCGCCCGGGCGACACCGTCGCTCGCTTCGGCGCCGACAAGTTCGTCGTCGTCGCCGACGGCATGAACGCCGGCACGGCCCACACGCTCGCCGACCGCCTCCACGCTGCCCTGCAGCCGCCGCTCGTCCACCCGCACGAGGGCGAGCTGACCGTCTCCGCGACGCTCGGCGTCGCGCTCGCGAACGCCCACACCTTCCCCAGCGACGCCCTGCGCCGAGCCGACAGCGCCCTCTACGACGCCAAGCGCAGCGGCGTCCCGACGCGCCTGTACAGCGCCGAGCTGCGTCGCCGCGCGACCGAGCAGCTGCAGCTGCACGGCGCGCTGCGCCGGGCGCTTCAGCGCGACGAGCTGCGGCTCGCCTACCAGCCGGTGATCGAGCTTGCCAGCGGCGACGTGATCGCGGTCGAGGCGTTGATGCGCTGGGACAACCCACAGCTCGGCAGCGTCTCGCCGGCGCGCTTCATCCCCGCCGCCGAGGAGACCGGGCTGATCGTTGAGCTGGGCGACTGGGCGCTGGAGACAGCCGCGGCGCAGGCCCGCGCATGGAGTGACGCCGGCGTCCCGGTCGCCGTCGCCGTCAACATCTCCAGCCGCCAGCTCGTCGACCCCGCGCTGGCGCGGCGGGTGGAGGCGACGCTCGCCCGCGTCGGCCTCGACCCGCGGTCGCTGATCGTCGAGGTGACGGAGACGGCGCTGATAGAGCAAGACGTGCAGGCGGCGGCGTCGCTCGAAGCGCTCAACGCGCTTGGCGCGCATGTCGCGCTCGACGACTTCGGCACCGGCTACTCGAGCTTCGCGCGGCTGCGGCGGCTGCCGATCGAGGTCGTCAAGATCGATCGCGAGTTTGTCTCCGGCCTCGGCGTCGACCCGGACGCGAGCGCGATCGTGACGGCGATGGTCGCCCTCGCGCAGGCGCTCGACCTGGTCGTCACGGCCGAGGGCGTCGAGACCGAGGCGCAGCTCGAGCAGCTGCGCGCGCTCGGCTGCACCTGCGTCCAGGGCTACCTGCTGGGCCGCCCGCAGTCGGCCGCGAAGACGACCGAGCTGCTGCACGCGCACCGCGCCCAGCAGGCACGCCAAGCCCCCCGGGCGGACACTGGCTGATAGAAACGCTCGGGTGAGCGGCAAACGACCCCGCGTGCGCGTGCTCGTCGCCGACGACCACCCGCTGTTCCGAGAGGCGATCGTGCGAACGGTCCGCGAGCTGCCCGAGCTCGAGCTGATCGGCGAGGCCTCCGACGGCCGGGCTGCGCTTGACGCGATCCGCGAGCTGAGACCCGACGTCGCGGTGATCGACGTCAAGATGCCCGAGCTCGACGGGCTGCAGATCGTGACGGCCGTGAGACGCGACGGGCTGGGGACGCGGATCGTGCTGCTGTCGGCCTACCTCGACAGCGCGATTGTCTTCCAGGCGGTCGGCGCCGGCGCTGCCGCTTATCTCTCCAAGGAGGCCGACCGCCGCGCGATCGGTGACGCGATCGCGGCTGTCGCGCGCGGTGAGACAGTCCTCTCGCCCGAGGCGCAGGCCGGGATCGCCGCCGAGGTCCGCTCGCGCCAGGTCGAGGACCGCCCGCTGCTGACGCCGCGCGAGCGCGAGGTGCTGGGGCATGTCGCCGCCGGCCGGCCGGCGCCGGAGATCGCGCGCCAGCTCCACCTCAGCACGGCGACGGTCAAGGGCCACCTGCAGAGCCTGTACGAGAAGCTCGGCGTCTCCGACCGCGCGGCCGCCGTCGCCGAGGCGATGCGGCGTGGGCTGCTCGAATGACCGGCTCTCCCGCGATCATCCCGCTCGCGCAGCGGCGGGAGACGGTCCGCGTCTTGGCGCTGAGCCGGTTGGCCGCGTTGCCGGCGATCTTCCTGGGCGAACGGCTGGTCGCCCACCCCAGCCCGCGCAGCGCGCCGTTCGAGCCCCTGCTCGCCGCGGCGACGGCCTATGCGCTGCTGACGTTCCTCGCCGCGTACACGCCGTGGCCCCGCAGGCTGCCGCCGCAGCTGCTGGCAGCGCTCGACTTCGCCTTCGTGTGGGCGCTGACCTACACGTCCGGCGGCCCCTTCTCGCAGCTGCGCTACGCCTTCTTCCTGCTGCCAATCGGCGCGGCGCTGCTGCTGCAGCCGGCGCTGACGGCCACCGCCTCCGCGGTCGTCGTGATCGGCTACGTCGTGCTCGCGCTGACCTATCCGGCAAGCGGCACGAGCGCCGACGACTTCGAGCTGACGCAGGGCGTGTACCTGATCTGGATGGGGCTCGTCGCGGTGCTGCTGTCGCAGCTGCTGGCTCGCCGGGCGGCGCAGGTCGAGCGGCTGTCGGCCGGGCGCGGCCGGCTCGTCGCGCAAGCGCTCGACGCCGAGGACCGCGAGCGGCGACGGCTCGCGAGCGCGCTGCACGACGACGCGGTGCAGAACCTGCTCGCGGCGCGTCACGAGCTCGCCGCCGGAGGCGAGCGCGCCTTCGTCGAGCAGGGGCTGGACCGCACAATCGGGCAGTTGCGCGACGCCGTCTTCGACCTCTACCCAGCGGCGCTCGACCACGCTGGCCTCGCCGCCGCGCTCGAAGCCGTCGCCGCGCATGCCGGCCGACGCGCCGGCTTCCGCTGGACGGTCGACGTCGAGCCGGCGGCAGCGGGGCTGCACGACCAGCTGATCTTCTCGCTGGCGCGCGAGCTCGTCATCAACGTCGCCAAGCACGCGCAGGCGCAGGCGCTCACCGTTACCGTGCGGCGGACCGCCTCCGAGCTGCTCTTGGAGGTCGCCGACGACGGGATCGGGCTCGATCCCGCTCGCCTGCGCGTCGCGCCGCTGAAGGGCCACATCGGCCTCGCCTCCGCGACTGAGCGGGTCGAGGCGCTCGACGGGGCGCTGGAGATCGCCGCCGAGCCGGGACAGGGAACGCTGGTGCGCACGCGGCTTCCGCTTGCCATCGCCGAGCTCGCCGACCACGGCGAGCGGAGCGCGCCCCGGCAGGGCCGCTGAGCCGTACACCGTGCCGTCATCCCGAAATCACACCGAGCGCCGAGCTATCGTCGCCTTCAACGCCCCGGGACGACCGGTCCGCGAGCACGGAGGTCGCTCGCGGACCGGTGGGGCGGCCTTCTTCGGGAAACCGTCAATCGCGTCGGCGTCGTCCTTTCGGTCCGATCTGAGCCGCTCGCTCGGATCCGACGCCGACAGTTGTTGAGCATGGCCTGACTGGGGCCCAGAACGGGTAGTCCAACTCTCGGCATCATGCAGCGGCGGTCACGGACAAGGAGCGCGATGTGAGGTTCTCTCAGTTAGCCGAGAAGGCCAAGCAGATGATTGACAGACGCGGCGGCACAGAGGCGCTGAAAGAGGACCTGAACGAGGTCAAGGACGCCGCGACCAGCAGAGGCAGCATGTCGGAGAAGGCGAAGGCCGCCGCTGAGGCGGTCAAGACCCCCGGCAGAAACCCGCCCCCTGCGGGCGGCGAGCAGCGCTCGCCTGGAGAGCCCAGAGCCGATCGGCCGTCAACGCCGTAGGGCAGGGTGCGGTCAACGGCCTCAGCTGGACGCCGCCGCGGCGGCGACCGCCGCGGCGAGCGCATGCTCCAGCGTCTCGCGTTGGAACGGCTTCAGCACGTGGGCGACCGCTCCCAGCTCGTTGAGCTGTGGGCTCGGCGGGAAGATGCTGCAGATGACGATTGCCAGATCGGGCTGCGACTCGCGCAGGACGTGCGCGAGCTCGAGACCGCCGTTGAACGCGGGCTCGAGCAGCAGCACGTCGGCCCCGGCCTCGTCCTGAGAGCTGTTGCGATCGTGGACGATCGGCTGGTGCCCGAGGCGGACGATCGCCCGCTCGAGCAAGGCACGCACGTCAGCCGAAGGCTCGGCGATGAGGACCTTGGCCATCGAATGATCATGCGGGGATCGCCTGACTGACGTGCATGAATCTGGTATGGAAGGCGGGTGACCATGGCTGAGGTGCTCGTCGTCGAGGACGAGGAAGACGTCCGTCGGCTCGTCCGGCTGCTGCTGGAGCGCGCGGGGCACTCCGTGCGCGAGGCCGCGACCGGGGCAGAGGCGTTGCGCGCCGTTCAGTCGGCGACGCCCGACCTCGTTGTGCTCGACGTGACGATGCCCGAGCTCGACGGCTGGCAGACGCTGGAGCGGATCCGCGACCTCTGCGAGGTCCCGGTCCTGATGCTGACCGCGCGCGCTGGCGAGCTCGACAAGGTGCGCGGCCTGCGTGGCGGCGCCGACGACTACGTGACGAAGCCGTTCGGCCGCCAGGAGCTGCTGGCGCGCGTCGAGGCGCTGCTGCGCCGCACGACCGGGCCGCCGGAGGTGCGCCCGGCGTACAGAGACGGCAAGGTGATGGTCGACTACGTCAGCCGCGAGGTGACCGTCGAAGGCCGCGCGGTCCAGCTCACGCCGCTGGAGTTCAAGCTGCTGTCGGCGTTCGTCCGTCATCCCAACGAGACGCTTCCGCGCGACCGCCTGTTGGAGCTCGTGTGGGGCGACACTGAAGGCTTCGGCGGCGACCAGGTCAAGCTCTACGTCGGCTACCTGCGTCGCAAGCTCGGTTGGGACGCCGCCGCGCCGTCGCCGATCGAGACCGTTCGCGGCTTCGGCTACCGCTACCGCCCGCCCGTCGAAGACGAGGCGTGAAGCGCCGCCCCACGCGCTCAGCGCTGCGGCGCGGGCGCGCCCGGCGTTCGCTCGCTGTCGTCGGAGTAGGCGACCTGCTCGACCGCCGGCGCGCTCGGGCGGCCGCCAGCCTGGGTGATCGGCAGCTGCACGGTGAAGGTCGTGCCCTCGCCGACCGCGCTGGAGATGCCGATCGAGCCGCCGTGCGCGACGACGATCGCGCGCACGATCATCAGCCCAAGGCCGACGCCCGGCACCGCGCGCTTCGTCGCGTTGGAGGCGCGGAAGAAGCGGTCGAACAGCCGCTCCTGCTCCTCGGACGGCACGCCGACACCTGTGTCCGCGACCTCGAGCACGGCGACGTCGCCGGTCGCGAGCAGCCGCACCTCGACGCTGCCGTCTGCCGGCGTGAACTTGAGCGCGTTGGAGATCAGGTTGTCGAGCACCTGGGCAAGGCGGTCGCGGTCCCCGACGCAGGGGCCGAACGGCTCGATCTTCGCGTTCAGCAGGATTCCCGCGTCTTCAGCGCGCGGCCGTGCCGCCTCGACGGCGTCACGCGTGATCTCGGCGAGGTCGACGATGCCGGGCTCGAGCAGCAGCGAGCCCGACTCGACCTGCGCGGCGAACAGCAGGTCGCCGACCAGCCGCAGCAGCCGCTGCGAGTTGCGCTCGACGATCTGCAGGTAGCGATGGCGCTCGAGCTCGACTTCGCTGTTCGGCGCGTGCTCGCCGAGCACGAGCTCGACGTAGCCGAGGATCGCTGTGAGCGGCGTGCGCAGCTCATGCGAGACGAGCGCGAAGAACTCCTCCTTGACGCGGTCGGCCTCGCGCTCGCGCGTGACCTCGCGGAGCACGAGCAAGCGCCCGACGAGCCGGCCATGGCTGTCGCGCACGGGCGCCGCGTAGCGTGCGAACGAGCGCCGCGTCCCCATCAGCGTGATCTCGTCGCGCGTCTCCTCGGGCTCGGGGCCGACGTCGAGCGGGACGAGCGTGCCGTCCTGGTCCACAGCGGTCGCAAGCGGGCCGAAGGCGTCGCGGACCGTCCGCATCGGCGGGTTGTCGACGATCGACTCGCCGTCGCGGTCCAACAGCGCGATCGCGTCCGGCGTCGCGTCGAGCACGGCGCGCAGGACGCTCGCTCCCTCGCGCGCTGAGCGGACGGCGTCGACGAGCTCCGCGCCACGCGACTCGAGCTCCGCGTTCTGGCGCTCGAGCGCGTCGCGGCTCTCCTGCAGCGACGCGGCCATTCCGTCGAACGTGCGCGCCAGCTCGGCGACCTCGCCCGAGCCGCCGTGGGCGTGCCCGACGCGCGCGTGCAGGTCGCCCGCGGCGAGCGCGCGGGCGGCGGCGGCGACACGGCGCAGCGGCGCGAGCACCGAGCGGCGCATGTAGTAAAGGCAGCCGGCGACTATCACGAGCATCGCGACGATGCCGGCAATGCCGACGACCTCGGCCAGGTGGGCGAGGCGGCCGGTGCGCTCGCGCCGTGGCAGCAGCGATGCGCGCTGCTGCTCGACGAGGCGGTTGAGCTTGATGTCGATCCCCTCGGCCTGGTTCTCCAGCAGGAAGAGCTGCCTGGCCGAGACCTGCGGCGTCGGGCCGGTGAGCTTCGGGACGACGGACTCGTCGATGAACTGCCGCGCGCTGTGTGCCTCGGCGCGGATCTCCGCCTCGACCGCTTGGTCGTCGTTGGCGTCCCCGAGCGAGTCGTTGAGCACGTTGAGCTGTCGGCGCATCACGCCGACCTGTTTGCTCACCATCTCGGCTCCGTTCGGCGTCGGCTGCGCGAGGTAGCCGCGCAGCTGCCGCTCGAGCTCCTGCATGCTGCCCCCGGCGCGGCTCGTCGCGACGATGACGTTGGAGGCGTCCTGGGCCGCGTTGTCGGTCGAGCGCAGCTCGTTGACCGCAACCAGCATCAGCACCAGCACGGCGAGAAAGAGTGCCGTAAGGGTCCCGATTCCGGCGAGGAGCCTCCTGCGAAGACCTCCGTTGCGCCGCATGTCCCGTCAACCGTAGCGCGCTCGGGCCGCGGTTCCGAGCCACGGCGTACGATCGTTCGATGGAAAGCGGCGCCGAAGGAGTGCGGATCCGCGGCATGCACGCGGCAATCGAGCGGGACGGCGAGCGGGATTACGTCGCGGTCGAGGAGCCGCTGGAGATCCGCGTCGACGGGTCGCCGCTTGCAGTGACGATGCGGACGCCCGGCGACGACGAGCAGCTCGCGGCGGGCTTCCTCTACGGCGAGGGGCTGATCGACCGCTGGCCGCAGGTCGGCCCGCCACCCGACCTCGCAGCCAACGCCGTCGAGGTCGCCGGCCGGTTGCTGCACGACCCGGGGCAGCGGAGCTTCTACACGAGCTCGTCGTGCGGTGTCTGCGGCAAGGGCGCGATCGAGCAGGTCTCCGTCGACGCCCCGGTGCTCGAGCTCGACCCTACGCTGCCGCCGCGCCCGCGCGAGCTGCTGGCGGGGCTGCCCGACAAGCTGGTCCAGCCCGAGTTCGCGCGCACCGGCGGGCTGCATGCGACCGGCCTGTTCGACTGGTTGGGAGAGCTGCGCTGCGTGCGTGAGGACGTCGGCCGGCACAACGCGTTCGACAAGGTCGTCGGCTGGGCGCTCGAGCGCGGCGAGCTGCCATTGCACGGTGCGTTGATCTGCGTCAGCGGCCGGCTGTCGTTCGAGCTCGTGCAGAAGGCGGTCGTCGCCGGCGCGCCGGTGCTGGTCGGCGTCGGCGCGCCGACCTCGCTCGCGGTCGCCTTGGCGCGCGACCGCAACCTGACGCTCTGTGGCTTTGCCCGCCGCGGCTCGATGAACGTCTACAGCGGCGAGGCACGCGTCGCCTGAGCGGCGCACGGCCTGACGGTCAGCCCGTTCGGGACAGGGAAGACTCGCCCGATGGCTGACTTCAGCGTCGCCGAGGAGATCCGCGCGCTCGCGCCGACGCTCGGTTTCCTTGCCGCGGTGCTCGTGCTCGCCGACCTCTGCGCGCGCGAGGGGCTGTTCGCGGCCGCCGGCAGGCTGCTCGCCGGCCACGCCGACGGCCGCGCGCGGCACCTGCTCGCGTACGTCTTCGCGCTCGCGGCGGTCGTGACCGCGGTGCTCGGCCTCGACGCGACGATCGTGCTCCTGACCCCGGTCGTCCTGAACAGCGTGCTCGTGCAGCGGCTGCGCCCTAGGCCGCACCTGTACGCCTGCGTCCATCTCGCGAACGCCGCCTCGCTGCTGCTGCCGGTCTCCAACCTCACAAACCTGCTCGCCTTCCACGAGAGCGGGATCTCGTTCCTGCGCTTCACGGCGCTGATGGTGCTGCCGTGGATCGCCGTGATCGCGCTCGAGTGGCTCGCCTTCACGCGCTTCTTCGCGCAGGACCTGGCGACCGGCCCGGCGCCAGCACCGGCGGGCGGCAGTGGCTCCGTCGCCGCCTTGGCTCACGGTGCTGGAGCAGCGCCGACCGGCTCGCTCGCCGCCGCCGCGCCCCGCGACGAAGAGCGCGGCTCGCCGTTGCTCGCGGCCGCCGTCGTCGCGGCGACGCTTGCCGGCTTCGTGCTGAGCACGCCGCTCGAAATCGACCCGGCGATCATCGCCGGGGCCGGCGCCGTCGTGCTCGCGGTGCCGGCGCTCGCGTCCGGCCGCACGACGCCCGCGGCGATCGTCAAGGCCGCGAGCCCCTGGTTTCTACTGGCGGTGCTCGCGCTCGGCGTGCTCGTCGCTGGAGCGCTCTCGCTCGGCCTCGACGATGCCGTCGACGAGGTCGTGCCGCATGGAGACGGCCTGCTGGCGCTGCTCGCCGTGACCGGGCTGGCGGCGCTGCTCGCCAACGCGATCAACAACCTGCCGGCGACGTTGATCCTGCTGCCGGCGCTCGCCGACCGCGGCACCGGCCCGCTGCTCGCGATGCTGATCGGCGTGAACGTCGGGCCGAACCTGACCTACACCGGCTCGCTCGCGACGCTGCTGTGGAAGCGCGTCCTGCGCGGCAGCGGGGAGGAGCCGGCGTGGCCGGCGTTCTGGCGGCTGGGCGTCGCGACGGTGCCGCTCGGGCTGGCCGTCGCGACGGCGCTGCTGTGGGCGGGGCTGCAGGTGTAGCCCCGCCGCCAGCCGCTCAGTGCTTTTCGATGACCCGGTCGATCAGGCCGTACTCGACGGCCTCGTCGGGCTTGAAGAAGCGGTCGCGCTCCATGTCGACGTGGACCTGCTCTTCGGGCTGCCCTGTGTGGTGGGCGTAGATCTCGTCGATCCGCTTGCGCGTCTTGAGTATCTCGTTGGCGTGGATCTCGATGTCGGTCGACTGGCCCTCGAAGCCGGCCGACGGCTGGTGGATCAGGATGCGGCTGTTGGGCAGCGACATGCGCTTGCCTCTCGCGCCGCCCATCAGCAGCAGCGACCCCATCGACATCGCGATCCCGACGCAGATCGTCTGCACGTCGGGCTTGATGAACTGCATCGTGTCGTAGATCGCCAGGCCGGCGTAGATCGAGCCGCCGGGCGAGTTGATGTAGATCGAGATGTCCTTGTCAGGATCGCTCGACTCGAGATGCAGCAACTGCGCGACGATGAGGTTCGCGACCTGGTCGTCGACCGCTGTTCCGAGGAAGATGATCCGCTCGTTGAGCAGGCGGCTGTAGATGTCGAACTCACGCTCGCCGCGCGCAGTGCGCTCGATGACCATCGGGACGAGGGGCATACAGGGATCGGACCTCCTTGGTGGCGCGGGGAATCGGCTGGCGGTGGGAATCAACGGGCGCCAATTCCGTTGATGGCTCAGCCGTAGGGCCGAGCCGCCGTCGGAGCGGGCCGAGACTCCCTCCACTCTGGCAGATCGGCCGATCAGGCGATCTGCAGCACCGCCGCGCCCTCGAACGCGCCAGCGCGCAGGTCGCTGAGCGCTCGCTCTGCGGCGTCGAGCGGGTAGGTCGTCACCTGCGTGCGCAGCGGAACCTGCGGCGCCAGCGCGAGGAACGCCTCGCCGTCGGCGCGCGTCAGGTTGGCGACCGATCTGAGCGTCCGCTCGCCCCACAGGTCGGCGTAGGGGAAGGAGGGGATGTCGCTCATGTGGATGCCAGCGCAGACCACGCTGCCGCCGCGCGCGACGGCGCGCAGCGCGAGCGGCACGAGCGCCCCGGCCGGCGCGAAGATCAACGCGGCGTCGAGCGGCTCCGGCGGCCGCTCGGCGCTTGAGCCAGCCCATCTTGCCCCGAGCTCGCGCGCGAAGCGCTGCCCGGCGACATCGCCCTCGCGCGTGAACGCGAACACCTCGCGCCCCTCGTGCACGGCGACCTGGCAGATCAGATGCGCCGCGGAGCCGAACCCGTACAGCCCCAGCCGCTGCGCGTCGGACACCATCCGCAGCGCCCGGTAGCCGATCATCCCAGCGCACAGCAACGGCGCGAGCTGCTCGTCGGAGACGTCCGCGTCGTCGGGCAGCGGGAAGCAGAAGCGCGCGTCGGCAACGGTCAGCTCGGCGTAGCCGCCGTCGCGGTCGCAGCCGGTGAACTGGGCGCGGGCGCAGAGGTTCTCGCGCCCGCTGAGGCAGTATCTGCACGTCCCGTCGGTCCAGCCGAGCCACGGCACGCCGACGCGCGTCCCCATCGCCGCCCGCCCGCTCGCCGCGACATCGCCGCCGATCACCTCGCCGACGATCTGGTGCCCGAGCACGAGCGGCGTATGCCCGGGTGTCAGCTCCCCGTCGCGCAGGTGGAGGTCGGTCCGGCAGACCCCGCAAGCCCGCACGCGCAGCAACAGCTCACCGGGCCCCGGCTCAGGATCCGGAAGCTCCGCCGCCCGCAACGGACGATCGCCCCCGTCAAGCACCATCGCACGCATCCCTCGAGCATCCCCCGCTGCCGGGGCCGCTATGCCTTCAGCTTCTTATCCCCCGCTGCCGGGGCCGCTATGCCTTCAGCTTCTTGCCCGTCGAGAACAGCCAGCTGCTCCAGACGACCATCGCGGCGGCGAGGGCGGCGACGATGCCGAGCGAGAGCCAGATGCTCACGTCTCCCACGCCGAGGAAGCCGTAGCGGACCGACTGGATTACGTAGAAGAGCGGGTTGACATGCGAGATCTCGCGCCATGGCGAGGGGAGCGTGTCGACCGAGTAGAACGTCCCGCCGAGGAACGACAGCGGCACGATCACGATGTTCTGCACGAAGCTCGCGTGGTCCCACGACTGCGCGTAGACGCCGATGATCACGCCAAGCGACGAGAACAGCACGAGCGCGAGCACGACGGCGACGATCAGCGCCACCGGCTGGTGCACCGGGACGTCGACGATCGGCAGCGCGAGCAGCACGAGCACGATCCCGATGATCAGCGCCCGCACCGCGCCGCCGAGCGAGAGGCCGAGGTTGACCTCCCAGCTCTTCATCGGCGAGGCGAGCACGTCGTTGATGTAACGGTCGAAGCGGGCCTGGAAGACGGACGTGCTGTTGTTCGAGTACGCCGCCTGCACCATCGCCATCGTGACGAGCCCGGGCACGATGTAGACCTTGTAGTCGACCCCGGCGACGCCGCTGATGCGGTTGCCGAGCGAGAGGCCGAAGACAAGGATGAAGAGGAACGAGGAGACGACCGGCGCGGCGATCGTCTGCTGCCACAGCTTCGTGACGCGGCTGATCTCGCGACCGCTCAGCGCGCGCAGGCCTCGGTGGCGCTCGGCGAACGAGTCGGCCTCGGCATCAGGCGCAGGCAGCTGCGGGGCGTGAGGCGCCCGCCCGTCGGGTGTTATCGCGCTCATGCGGCTGCCGCCATCGCCTTGACGTACACGTCAGCGAGCGTGTCGACGCCGTAGTGCGCGCGCAGGCCGTTCGCCGAGTCGCGGGCGAGCAGTTTGCCGCCGCGGATCAGCGCGATCTCGTTGCAGAGCTCCTCGGCCTCTTCGAGGTAGTGCGTCGTCAACAGCACGGTCGTGCCCTCGCCGTGCAGTCGTCGGATGTACTGCCACAAGTCGATCCGCAGCTCGAAGTCAACGCCGGCGGTCGGCTCGTCGAGGATCAGCAGCGGCGGCTCGTGCATCAGGGCGCGCGCGATCAGGAGCCGGCGCCGCATGCCGCCTGACAGCTTCGGCGCGCGTGTCTTCGCCTTGGAGGAGAGGTCGAAGATCTCCATCATCTCTTTCGCCCGCCGCTTTGCGTGCTCGCGCTCCATGCCGTAGTAGCCGCCGTGGTAGAGCAGCGTCTCCTCGACGTTGAGGAAGCGGTCGAGGTTGATGTCCTGCTCGGCCAGTCCGATCAGCCGCCGCGCGCCAGCGACGCGATGGTCGTGGCCGAAGATGCGGATCTCGCCGTCGGTCGTGCGGATCAGGTTGCAGACGGCGCTGATCAGCGTCGTCTTGCCGGCGCCGTTGGGGCCGAGCAGCCCGAAGAACTCGCCGGCCGGCACGGTCATGTCGAAGCCTTCGAGCGCGAGGAAGCCGTCGTCGTAGCGCTTCGTCAGCTTGCGGAGGTCGAGCGCTGGGGTGGAAGTGGTTGCTTGCGCCATCACCTTCGAGGCTAGTACACGGGCGATAGGCTCCGGTGCCCCGTGTTCCCGGTCAATGTCCCCAACGTCTTGACGGTCCTGCGCATCTTGCTGGTGCCGGTGCTCGTCGTCGCGCTGCTGGACGAGACCCCCAACGGAGACGTCTTCGCGGCGATCGTCTTCGCAGCGGCGTCGCTGACCGACATGCTCGACGGCTACCTCGCCCGCTCGCGCAACGCGATCACGACCTTCGGGAAGCTGATGGACCCGATCGCCGACAAGCTGCTGATCATCGCGGCGCTGGTCGCGCTCGTCTCGCTGGGGCGCGTCGCGGCATGGGTCGCGATGGTGATCATCGCGCGCGAGTTCGCGGTCACTGCGCTGCGGATGGCGGCAACCTCGCAGGGCGTCGTGATCTCCGCGAGCATGTTCGGGAAGCTGAAGACCTGCTTCCAGATCGCGATGGTGATGGCGCTGATCCTCGTCGGCAGCCCGACGTGGGTCGACCTGCTCGTCTACCTGACCGTCGCCGTCACGGTCGCCTCAGGCGCCGACTACTTCTTCGGCCTCAAGCGGACGCTCGGCGCCCGCGACCGTGCGGCGCGCGACGGCGCCGCGCACGAAGGCTCCTAGGCCGCGCCGTCGAGCCAGGCGCGCCGCGAGACGTGGACCGGCGACTGCTCGCCGGTCGCCAGCTCGTGGCGCAGCTCGCCGAGCAGCCCGAAGCGCTCGGCGTCGACGTTGTGCTGGTGGATCGTCTCGAGGTTCTCTTGCCGCGCGGAGAAGAAGGCGTCGTCGCCGAGCGTCGGAAAGCGCTCGATCACGCCGCGCACCATCTCGCGCACGCAGTCCTCGACGAAGCGCGGGCGGCGGTGGGCCTTCTCGACGACCGCGCCCTCGTCGCTGCGCTTCATCAGCTCGTAGATCTCCGACGACATCGACCCTTCGACGATGTCGAGCAGCGTGCGCGCCTCGATGTCGACGTCGTTGCCCTCGGTGCAGCCGACGTGGAGCGTGCCGAGGCCGCGCTGGTTGTGGGTCGCGACGGGCACGTGGTCGAAGATCCGCTCGATCTCGTCCTCGCTGAAGCCGTCCGCGAGCAACCGCTCGCGCGAGGCGCCCTGGACGAGCTGCTGTGCGCACGGGCACGCGGTCATGCCGGCGGCCGCGACGCCGACCAGCTTGCGCGTCCCGCGCTCGGAGGCGACCGCGGAGCCGAACAGCGTGTAGATCTCCTGCGTCGTGATGCCGGAGACGGGCGCGGGCTTGTGCTCGGGGTAGCGCGCGGCGATCGTCACCTCGGCGCGGCGGGCGCCCTGACGGTCGCGCACGCGCTCGGCGACATGCTGCGCGAGCGTCTCGGCGCGGAAGGTCGCCTCGCCGAGGATCACCTCGCCGATCGCGTCGTTGACGACCTCTTCGAAACGCGACATATGCGCGCCTTTTTGACGCGGCCCGAGATCGACGAAGCACTCGAGTCTCGCGTAGAAGAGCTGCTCGCTGCCGTCCTGCTTGATGCGGATGACCTTCTCCACGCCGGTGACGCCGACGCGCGAGAGGCTGACCTGGAGGGGGGGAAGCTGGGCCTGGACGTCTGGCGCCTGGATGCTGACTGCAGTGGGGTCCGTCATCTCGTACGACAGGGTAGCGATGGGCCTCTACGGCACCGCTTTCGGGGCCGCCGGATTGGGCATCTCGCGTGGGGTGTGGTATCAATCCGCACCTGGCCGAAAGCCTGCCTCCACGCTCATGGGCGGGAGAGCGTTTCAAGGCTCGGCCCATCGCGACTTCCGTCGCGGACGTAGCGTTTCAGTTACGAGGTGCATTGAGGAGAGGGGGGCCTGCCCTGCGCAGGTCCGAATCGCGTCTCGATAGGAACGGCTTATCGTGAGGGAGAAGGCTGCAGGTCTGTTGGCGGACGAGGCTCCCATCGTTGAGATGGACGAGTTCCGTGCGTTGATTGCCGAGGGTCAGGAGCGCGGATACCTGACCTTCGATGAGATTGCCTCCACGCTCGAGGAGGTAGAAGTCACGAAGGAACAGGTGCAGGAGCTGCACACGCACCTGGAGGAGCAGGGCATCGACGTCGTCGAAGCAGACGGCAAACCGGCTGTCTCCGCGGCGGGCGCCGCGGAGGGGGAGCGGCCGGACACCCGTCGTGGCGGCGCGTCAAAGCGCCCGGAGATCGACCTGACGGTCGAGCCGAGCCTCGACTCGCTGCGGCTGTACCTGCGCTCGATCGGCAGAGTGAGCCTGCTCACCGCCGAGCAGGAAGTCTCGCTGGCGCAGCGCATCGAACGCGGCGACATGCAGGCCAAGCAGCAGATGATCGAGGCCAACCTGCGGCTGGTGGTCTCGATCGCGAAGGGCTATCTCGGACGCGGGCTGACTTTCTTGGACTTGATCCAGGAAGGCTCGCTCGGGCTGATTCGTGCGGTCGAGAAGTTCGACCACCGGCGCGGCTTCAAGTTCTCGACGTATGCCACCTGGTGGATTCGCCAGGCGGTGACGCGCGCGATCGCCGACAAAGGCCGCACGATACGGATCCCCGTCCACATGGTGGAGAAGCTCAACAAGGTCGTGCACGTCGAGCGCCAGCTCGTGCAGTCGCTCGGCCGTGAGCCCACGCCGGACGAGATCGCCGCGGAGCTCGAGTGCACGGTGAGGGAGGTGCGGGACATCCTCCGCATGGCCCAGCAGCCGGTCTCGCTCGAGAAGCCGATCGGCGAGGAAGAGGAGTCCGAGCTCGGCGACTTCGTCGAGGACCAGACCGCTGAGTCGCCGTTCGAGCTCGCGTCGGAGAACCTCCGTCGCGACAACGTCCGGCGCGCGCTGCAGGCGCTCCCGCAGCGCGAGCGCGAGGTGATCGAGATGCGCTTCGGCCTCGGCGGAGGCCGGCCGCGCACCCTGGAGGAGGTCGGTCGCGCGTTCAACGTGACGCGCGAGCGGATCCGCCAGATCGAGAACCACACGCTCAAGAAGCTCGAGGCGCTGCCTGAGGCGCAGCGCCTGCGCGACGCGTCCTGACCCGGCACGCTGGCGCATCCGCATCACGCGCGCCGTCGCCTGACGTTCAGGCGGCGGCGCGCGTTGCGCCTCGCTACACTTCGCGAGCCCCACAGCTCGGGGGGATGTCCGAGTGGTTAAAGGAGACGGGCTGTAAACCCGTTGGCTCTGCCTACGCAGGTTCGAATCCTGCTCCCCCCACCTTCTTGAAGACCCGGCCGACGCGCCGGGTCTTCCTCGTTTGAGCGGGCGCCCCTACGGCCAGACGACGCGCCTGCCAGAATCCTGCGGGTGAAACAGCTCGCGCGCATCGCCATCGACGACTCCAAGTACGACCCTCGCCTCTGGCAGCTGCTGGAGGAGACGGGCCTTGAGAGAGACGACTTCGAGGGCCTCGACTACTACAGCCTGCTCCCGTTCTTCGTGCTGGCGGGCGCGTCGGCCAGATCGAACGTCCACCTGCACGGCGATCACAGCCATTTCGAGTCGGTCACGCTGGAGATCCCGGACGACCTCGAGGACGCGTTCTTCAGCGTCCTGCCAGACCTGCTCGCTCAGCTGACCGAGGAGGACTGAGCGTCGCTCGGGCCCGCGTCGTTTGAGCGGGCCGAGATATGCTCGCCGCAGGGAAGTAGCTCAATGGGGGATCGGACGTGAACGACCACGACACGATCGCTCCGGGTCCTCGTGACGAGAGCCAAGCGGCGGTCTCGCTGACGTTCCCGGTCCAGCTGCTGCTGGTCGAGGACGACCTCGGCGACGCGGTGCTGGTGCAAGAGCTGCTTGCATCCGCGGCGCCGCGGATGCACGTCGTGCACGTCGGCACGCTGCGCGAGGCGGAGGAGCTGCTGCCGGGCGGCGTCGACTGCGTGCTCGTCGACCTCGGGCTGCCTGACGCGATGGGGCTGGAGCCGGTCGAGCGGCTTCGTCGGGCAGCGCCCGACGCAGCCGTCGTCGTGCTGACCGGGCACGACGACGAGCACCGCGGGATCGAGGCGGTCTCCAGAGGCGCACAGGACTACCTCGCCAAGGGCGGCGTCGACGGCTCGATGCTGGCACGCGCGATCCGCTACGCGATCGAGCGCCGACGACTCGAGCGCTCGCAGCAGGAGCTGTTGGAGGCGCGCCTGCAAGCGCGCGAGAACGCCCGCCTGGAGCGCGGCTTGCTGCCGACGGCGCTCGTCTGCGACCCGCGCGTGCGATTGACGACCGGCTACCGGCCGGGCCGTCGTCGCGCGTTGCTGGGCGGCGACTTCTACGACGCCGTCGAGCGGCCCGACGGCACGCTCCACGTGCTGATCGGAGACGTCAGCGGCCATGGCCCCGACGAGGCCGCGCTCGGCGCCTGCCTGCGGATCGCCTGGCGGACGCTGACGCTCGCCGGCCAGCCGCCGGCCGCTGTGCTCGACGGCTTGCAGCAGATGCTGCGCCACGAGCGCCACGCACCGGACATGTTCGCGACGCTGTGCGTGCTCGTGGCCCGCCCCGACCGAACCAGCGGTGAGGTCTTCCTTGCCGGGCACCCGCCGCCGGTGGTCGCCGACGCCGACGGCGTGCGGCTGCTCGACGGCGAGCGCGTCAGCCCGCCGCTGGGCTTCGTCGACGGCGGCTGGGCCGGCAACCCGGTGACCTTCTCCGGCGACTGGGCGCTGCTGCTCTACACCGACGGCCTGATCGAGGGCCGGATCGGCAATGGCTCCGAGCGGCTCGGGGCCGACCGACTCGTCGAGATGCTCAAGCGCCGCCGCTTCGACGCGGTCGCTGGCAGCGACGGCGATGCCGCGCCGCTGCTCGACGAGCTCGTCGCGGAGGTCGAGGCGCTGCACGGCGGCGAGCTGACGGACGACCTCGCGATGGTCCTCGTCGCGATGAGGCACGTGGCCTGAACGTGGCAGGGGAGCGGGATCGCGAGTCGTCGCGGACGCCGCTCGTGAGCCGGCTCACGGTCGGCCAATGGTTCGCGTGGGCGGCAGTCGTGATGGCGGTCGTGACCGCGATCGGCGTCGGCCTTGGCATCGCCGCGATCATCCGGCTGAATGACGCGCGCGACCTCGTCGTCGACCGCAACGGCCCGGCGGTGATCGACTCGCTGTCGCTCTCCAACGCGCTGATCAACCAGGAGACGGGCGTGCGCGGCTACGCGCTGTCGGGTGAAGAGGCCTTTCTCGCGCCGTACAGGAACGGGGTGAGGGATGAAGCGAGAGCGATTAGAGACCTCGCGAGCGTCACGACCAGCGCCGAGCACGCGCAGGTCCGGCGTGACGTCGCCGTGATCGAGCTGCGGGCCTCGGAATGGCACGACCTCTACGCGATGCCGACGATCGCGGCCGTAAGAGCCGGTGGGCCCAACGCGCACAGCCGTCCTGGCGCTGACCTGGGCCGCCTGTTCGACGGCGTTCGCGCGGCGCTGGCTGTCGAGCAGAGAGAGGTCGAGCACGTCCGCGACGTCGGCAAGCAGCGGTTGACCTCGGCCGCCAACTTCCTCACCGCCGCGTTCATCGCGATCGCGGTCCTCGTCGCGCTTGGCCTTGCCGGCGTCGTGCTTGGCCTGCGGCGGATAGTCAGCCAGCCGCTGCGCCGGCTCGGCAGGCGTGTGCGGCGGACAGCGCGCGGCGACTTCGAGCATCGGATCGAGGGCGCTGGCCCGCGCGACGTCCTCGAGCTGACAGACGACGTCGAGACGATGCGCCGGCGGATCGTCTCCGAGCTGGAGCAGATCATCAGTGCCAACGCGCGCCTCGACGTGCAGGCAAACGAGCTGCAGCGCTCCAACGCCGAGCTGGAGCAGTTCGCCTACGTCGCCTCGCACGACCTGCAGGAGCCGCTGCGCAAGGTCGCGAGCTTCTGCCAGCTGCTGGAGAAGCGTTACAAGGGCCAGCTCGACGAGCGCGGCGACCAGTACATCGAGTTCGCGGTCGACGGCGCCAAGCGGATGCAGCAGCTGATCAACGACCTGCTGGCGTTCTCGCGCGTGGGGCGGATGCCTACCGAGCAGGAGACCGTCGATGTCGAGGAGGTCGTCGGCCTGGCGCTCACGAGCCTGACTGCGGCGATCGAGGAGACTGGCGCGGAGGTCGTCGTGGAAGGGCCGCTGCCGAGCGTGCGCGGGGAGGTCGCGCTGCTCGCTGGCGTCTTCCAGAACCTGATCGGCAACGCGCTGAAGTTCCGCGGCGACGAGCGCCCGTCGATTCGCGTGCAGGCGCGCCGTGACGCCGACATGTGGGAGTTCGCGGTAATTGACAACGGGATCGGGATCGAGCCGGACTACGCTGAACGAATCTTCATGATCTTCCAGCGCCTGCATCCCAAGGACGTCTACAGCGGAACCGGCATCGGGCTGGCAATGGCTCGCAAGATCGTCGAGTACCACGGTGGGCGCATCTGGCTGGACACGGAGTCGACGGCTGGCACGACCTTCCGCTTCACCCTGCCTGCCCTTCCGGAGGACCTATGAGCATCCCGCAGATCCTGGAACCGATCGACGTGCTGCTGGTCGAGGACGATCCTGGCGACACCCTGATGATCCGCGAGGCGTTCGCGGACAACAAGGTCCGCAACACGCTGTCGTGTGTGACCGACGGCGTCGAGGCGATGAGATTCCTGCGCAGAGAGGGCGAGTTCACGCTGGCGCCACGCCCGGACCTCGTCTTGCTCGACCTCAACCTGCCGCGCAAGGACGGGCGCGAGGTGCTTGCCGAGATAAAGGGCGACGACGAGCTCGCGACGATACCCGTCGTCGTGCTGACAACCTCGCAGGCGGAGGAGGACGTGCTCCGCAGCTACAAGCTGCACGCGAACGCGTACGTCACCAAGCCCGTCGACTTCGAGCGCTTCATAGAGGTCGTGCGCCAGATAGACGAGTTCTTCGTCACCGTCGTCAAGCTGCCGAGACCGTGAGCGCGGCGACCGCCGCGCGTCGCTAGGCTCACGCCATGTCGCCCACCTGGATCTGGATGCAGATCGGCATCGTGACCTTCGTCGTCGCGGCCATCGTCATCGCGATCGTCAAGCTCGTCTAGAACTCCGGCGACTGACTCAGCCCCCGCGTGCGCGGGGCTATGATGCGCCGCGTCCGTCGAACGAAAATGGGAGGCACGCGCGCGTGTTCGGCTCGATCGTCGTTGGAACCGATGGCTCTGAGACGGCCAAGGAGGCTGTGCGGCAGGCGGTCGAGCTTGCTCGCATCTCCGGCGCGGCACTCGATGTCGTGAGCGCCTACGAGCCCGTCTCCGCGCAGCGCCTGCGCGACGAGGCAATCGAAGCGCCGCGCGACCTGCAGTGGTCGATCAGCCCGCGCGAGGACGTCGAGGCGACGCTCGCCGGGGTCGAGGAGCAGGCGAAGGAGGCGGGCATCGAGACGGTCCGCACGTTCGCCCGCCAGGGCGACCCGGCTGACGCGATCCTCGACGTCGCCGAGGAGCAGGGCAGCGGCCTGATCGTCGTCGGCAACAAAGGCATGACCGGCGCGAAGCGCTTCCTTCTGGGCTCGGTGCCGAACAAGGTCTCCCACCACGCCCCCTGCTCCGTGCTGATCATCCGCACGACGTAGGCGGGGCTGGCTCGGCCGTGGCGCGCTGCCGGACCGGGGCGCGCTGGCGCGGAGCGCCCGTAAGACGCTCTGCACCCGCGCCGTCCCCCGATGACGGCCGCTCCGGGATGAACCGGGACGTGGGCGGCGCAGCCGACGCCCCCTCGCGCCGTCCCCCCTGTGCCGCCCACTGTCCGGTTCCCGGCCCGCTCCCCCGTCGGACACGCGGCCGTACCCAAACCTATTCCGATTGTGACTCGTGAGTCAACCCCGAACCGTCGACTTTGTTCCGATACGGACATGTGTCCGATGGCTCATCACGCGCGTCAGGGGGTGGGAAACGCGCCGCGCTCCCGCCGCGCTGCGGGATGGCTCAGCGCGGGCTCGCTCTTGCGGCGGCGCCCATGCAAGTGGGCGTCTGGACTGTCGGCGAGGTGGCGGCGCCGGCGTCGACGAGGCCCCAGCCGTAGGTGCGGTTGGGGCCGGGGAGGCCGAGCGGGCGGGCGGTCGCCTTGAGGCGGCACTCGACCTGGGAGGGCGTCGGCGAGCTGCCGAGCACTCTGCTGGCGATCAGGAGCGCGGCGGTCGCAGAGACGTGCGGAGCGGCCATCGACGTGCCGCGGTAGCCGGAGGGAAGTCCGAACTTCCCGACCGAGCTGGTGTAGGTCTCTTGGTAGATGTAGCGGCCGTGGTTCGCCGTGCAGTTGGGGTCCTGCGGGAGCGCCTGGTTGTCGCCTCCGCCGGGAGCGACGATGTCGAGGTTGAAGCCGTCGTTGGAGAAGCTCGCGAGGCAGCCGGTGTCGGTCGTCGCGCCGACCGCGATCACGGCCGTCGTGCGCGCCGGGTAGGCAAGTCTTGCCTCACCCTCGTTGCCGGTTGAGCCGATGACGGTCGCGCCGCGTGCGTTGGCGTAGCGGATCGCCGAGATGATGTCGGGTATGTCGGAGCTCTTGACGCTCGTTGCGAACTCGAGCGACATGTTGATGACCTTGGCGTTGTGCTCGGCGGCGTACCGGATTCCCTTCGCGATCGCCGCGGCGTTCCCGTAGCCGTTGGAGTCGAGCACGCGGATCGGCATGATCGTCGCGCCGTATGCCAGGCCACTGACGCCGATCCGGTTGTTCGTCGCCTCCGCGATCGTGCCGGCAACGTGCGTGCCGTGGCCGTTGCGGTCAACGACCCTTCTCGTGTGGTCGACGAAGTCGTATGGCGCGACGAACTTCGTGTTGCCGAAGTCGGGCGACTTCTTGAACGTGCCGAAGTCGTGCCACGCAATCCCAGTGTCGAGCACGGCGATCCGCACGCCCTTGCCTCCCGTAGCGCCAACCGCGTTGACGTTCGCCCACGCTTGCAGCGCGTTGACGCCCCACGGTCCGAAGAAGTTCCACTGCAGCCCGGCGAGGCCGCCCGGAAAGCCTCGGATCCCCGGGTCGTCGGGCATCGCCGCCAACGGCGGCGGCGCTGGCGGCTCGGCCGGGACGATCGGTGTCTCCGGCGTGGCCTGCGTCGTCGTGTCGCTCGGCGCTGCGCTCGGCGTGGCGCCGCCGGTGGAGCCGTCGACATGGGCGATCGGATTGGGCGCGGCATAGGCGACGCCGGCTTGCTTGCGCAGACGCGCGATCGTCGCGTGAACCTGGCCGACGGGCACGTGCAGGACGCGCGTGCGGGTGTCGGGCTTCATCCCGGGCCGCGCGCCGACGGCGCGAGCCGCCGTGGCCTCGACGTTCGACCCCGCGGGGGATCTGTAGCCGACGACGACCTGGCCCGGCGCGAAAGCTGGCGCGCCGCCGTTGGAGGCGGCGTCTGCGGCGGTCGCCGCGGCGCCAAGGCCGGCGCCGACCGCGGCGGCGCTCACGCTGGCGGCGAGCAGCCGGCGGCGAAAGCGAGGGATGGCGCGCGGGGCGCGAGCGGGGGAAGGGAGGCGCATGCGTGAGGGGGTGGCACGACGGTGGTGGAAGCTTGCCGCACCAGCCTTAAGACATCATCGGGAAGAGAAAGTTTCCACGACCCGCCTGTTTCCTTCGCCCACCTCGGCACGCAGACCTCCATGACCGCCCGCTTCTTTCCTCGTGACGAATACTTCATGCGCCTTGCGATGCGCGAGGCCGACCGCGCGCTCGAGCATGACGACGTGCCCGTCGGAGCGGTCGTCGTGCACGACGGCGAGGTCGTCGCAACCGGCCACAACGAGCGCGAGCTGCGCCAGGACCCGACCGCCCACGCCGAGTCGATCGCCCTGCGCGAGGCGGCTAGGCATCTCGGCAGCTGGCGCGTGCTCGACAGCGTCCTCTATGTGACGTTGGAGCCCTGCGCGATGTGCGCCGGCGCGATCGTCCTCGCGCGCGTGCCGCGGGTCGTGTTCGGCACGTGGGACCCGAAGGCTGGCGCGGCCGGCAGCGTCCTCGACGTGCTCGCCGAGCCGCGCCTCAACCACCGGCCGGAGGTGGCTGGGGGGCTCTTGGCCGAGGAGTGCGCCGCGCAGCTGCGGGCGTTCTTCGTGGGGCGGCGGTAGCGCCGCGACGGTCGGCGAGGCGGATTGCCGCGGGGCTCGCTGGGCCTTCGTGCGGCTCGCAGGATCTCGCGCCGCCTTGCGCGCGAACCCGGTACCCTCTGCGCTCCACCCTGGAGGGGTGGCAGAGCGGTTGAATGCGGCGGTCTCGAAAACCGTTATAGGCCGGTTAGGTCTATCGAGGGTTCGAATCCCTCCCCCTCCGTCCTCTTCATAGCCAAGCCAGGCCGCGCGCGGGTCGTAGGCGCTCGAAAAGGCCGATGACGCGCCACCGGACGGATCGTCGCCGCTTCGAACTGGCAGTTATCGCTTGGCGTTTGAACACGCGGTCGTCTACAGTGGCCTTTGGCATGCCAACCAGGGCACGCCGGTCGCAGAGGAGAGGGATGGCTTGCGCGTAGTCCTAGCGGACCCCTGGGGCCCGCATGCGGTGACGGCGTCGCGTTGCGACGGCAGATGCCGCTGCGCAAAAGCCAAAGGGCGATTCGGTCGCACGGATTCGCGTGCCCGGTCGGTTTCAGGAGGGGGCGTAATCGAGGTGGAGGTGTTTCACGCATGCCGTACGCAGATCGCGGATCGCGCTCGTGCGCAGCGCCGCGAAGGGTTGGAAGCCGCAGGCAGACGCGGTCCCTGGGCCGAGGAGAGATGAACGCATGAAGTCCAAATTTGGACGGCGGACTGGCCATTTGACGATGGGCGCCGCGGCGGCCGCAGCGGCGCTCTTGGTGCCAGCTGCCGCCGCGAGCGCGCAGCCGGAAGGCCGCGGCTGGGAGCAGGTCTCCCCAGTTAAGAAGAACGGTTACGACGCGCCGGCGGTCGGAGCAGGAGCGCAGGAGAACAACATCGGCTCGCCTGACGGGACCGAGTTTGTGTTCCTGTCGAGCGGTGGGTATGCCGACGCGCTCTCCTCGCTCGTCACTTACTATCGCGCAGTTCGTACGTCAGACGGCTGGAGAACCAACGCTGCGAACCCGCCGATGCCTTCCGGCACCCTGCTCAGCCCTGGTGTCTCGCCCTTGGTCGAGTCGTACTCGGCTGACCTGTCGAAGATGATCTTTTCCCAAGGCGACACGCCAGGGCTTGCCGATGGCGCTCCCGATGGGTTCCTCGCAGCCAACTTCATTCGCGACATGAACGATGGGACGTTCGCCTGGCTCACTCCTCCGGCGGTTCCGTCGCCGCTGCCGCCGAGAACAGTGTTCAGCGTCGGCGCCTCAGCCAATATGGACCGCATCTACGTGCAGGCCAATCCGGCCGATCGTCAAGCGGGCAACGAGTCCGTGAGAATCCTCGCGCAGGATGCCGACCGAGTCGCCGGTGCCGCTCTCTACGAGATCGTCGGTGGCGTCGTGACGCCAGCAGACACGCTTCCCGACGGAACGGTTCCCGTTGACGGGGCGGCCTCGCTCGCGGGAAGCGATCCGATCCCCCAGGCTGGCATCAGCACGCCTGTCTGGACGGTCAACAGATATGCGAACCGCGTTTCCGCCAATGGAACACGGCTGATCTTTGAGAGTCCGGACCCGGCGATCAGTGGAGGCGACACGCCTCTCTACATGCACATCGACGGGCAGCCAAGCATCCTCATCTCGAGATCTGAGCTGACCGGGCAGCCGAGCGCCGCCCGCGGGTCGTACGTGTCGTCCGACGGTTCAAAGGTTTGGCTCACGTCCCAGAGCCAGCTCACGAGCGACGCCCCAGCGGATACGACCGATAAGACCTATGAGTTCGACGTTGCGACGCAGGATCTGACCTACTCGCAGGACGGCCCGGCGATCGTGAGCTCCGCAGACGGCTCCCGCTTCCTCTACTTCGCGGGTACGACGAACGACCTTTGGGTCAACGACAGCGGCGTGACGTCTCAAATCGCGGTGAATGTGCCGATGGGCTTCAGCGGCAACAAACATTTCCGCGCGCTTGCTGACGGCTCGAAGTTCCTCTTCACAAGCGACACTGCGATCCCCGGTTTCAATGACGCGGGCGGCTTCGATCAGCTCTTCGTCTACGACGTCGCGTCTAGACAGCTGTCGTGCGCCTCATGCCCGCAGACGGGCGACCCTGCCGGCCCAGTCGGCGAAGGCCGCAACGAGGCGGAGAGCGGCGGCTCGCAGGCGCCGCGGATCTTTGGTAGAGACGGCTCAGTGTTCTTCGACACGGCCACCTCGCTCGTGCCAGAGGACGACAACACCGTCAGAGACGTGTACGAGTGGAGAGACGGCCAGGTTAGGTTGTTGTCGGGTGGCCGAGGCAGCAGCGACACGAACTACCTCGACAACAGCGTTGACGGCAACAACGTCTTCTTCACAACCCGTGACCGGCTTGTGAGACAGGACGCCGACGACAACTACGACGTCTACGACGCACGCGTTGGTGGTGGCTTCCCCGATCCGCCGCCGCCACCACAGTGCGACGTCGACTGCCAGGGCCCGATCACGCCCTCGCCGTTCTTTAGCGTGCCCGGAAGCGCGGTCGTTGACGCAGAAGGGAACCTGCCCGACACGACGACGCTGGTGCGACCTTCGCCCAAGCCCTCGTTCACGGTGGCGACCGTCTCGGCGAAGTCCCAGAAGGCCTTCGCCAAGTCCGGCAAGCTGACCGTGAGCGTTAGATCGAACACGGCGGCAAAGATCACGGCATCGCTCTCGGTGAGAGCCGGCGGCGGCTGGACGACCTCACCTACTGCGTCGAAGGCGCTCAAGGGGGCCGGCACCGTGAAGCTCACGGTGAGGCTTTCCAGCAAGGCGAGACGGTACCTCGAGCAGCACAGCTCGCTGCGTGTCCGCGTCAACGTGAGCGACTCGCGCGTCGGCACCAAGCGCGCGTCGATGGTGCTCAGAGCCGGCAGAAGACCACGCTCGGCGCATGCGCACAGAGGCGCGGCGAAGACCGGCGCGGTGACAACGCATGCGTGAGGAGATGAGAACAAGGATGGTTGTGAATCGGTCATCGGCGCGATCGGCGCTGCGATCGGCCCAGGGCTGGATCGCAGCAACCGTCGCGCTCGCCGCCGGCACACTCGCGTTCACCGGGGTTGCGCAGGCGGAGTTCGGCATCCAGCCGGGTAGCTTCCAAGCGGACGTCTCGACGCTGCAGGCGGGTGCGCACCCGGATGCGACCACGTCGTTCAACTTCAACCTGACGCCGGGCGGCGCGCCGGACGGCTCCGTGCGCGACGTCAACGTCGACCTCCCGCCGGGCTTGGTCGGAAACCCCACGGCCGCCGCCGAATGCGACAGCGGCCTGATTACGCAGGCGTCGGTCGTCAACGGCGTCAGCTGTCCCCGTAACACCATGGTCGGCGTCGCCAATCTCACCTTGGTGCTCGCGGGGATACCGTTCCCAATCCCTGTTACGACACCTGTGTTCAACCTCAAGCCGTACGCGGACGAGCCGGCGGCGTTCGGGTTCAACGTCGGGCAGTTCGCCACCGTTCGCCTTGACGCGGGCGTTGCGACGGACAGCGACTACCACCTCAAGGTCTCGATCGAGCACGTCCATCAAGCGCTCGCGCTCGTGTCGTCGAGGTTGACGCTGTGGGGTGTGCCGGCCGATCACAACGGCGCCGGCCCCAACTCGCTCAGCGCTCCGCCGTACTCGTACGGTGGCCCGGGCGACGGCGAGCGCCTGCCGTTCATGACGAACGCGTTCGAGTGCGGTAGACCGGACTCGGCCGAGCTCGCGGTGCGGTCGTACGCGGACCCGTCGACGTGGCTCAGCTACACGTCGGACCCGAGAACGCTGACGGGCTGCGACAGGCTGCAGTTCGAGCCGACGTTGGACGTGCAGCCGGTCTCGCAGCGGGCTGGCGAGCCGAGCGGCTACGCCGTCGACCTCGCGATCCCGCAGAACGACAACCCGGACGGACTCGCCACGCCGTCGCTCAGAGACGCGACCGTGGTGATGCCGCAAGGCGTCACGGTCTCGCCGTCGGCGACGAGCGGCAACGGCCTTCAGGGCTGCACGGACGAGCAGGTGGGCCTGCACAGCAACGCGGATCCGGCGTGCCCGCAGGCGTCGCAGATCGGAACGGTTCGCATCGACACGCCATTGATGTCGAAGCCGCTCACGGGCAACATCTTCCTCGGCCAGCCGAAGTCGAACGACTCGCAGACTGGGCAGATGCTGCGGATCTTCCTCGTCGCGGCGAACGCCGGCGTGACGATCAAGCTCGAGGGCAACATCACGCCCGATCCGAGAATCGGCCAGTTGACAGCGGTCTTCGCGAACAACCCTGAGCTGCCGTTCAACGAGCTGAGACTCCAGTTCCAGGGGGGCCCGCGCGCGCCGCTCACCAACCCGCAGCAATGCGGCACCTACACCACGACGTCGACGTTGACGGCGTGGTCGGGGAACGTCGCCAACCCCCAGAGCTCGTTCAACATCACGCAGGACGCGAACGGCAGCGCCTGCCAGCCGCTCGGCTTCTCACCGAGCTTCCAGGCGGGCACGGTCAACCCGGCCGGCGGCAAGTCCTCGACGTTCGCGCTGACGTTCGGCCGCGACGACACGCAGCAGGACTTCGGCGACGTCTCGGTCAACCTGCCGGAGGGCCTCACCGGGGTCATCGCTCAGACGACGCCGTGCGCGGACGCCAACGCGGCGCTCGGCGCGTGTGACGCGAGCGCCCGAATCGGCACGGCGACCGTCGGCTCGGGCGCTGGGACCAACCCGGTCTATCTCTCGGGCCCGGTCTACCTGACCGAGGGGTACAAGGGCGGCGCGTTCGGCCTCTCGATCGTCGTACCCGCGAAGGCAGGGCCGTTCGACCTCGGCACGGTGATCGTGCGCGCCGCGGTCTTCGTCGACAACAGCACGACCGCGCTGAGAATCGTCTCCGACTCGCTGCCGGCGATCCTGCAGGGCATCCCGCTGCGGCTGCGCACGGTGAACGTCGCGATCGACCGGCCGGGCTTCATGCTCAATCCAACCGATTGCTCAGCGGCGCAGGTCGCAGGGTCGATTTCGTCGGTCGCCGGCGCGATCGCCAACGTCGCGGCGCGCTTCCGCGCGGCGAGTTGTGCCGCACTGCGGTTCGGACCGAAGATGACGCTCAGAGCCGGCTCGAGAGGTCACACGAAGCACGGCGTTACGACACCGCTCACCGTTGGGCTGACCATGCCCGCTGGCCAGGCGAACAACAGAGTGATCTCGGTGAACCTGCCAAAGACGCTCAACGCCGAGCTCAACGTCGTCAGCGTGAGAAACTCCTGCTCGCCTACGCAATACCAGGCCGATCAGTGCCCGCTGCAGGTCGGCACGGCGACGGCAGTCACGCCGCTCCTCCGTGATCCGCTCGTCGGCAGAGTCTTCCTCGTTAGAACCGGCGGCAGACTGCCCGACATGCTGGTCAGACTGCGTGGACAGGGTGACGGCAGACTGATCGACATCGACCTGGACGGGAAGATCGCAATCCCGAAGGACCTCACACTGCGCACGACGTTCGACACGGTCCCGGACGTTCCGATCACGAGCTTCAAGCTGAACCTCGTGTCGGGCAGAAACGCGCCGGTCGGCGTCGCGAGCAACCTCTGCACCGTCAGAGCGAGAAAGGGCAGCGTCGCGAAGCTCTCTTTCACCGCGCAGAACGGCACGAAGGTCACGCGCAACCAGAAGGTGACGATT
>DASYEC010000095.1:0-79459 GCA_036499225.1 Conexibacter sp.
CTGCTGCGCGCCGGCCAGCGCGACGACCCGGCTGACATCCTCGCCTACCTCGAGACGCTTGCGGGCGACGTCGTCTCCAGAGACCGGCTCGAGCGGTTCGTCGACGAGGCGCCGAAGATGATGACCTTCCTCGAAGGCCAGGGGAGATACCTGCGCGAGGGCTTCTTCTGGATCTCCGGCTACTCGGACTACCACCCTGACAGAGGCGGGCATCCGCTCGGCCGCGGGCTGTGGGCCTCGCCGATCGACCGGCGCGAGCTCGGCGACGAGATGAGACTGCTGCGCCCCGGCCAGAAGCGGATGCAGCTGCCGCTCGGCGCGTGGATCACCTCGATCGACCTCCATCACCTGCTCGCTGTGCGCTGGGGCGGGATCATGCACAAGCGGATCCTGCTCAAGCTCGGCTGGCGCGTGCTGCGCGCGCGGGTGCTCGGCGAGCGGATGGCGGCGAGCGGCCAGGCGCTCTCGATCCGCCTGTGGCTGACGCTGCGCGAGAAGCAGATCCCCGTCTGGCGCGAGACGCCGATGACGTCGCTGCTGACCGACGACGACGGCAGGGTGATCGGCGTTGCCGCCGAGCGCAACGGTCAGCCGATCCGCATCCTCGCCCGCCACGGCGTGATCCTCGCCAGCGGCGGCTTCGACCACGACCTCGAGATGCGCAAGCAGTACGAGCCGGCGGTGACGGAGGACTGGAGCCTTGGCAGCCCGAGCAACGTCGGCGACGGCCACCGTGCCGCGCAGGCGCTCGGCGCCGCCGTCGACCTGATGGACGACGCGTGGTGGATGCCGACGATGCGGATGCCCGACGACACGCTCGCCGGCCTCGTCGCCGAGCGCCAGTACCCGGGCCAGTTCATCGTCAACGCCGAGGGCAGACGGTTCGTCAACGAGTCGACGCCGTACGTCGACTTCGGCCATGCGCAGATCGCCGGCCACCGCACCGGCGTCAGCCACATCCCCGGCTGGATGGTGATCGACGACAGAGCGTGGAGACGCAACATCATCGCCGGGCACTTCCCCGGCACGCCGCTGCCGCGCCGCTGGATCGAGTCCGGCCTCGCGCATACGGCCCCGACGATCGAGGAGCTGGCGGTCAAGATCGGCGTGCCGCCGCGCGCGCTGGCCGAGACGCAGGAGCGCTTCAACGGCTTCGCGCGGCGCGGCATCGACGACGACTTCCACCGCGGCGAGAGTGCGTACGACCGCTACTACGGCGACCCCGCCTACACGAACCCGAACCTCGCTGAGGTGAAGGAGCCGCCGTTCATCGCCCTCGCGATCACCCCCGGCGACCTCGGCACGAAGGGCGGCGTGGTGACCGACCCCGACGCGCGCGTGCTGCGCGAGGACGGCTCGGCGATCGCGGGGCTGTGGGCGTGCGGCAACGTCTCTGCTGCCGTGATGGGCCACGACTACGCCGGGCCGGGCGCGACGCTCGGGTCGGCGATGACGTTCGCGTACGTCGCAGGGAACGCGATCGCGGCCGCGGTGGCGGCGGGCGGCGGTGGCGGCGCGGGTGGCGGTGGCGGGCCGGCCGCGACGGCGGCGCAGAGCTGAGGACGGGGCTGATGGCGATGGCGGGCGCTGCGGTCGAGCACTGGGTCGCCGCGCTCGACGAGCTGCCGCTCGACCGCGGCCACCTGGTCGAGGTCGACGGCCGCTCGATCGGGCTCTTCCGCCTCGGAGACGAGGTCCGTGCGCTGCTCAACACCTGCCCGCACCAAGGCGGGCCGGTCGGCACGGGCGGGCTGTTCCCGACGGTCGAGGCGGAGGTCGTCGGCCGGCGGCTGAAGGAGCGGCTCAACCACGACCGGATGGTCGTCTCCTGCCCGTGGCACGGCTGGGAGTTCGACGTCCGCACTGGCAGATGCGCGGCCGACCCCAGCCGCGGCGTCGTGCGCTTCGAGACCGTCGTGCGTGACGGCAGAGTCGCCGTCCTCATGCCTGAGCGGGCACGGACGTGAGGCGGCGACGCCGGCAGCCGCCGCAACCGGTTGCGCCTCCCGCGGAGCTTCGGTGAGGCCGCCGCAGGCGCCGCCGCGCGACGCGGTCGCGCCCGACGAGCGCGATGACTACGACGCCGTCGTCGCGCGGGCGCTCGGCAAGTTCGGCAGGCTCCCGCCCTACCACGCCGCGCTGCTCAACAGCCCACCGTTCGCTGCCGCGCTCAACGCCGTCGGGCTCGTCGTGCGGGCGGCCGGCAAGCGGCCCGACAGCTACTCGCACGCCGAGCGGGAGCTTGTCGACCAGGTGCTGAGCGCCGACTTCGGCACGAACGTCTTGCAGCGGATCCACGTGCCCGACGCGGTCGCGGCCGGTGTCCGCGTCGAGGCGATCAGAGCGCTGCGCGCGGATGACGAGAGCGGCTTGAGCGAAGACGAGCGCCAGCTCGCCGCGTACGTCCGCGCGGTCGTCTCCGGCAGCGTGGCGGACGAGCAGTACGAAGCGATCGAGGCGCGGCTCGGCGCGCGCGGCGCGGTCGAGTACACGATCTTCATCGCCTTCTTGCAGATGACGATCCGGCTGTGGCAGGCGTTCGGGATGGACGATCCGAGCGACGCCGAGATCGACGCGACGGTTGCGGAGCTGGCGAGCGGCGCGCGCGACCTCGACGGGTTCCGCAAGCGGATCGGCTGACACCGTGCCGGCCCGGCGCGATCGAGCGCGTCGGACCGGTGCGCCGCCCTACTCCGCGTAGGGCTGCGCCGGCCGCCCGACCGCTGCGGGCAGCTCGATCTCCGCGGGCATCGTCGGCGACCACTGCGGGTCGAAGTGGCCCTGCAGCCCGTGCGTGACGAAGTCGCTGTGCTCGTAGGACCATGACAGGTCGTACTGGAGGTTGGCCTGCGCGACGATCGGCTTCTGCGTCACGCGGCGGATGTGCTGAAGGACCGACTGCGGCCGCGCGAGCAGGCGCCGGACGAGGTCGTCGAGCTTGTCGTCGAGCTGGTCGGCCGGCAGCGCGTAGTTGATCACGTGCATCTCGGCCAGCTCCCGCGCCGTCAGCGACGGCGACAGCATCTGGTACTCCTTGTACTTGTACGAGCTGAAGTTGTGCTGGGCGAAGGCCATCGCGCCGTCGCCGGGGGAGACCGCCCACGGGAAGCCGGTCGCGTCACCGTCGCCGTTGACGACCTCGCCCATGCCGGTGTGGACGTCGGCGATCACGGCGTCCTCGCGCGCGACGATCATGTCGCAGCCCCACATCACGCTCTGCCCGGCGCCGATAACGTCGCCGTTGACGCGCGCGATCAACGGCTTCTCGTAGTTGAGCATCAGCTCGACGTAGTTGGCCGTTCTGCGGAATCTCGCGCGCGCCTCGGAGGGTCGCAGCTCGGCGTTCAGCTCGGGCGTGATGATCCCTCTCAGGCGGTTGCGGAAGCGCTCGACGTCGTAGTGCGAGCGGTTCGGCGCGCGGTAGAAGACGTCCGGCGCGGAGCCGGTGAGGATCACGACGCGGACGCTGTCGTCGAAGCGGAGCTGCTCCAGGCCGATCGCGATCGCGGTGTGGACCTCGACGAACTCGTCGCAGTCGGGCTCCAGGCTGCGCTCCATCATCCGCTCGACGGGATGGATCTTCACCACGCCGACCGGGCCGTGGCGCTCGACCTCGGCACCCATGAGCTTCACGCCCATCTCGTTCCCTCCTCAAGTCGCTTGCGGCTACCCTATGCCAAACAAGCGGTTGGTTCAATGGAGGTGGGCATGGCCGAGAGCGAGTACACCGTCGACGTCGTCGTCGCGGGCAGCGGCGTCGCCGGGCTGACAGCCGCGTTGACGGCGCGCGCCGCCGGGCTGGAGCCGCTCGTGCTCGAGCGCGCCTCGCTTGCCGGCGGCTCCTCCGCGCTTGGCGGCGGCGGCATGTGGGTGCCGGCCAACCACTTCATGCTCGCCGACGGCGCGCTCGACTCGCCCGAGCAGGCGCTCGCCTACCTCGACGCGCTGATCGGCGACGACGAGGGCCCGTCGGCGACGCCCGCGCGGCGTGACGCGTTCGTGCGCACGGTGCCCGAGGCGATCGGCGCGTGCGGATCGCCGCGCGGCGTGGCGTGCTGCTCGGTGCGGGCGGCTTCGCGCGCAACGACGAGCTGCGCAGCCGCCACCATCCCGGGCCGTCGCGCGCGGCGTGGTCGTCGTCGAGCCAGTCGGACCTCGGCGACGCCGTGCGGCTGGGGATCGCGGCCGGCGGCGCGACGGCGCTGATGGACGAGGTGTGGGGCGGGCCCAGCCTGGCTGATCTGGCGGCCCGCGCCGGGGCCGCCGCGTCAGTCGAAGCTGGCGAGCGGGGCGTGGGCGAGCGGGAGGGCTCTGGGGAAGAGGGCGAGCTCGCGGTCGGCGGTGCGGGCGAGTCGCTGTAGGCGGCTCGCGTCGTCCTCGTCCGCGGGCGGTGCGTCGGCTTGCTCGAGCGCGGCGATTTGGGCAGCGAGCGGCCACGTCTCGGCGAGCTGGGCGAGCAGATGGCGGGCGCGGCGGGCGCGCTGGCGCTGCTCCTCGTCGGCGATCGCGGGGACGACGTCGGCGAGCGTCTGCGCGATCTCGCGCATCACCGCCTCGCCGGGCAGCGGCTCGGCGAGGGCGAGCGGCGGGGCAGGCTCCAGCGCGACGCCGTCGATCGCGGCAAGCGCCTCGACCAGCAGGCAGTTGAGCGACGGCACGAGCAGGTGGTGGACGAGCCGCTCGCGCCCGCGCGCGGGGTTGGAGATCGAAGCGAGGCACGTGAGGAGGTTGCGCAGGATCCCGACCGCCTGCCAGTAGCGCAGCCGTTCGCTGTCGAGCGCGATCCCGGTCCGCCCCGCCCAGCGCGCGCGGACGCGGGCGCCGAAGTCGGGCAGCTCGACGCCGAACAGCGCAGAGCGTACGGTCAGGAAGGCGAGGTCGTCGATCGGGTCGCCGAGGTGCGACAGCTCCCAGTCGAGCAGGGCGGTGATCCGCTCGCCGTCCCACAGCAGGTTGCCGATGCCCGCGTCGCCGTGCACGAACACCGTCCGCTCGGGCTCGCCGGGGAAGCGCTCGCGCAGGAACGAGACGGCGAAGTCGGCGAAGGGAGAGCGAGGCGTGACGCGATGCTCGGCGATCCAAGCCCATCGGCCGAGGTCGTCGAGCGCCGAGCGGGGCGGGGCGGCTGCGCCGCCGCCGCGCGCCGAGCTCGGCTCGCCGGGCAGCTCGAGCGTGTCGACATCCAGTGAGTGGAGCAGGGCCAGCTCGCCGAGCAGCGCGTCGAGCACGTCGGCGTTCCATCGCGGCTCGCCCGCACAGCGCTCGACCGCGAGCAGGTTGCGCTCGAGGTCGAAGCCGTGGAGGCGCGGGATCGCGACGGCGCTCGACTGCAGCGCAGCGTAGGCGGCCGCCTCGCGCGCGAGCGTGAACGGTGTGCCGCTGAACGGGCCGTCGCCGCCGTCGACGCGCACGACAAGCGGCACCGTCTCGCCGCCGCCAGCAGGCGAGACGTCGACCGCCCAGGTCACACGCGAGTTGCCCGCGACGAGGCGGTCGAGCCGGACCACCTCGCCTCCAGCCGCCTGCCCGGCCCACGCTCGCAGCCAGTCCAGCTCGTCGATCGCTCCCATGCACAGAATCCTAAACCAGAGCGCCTACCAAACGCTTGCTTGTTTGATACTGTCGCCGCCATGCGCTGGCAGATCAACCCGCACGACGACTTCCCGTTCCACCAGGCCGCCCAGCCGATCGACGTGCCGGTCCAGTCCGACCGTCACTTCAACGACGGCTACTGGTTCTCGTTCTACACCGCTGGGACGTACGCCTTCTGCGGCCTGCGGCTGCATCCGAACTCGAACGTGATCGACGGCTACGCCGGCGCGATCCACGGCGGCGTCCAGCGCAACGTGCGCTTCTCGCGCGCGCTGCGGCCGCGCACGAATGACCTCGCCGTCGGCCCGTTCCGGCTCGAGATCATCGAGCCGATGAGACGCCAGCGGCTCGTGCTCGGGCCCAACGACAGCGGCGTCGAGCTCGACGTCGAGGTGAGCGTGCGGGCGGTGTGGCCGGAGTCGCGCCACCTGCAGCATCGCCACGGCGTCGTGCTCAACGACCTGCTGCGCTACACGGGCGTGACGCGCGTGCGCGGCTGGCTGTCGATCGACGGCGAGCGGATCGCGGTCGACGACTGGCATGGCGCGCGCGACCACTCGTGGGGCATCCGCGCGAGCATGGGCCCGCGCACGCCGCTCGGCGGGGTCGTCGCGGAGCCGCGCGACCCGCGCGCGCTGCGCATCTGGATCCCGTTCGAGTGCGGCGACGAGCTTGGCTTCTTCCACATGCACGAGGACGCCGACGGCAACGTGCTCGACTTCGAGGGCGAGATCGTCGCGCCGGACGGCAGCGTCACCGAGCTCGCGGCGGCGCGTCATGCGTTCGTCTACGAGCCGGGCTCGCGCCGCGTCTCCAGCGGCGCTTTCACGCTGGTCGAGCAGGGCGGCGCCGAGCGCGACTACGCCTTCGAGATCGTCTGCGAGCCGGCCCATCCACAGGGCTTCGGCTACACCTTCGGCTGGTCGGACGGCGGCAACCCCGGCGTCTGGCGCGGCGCCGAGGCGATCGAGGCCGACCGCTGGGACGTCACCGACCCGACCAAGGCCCCCGGAGGCGACCACCTCCCGCCCGCCCGACGCCTCGGCGGCACCGAGTTCGCCGCCACCCTGCGCGGCCCGGGCGACACCGCCGGCATGGCCCACGTCGAGCACATGGTCTACGGCACCTACAAGCCCTACGGCTTCGACGGCCCCGTCGTCTGGGGCTGAGAACCTCACGCAGCCGCGCTGCGGTCGGAGGCGGGACGTACCAATACCGGCACGGACGAGGCTCCTAGCGGTGTGCGCCCGCCCGCTCGCGCTCGCGATCCCAACACGCCGCAAGGTCGAGCGCGCGCGCAATCGTGGAGCGGTCGATCTTGCCGTTGGCAAGGCGGGGGAGGGGGGTGTGTTGGAGGGCGAGGTAGCGGGGGGACTTCCAGCGGGCGAGGTGCTGGGCGGCGAAGGCGGCGAGGGCGGGGGCGTCGAGGTCGGCGCCGGACCGCAGCACGACGACTGCGGCGACCTCTTCGGTGCGCAGGGGGTCGGGGATGCCGAGGACCAGCGACTCGGCGACAAGCTCGTGGCGGTTGAGCGCGGACTCGACCTCCTCGGGGCTGACGTTCTCGCCCGAGCGCTTGATCATGTTCTTGATGCGGCCGCGGAAGAAGAGGTGGCCGCGCTCGTCGAGCGAGCCGTAGTCGCCCGATCGCACCCAGCCCTCGGTCAGCACGCGCGCGGTCGCGTCGGCGTCGTTGAGGTACTCGAGCATCGCGTGGCGGTGCCGCAGGGCGATCTCTCCGACCTCGCCCGCCGGTAACCGCGCGCCCTCGGCAGAGAGGATCCCGATCTCCACGCCGTTCATCCCGGGCCCGACGTAGCCCTCGCCGAGCGAGCCGTCGTAGCCGGGCGGGCTGCCGGCCGAGGTCGCGCCCGTCTCGGTCATCCCCCAGCAGAGGCCCAACTCGATGCCGAAGCGCGCGCGGAACGGCTCGATCCACTGGTGGGTTATCACCTGGCGCAGCGGCGTCTCGCCACGCGCCGGGCCGCTCGCCTCAAGCTCAAGCAGCAGGTTCAGGTGCGCGGGGAAGAGGATCGTCACGGTCGCGCCGGCGCGCTCGACCTGGCCCCAGAAGCGCGACGGGCTGAAGCGGTCGACCAGCGTCAGCCGGCACCCGGTCCGCAGCGCGATCGACTGCGCCGTCAGGCCGCCGACGGCGTGCGCCATCGGCGTCGGGAGGATGTAGTTGTCGTCGGGCCCGACCTCGAAGCGGTCGGCGTACCCCATCCCCGCGCTGACGAACGAGCCGGCCGGCAGCACGACGCCCTTCGGCCGCCCGGTGCTGCCTGACGTGTAGAAGACGACCCACGGCGACTGCTCGTCGTAGCCGGGAAGCGCGCGCTGCGAGAGCGGCGCGTGGCCGGCCGCCTCCTCCAGCGTCGCGACCGCGCGCCGGCCGCCGCCGATCACCGTCTCGACCCGCCCCGGCAGCCCGTGCGGCCCCTCGGCCAGCGCCGCCGCCTCCTCGTCGGCGATCAGGATCCGCGCCTCGCAGTGCGCGGCCTGGAACGCCAGCTCGTCGTGCGTCAAGCCCGGCACGACCGGCACGAGCACCGCGCCGAGCTCGCGCAGCGCGGCATGGACGAACAGCGCCTGGGGGCTGTTCGGCAGCGCCACCAGCACGCGCTCGCCCTGCACGACGCCGTGCGCCTCAAGCCCGGCCGCCATCCGCCGCATCTCGACGTCGGCCTGCTGAAACGTCCACGCGCCGCCGTCGTCATCGAGCAAGAACGGCGCGTCGGGCGTGTCCTCGACACGCGCGTGCCATAGCTCGCGCGCGGTCGGGGCGTGCAGGCGCGTCATGACGGGAGCAGCTCGAAACGCGGGTTGTCGAACGGCTCGTTCACTCTCAACCCGAGGCCGTCGGTGCGCCGCTGCTGGGCGCCGGTGAACAGCGAGTCGGACGGGAACAGCGAGGTGACATACGCCCAGCGCAGCTCCTCGGTGTCGTTCTGCGCGGCGGCGTGGATCGTCATCAGGTTGTGGACAGTCGCATCGCCCGCGCGCATGTGCAAGGGCTCCGACAGCTCGTACTCGTCGGCGAGCCATGGGAACAGGTCGAGCAGGTCGACGCCGTCGGTGCGGTGGACGACGCGCCCCATCGGCCCGGCGCGATGCGAGCCGTTGAGGAAGCGCAGCGACCCCATCTCCGGCGGGACGTCGACAAGCGCGGCCCAGACGTTGAGGATCCCGTGGCGGTCCTGCGAGTGGTACGGGAAGTCCTGGTGCCACGGGGTCTTGGAGCCGCCATCGCTCGCCGGCAGCTTGCACATCACGGTGTCCGACCAGTAGCGCGCCTGGCGACCGTCCATCAGCCGCGCGGCCAGCTGCCCGAACTGGCGCGAGCGGGCGACCGTGCGGAAGAAGTCGTCGTGCTCGGAGGGGTTCTGCCAGTTCTGCCACAGCGCCGCGAGCTGCGGCGACATGATCGTGCCGCGGTTGTCGTCGAGGTCGGCCTTCGCGTCGGCGCCCATCTTCGCCTGCGAGCGCTCGAGCACCTCGTCGACGAGCGCTCTGCTGAAGAGGGCCGGCAGGTAGACCCAGCCGTTCTCGCGGTAGGCGGCGACCTCCTCGTCGGTGATCGCGCGGATCCCGTCCGCTGGGGTGCTCCCCGCGGCGCTCATCGCCGGCCGCTCGTCGCGCCGGCGGCGCGGTCGACGACAAGCGGCTCGTACGGCGTCGGCGTCACCTGCGACCACAGCCGCACGACGTCGCGCGTGCGAAAGCGCCAGCCCTCGGCGGTGCGCACGAACGACTCCTCGTAGCGGACCGCGAGCGTCTCCAGCGCGGGCGTGCCGTTGTCGTCGCGCTCGATCACGTGGTAGGCGAGGCAGAGGGTGGTGCCCGTCGCGCTGTCGCCGTCGACCTTCGAGACGTGCGTCGTGACGTTGTGCATCGTCGCCCAGTAGTGCTCGTTCATCAGCAGCGCGATCAGCGCGACGCCATCGGTGCCGGGGCCGGTGAACGTCCCCATCGGCTCCTTTCGCCCCTGGCGCCGCACGATCAGCGCGCCGTCGGGGACGAACAGCTTGTGGAACGCCTCGAGGTCGGCGTTGTCCATTGCCAGCGCGTACTCGTCGACGAGGCGGCGAAGCGCGGCGCGGTCTTGATCGAGCGATGTCATCTGCGGTTCCATCGTCCCTTCGGTGGTTGCAGGCGGACCGCCGATGCCGTCGGTGCTCGCCCCCGATTGCGATTATTCCACCGAACGGTAGGTCGGATCAAGCACTACCAAGCGGACGTTTGGTAGTTTTTGCGCTCTTGGACATCCGCTTGCCGTCGCGCCGGCGCCGGAGCGCGTCGCGGACGGCGGGACCTGAGGAGTGGACGCTGTGAGTGGGCAACTGGGCCGTGAGGTCGTGATCGTCGAGGCTGTGCGGACCCCCATCGGGCGCGGCCATCTGGAGAAGGGCGCCTTCAAAGACCTGCATCCCGCCGACCTGCTCGCGCTGACGTATCGCGAGCTGATCAACCGCACGGGGCTTGACCCGGCGGAGGTCGAGGACGTGATCGCCGGCTGCGTGCAGCAGATGGGCGAGCAGGCGATGAACGTCTCGCGCAACGCCTGGCTGCAGGAGGGCTTGCCGATCGAGGCGGCCGCGAGCACCGTCGACCGCCAGTGCGGCTCGGCGCAGGCGGCCGTCAACTACGGCGCCGCGCTGATCGCCGCGGGCGTCCACGACGTCGTGATCGGCGGCGGCGTCGAGCACATGGGCCGCGTCTCGTTCGCCGTCGGCGAGGCGGTCGCCAAGCAGTTCGGCAGCCCGTTCACCGCGCAGTTCTTCGACAAGCACGACGTCAGAGGCCAGGGGATCGGCGCCGAGCTGATCGCCGAGCAGTGGGAGATTCCGCGCTCCGAGCTCGACGAGCTGGCGCTCCAGTCGCACCAGAAGGCCGCGCGCGCCGCGCAGAACGGCTGGTTCGAGCGGGAGATCGTCGCGGTCGAGGCCAACGGGACGACCGTCACCGCCGACCAGGGCATCCGCCCCGACACCTCGCTCGAGAAGCTCGCGCAGCTGAAGCCGGCCTTCAGACCGGACGGCACGATCACGGCAGGAAACTCGTCGCAGATCTCCGACGGCGCCGCGGCGGTGCTGCTGATGTCGGCCGACAAGGCGAAGGCGCTCGGCCTCACCCCGCGCGCGCGGATCCTCGACCAGACGACCGTTGGCTGCGACCCGGTCAAGATGCTCGAGGGGCCGATCCCGGCGACGCGCAAGATCCTTGAGCGCAACGGGATGAAGATGTCCGACATCGAATACGTCGAGATCAACGAGGCGTTCGCGCCGGTCGTTGGCGCATGGCGGCGCGAGCTCGATCCCGACATGGACCGCGTCAACCCACGCGGCGGCGCGATGGCGCTCGGCCACCCGCTCGGCTCGACCGGCGCGCGCCTGCTGACGACGCTGCTGCACGAGCTCGAGGACGACGACAAGCAGATCGGCCTCGTGACGATGTGCTGCGGCGGCGGCCTCGGCACCGGCACGCTGATCGAGCGGATCTGAGCGGGCTGGCCGCCGATGAGACGGGTCATCTTCGACGACGAGCACGACGCCTTCCGCGAGTCGGTGCGCGGTTTCCTGCGCGCCGAGGCGGTCCCGCACACGGAGGCGTGGGAGGCCGCGGGGATCGTCGACCGCGGCTTCTGGCGCAAGGCGGCGCGGCAGGGCTTCGTCGCCTTCGCCGCGCCGGAGCAGTACGGCGGCGCAGGGCTGCACGACTTCCGCTTCAACGCGATCCTCGACGAGGAGATGGCGTACGCGGGCGCGGTCGGCGACAACTTCTCGCTCGTCAACGACATCGTTACGCCGTACCTGACAGAGCTGGCGAACGAGGAGCAGCAGGCGCGCTGGCTGCCGGGCGTCGTCAGCGGCGCGACCGTGCCGGCGATCGCGATGTCGGAGCCCGGCGCCGGCTCGGACCTGCGCGGGATCGCGGCGACCGCGGCGTGGCAGGACGACCATTGGCTGCTGAGCGGCTCAAAGACGTTCGTCACGAGCGGGATCCAGGCCGACCTCGTGATCGTCGCCGCGCGCGTCAAGCGCGAGGGCCACGACGGGATGGGGCTGTTCGTCGTCAACGCAGACGTTGACGGCTTCCAGCGCGGGCGTAAGCTCACGAAGGTCGGGCGCAAGGCGCAGGACACCGCCGAGCTGTTCTTCGACAACGTCCGCGTTGAGCCCGAGGACGTCATCGGCGAGCTTGGCGGGGGGCTGCGGCTGCTGATGCGCAACCTGCCGCAGGAGCGGCTGTCGATCGCCGTCACCGCCGTCGCCAGTGCGGAGCGGGCGTTGGAGTTGACGCTCGACTACGTGAAGGAGCGCAGGGCGTTCGGCACGCCGGTCGGCTCGTTTCAGGCCAACCGCTTCACGCTCGCGCGCGCGGCGACGGAGGTACAGGCGGCGCGCGTCTACGTCGACCGCTGCATCGCGGCGCACGTCGCCGGCGAGCTCGACGCGGCGGAGGCGGCCGGCGTGAAGATGTGGACGAGCGAGCTGCAATTCCGCGTGATCGACGACTGCGTCCAGCTGCACGGCGGCTACGGCTACATGGAGGAGTACGAGATCGCGCGGATGTGGCGAGACGCCCGGGTCCAGCGGATCTACGGCGGCACCAACGAGATCATGTGCGAGATCGTGGGTCGCTCACTGGGGCTGTGAGCCAGCGCGAGGGGGCGCCGGTCGCGGCGCGGCGCGAGGAGCTGCTGCGCGTCGCGCGCGCGGCGTTCCTCGAGCGCGGCTACGACGGCTGCGGGACGCGCGACATCGCCCGTCGGCTCGGCATCCAGCCCGGCAGCCTCTATCACTACATCGACAGCAAGGAGGCGCTCTTGGTGGAGATCCTCGACGCCGTCCAGACGCCCGGGAGGGCGGCGCTGGAGGCCGCGCGGCAGGCACCGCTGCCGGCCGACGAGCGGCTCGCGTCGCTGATCGGCGCGCACGTCGACGTGATCGCGCAGGACCCCGCCGTCATCGCGCTGCTGTTCGCCGAGGTCGGCGCGCTGCCGGCCGCTGAGCGCGAGGCGACGCTCCACGGGCTGCGCGCGTACCGGCGCGGCTTCGGCGCGCTCGTTGCCGACGGCGTCGCCGCGAGGCTGTTGCGGCGCAGACCCGATCCGCGCCTTGCCACGCTCGCCTGCCTCGGCGCGCTCAACTCGCTGCACCGCTGGTACGACCCCGCCGGCCGCCGCTCCCCCGACGAGCTCGCGGCACAGTTCCAGCTGCTCCTGCTCGACGGCCTCGCGAACCCCGACGGCGCCGCCCGCGAGCCGCTCGACGAGGACCCGCCGCGTGTGCTCGCGTTCGCGTGGAGGGCGGGAGAGAGCGGCGCGCGCAGCTCGCGTGGCACGGGGCCGGGCGCCGCGCGCGGTGCGCGCGACGCTGGTGAGGGCGCAGGGCGCGCCGGCGGCGACGCGAGCGAGAGCGCCGGGCGCGCCGGCGGCGACGCGGGCGAGGGCGCCGGACGCACCCGCGAAGGCGCAGGGCGCGCCGGCGGCGACGCCGACGCCGCCCGCGGCGCGCTGCTCGCCACCGCCGGCGACGGCGCAGGGCGCGCCGGCGGCGACGCCGACGCCGCCCGCGGCGCGCTGCTCGCCACCGCCGGCGACCTGTTCGCCACGCGCGGCTTCGAGGCGACGACGACGCGGGAGATCGCGGCTGCGCTCGGCGTCAGCAAGGCGACGCTCTACCACCACATCCGCGACAAGCAGGAGCTGCTGTTCGCGCTGATCCAGGCGGCGCAGTGGCGCAGCCTCGCGCGGCTGGAGCGGATCGTCGCGGCCGACGCCGACCCAGCCTCCAAGCTGCGCGCCGCGATCGCGCAGCATGTCCTGCAGCTGACCGGCGCCGGCGTCGGCGCGCGGCTGCTGCTGCGCGAGGCGCGCGCGTTGACGCCGCAGCGGCGCGCGATCGTCCGCGCCGACGAGCGCTCCTACACGACCGAGCTGGCCGCGATCGTCGCCGACGGCCAGCGCGTGGGCGCGTTCCGGCCCGAGCTCGACGCAGAGGTCGTCGCGCTCGCCGTGCTCGGCGCCGTCAACTGGATCGACCGCTGGCACCGCCCCGACGGTCCCTGGCCGCCGCACGCCCTGGCGGAGGGCTTCGCCGACGTGCTGCTCGACGGCCTCCGCGCTTTCCCAACCAAGCGGTAGGTCGACGGCTCGCGGAAGATGCGCTACTGTCCCCAACCAAGCGTTCGGTTTTTGAGGAGAGACGGATGGATTTCGAGCTGACCGATGAGCAGCAGATGTTCCGCGACACCGTTCGGGACTGGGTCAACAAGGAGGTCCCGAAGGACTACGCGCGGGAGATCGAGAGACACGAGGGGAGGTATCCCCTCGAGCTGTGGCAGAAGATGTCCGACGCGGGCTTCCACGGCATCTCGGTGCCGGAGGAGTACGGCGGGCAGGGCGGCGACATCTTCATGCAGATGCTGCTCGCGCGCGGCATGGCCCGCTCGCTCGCCGGCCTCACGTGGGTCTGGGGCCTGACCTCGTTCGCCGGCTCCAAGTCGGTCGGGCTGTACAGCAACGAGCAGCAGAGAAGCGAGCTGCTGCCGAAGATCGCGGCCGGCGAGGCGCGCTTCTCGATCGGCTTCACCGAGCCGGGCGGCGGCACCGACCTGCTCGGCGGCATGCGCACCCGCGCGAGAAAGACCGACGGCGGCTGGATCGTCAACGGCAACAAGACGTGGTGCTCATCCGCCCACGTCGCCGACTACATCCTGCTGATCGCGCGCACCGACGACGACGTCAAGAAGCGCCACCAGGGCCTGACGCTGTTCCTGCTGCCGGCGAGAAGCGAGGGCGTCTCGGTCTCGCTGATCGAGAAGCTCGGGATGCGCTCGCTCGGCTCCTGCGACGTCGGCCTCGACGACGTCTTCATCCCCGACGAGCTGGTCCTCGGCGAGCCCGGGAACGCCTGGTACATGCTGCTGCCGACGCTCAACAACGAGCGGATCATGCTCGCCGCCTTCTGCGTCGGCATCCTCGACGGGATCCTCGAGGACGCGCTCGCGTTCGTGCAGGAGCGCGAGGCGTTCGGCAAGAAGATCGGCCAGTTCCAGATCCTGCAGCACTACATCGCCGACATCGCGATGTGGCGCCGCCAGGCGGAGCTGCTCGTCTACCAGGCCGCGACCGTGCTGAACGCGAGAAGAGACTGCTTCTTCGAGTCGAGCGTCGCGAAGATCCAGGCCTCCGAGTACGCCGTCAGAGCGGCCGACCTCGGGATCCAGATCTACGGCGGCATGGGCTACTCCGCGGAGACCGACGCGCAGCGCTACTGGCGCGACGCGCGCCTCTTCCGGATCGGCCCGGTGACGAACGAGATGGCGCGCAACTCGATCGCCGAGATGCTCGGCCTGCCGCGGTCGTTCTGATGGCCGTCCCGGGACTGGAGCAGCTGCCCGGCACAGAGCTCGCCGCGGGCTCGTTCACGATCTCCGCCGAGGAGGACGCGAAGCTCGCGCAGGTGGTCGGCGACGGCGCCCCGGCGGGCGCCGCGCAGCCGCTGTGGGCGTACGTCGCGACGCAGCGCGGGATCGGCGTCTCGGTCGAGGAGCTGTGCGCGCTGGCCGACTTCGACGTCAACGACGGCCCCCTCCTCGGCTCGACCGCGATGACGTGGTCGCAGCCGATCGAGCGCGGCGTCGAGTACGCCGTCGCTGGCGAGATCGTCGACATCGCGCGCAAGAGCGGCCGCAGCGGAACGTTCGACATCCTGACCTACCGCGAGCGGCTGCTGGCGCCCAACGGCGACGAGGTCGCGAGCTCGACGAGCGCGTGGATCCTGCCGCGCAAGGAGGCGTGAGATGAGCGCGCTGAACGTTGGGGACGTGCTGGGCCCGCGCACGATCGCGTCGGTCGACCCGGAGCTGATGAAGCTGTTTGCCGAGATCCTCGACGACCCGAACCCGATCCACCTCGACCCTGCCGCCGTGAGAGCGATGGGGCTTGGCGACCGCGTCGTCAACCAGGGCCCGGCGAACTTCGGCTACGTGCTCGCGATGCTGCGCGAGGCAGCGCCCGAGGCGGCGGTGCGCAAGCTCGACGTGCGGCTTGGGGGCAACGTCTTCGCCGGCGACAGGCTGATCGCCGCGGGCAGGGTCGAGCAGGTCGAGGAAGCGGCCGGCGAGCGCGTGCTCGCGTGCCGTGTGTGGCTTGAGAACGACGGCGGAACGCGCGTGCTCGAGGGCAGCGCGACGCTCGTCGTTCCCGCCTGAGGACTGAGGACTGCACGACCGCGCACCTGCGCACCACGAGAGGAGAGAAAGCGAATGCCCAGTGGACCCTTCGCCCACGTCTGCCTGCTGGTCGAGGACCTCGATCAGGCGATCGAGGACTGGACCAAGATCCTGCGCGCGCTCGACCCCGACCAGCTGGCCGAGCGGATCGTGCGCTACGACGACTTCGACGGCGGTGGCGACGATGCCCGCTGGGCGACGTTCGTCTCGCGCCACGGCGCCGAGATCCAGCTGATGCAGCCGACCTCGGACAGCCCGCTCGGCCGCCGCCTGGCCAAGCACGGCGAGCACGTGCACCACATCTGCTTCACGACAGACGACCCGGCGGCGGTCAGCAAGCGGCTCGCCGAGGAGGGCTTGGAGACGAGCCCCGAGACCTTCCAGGACGAGGACAGAATGCCCTGGCAGAGATGGACGTGGGTGCTGCCGAGAAGCGCCCACGGGACGCTCGTCGAGGTCGCGCGGCCGTACAACGCGGTCGACGGCCGCTGGGAAGAGGGCAGCGCATGAGCGTCGAGCGGGTGCTCGTCGTCGGCGCCGGCACGATGGGCAACGGCATCGCCCAGGTGATCGCGCAGGCGGGCTTGCAGGTCGCGCTCGTCGACGTCGACGCGGCCGCTCTGGAGCGCGCGCAGCAGCGGATCGAGAAGAGCATCGGGCGCTTCGTCTCAGCCGGCAAGCTGAGCGAAGCGGAGGGCGCCGCGACGCGCGGCCGGATCGCGCTGTCAAGCGACCTGGAAGGCGAGGCAGCGCGCGCTGACCACGTCGTCGAGACGGTCGTGGAGGTCTTCGACGTGAAGCGCGACCTGCTCGTCACGCTCGACGGCCTCTGCCGCGAGGAGGTCGTCTTCGCCTCCAACACGTCCCAGTTCTCGATCTCGCAGCTCGCCGCCGCGACGAGACGGCCCGACCGCGTGATCGGCTCGCACTGGTTCAACCCGCCGCCGATGATGGACCTGATCGAGCTCGTCTGCGGCGCGGCGACCTCGCCGCAGACGCTCGAGACCGCGCTCGCGCTGGCCGAGCGCTACGGCAAGCAGACGATCGTCTGCAAGCGCGACACGCCGGGCTTCATCACCTCCCGGCTGATCGTCGCGCTCGGGCTGGAGGCGAGCCGGATCGTCGAGGAGGGGATCGCTGACGTCGAGGACGTCAACAAGGCGTGCGTGCTGGCGTTCAACCACGCGCTCGGCCCGCTCGACACGCTCGACTTCTCGGGGCTGGACACCGCCCTGCGGGTGGCGGAGAACATGACCGAGCAGTACGGCGAGCGCTTCCTCGCGCCGCAGAACCTGCGCACGCTCGTGCGCGCCGGCCGGCTGGGCCGCAAGAGCGGCCACGGCTTCCGCGACTACGGCGAGTCGCGGTAGGCGAGACGGGCGCCGCGCGCAGCGCCCGCCGCCCGCTGCGCCCGCCGCGCGCTGCGCCCGCCACGCGCTGCGCCGGCCGCGCGCTGCAGGCGCCCGCCGCGCTGCGCCCGCCGCGCAGTGGGCGCCCGGTCAGCGCCTGAAGATCGAGAAGCTGCCGATCGCGGTCGCCAGCAGCCGCCCGTCCTCGTGATGGGTCTCGCTGCTGAGCACCGCGATGCGGCGGTTGCGGCGGTCCAGCCGCGAGCGGCAGGTGACGTCGCCCCGCGTGTCGCTCTGGATGTAGTTGATCGAGATGTTGATCGTCGCGATCAGCTCGCCCTCGCTCGTCTGCGCCCACAGCGTCGCGCCCATCGAGTAGTCGACGAGCGCGAAGCCGACGGGGCCGAGCAGCAGGCCGACCTCGTTGCAGATCTCGGGGCGGATCGTCATGCGGACGGTGTTCTCGTCGTCCCACGACAGGCCGAGGTACTCCGCGAACGCGTTACCGGCGCCCGGCTCGCCCCAGTGGGCGATCTTGCGCGGCAGCGGCCGTGGCCGCGGGACCGTCGTGGGCGCCCCTTGCGCCGCCGGAACGAGCCCCTCGTGGTTGGTCGTGCTCACTGCGCCCCGCCTTCCTGGCCCCCGGGGCCGGGTCAAAGAAATCAACCTGCCGTTCGATTGAATCTGTAGGTTAGTGGCCATGTCGGACTCACGCTTTTCGGACCGCGTCGCGCTCGTCACCGGCGGCGGCCGCGGGATCGGGCGCGGGATCGCGCTCGAGCTCGGCGCCGCTGGCGCGACCGTGGTCGTCAACTACCGCAAGGACGCCGACGCGGCGCAGCAGACGGTCGCTGAGATCGAGGCCGCCGGCGGGTGCGCGATCGCGCTGCAGGCATCGGTCTCCGAGCTCTCCGAGATCGACGCGCTGGCGGACGCCGCGCTCGAGCTTCACGGCTACGTCGACATCGTCGTCGCGAACGCCGGGATCGCCAGCCGCGGGCTGTCGGTCGCCGACACCGAGCCGGCCGAGCTGGCGCGCGTGATGACGACGCATGCGCTTGGCACCCACCGGTTGGTCGGGCGCCTGCTGCCGGCGATGCGCGCGCGCCCGCGCGGCGACATCGTGATGATCTCCAGCAGCGAGCTCGCGCACATGCGCGCCGGCGGCGCGCCGTACAACATGGCGAAAGCGGCGCTGGAGGCGCTCGCCTTCACGCTCGCGCACGAGGAGATCGCCAACGGCATCCGCGTCAACGTCGTCGCTCCGGGACTGGTCGCGACCGACATGGGCGCGCGGCTGGTGAGAGCGAAGCTGGGGGTTGGGGAGATCGCCGACCTCGACGCCAGCCAACCGCTTGGACGCGTCTGCGCGCCGCACGACGTCGCGCGGGTCGTGCGCTTCCTCGCCAGCGACGCGGCGGCCTACGTGACCGGTCAGCGGATCGTCGTCGACGGAGGGGCCGACGCCTCTCCGACCGGATGAAAAGCTGTTTACACGAACCAGGTTCTAAAGCGCGTCGTTCCGCGGCGCCCCGTGCGAAGCTATCCGACTATGCCCCGTTCCTTGGAAACGCCGCCCTCCCGCCCTCGGGCGAAGGGCGCCCGCGCCGCCGCCAACGGTGACGCTCACGGTCGCAAGCGCGACGCCGAAGTGCTCGAGGCGGCCGTCAAGGTCTTCTACGAGAAGGGCTACTCGGACGCCACGGTGCAGGACATCGCCGACGAGCTCGGGATCCTGAAGGGCAGCCTGTACCACTACATCCGCACGAAGGAAGACCTGCTCTTCCGGCTGTTCGAGACGGTCCACGAGCAGGTCGACGCGCTCGCCCAGCAGGTGACGAAGGCTGAGGGCCTGACGCCGCGTGAGCGGCTGGAGCTGTACGTGCGGCTGCACGTCACCTACAACATCGACAACCTGGCGTGGATCACCGTCTACTACCACGACATGGAGAAGCTCGGGCCTGAGCGGCTCGCGGCCGTGCGCGAGCGCCGGCGCGACGCCGACCAGCTCGTGACGAGACTGATCAGAGCGGCGCAGAGAGCTGGCGAGGCCGACAGATCGCTTGACGCGAGACTGCTCAGCCACTGCATCTTCGCGACGATCATCTGGACCTACCGCTGGTACCGGCCGCGCAGCGGCGCGAGCCGCAGCACGACGATCGACACCTGCGTCCGCTATGCCATGAACGGCATCGGCGGGACGTCGTCATAGCCGCCTTTCGCTGCCGGACGCGCATGCCGCGGCGCGTTTCGGCGCAGCTCAAAAATCAACCAAGCGATTGCTTGACTTAACCGCCGCGGCCAACGATGATCGCTCGCATGGACGTTGGCTTGGGGCTCTGGACCATGCGCTCGACCGCCGCGTATCCCGCGTCGGTCCCCGCGCTCTACCGGCGACTGCGTGAAGACGCCGTGCTCGCCGAGCAGCTCGGCTTTCACTCGATCTGGTCAGCCGAGCATCACTTCTGGTACGACGGCTGGTGCCCGACGCCGATCGCCGCGGCCGCGCACGCCGCCGCGGCGACGACGACGCTGCACGTCGGCACCGGCATCCACCTGCTGCCGCTGTACGAGCCCGACGCGGTCGCTGACGACCTCGCGTGGCTGCAGCGGCTCTCTGGCGGCCGCGTCGAGTACGGCGTCGGCCTCGGCTACCGCGCTGGCGAGTACGACGGCTTCGGCCGCTCGCGCAAGGTGCGCGGCAGACGGATGGACGCCGCGCTTGACCGGCTGCTAGAGCTCGGCGACGCCTGCCCGCGCGTCTGGGTTGGCGGGATGGCGGAGACGGCGCTGAGACGGGCGGCGAGCCGCGGCGTCGGCGTGATGCTGCCCTCGACGCTCAAGCCCGAGCAGCTCGCCGTCGCGGTCGAGCAGGTGCACGCCGCGGCCGAGGAGGCCGGCACGCGTCCGCGGATCGGCGTGATGAAGTACGCGTGGGCGACCGACGGCAGCGAGCGCCAGCGCGACCGCGCCGCGGAGCGCCTGTCGAGCTTTACGCGCGAGTACTCCGGATCGTGGTTTCCGCTCAAGGGCCAGCCCGGTTTCGAGGTCCCCGAGCTGCTCGACGCGCAGATGCGCCGGTCGGCCGAAACGGCGTTGCTCGGCGCCCCCGACGAGCTCGCCGAGCGGCTGCGCGGCTACGCCGAGCTCGGCGTCGAGTTGTGCATGCTCCACCTCGTCGGCGACGCGCGCCTGCCTGACCATCGCGCGACGATGGAGCTGATCGGGCAGCAGGTGCTGCCGGCGTTGAGCGAGGTGGCCGCATGAAGCTCGGGCTTGTCCTGTCCAGCGCGAGCGCGCAGGCGCCGCTGGAGAGCCTCTCGCGGCAGGCGCAAGCGCTTGAGGAGCGCGGCCTCGACCTCGCGATGATCGAGCAGGGCGGCGCAGACGGGCCGCCGTTGCTGACCGCGGCCGCGCTGTCGGCGCGGACCTCGACGCTGCGGATCGTCGTCGCCGTCGACGCCGGTCCCCACCCGCTGGAGATCGCCGAGCTCGCGACGGTCGTCGACAACGAGTGCAACGGGCGGCTCGTGCTGTGCGTCAACGACGGGCGCGGCGACGCCGGCCTGCTCGACGAGACGGCGCAGGTGCTGAGCGCGGCGCTCGCCCCGCGGCCGTTTCGCCATGACGGCGAGCGCTGGACGATTCCCGCCAACCTGCCGGAGAACGACGGCCAGGAGCAGCTGATCGTCGTGACGCCGCCGACGGCGCAGCTCGAGCTGCCGCTGTGGCTTGGCGGCACGGGCGCCGCCCAGGTCGCGCGCGCCCACGGGCTGGCGCACGTGACGAGCGGCGCGGTGCTCGACGTCGACGCCGCCGATCGCTGGGCGGCGGTCGAGGCGGCGGTCGGGAGCGCGCGCGTCGCGCGGCTGCGGCGGCCGGGCGTCTTCCTGCTCGACGCCGACGCCAGCGGCGCCTTCGACGCGGACGCGCTCGTCGCCCGCCTGCTCGCCGCGCGCGCGGCGTGGGGGCTGGACGTCGCGCTGCTGCGCCCGGCGCCTGGCCTCGACGACGACGCGCTCGTGGAGGTCGTCCGGCGTCTCGCCACCTGGGTCCGCCCGCGCGTGATCCAGCACACCCTGCCGGCCGGCCTCGTCGAGCACTGGCGCGACTGGCTGCCAGCGCACGACCAGGGCTGAGCGTCGGGCACGGGCGGGATGCCCGCGCCGGCGCCCGCCCCCTCCCGCGGCGCCCGGGGGCGGCGTGGCGGGCGCCGGCGCCGCGCCCCCGCCGGTCGGAGTGGCGGGCGCAGCGCGCCGGCCGACGCCCGCTCAGCGGATCCGCACGCGGTAGTCGGGCAACGCCCGGCGGCCGCTGCGGAAGGCTTCGAGCAGCGCATCGATCTCCTGCTCGGACGGGTCCTCCATCCCGAGCGCTTGGAAGTTGCGGATCGTCTGCATCAGGAAGCCGACGAAGACGGTGTACTCAAGCGCCGCGCGTTCGCCGAGCCGCTCGACCAGCGCGCCGTACGACGCGTCGGTGACCGTCCCGTTTGCGATGTCGCGGATGTAGGTCGCGAAGAACAGCTCCTCGGGCGTGAGGTCGTCGTCGCGGCCGGCGCGCAAGGCGTCGATCGCCTCGATCCGCACGCCGACGGCGAGCGCGTCGGGGATGTGCGTGCGCTGCACGACGTTCGTTCTCCACAGCGCGGACAGGACTTGGTCGACGAACTCGCGCTGCTCGTGCGAGTAGCTGTCGTCGCGCTCGCCGAGCGTCCGCACGATGCGGCCCATCTCCATCAGCCCGGCCGCCAGCGGCGGCGAGCTCAACAGCGCCGCGAAGTACGGCGGGATCGCGGCGCCGGGCTGGTCGTCGCGCATGCGCTCGGCGCGCGCGAGCGCGGCGTCGTAGGCGGCCAGCTCCTCAGCCGGCAGCTCGGCGCGGCTGGGCGCCTCAGGGACACGGCTCACGGATCGCTCCTCTCGACGGGGCAGACGCTCTCTGCGTCGTCGAAAGTCTACCGACCGACCGTTTGGTGTGGGCGAGCTTTCGGCTGCTCAGCGCGCCGGCAGCGCCGGCAGCGCCGGTCGGACCCCGCCGGCCGTCACGCCGCCGAGCGCGAAGCGGGCGCAGAGGTCGGCGATCTCGCTCGCCTTGAAGCGCCCGCGCGGCTGGTACCAGCTGAAGGTCCAGATGATCGTCGAGAAGACGCAGTTGCGCAGCAGCCCGGCGTCGAGCCCTGGGTCGACCGCGCCGCTCGCCTGTGCCGCTCTGATCAGGCCGCCGACGAAGTCCTCGTGGGCCTTGCGGCGGCGCAGGATCGCTCTGCGGCGCTCCGCGCTGAGCCGGTCGAGATCGTGGTAGTAGACCGTGATCTTGACGAGGTTCTTGAGGTTGTACTCGGTCTGCCGCCGCACGTAGAGCTCGAGCCGTTCGAGCGGCTCGAGCTCAACGCTCTCCTCGGCAGTCGCGCGAAGGATCTCGTCGACCTCGTCGTGCACCTGCTCCAGCAGGCGGAAGAGGAGGTCTTCCTTCGTCTTGATGTAGTAGTAGAGGCTGCCCTTGAGGATCCCGAGCGCGTCCGCCACGTCTTGCACCGTCGCGTCGGCGTAGCTGTGCTTGTAGAAGATCTCCGCCGCGGTGTCGAAGACCTCCTGCTCCCGCTTGCGGGTGTTGCGCGCCGTCGCGCGTGCTCTTCTCGGCTTCGTCGCCATCGAGCGATTATCCCACAGCCGGCCGCTTTTCCACCGACCGGTTGGCTGGTGGTTACGACAGTCCGGAAGCTGGAACGACGGCGCTCCGATCAGCTTGCTGACGCGGTCCGGCGGTCGATCCGCGGCGCCTCGGTGATTCCGCGCCCCTCCAGCTCGGCCGCGATCTGCTCGCGCAGCACGAACTTCTGGATCTTCGTTCCCGACATCGGCCAGTCGGTCACGAAGCGGACATAGCGCGGGACCTTGTAGCTCGCGATCCTGCCGACGCAGAAGGCGATGATCTCCTCCTCGCTGCAGCTCGCGCCCGGCTTCAGCTGGACGTAGGCGACCGCGACCTCGTCGTAGCGCGCATCCGGCGCGCCGACGATCTGCACGATGTCGACCGCGCCATGGCCGGAGACGAAGTCCTCGACCTCGATCGCGGAGACGTTCTCGCCGCCGACCTTCAGCATGTCCTTCAGCCGGCCGGCGTAGATCAGCCGCCCGTCGGGGTCGAGCCGCGCGAGGTCGCCGGAGTAGAACCAGCCCTCGGCGTCGATCACGCTCGCGGTCAGCTCGGGGTCCTTGTGGTAGCCCTCGAAGCGCGAGTAGCCGCGGAAGGCGAGCTCGCCGACCTCGCCGGTGGGGCGCTCGGCGCGCGTCTCCGGGTCGACGACCTTCAGCTCGATCCCCGGCAGCGGGTGGCCGAGCGTCTGCATCCGCGCCTCATAGGAGTCGTCGGGCAGCGGCAGCGTAAGGTTGCTCGAGCACTCGGTCGCGCCGTAGGAGGAGACCTCGATCACCCACGGCATGCGCTCCTGCATGTACGCGAGCCGCTCCGGCGTCGCGATGTTCTGGATCAGCCGCAGCTTGCTGAGGTCGGCGTCGGCCAGCCTCGGGTGGTTGAGCACGCCGAGCCAGATCGTCTCGAACGCCGGGTAGGCGACCGTGCACTGCTCGTCCTGCAGCTGCGCGAGCGCGACGTCGGCGTCGAAGTGGCCGGCGTGAACGAAGGTGCAACGGGCGTTGAAGCAACTCAGCATCGGCACGATGCCGCCGATGTGGAAGAGCGGCAGCGGGTCCCAGTAGCGGTCCTCGGGCGTCAGGAAGAAGCGGCTGCGGGCGACGTTGGCACCATGCCGGACGATCGCCTCGTGCGACAGCAAGCAGCCCTTCGGACGAGCAGTCGTGCCCGATGTGTACATCAGCATCGCGACGTCGCGGACGCGCACGCGCTCCTGCATCCGCTTGACCTCGGCGGCGTCGACCGTCTCGCCGGCGGCCATCAGCTCAGCTCGGGTGAGGAAGCCGGGCGTCGTGCCGGCCATGTCGACGATCTGGCGCAGCGCGGGGGCGCTGTCGAGCGTCAGGTGCGCGGCGTCCTGGCCAGCGGCGTCGGGGAAGACCTCGCCGATCAGCGTCGCGTAGTCGGTCGCCGCGTCGCCGCTCGATGCCGTCAGCAGCACGCGCACGTCGGCGTGCGAGATCACGTGCCCGAGCTCGTGCGCCTTGAAGCGCCCGTTGATCGGGACGACGACGGCGCCGAGCTTCGCCGCGCCGACGAAGGCGATCACGAACTCCATGCAGTTGGGCATCAGGATCGCGACCTTGTCGCCCGCCTCGACGCCGAGGCCGCGCAGCGAGCGGGCGAACCGCGTCGACTGCTCCGCCAGCTCGGGATAGGTGACGCGCTCGTCGGGGAAGACGACAGCGTCAGCCGTCGTCTCCGACGCGGCCCGGTCGACGAGGTCGCCGACGGTCGTCACCTCGATCCAGTTCACGTTCCCTCTCTCCATGCGTTGCGCTCCCCTCGGAGTGGCCGACAAACGGGGTTCAGGCGGACGCGCGCGAGCAGCGTCCGGCGGGCGTCTTCTCACGGGCGCCCGGCGCAACAATACTAACCATACGCTTGGTAGATTCCTAGCTCGCCGAGCCGGCGAGCGCGGCGCCCGCAACCGTGCGGACTGCGCGCTAGCGGGCCGAGCCGGCGGGCGCGCCCACGATGCCCGCGACCGCGCGGAGTGCGTCGGCGAGCGGCGCGAACAGCGGCCGGCGGCCGCATCCCTCGCTGCCCGCGTGCGCCGGGACGAGCCGGTTGTGGCAGATCGCGACGGCGAGCCCGCTGCGGCGGTCGGCCCAGGCGTACGTGCCGCCGCCGCCCGGGTGCCACAGCGAGCCAGGCGCGCCGCCGACGACGGCGTCGACCGTCGCCGGAGCAGGCGGCCGCCCAAGCTGGAAGCCGCCACGGCCGACCGGGCTGACGTCGCCGGTGACGAGGTCGCGCGCGGCGAAGCCTGGGCGCGGCTGGGCGCACCAGGCGACCCGGCTGGGGGAGAGCAGCGTCACGCCGTCGAGCGTGCCGCCGCCCGCGAGCAGCGCGTACAGCCGCGCCAGCGAGCGGGCGGTCGAGATCCCGTTCCCGGCCGGGATGCACGCCTGCCGGAAGGCGGGGTCGTTCTGGAAGACGTGCGGCGGCCCGAGCTCGGGCGGGACGGCGGCGGCGCGCAGCGGCGCCAGCCTCGCCGGCGGGCCCGGGTAGCTCGCGGCGACGACCTCGGCAACGCGTGCGTTGACCGTTGGCGGGATCCCGATCCACAGGTCGTCGATCTGCAACGGCGCGCATATCTCCTCGCGGGCAAAGGCGCCGAACGGCCGGCGCTCAGGGTCTGATCGGCGCACGACCTCGCCGAGCACGAAGCCCCACGACAGCGCGTGGTAGGCGTTCGCTGTGCCTGGGCGATACGCCGGGGCCAATGCCGCCAGCGCGCCACAGATCCCCTCCCAGTCGGCGATCCGCTCGACCGTCGTTCCAGCCGGAAGCTGCGGGATGCCCGCGCGATGGCAGAGCACGTCGGCGATCGTCACGCTCGCCTTGCCGTTCGCGCCGAACTCCGGCCACAGCTGCGCGACCGGCTGCTCGTAGGCGAGCAGCCCCCGCTCGGCCTGCACGTGCACGGCGACCGCGGTCAGCGCCTTGACCGCCGAGAGGATGGGGAAGAGCGTGTCGGCGGTGACCTCCGCGGCGTCCGGCGTCGGCCCGACGCGACCGGCGCAGGCGTGGACGACCAGCTCGCCGTCGAGGTACGCCGCGACCTGCAGGCCGACCTCGCCCGCGGCGAGGCAGTCATCGAGCGCATCCTCGATCGCGCTCATGACGGCATGCGCCGGGCGCCGAAGCGCAGCGGAAGCGACTGCAGCCCGCGCAGCATCGCGTTGCCGCGCCAGCCGGGGTGCTCGTCGACGAGCTCGGCGTCGGGGTAGCGCTCGGCGAGGGCTCTGAAGACGATCGCGCCTTCAAGCCGCGCGAGCGCGTTGCCGAGGCAGAAGTGCGGGCCGAAGCCGAGCGCGAGGTGGTTTCTCGCGTCCGGCCGGGTGATGTCGAGCCGCTCGGGATCGTTGAAGGCAGCGGGGTCGCGGTTGGCGGCGGCGAGCACGGGGAAGATCGTCTGCCCCTCGGAGACCTGCTCGCCGGCGATCTCGAAATCCTGCAAGGCGACGCGGCCGAGCCACTGCACCGGCGAGACGTAGCGCAGCAGCTCCTCGGTCGCGCGCGGCGCCAGCGACGGGTCGGCGCACAGGCGCTCCCACTGGTCGCGGTTGCGCAGCAGCTCGAGCAGGCCGTTGCCGATCAGGTTGGTCGTCGTCTCGTGGCCGGCGAACAGCAGCACGACGAACATCGCGGTCAGCTCCTGGGGCGCGAGCCGCTCGCCGCCCTCGGCCTCGAGCAGCGCGCTGACGAGGTCGGTCCCGCCGCCCCGCATCCGCAGCGGCACGAGGATCTCCTCGACGTAGTGGCGGAACTCGCGCATCGCGCCGTCGGCGACCATCAGCGCCTCGGGGTTGTCGCCGTTGCGGTTGCGCCCGAGCTGGTTGGACCAGACGTGGATCTGCTCGCGCTGCTCGGGCGGCACGCTGAGCATGTCGGCGATCAGCGTCAGCGGCAGTCTGTAGGCGAACTGCGCGACGACGTCGGTCTCCGCGTCGGGGTCGATCCCGTCGAGCATCTCGTCGAGGGTGCGCTCGACCGAGGCGTGCATGTCGGCGATTCGCCGCGGCGTGAAGACGCGGTGGGCGATCCCGCGCAGGCGGTCATGCTGCGCGCCGTCGGAGCGGCTGACGTAAAGCGACTCGAAGCCGGAGACTTCGCGGTAGGCGTCGAGCTGCGCGGGCGTCAGCCGCGCGGTCAGCTCTCTCATGCGCGTGCCGGCGCGGGCCGCGCCGTTGCTCAGGCCGCGCTCGTCACGGACGATAGCCTTGACGTCGTCGTAATGGGTGACGAGCAGCAGCCCGCCGAGGCGGCGCGTGCGGCCCTGCTCGCGGACGCGATTCCAGACGGTGAACGGGTCTGCGATCGCCGCTGGGTCGGAGGCGAGCAGGCGCTCCAGCTGCTGGTCGAGCGACACGGACGGGGTGGTCGTGCTGGGCATCTCTCTCGCTCCACAAGTGACCAAATGATAGGTTGAAAAACCATACGAGCAGCGGCCCGTCGCAGTCAACCCAGCGAGGGGCCACGATCGTTTCCAAACGATCGTTTGACAACCAAACGCTTGGCAGGTACGTTCGCCGTCGAACGACCTGCCAGGAGGAGAGAGTTGGGAACGACGATCTGGGCTGGACTCGTGCAGGGAGCGATCTACGCGCTCGTTGCCTCGGGTTTCACGCTGAGCTTGCTGCCGAGCGGCGTCTTCAACTTCGCTCAGGGGGCGCTCGTCGTCAGCGGCAGCTATCTGACGTACTTGTGGCTCCACACGCTCGGGCTGCCGAGCGTTGTGGCGCTTGTGTTGAACCTCGTCGCCGGGCTGTTGATGGGCGTCGTCTGCGAGCTGGTCACCGTCCGTCCGCTGCGCTTCGCCAGAGGCGTCGTGCAGGGCGGGCCGGCCGAGCTGGTGACGACGGTCGGGATGGCGACGATGCTGATCGGGCTGATCAGCGTGATCTGGGGCACCGACCCGCTGCGCGTGCCGTGGAACGGGCCGGCAAGAGTCGTGAACGCGATCGGCGTCCACGCCGACCCGGTCGAGATCGTCGTCGTCGGCGCCTCGATCGTCGTCGCCGTCGGGCTGTTCGCCGTCTTCCGCTACACGCGGATGGGCCAGGCCTGCCGCGCCGTCGCGGAGGACCGCGAGGCCGCGATGCTGCGCGGCGTCAACGTCGACCTGCTGTCGATTGGCGCCTTCGCCTGCGCCGGCGCCCTCGCGGGCGTCGTCTCGATGGCGATCGGGCCGGTCACCTTCGCGATACCGACGCTCGCCAACTCGCTTGCGCTCGGCGGCTTCGTCGCGCTCGCGATCGGCGGCGAGGGCAGCTTCCTCGGCGCGCTCGGCGGCGGCCTGGTGATCGGGCTGGTGTCGGCGTTCGCTGCGCGCTACATCGATGTGAATTATGCGAACCTCTCGATCCTCGCGCTCCTGCTCGTGACGTTGAGCGTGCGGCCCAAGGGCCTCGGCGGAGCGGCGGAGGCGCGCAGTGTCTAGCGCAGGCAGCAGCACCAGCAGGCTCGCCACGCCGGCGCAGCAGCCGGCGCACCAGGCGGGCCCGCCACCCGCCGAGATCGCCGCCTGGCGCCGTCACCTCGCCGCCTTCCTGCTCGGCAGACGCGCGCTCGTCGTGCCGATCGTCGGCGCGATCGTGCTGCTGCTGTTCCCGACGCTCAGCGGCAACAACGCGTACTGGATCAACCAGCTGTCGCAGATCGGGATGCTGGCGCTCGTCGTCAGCGGCGTGAACCTCAGCTTCGGCTATGCCGGCGAGGTCCAGTTCGGACAGGTCTTCATGTTCGCGCTCGGCGCGTACCTCGGCGGGATCCTGTCGGTCCACGGGACGACGGACATCGTCCCGCTGCTGCTGATCGGCGGCGCGGCAGCGACGCTTGCGGGCGTCGTGATCGCCGTCCCCGCGCTGCGGATCGGCGGCTGGTCGCTGGCGATGGCGTCGTTCTTCCTCGTCATCTGCCTGCCGGACGTCGTCGCGATCTTCACGAGATGGACCGGCGGCCGCAACGGCCTCGTCGGGATCCCGGCGCCGACGCTGTTCGGCGAGACGCTCGACACGACCGCGCTCTACGAGGTGATCATCGTCGTCTGCATCGTCTGGTTCGCGGCTTACCGCAACCTCGTCACCTCGCGCTTCGGGACGCTTTTCCGGATCCTGCGCGAGTCGCCGGTGCAGGCGTCGTCGCTGGGCTACTCGCCCGCGCGCCTGAAGCTGACCGCCTACGCCTACGGCGCCTTCCCGGCCGGCCTGGCGGGGGTGCTGTTCGGCTTCGTCGGCGAGTTCCTGCAGCCGGAGTCGTTCGGGCTGACGCTCGCGATCGGGATCGTCGCGGCGTCGGTGCTCGGCGGGATCGAGAGCGTCTACGGCGTGATCGCCGGCGCGGCGATCCTGCAGCTCGGGCCCCAAGGCTCGCTCAGCTTCCAGGAGTACGCGCCGATCGCCTACGGCGCCTTCCTGATCGTCGCGGCGATCCTCTTCCGCCGCGGCCTCGGCGGCATCGGGCAGGACCTGTTGCTGCGCGCCGCCAACATGCTCGTCGGCCGCAGGGCGGGCGCGGCGGTGACGAGCGCGGGCACGCTGTCGGCGCACCTGCACGGCGACACTGTCGCCGAGGCGCACGCGGCCGAGGGGGCGGGCGGCGTCCCGCTCTTGAGCGCGCGCCCCGGCGCGCCGCTGCAGGTCAGCGGGGCCTCGAAGGCGTTCGGCGGCGTGAAGGCGCTCGACGACGTGACGCTCTCCGCCGAGCCGGGCAGAGTGACCGCGCTGATCGGCTCCAACGGCTCGGGCAAGACGACGCTGCTGAACGTGATCTGCGGCTACGCCGGAATCGACGGCGGCGAGGTCTCGCTCGACGGCGAGACCGTCTCCGGCCGCCAGCCACACCGGATCGCGGCGCTCGGCGTCGGGCGAACCTTCCAGACGCCGAGCATGCCGCGCAGCGTCTCGGTGCTCGACGTCGTCGCCTCCGGCCGCTTCCACACCGACCGCTGCGGCCCGCTGTCGTCGATCTTCCGGCTGCCGCGCTACTGGCGCGCGCGCCGCGCCGACCGCGAGCGGGCGCTGATCCCGCTCGACCTCGTCGGCCTGGCGCACCTCGCCGACGACGAGGCAAGCTCGCTGTCGCTCGGCACGCGGCGGCTCGTCGAGGTCGCCCGCGCGCTCTGCGGCGAGCCGCGCCTGCTGCTGCTCGACGAGCCGGCCTCCGGCCTCAGCGACGAGGAGGTCGAGCGGCTCGGCCGCGCGATCCGCGCGGCGGCGGCGAGCGGCACAACAGTCGTGTTGATCGAGCACAACTTCGGCTTCGTGACGAGCGTCTCGGACACCGCGCACGTGCTCCACATCGGCAGGCTGATCGCTTCCGGGCCGGCGAAGACGATCGGCGAGATCCCGGCGGTGATCGAGAGCTATCTCGGCTCCTCGGCGAAGCCCGGCAGCAGACGCACGCTCGTGCAGGAGAGAGCGCTCGTGACCGGCCCGACGACGCGGCCGTGAGCGAGCAGACGGAGGAGACCATGCCAGCAGCAGCTCTGACACTCCGCGACGTCGTCTCCGGCTACGGCGACCTGCGCGTCCTGCGCGGCCTGACGCTCGAGGTCCCTGAGGGGTCGCTCGAGCTTGTGCTCGGGCGCAACGGCGTCGGCAAGACGACGATGCTGTCGACGATCGCCGGGCTGATCGGGACGTGGGAGGGGAGCGTCAGGGTCGGTGAGCGCGACCTCAAGCGGCTGCCTGCGTACCGCCGCGCCAGCACCGGCGTCGTGCTCGTCCAGCAGGGCAAGCGCGTCTTCCATCAGCTGTCGCTGTTGCAGAACGTCGCCGTCGGCTCGTACGCGATCAAGATGGGCCGCAACGAGCGGCGCGAATACAGCATGGAGCTGTTGTCGCAGTTCCCGCGCCTGGCCGGCCGCGAGCACGAGCGGGCGGGCGCGCTGTCCGGCGGCCAGCAGCAGATGCTCGCGATCGCGCAGGCGCTCGCGGCGAAGCCGAGCGTGCTGCTGCTCGACGAGCCCTCGGCCGGCCTCTCGCCGGCGATCGTCGCCGAGGTCTTCGAGCGCGTCGGGGAGCTGCGCGACAGCGGTATGACCGTCGTGCTGGTCGAGCAGCTCGTCGACCAGGCGCTGCCGATCGCCGACCACGTCTCCGTCATCAACGACGGCGTGATCGTGACGTCCGGGACGCCGTCGGAGTTCGACGACACGGCGCAGCTGCAGCAGGCGTACTTCGGCAGCGCACGTCAGCCAGCGCGCGTTTGACCAACCCAACGTCTGGTTGAAAATCAAACGGTCGGCAGGTAGATTAGTCGCCGGACGCAACTGCGGCCGGCGAGACCTGCCGGTCGGAACCGCTCCCGAGGAGGAGATCGTCTTGAGGCTTAGGATTCTCGGAGCCGCGCTGGCAATGCTCAGCGCCGGGCTCATCGTCGCTGGCTGCGGCAGCTCGACCGATTCGGGCAGCGCGTCGTCGGGATCGTCAGGGTCGACGTCGTCGAGCTCGAGCTCGAGCGGCGACAGCGCGACCAACCGTCCGTTCAAGGTCCTGTTCGACGCGGACACGACTGGGCCGCTGAAGGCGTACGGCCAGCAGGACCTCAACGGCCTGAAGTCGGTGATCGACTACCTCAACGCCAACGGCGGCATGCTCGGCCAGAGAATCGAGCTCGACACCGTCAGCAGCAACGGCGACACTGCGACGGCAGTCAGCAACCTGCTCAGATACCTCACGTCCAACTCGGCGCCGGACTTCGTCTTCTCCGGCACGGCAGGCAACGAGGTCTCCGCGCTGATCCCGATCCTCGCCAGAAGAGGGCTGCTGTCGGCGTCGGTCAACGACGGCGCCAACCAGTGCGCGAGAGACTCGCAGACGGCCTGCCCGACCTTCTTCACCGTCGCCGCTCCGTCCAACGTCCCGCAAGAGGCGGTCGCGAGGTTCTTCAAGGACAGAGGCGCCAGAACGGTCGGCATCCTCGAGGCGAACGAAGCCTTCACGCAGACCGAGACGCCCGCGATCCAGGCCGCGCTGAGAAGAGAGGGCATCTCGACCGTCGAGGCGAAGTTCCCCTCGACCGCGACCGACCTCACCTCGCAGGTCCAGCAGCTCCAGTCCGACGGCGCTGACGCGATCTACGCCGAGGTGCTCGGCGCGCCGGCTGGCTACGCGGCCGCGGCGCGCGCAAAGCTCGGCTGGGACGCCCCGCTCGTCTTCGACGTCGCCGCCTCGTCGGTCGACCTGACGAGACTGGCGGATCCCTCCCAGCTGAGAAACGCATACGAGGTCGTCTTCCGCACCAACGACCCGAGCCAGAGACTGGCCGGCCTGCCGCTGCTCGTCAGAGGCGCGGAGAGATATGGCGGCGTCGGCGGCGGTGTGCCGGTCGACGTCGCGGCCTTCCCGTGGGACGACATGCTGACGGTCGCCGCCGGCGTCAGAGCGGCGAGATCGTTTGACCCGAAGGCGATCATGGCGGCGCTCGAGAGAACGGCCGTGACCGACCCGAACCTGCTGCTGTCGAGCACGGTCCAGCTGACGCCCGACATCCACGAGAACACGGCGGGCACGCCCGCCGACTACCCGGTCATAGCGGTCGGGCCGATCAGAGACGGCCAGGTCCAGGCGCCGTAGCGATGTCGTCCGCCGCCGAGCGAACACCACAGGCGGACCCGACGGCCCGGAGCGATCCGGGCCGTCGGCCCGCCGGGGCGCAGGACGATCGCGCGCCGCGGGCCGCAGGACAGGCGGACACGACGGCCCGGAGCGATCCGAGCCGTCGGCCTGCCGGGGCGCAGGACGATCGCGCGCCGCGCGCCGCCAGCCCCCGCGCCGCCGGCCCGCTCGAGGGCGTGCGCGTGATCGACCTCACGCGCCTGCTGCCGGGCGCCTTCGCGACCGCGCTGCTGGGCGACCTCGGCGCGGACGTGATCAAGGTCGAGCAGCCAGGCGGCGGCGACCCGATGCGCGCGTACGAGCCGAGGATCGGCAGCGACTCGGGCTACACCTGGGTCGTCGACCGCAACAAACGGTCGGTTGCCCTGAACCTGCGCGACCCGCGCGGCGTCGACGCGCTGCGCCGGCTCGCGCGCGGCGCCGACGCGGTGATCGAGAGCTTCCGGCCTGGCGTCGCCGATCGTCTCGGGATCGGCTACGACGCGCTGCGCGCCGAGAACGGCGCGCTCGTCTACTGCTCGATCTCCGGATATGGCGCCGACGGCCCGCTCGCCCAGGCCGCCGGGCACGACATCAACTACATCGGCCGCGCGGGGCTGCTGAGCCTGACCGGCTCAGCCGACGCGCTGGCGATCCCCGGCACGCAGGTCGCCGACCTTGCCGGCGGCGCGCTGCTCGGGCTCTCCGGGATGCTCGCCGCGCTCGTGCGCGCGGGGCGCACGGGCGAGGGCGACCATGTCGAGGTCGCGATGACAGACGGCGCCTTCGCGCTGCTCGCGCTCGCGCTCGGCGCGCACTTCGCCGACGGCCGCACACCGGGCGCCGGACAAGAGCTGCTGAGCGGCAAGGTCCCCTGTTACAACGTCTACGACTGCGCCGACGGCAGACGCCTGACGGTCGGCGCACTCGAGCCGCCGTTCTGGCAGGCGCTCTGCACGGCGATCGACCGCAGGGACCTGCTGGCGACCGCGCTCGACCCCAACGCGCTGCCCGCGTGGCGGGCGCTGTTCGCCGCGCGCCCGCGCGACGCGTGGCTGGCGGCGCTGCAGGACGTCGACGCGTGCGTCGGCCCAGTCAACGACCTCGTTGAAGCGCTGGACGACCCGCAGCTGCGGGCGCGCGGGATGGTCGTCTCCCAGGCCCACCTCGAGGCCGGCGAACGGCCGCAGCTCGGCACGCCGATCAAGCTGCGCGAGCGCCCCGCGACGCTGCGGACGCCCGCGCCGGCGCTCGGCGCCGACTCGCGCGACGTGCTGATCGGCGACGCTGGCCTGTCGCCAGACGCGGTCGACGCGATGTTGCGCGACGGCGTCGCGCAAGAGCAACAGCAACAGCAGCGGCCGTAGCGCTAGGGCGCCGTGGCGGCGGCGTCGAGCCCCTGCCACGGCAGCGTCGCCCTGCCGTCCGTTCCGAGCCGGAAGAACTCCAACGCGTTGCCCGCCAGCACGTCTGCCTTTTGCTCCCTGCTGAGGAAGCGCAGCCGCATGATCGCGGAGGGGTCGTCGTAGTCGAAGTGCGGATAGTCGGAGCAGAAGATGAAGCGCTTGGCGCCGTTGGCGGCGTCGAAGACCATCTCGAGGTGGCGCTGCTCCTTGGGCATCTCGATCGGCTGCGTGCCGAAGTAGAAGCGCTCGCGGATGTACTCGCTCGGCAGCATTCTCAGCAGCGGCGCCTCCGAGCGGCGCTTGAGGTAGTACTCGTCGAGCCGGTACTGCATCATCGGCACCCAGAAGAGGCCGCTCTCCTGGAAGAGGAAGCGCAGCGTCGGGAAGCGCTCGGGGACGCCCTGCAAGACCATGCTCGTCAGCTGGATCATGTTGCTGATCGAGAAGCCGACCGAGTGGCTCTCGATCAGCCGCTGAAACGCGCCGTAGTCGGCGCCCTCGACATGGTTGAGGCCGGGTGCGCCGTGGAAGACGACCGGCAGCCCGTTGCGCTCGGCGGCCTCGTAGACCGGGTCGTAGAGCGGGTCGCCGAGCGGCGGGTTGGCGCCCGCGGTCATCATGCAGACGGCCGCGACCGCCGGGTGGCCGCCGACCTCGTCGATCGTCGCCGCCGACGCCTCGGGGTCCTGCCATGAGGCGATCGCCATCGTGTAGACGCCGTCGTCGGCGTCGCAGACGCTCTCGAGCATGTAGCGGATGAAGCCGGCGTTCACGGCGCTGACGAGGTCGCGGATCGTGACGTGGCCGAGCGTGATGATCCGGTTGGGGACGAGGATCGAGGCGTCGATCCCGAGCTTGCCCATCGTCGCGCGGATCGAGGCCGCGTTCTCGACTCCATAGCCGTAGCCGTAGTCGATGTCGTCGCGTCTGATGCGGCCGGCGAGCATCCGGTCGCCGAGGCCGAGCGGCAGGTACTTGCCGGGGTCGGCGCCGAGCAGGCGGGAGCGCCACGGCTCGTCGATGTGCTCGGCGATCTCGCGGATCGGCTCGAGGTAGTGCGCGTCCGCGTCGATCACGAGAAACCCGTTGACCGCCATCTGCCTCTCCTTGCGCTCGGCGTCTCCGCTCGCCGGAGACCTGTACGATGTTATCGACCAAGCGATTGGTCGTAAACCAGCCGGCCCGAGGAGAGCGGTGGGGATGACGACGGAGCGGATCGACTTCGACGGCGAGGTCGCGATCGTGACGGGCGCCGGGCGCGGCATCGGCCGTGGCCACGCGCTAGAGCTGGCGCGGCGCGGCGCGCGCGTCGTCGTCAACGACGTCGACCGCGCGGCCGCCGACACCGTCGTGGAGGAGCTGCTGGCGCTCGGCGCCGCGGCAGTCCCCTCGTACGCCTCGGCCGCGACCGGCGCCGGCGCGCAGGCGCTGATCGCCGACGCGCTCGCCGCCTTCGGCACGCTCGACGCGCTCGTCAACAACGCCGGCGTGATGCGCAACGGCATGATCGAAGACCTCTCCGAGCAGCAGCTCGACGCGGTCCTCGACGTCAACCTCCGCGGCGTCTACCTCGTCACGCAGGCGGCCTGGCCGATCATGCGCGAGAAGGCCTATGGCCGCGTCGTGATGACATCTTCCGCTGGCGGGATGTTCGCGATGCAGGGGGAGAGCAACTACGCCGCCTCCAAGGGCGGCGTCTACGGCCTCGCCAAGGCGCTCGCGTCCGAGGGCGCGCCGCACGGCATCCGCGTCAACACGATCCTGCCGATGGCGGCGACCGCGATGGGTGCCGACGACCCCGTCCCCGGCCACAGAGAGCGCTATCCGGCGTGGGTCGGCGAGGCGCTGCGCCCGCGGCGCGTCGTCGAGGCGGTCTCGCCGCTCGTCGCGCTGCTCGCGAGCCGCGACTGCCCGGTCAACGGCGAGGCGTTCGCGGCCGGCTTCGGCCGCTTCGCGCGCGTCTTCGTCGGCGAGACGCGCGGCTGGGCGGGGGAGGACCCGCACACGGTCAGCGCCGAGGACGTGCTCGCGCACTTCGACGCGGTGCGCGACCTCGACGGCTTCGGCATCCCCGCCGACATCTATGAAGAGCTCGAGCACATCGGCGCCGCGATGGGCGTCGAGCGGCCGAGCTGAGCTGAGGAGGACGCTGATGTCACGACTGCCCTCACGGCCGGCGCGCGAGCAGGTCGCGCCCGACGAGCTGGCCGACTACGACGCCGTCGTCGCCCGCCAGGCGAGCCTGTGGTCCAACGCGCACACCTCCTCAAACAGCTACTTCGGCGCGCTGCTCGGCAGCCCGCCGCTGGCGAAGGGGCTGGCCGACCTCGGCCGGCTCGTGCGCCAGGGCGAGCTGCGCGGCGGCTACACGAACGCCGAGCGCGAGCTGGTCGACGTCGTGCTCAGCGTCGACTTCGGCTACGCCGCGATCCTCTACCTGCACCTGCCCGACATCGTCGCGTGCGGCGTGCGCTTCGAGGCGATCGACGCGTTGCGGGCAGAGCGGGACGGGGCGAGAGGCGGCGGGCCGGACGCGCTCGGCGGGCCCGACGCGCTCGACGCGCCGGACGCGCTCGACGCGCTCGACGCCGACGAGCGCCAGATCGTCGACTACGTCCGCGCGGTCGTCGCGGGCAGCAGCACGGACGCGCTCTACGCGGGGATGGTGACGCGGCTCGGCGCCCGCGGCGCGCTTGAGTTCACCGTCCTCGTCACCTTCCTTCTGTGCACCTTCCGCCTGTGGATGGCGCTCGGCGTCCCAGACGTGCCGCGGGCCGAGGTCGAGGCGCTGCTGGAGTCGCTGCGAAGCGGCGGCAGCGCGGCCGCCCGCGTTGACGCGGCCGACCGGATCGGCTGACCCGCGATGTCCGCGAGATCAGCGCACGACGCCCTGCCCGTGCCGGCCGGCGGCCTCAGCTTCGCGTTCACCGACGAGCAGCAGCTGTTCCGCCAGACGCTGCGCGAGTTTGTCGACAAGCGGATGTCGAAGGCGTTCTGCCGCGAGGTCGAGGCGCGAGAGGCGTTCCCGCGCGACCTGTGGGAGCGGATCGACGAGGCAGGGCTGTTCGGGATCGGGATCCCGGAGGAGCTCGGCGGCCAGGGCGGCGGGATCGTCGAGCAGGTGATCGTCTCCGAGGAGCTGTCGCGCACGCTCGCCGGCCTCGTCTGGATCTGGGGCGTCGTCGCGTTCGCCGGCGCGAAGGCGATCGGCCGCAGCGGCAGCGAGGCGCAGAGACGCGAGTGGCTGCCGCGCGCCGCGGCCGGCGAGCTCGTCTTCTCGATCGGCCTGACCGAGCCCGGCGGCGGCACCGACGTGCTCGGCGCGATGCGCACGCGCGCGAAGAAGGTCGACCGCGGCTGGCGTGTCAACGGCGCGAAGACGTGGTCGACGATGGCGCACGTCGCCGACGTGATGCTGCTTGTCGCGCGCACGCGCGAGGGCCGGCGGCCGAGCGAGGGGCTGACGACCTTCCTGATCGACGCAAGATCGCCCGGCATCACCGCGACGCCGATCCCGAAGCTGGGGATGCGCGCGCTCGGCTCGTGCGACGTCTCGCTCGACGACGTCTTCGTCCCTGACGAGCGCGTGCTCGGCGAGGTCGACCACGGCTGGCGCGTGCTGTCGGAGACGCTCAACAGCGAGCGGATCATGGTCGCGGCGCAGTGCTGCGGGGCGCTTGAGGGGATCGTCGACGACATGGTCTCCTACGCCCGCGAGCGCGTCGCCTTCGACAAGCCGATCGCCCAGTTTCAGTCGGTCCAGCACATGATCGCCAACGCCCGCATGGGCTTGGAGACCGGCCGCCTGCACACCTACCGCGCCGCCTGGCTGCAGCTCCACGGCCGCCCGTGCGGCGTCGAGGCGACGATGGCGAAGGTGCTCGCCTCCGAGGCGGCAGTGAAGGCGGCCGACGACGGCATCCAGATTCTCGGCGGCATGGGCTACGCGCTCGAGTACGACATGCAGCGCTACTGGCGCGACATGCGCCTCTACCGGATCGCCCCGATCAACAACGAGATGGGCCGCAACTACATCGGCGAGAGCATGGGGCTCCCGCGCTCGTTCTGACCGTGTCCACGAGGAGGCTCGATCGATGACGGCGACTGGCCCGAGGGCGGCGCCGGGCGGCCACGGATCGAGATCGCCGTCGCGTCAGCCGACGCGCGCGCCGACGTGCTCGACCATACGGTGGATTGGTTTGTCAGCAGCGAATTGCCTACCAACCGGTTGCTTGACGCGTGCGTCGAGCCGCGGTTAGGATCGCGCGATGAACTGCGCACTTGCGACGGAGGGCCTCGACCTCGACCTGGAGGCGCTGCTGAGCTCGCAGCCTCAGGCGCTAGCCGACCCCTTCTCGGTCTGGAACCGGATCCGCTCGCAGTCGGCGGTGCATCCGCACGGCCCCGTCGTGCTCGTCACGCGCTACGACGACGTCAAGGCGATCCTGCGCGACGCCGACCGCTTCAGCAGCCGCGGCCGGTCGGCTGGCTCGCGCGCGAACCTGATCCGCTCCGCCTTCCCGCCCGAGGCGGTCGCCGCGTGGGAGGAGGTGACGGCGTTCGAGAACCTCTACGTCAGCCGCAGCGACGGCGACCAGCACGAGCGCCTGCGCCACGTCGCGCACCGCACCTTCACGCCGCGCCGGATCGCGCAGCTCGACGAGATCACGCGCGCCTACACCGAGCAGCTGCTCGACGAGTGCGCCTCGGCGGCGGCCGACGCTGGTGCTCCGTGCGACCTGATGGCTATGTTCGCGTACCGCCTTCCGTTGATGGTGATCTGCGACCTGCTCGGCGTCGGCGCTGACGAGCGCGAGCAGATCCACGGCTGGTCGAACACGCTCGGCCGCAACCGCGGCGGCGACGACCCGGCGGTGACGCTGGCGGCGCGCGACGCGCTCAACGAGTTCCGCGCCTTCGTCCAGCGGCTGATCGTCCCGCTGCGCGAGCGGCGCGGCACCGACCTGCTGTCAGCGCTGATGGACGCCGAGGGCGACGCGCGGCTGAGCGAGGAGGAGCTCGTCGCGATGTTCGTGATCCTGCTGTTCGCCGGCCACGAGACGACGACCAACCTGATCGCGAATGGGACGCTGCTGCTGATGAAGCGGCGCGACCAGTGGGAGCGGCTGGTCGCCGACCCGTCGCTGATCCCCAACGCGGTCGAGGAGCTGTTGCGGATGACGACCCCGTCGCAGTGGCAGTTCCGCCTCGCGACCGAGGACGTGACCGTCGGCGGCACGACGATCGAGGAAGGCCAGACGGTCTACGCCGTCACCGCCGCCGCCAACCGCGACCCCGACGTCTTCGCCGACCCGGACGAGCTCGACGTCGCGCGCGCGAACGCGAGAGCCCATCTCAGCCTCGGCTTCGGCCCGCACTTCTGCCTCGGCAACTCGCTCGCCCGCCTGGAGGGGATCGCGGCGCTGGAGGCGATGACCCGCCGCTTCCCCGAGATGCAGCTCGCGACCGACACGCTCGCCTGGCGCGGCAACGCGATGCTGCGGGGGCTCGTCGAGCTGCCCGTGCGCCTGACGCCGCGCTAGGCGCGAAACCGTGCCGAGCGGGCGCCGGGCCGAGGGCGGCGCTGCAAGGCGTGTCAAGCCGCCCTGGCGGGTAGATCTCCGGCCATGGCGAGAGTCCTGATCTTCGATGTCGACGGGACGCTCGTCGACAGCACGTACCACCACGCGCTCGCGTGGCAGCGGGCGTTCGCCGACTGCGGGATCGCGCTGCCGGCCTGGCGGCTGCATCGGCAGATCGGCAAGGGCGGCGACCAGCTCGTGCCCGACGTCGCGGGCGAGCAGGTCGAGCGCCGCCACGGCGACCGGCTGCGCGAGCGGCACGACGCGCTGTTCGCCGAGATGATCGGCGAGGTGCAGGGCTTCGACGGCGTCCCGGAGCTGCTGGCCGACGCGCGCGCGGCAGGCTGGCGGATCGCGCTTGCGAGCTCCGGTCACGAGGAGGAGGTCGAGCACTACGTCGAGCTGCTCGGGATCGACTCGCTGCTCGACGCGCGCACGAGCTCCGCCGACGCGGACGCCAGCAAGCCGGCGCCCGACATCTTCTCGATCGCCCATGAGCGCGCGGGCGGCACACCCTCCGACGCGAGCAGCGCGCTCGTCGTCGGCGACGCGCCGTGGGACTGCGTCGCCGCGCGTGACGCCGGGATGCCGATGATCGGGCTGCTGAGCGGCGGCTTCTCCGCCTGCGAGCTGCGCGACGCGGGCGTCGAGCAGGTCTTCGAGACGGTCGCCGAGGTGCGGGCGGCGCTGTAGCGCGGTGCGCGTCACGGCTTCAGCACGACCTTGAAGCAGCCGTCCTGCTTCTTCTGGAAGGTCTCGTATGCCTCCGGTGCCGCGTCGAGCGGCAGCCGGTGGGTCGCGTAGGACTCGACCCCGAGCGGGTCGCCGTCCTCCGTCAGCAGCGGCATCAGGTCATCGATCCAGCGGCGCACGTTCGCCTGCCCCTGGCGCACGGTGATCTGCTTGTCGAACAGCTGCATCATCGGCATCGGCGTGATCGCGCCGCCGTAGACGCCGGAGAGCGAGATCGTCCCGCCGCGGCGCACGAGCTCGATCGCCGCGTGCAGCGCCGCGACGCGGTCCATCCCCGCCGTCATCGCCACCTTCTGCCCGATCGTGTCCGGCAGGAAGGCCGCGAGCCGATGGGCGAGCTTGCCGACCGGCGAGCCGTGCGCCTCCATCCCGACGGCGTCGATCACGGCGTCCGGACCGCGTCCGCCGGTCAGCTCGCGCACGTGCTCGGCGAGCCCGTCCCCCTCTTGCTCGAGGTCGAGCGCGACGACGCCGTGCGCGCGGGCGCGCTCCAGCCGCTCGGGAACGAGGTCGACCGCGAGCACGTCCTGGACGCCGCGCCGCTGCGCGATCCGCGTGCACATCTCGCCGATCGGCCCGAGCCCGAGCACCAGCAGGCTGCCGCCGTCCGGCACGTCGGCGTACGCGACCGCCTGCCAGGCGGTCGGCAGCACGTCGGAGAGATAGAGAAAGCGCTCGTCGGGCGGCCCCTCGGGCACCTTGACCGGGCCGTAGTGGGCCTGGGGCACGCGCAGCAGCTCGGCCTGCCCGCCGGGCACCTGGCCGTAGAGCTTCGTGTAGCCCAAAAGCGCCGCGCCGGTGCCGTACTCCCGCACCTGGGTCGTCTCGCATTGCGACTGCAGCCCGTTGCCGCACATGAAGCAGTGGCCGCATGAGACGTTGAACGGAATGACGACGCGGTCGCCCGCTCTGATGTGGGTGACGTCGGAGCCGACCTCCTCGACGATCCCCATCGGCTCGTGGCCGAGCACGTCGCCGGGGTCGATGAAGGCGCCGAGCACCTCGTACAGATGGAGGTCCGAGCCGCAGATCGCGGTCGAGGTGACGCGCACGATCGCGTCAGTCGGCTGCTCGATGACGGGATCGGGAACGGTGTCGACGCGCACGTCGTGGGTGCCATGCCAGGCGACGGCCTTCATGCTCGCTCGCTTTCCTCGTGGACGGTTCTGACCTCGACCGCTACCCAGGACCCGCCCCGCCAACTCGGGGCCGCCGGATCGCGGCGAACCAGTCGGCGACCAGCTCGCGGTCGAGCGGGAAGACGAGATCGTCACGCGGCCCGTCGCCGACGATCAGCTCCGAGATCTCTGCGGACGGTCTGAACGCCGTCAGCGCGTCGAGCCCCACAGGCGCAGCGGCGGCGAACACGAGCAGCGTCCCGTCCGTGCCGGAGCGCACGCGCAGCTCACGGACTCCGCGGCGATCGAGCTCGACGCCGGTCTCTTCCGCGACTTCGCGCACCAGCGCGTCCTGCCACAGCTCGCCGAGCTCGACGAACCCGCTCGGGAGGGCCAGGCCGGCTGGGGCGGCGACGCGACGGACGAGCAGCACGCCGGCCGGGCGAACCGGCACGACCGCGACCACGACCGGCAGCGGGTTGCGATAGCTGACGTTGCCGCATGCGCTGCAGGCCCGCGGCCACGCGGCACCGGCCGCGAAGCGCTGGCCACAGTACGAGCAATGCGTGAACGGCTCCGTGCTGAGCGCCTACCCCGCGATCGATCGAAATCCACGCGATCGGAGCGGCAGCAGCCGAGCACTGCGCGGCCGTGACCACTGCCGGCGAGCGGTCTCCGGTTTCGCGGCGCCGGTCGCGGGCAACTGCGCACGACGATGCGGATCGCGGTGATCGGAGCAACCGGCAACGTCGGCACGAGCGTGCTCGCCGCGCTCGCCGACGAGCCTGCGGCGGAGGAGGTCATGGCGATCGCCCGACGCCCGCCGCACGACACTGCAGTCCTCGGCCCGCGCGTCTCCTTTCACGCCGCCGACATCACGTGCGACGACCTCACCGGGCTCCTCGCCGGCGTTGACGCGGTCGTCCACCTCGCGTGGCTGATCCAGCCCTCGCGCGACGAGCGCGTCACGCGCGCGGTCAACGTCGAGGGCAGCAGAAGGGTGCTCGACGCGGTGCTCGCCGCCGGCGTGAGCACGCTCGTCTACGCCTCGTCGGTCGGCGCCTACTCGCCCGGCCCGAAGGACCGGCTCGTCGACGAGTCATGGCCGACCGACGGGATCCCCTCGCTCTTCTACGCGCGCCACAAGGCGGAGGTCGAGCGACTGCTCGACCGCTTCGAGCGAGAGCGGCCCGAGGTGCGCGTCGTGCGGATGCGGCCAGGCCTGATCTTCAAGCGCACGGCGGCGACGGAGATCCGCCGCCTGTTCGTTGGGCCGCTGCTGCCCAGCCCGCTCGTGCGGCAGGAGGCGATCCCGCTCGTGCCCGACGTGCCGCGCCTGCGCTTCCAGGCGGTCCACTCGCACGACGTCGGCGACGCCTACCGCCTCGCGCTCCTGGCTGAATCGCGCGGCGCCTTCAACCTCGCGGCCGAGCCAGTCCTCGACGGCCCTGCGCTCGCCGAGCTGCTCGGCGCCCGCGCCGTTGCGCTGCGCCGGGGCGTGCTGCGCGCGGCCGTCGGCCTCTCCTGGCGCGCCCGTCTGCAGCCGTCGCCGCCCGGTTGGATCGACCTCGCGCTCGCGGTCCCGCTGCTTGACAGCGGCCGCGCGGCGCGCGAGCTGGAGTGGACGCCGAAGACGTCGGCGGGCGACGCGCTGCTCGAGCTGCTGGAGGGGCTGCGCGACGGCGCCGACGCGCCGACGCCGCCGCTCGCGCGTGCGACGAGCGGACCGCTGCGCGGCGCGGAGCTGCGCGGCGGGGTCGGCGCGCGAGAGGTGGTCTAGCGGCCGCCGTCACTCGGCGAAGCGCGGCAGCACCTCGGCCGCCCATGTGCTGAAGAAGGCGTCCTGCAGCGGGCCGATCTGCTGGACGTAGAGCTCGTCGACGCCGGCGTCGGCGTACGCCCGCAACGCCGCGACGTGCTCGTCGATGTCGGGCCCGCAGGGGGTTGGCGAGCTGGCGATCGCCTCCTCGCTGACCAGCTCGGCCGCCTGCTCGAAATGCTCGGGGTCGGGCAGGACCTGCGCGAGCTCGCCCGGGAGCGCCTCGTTGGGCCACAGCCGGTGGACGGTGCGCACCGCCTCGTCGCGGTCGGGCATGAAGCAGACCTTCGTGCCCGCCTGCACCGGACCGCGGCCGCCCTCGCGGCGGAACTGGGCGATCAGCTCGTCGTCAGGGCTGGTCGTCGCCAAGCCGTCGCCGGCGCGCGCCGCGCTCGACACCGCCTTGGGGCCGAAGGCCGAGACGATCACCGGCGGCGGCTCGTCGGGGACGTCGTAGAGGCGGGCGTGCTCGACGGTGTAGTGGTCGCCGCGGTGGCTCACGACGCCGCCGGCCCACAGCTCGCGCATCACGACGATCGCCTCCTCGAGCATCTCCAGCCGCTCGTCTGCCGAGGGCCAGCGGTCGCCGAGGATGTGCTCGTTGAGCGCCTCGCCGCTGCCGACGCCGAGCGTGAAGCGGCCGTCGAGCAGCAACGAGCTGGTCGCCGCGGCCTGCGCGATCACAGCCGGGTGGATCCGCATCGTCGGGCAGGTGACGCCGGTGCCGAGCGGCAGTCTCGTCGCCTGCGCGATCGCGCCGATGATCGACCACACGAACGGGCTGTGGCCTTGCGCGTCGATCCACGGGTGGTAGTGGTCGGAGATCCACAGCCCGGAGAAGCCGGCCTGCTCGGCGCTGACCGCCTGCGCGACGAGGTCGCGCGGGCCGAACTCCTCACTGGACAGAGCGCAGCCGATTCTCATCTGGCCTCCTCGCTTGGGCGTTTCGCGTCACATGCGCGTCGCGCGTGCAGTGCACGCTCACGTTCCCTCAGTACCCGCGCGCGCGGAGGCGACACAGCAAGAGATTCGCCCCTCCCGCGGCGCGCGGGCCGCGGCCGCTGAGAAGTTGTTTAGCGCCATCCGCCAGGGGTACCTGCGGCGAGCTGCTCCTGGCAGCCTGAGCTCACCTCTTCTCCCGCATCAGGAGCTTCACGTATGCGTGTTCTCGGCGTCAACGCCGTCTTCCACGACCCGGCGGCTGCGCTGGTCGTCGACGGCGAGATCGTCGCGGCTGCCGAGGAAGAGCGCTTCACGCGCCGCAAGCACGGCAAGGAGCCGGTCGCCTTCTCGACGTGGGAGCTGCCAGAGCAGTCGGCGCGCTGGTGCCTCAATTACGCCGGGATCCGTCCCGAGCAGCTCGACGCGGTCGCCTACTCCTACGACCCGGCGCTCGCGCCGCCGACCGACGGAGTGACGGACCTGACGTGGGAGGGGCTGCGCACGCTCTACGTCAAGCGCGCGCCGCGCTTCTTGCGCACGGCGCTGCCGGGGCTCGACGAGCGCCGCGTGCGCTTCGTTGCCCATCACGTCGCCCACGCCGCGTCGGCCTACGCCGCGGCCGGGTGGGAGGAGCGCGCGGTGCTCGTGCTCGACGGGCGCGGCGAGCGCGGCTCGCACCTCGCCGGCCATGTCCGCGACGGGCGGCTCGACGTGCTCGCCGCGCAGGAGCTGCCGCACTCGCTCGGCCTCGTCTACGAGCAGCTGACCGAGCATCTCGGCTTCCACCGCGCCTGCGACGAGTACAAGGTGATGGCGCTCGCCTCCTACGGCGAGCCGCGCTTCCTCGAGCAGCTGCGTCCCGCGATACGCACAACTGGCGACGGCGGCTTCGTCGCGGCGCCGCCCCACTGGAGCGCCTTCGTGTGGCCGCTCGCGCCCGGCGACCCGGTCAGAGCCGAGCACGCCGACCTCGCCGCGAGCGTCCAGCGGCTGCTGGAAGAGGTGGTCCTTGAGCTGGCAGCGTGGCTGCACGAGCGGACCGGCTCGCCGCGGCTCGCGCTTGCCGGCGGCGTCGCGCTCAACTGCGTCGCGAACGCGCGGCTGCACCGCGACGGGCCGTTCGAGCAGCTGTGGGTGCAGCCGGCGGCAGGCGACGCCGGGACCGCGCTCGGCGCCGCGCTGTACGTGGCGCGCGAGCTCGGCGACGGCCCGCGCGCGATGCGCTCGGCGGCGCTCGGCCGTGGCTGGGACGACGCGGCGCTGGAGCGCTGGCTCGACGGCGCCGGCGTCGTCTACGAGCGGCCCGACGACATCGCCGACACTGTCGCTGAGACGCTCGCCGCCAACGGGGTCGTCGCCTGGTTTGAGGGCCGCAGCGAGTACGGCCCGCGGGCGCTCGGCCACCGCAGCCTGCTCGCCGACCCGCGCGACCCCGCCAACGTCGAGCGGCTCAACGAGGTGAAGGGCCGCGAGCAGTTCCGGCCAGTCGCGCCGATGGTGCTCGCGGAGCGCGCGGCGGAGGTCTTCGACGGGCTGCTGCCGAGCCCGTACATGCTCTTCACCCACCGGGTTTTGGACGAGTGGCGCGAGCGGATCCCAGCGGTCGTGCACGTCGACGGGACAGCGCGCGTGAAGACGGTCGACCGCCAGGCGGAGCCGTTGGTGGCGCGGATGCTCGACGCGTTCGAGGCGCGCACGGGCGTGCCGCTCGTCGTCAACACGAGCCTCAACACGGCCGGGCGGCCGATGGTCGACGACCCGCGCGACGCGCTCGAGTGCTTCGGCGCCGCGCCGATCGACCTGCTCGCGATCGGGCCGTTCGCGGTGCGGCGGCCACGGATGCCGGGCCGTCGTCGGGAGGCGCCGCCTGAGGCGGTGGTTGCGTGAGTCAGGCCGGTCGACTCCCACAGCCCGACGCGCCCGCGTACGAGGTCGTGATCCCGACGATCGGGCGCCCCTCGCTCGCCCGCCTGCTCGACCGCCTCGCGCACGCGCCCGAGCCGCGGCCGCGCCGGATCGTCGTGGTCGACGATCGGCCGGGGGCAGGGGACGAGCGGGCGTTGACTGGCGTGGAGGGCGTCCTGGGCGCGGGCTCCGAGCGGCGGCCTGCGGGCACCGACGGCGGCACGAGCTCGGCGCGGGACGCTGCGACGCGGGTCGTGGTGCTGCGCTCCCACGGACGTGGCCCGGCTGCTGCTCGCAACGTCGGCTGGCGTGCGTGCACGGCGCCGTGGATCGCCTTTCTCGACGACGACGTGCTGCCGCGGCCGGACTGGACGGCGCGGCTGGCGGACGATCTGCGGGCGGCGGGCGCTTCGGTCGGCGGGGTGCAGGGGCGGGTCGTGGTGCCGCGTCCGGCCGGCCGCGCGGCGACCGACTGGGAGCGCAACGTCGCAGGTTTGGAGCGGGCGCGCTGGGCGACCGCCGACCTCGTCTACCGGCGCGCCGCGCTCGAGCAGGTCGGTGGCTTCGACGAGCGCTTCCGCCACAACTACCGTGAGGACGCCGACCTCGGGCTGCGCGTCGTCGCCGCGGGCTGGCGGATCGAGCGCGGCCGTCGTGTCGTCGTCCATCCGGTCGGGCCGGCCGACTGGCGCGTGAGCGTCCGGCTCCAGCGCGGCAACGCCGACGACGCCCTGATGCGTCGCCTGCACGGCAGCGACTGGCGCAAGCGGGCCGGCGCGGGCCAGGGCCGGCTGGCCCGCCACGGAGTCGTCGTCGGCGCCGCCTTGGCGGCAGTGGGCTGCGCGGCGACCGCCATGCTGGCGTGCGGGGACGGCGAGCGGGCGCGGCCGTCCAGCGCTGGCGGCGAGCGGGAGCGCTCGGCACAGCAGGTGCGCCGTCGCGCCGCCGCCCGCTCCGCCGCGCTCGCCACGAGCCTCTGGGCGGCCCGCACCGCTAAGCTCGCGTGGGCCCGCATCGCGCCCGGTCCGCGCACGATCGGCGAGGTCGCGACGATGACCGCGACAAGCGTCGCGCTCCCGTTCGCGGCGGTCGGCTGGCGGCTGGTCGGCGAGCTGCGCGCGCTGGGCCAGCGGCCGGTCGCGCCGCTGGTCGGCGAGCTGCGCGCGCTGGGCCAGCGGCCGGTCGCGCCGCGCAGTCCCGGCCCGCCGGCCGCGGTCCTGTTTGACCGCGACGGGACGCTCGTCGAGGACGTGCCGTACAACGGCGACCCGTCGCGGGTGATGTTGGTGCCGGGCGCGCTCGACGCGGTCGCGACGCTGCGGCACGCGGGCGTGGGGATCGCCGTCGTCTCCAACCAGAGCGGGATCGCGCGCGGGTGGATCAGCTCCGAGCAGGTCGAGGCTGTCAACGAGCGCGTTGACAAGTTGCTCGGCGGGATTGACGTGTGGCTCTTCTGCCCGCACGGGCCCGACGACGGCTGCGACTGCCGCAAGCCGGCGCCCGGGATGGTTCGGGCCGCCGCGCGCGAGCTCGGCGTCGCGGTCGATGCGTGCGTCGTGATCGGCGACATCGGTGCTGATCTCGAGGCGGCGCGAGCCGCTGGCGCGCGGGGCGTGCTCGTCCCGACTTCGCAGACGCGCCCAGAGGAGGTTGCGGCCGCTGAGCACGTCGCGCCCGACCTGCTCAGCGCCGTGCGCCAGCTGCTCAGCGCGCCAGAGAGGCAGGGCGCGACAGGGCCAGTCGCGGAGGCGGCCCGATGAGCGCTGGCCACCGCCGCGACGGGCGCGACAGGGCCAGTCGTGGAGGCGGCCCGATGAGCGCTGGCCGCCGCCGCGTCCTCGTCGCTCGACTCGACAACGACGGCGACGTGCTTCTCGCGGGGCCGGCGATCCGGGCCGTTGCCGCAAGCGGGGCGCATGTGACGCTGCTGTGCGGGCCGCGCGGGCGCGCCGCCGCCGAGCTGCTGCCCGGCGTCGACGAGCTGCTCGTCCACCGTGCCGAGTGGATCGATCCGGAGCCGCGCCCGTTCTCGCCGCAACCGTCGTACGCGCTCGTTCGGGACGTCGCCGCGCTGGCGCCTCACGAGGCGGTCGTCTTCACCTCGTTGCACCAGAGCCCGCTGCCGCTGGCGCTGCTGCTGCGGCTAGCGGGCGTGCCGCGGATCGGCGCGACGAGCGCCGACTACCCCGGCTCGCTGCTCGACGTTCGCCACCAGATCGACGACGACGTGCACGAGGTCGAGCGCTCGCACTCGCTCGTCGTCGCAATGGGCTACCGGCTGCCCGCCGGCGACGACGGCGCGCTGCGCATCGAGCACGGCGCCGCCCGTCGCCCGCCGCTTCCGCCAGCGCCCTACGTCGTCGTCCACCCCGGCGCGTCCGTCTCCGCGCGGGCGTGGGCACCCGTGCGACATGCCGAGCTGGTCAAGGCGCTGAGGGACGAAGGACGGACCGTCGTCGTCACCGGCTCGCCGGCCGAGCGCGCGCTGACGCGATTCGTCTGCGCCGGCCGCGATGCCGGCCCCAAGGGCCTCGAGCGCCGCCCCGACGCGGCCCGCGCGGCCCGCCTCGACGTTTCCCGCTCCCTCGACTTCGGCGGCCAGACCGACCTCGCCGGCCTTGCCGAGACGATCGCGGGCGCGGCGGCGGTCGTCGTCGGAAACACCGGCCCCGCGCACCTCGCCTCCGCGGTCGGCACCCCGGTCGTCTCGCTTTACGCGCCGACCGTGCCCGCGGTCCGCTGGCGTCCGTGGCAGGTCCCGCATGTGCTGCTGCACGAGGCGGTCCCGTGTGCCGGCTGCCGAGCACGCGACTGCCCCGTCCCTGGCCACCCGTGCATCGACCACCTCCCGCTGAAGGGCGTGCTCGACGCGATCGACCATGTCGTGAAGGCGGCGCTCACGACCGAGGCGAGCGTCGCATGAACATCCTGCTCTGGCACGTGCACGGCGCGTGGACGACGGCGTTCGTCTCTGGCAAGCACCGCTATCTCGTCCCCGTGACGCCGTTCCGCGGGCCCGACGGGCGCGGGCGCGCGCAGACGTACGACTGGCCGTCGTCGGCAGTCGAGGTCACGCCGGCACAGCTGCGCAACGAGCACGTTGACGCCGTCGTCGTGCAGCGCCCGCGCGAGCTCGACGGCCTCGCCGACGACTGGCTCGGCCACGGCCGGCGGATCGGCCGAGACGTGCCCGCCGTCTACGTCGAGCACAACGCGCCCCAGGGCCGGATCGCCGAGATGCGCCACCCGGCGGCGGACCGGCGCGACCTGACGCTCGTCCACGTCACGCACTTCAACGCGCTCTTCTGGGACGCCGGCGCCACGCCGACGCGCGTGATCGAGCACGGGATCCCCGACCCCGGCTATCGCTACAACGGCGAGCTGCCGCGCTCAGTCGTCGTCGTCAACGAGGCGCGGCGGCGCAACCGCGTCACCGGAACCGACCTGCTGGAGCGGTTCGCCGCCGTCGCGCCGCTCGACCTCTTCGGGATCGACGCCGAGGCGCTCGGCGGCAGAGACGTCGCGCAGGCACGGCTGCACGAGGAGATGGCCCGACGGCGCGTCTACCTGCACCCGATCCGCTGGACCTCGCTCGGCCTCTCGCTGATCGAGGCGATGCAGCTCGGGATGCCGGTCGTCGCGCTCGGGACGACCGAGGCGCCGACTGCGGTCCCGCCGGCGGCTGGCGTCGTCAGCACGTGCGTTGACGAGCTGGCGCAGGCGCTGCGCGCGTACGTGAACGACCCCGAGCTGGCGCGGGCGACCGGCCAGGCGGCCCGCGAAGCAGCGCTCGAGCGCTACGGCCTGGCGCGCTTCTTGAACGACTGGGACCAACTGCTTGAGGAGGTGACGGCGCGATGAGGATCGCGATGGTGTCCGAGCATGCGAGCCCGCTGGCGGTGCTCGGCGGCGTCGACGCGGGCGGGCAGAACGTCCACGTCGCGGCGCTCGCGACCGAGCTCGCGCGCCAGGGCGCTGAGGTCGTCGTGCACACGCGGCGCGACGACCCCGCGCCGCCGCGCCGCGTGCCGCTCGCGCCCGGCGTCGAGGTCGACCACATCGACGCGGGGCCGCCGGCCGACGTGCCGCGCGACGCGCTGCTGCCGCACATGGAGGCGTTCGCCGCCGAGCTGGGGGATTCGTGGCGCATAGAGCGGCCCGACGTCGTTCACGCGCACTTCTGGACGTCCGGGCACGCGGCGCTGCTGGCCGCGCGCGAGCTGGGGATCCCGGTCGTCCAGACCTTCCACGCGCTCGGCGTCGTCAGACGGCGCCACCAGGGCGCGAAGGACACGAGCCCGCCCGCGCGCGCGGAGATCGAGCAGCAGGTCCTGCGCCGCGCCGACCACGTGATCGCGACGTGCAGCGACGAGGTCTTCGAGCTGCTGCGGCTCGGCGCGAGCCGCGCCCGCGTGACCGTGATCCCGTGCGGCGTCGACCTTGAGACGTTCACGCCCGACGGCCGCCGGGCGCGCCGCCGCCCGGGGCTGCTGCGGATCGTCTCGCTCGGTCGGCTGGTCGAGCGCAAGGGCGTCGGCAACGTGATCTCGGCGCTGGCGCGAGTGCCCGACGCCGAGCTGGTCGTCGCGGGCGGCCCGCCGCGCGACGGGCTCGCCTCGGACCCCGAGGCCCGGCGGCTGATGCAGCTCGCGCGCGAGCACGGCGTCGCCGACCGCGTCACGCTGCTCGGGCGGATGCCGCGGGCGGAGGCGGCAGCGCTGCTGCGCTCCGCCGACGCCGTCGTCTGCGTGCCGTGGTACGAGCCGTTCGGGATCGTGCCGCTGGAGGCGATGGCCTGCGGCGCGCCGGTCGTCGCGGCCGCCGTCGGCGGGCTGATCGACACGGTTGTTGACGGGGTCACCGGCGTGCACGTCCCGCCGCGCGACCCCGAGCGGCTCGCCGAGGCGCTGCAGGCGCTGCTCGACGACCCGGAGCGCCGCGCCGCGTACGGGCAGGCCGGCGTCGAGCGGGCGCGTCGCCGGTACGGGTGGCCGCGGATCGCCGCGGCGACGCTCGACGTCTACGCGCGCGTGATCGAGCGCTCGGGCGACAGCGCCCGGACAGGCGCGCGGGCGAGAGCGTCGCGCGCGGCTGCCGGCTCGCGCTCCGGCTCCGGCTCTGGCGCGGCGCGTCGCCCTGTCGTGCCAAGCGGCCATGACCATCACGCCGCGCTGATCGACGCGCTTGCGCAGCTGCGCAATGAGATCGACACGCTTGAGGAGTGGGGCGAGCTGCTCGCCGACCGGCTCGCCGCGGGCGGCCGGCTGCTCGCGGTCGGCAACGGCGGCAGCGCCGCGCAGGCCCAGCACCTGACCGCCGAGCTGGTCGGCCGCTTCCTGCTCGAGCGCCGTCCGCTGAGCGCGATCTGCCTCCACGGCGACACCTCGAGCCTGACCGCGATCGGCAACGACTACGGCGCGCAGGAGGCGTTCGCCCGCCAGGTGATCGCCCACGGCCGGCCGGGCGACGTGCTCGTCGCGCTCAGCACGTCGGGCGCGAGCGAGAACGTCGTGCGCGCCGCGCAGGCCGCGCGCGAGCTCGGCATGACAACGTGGGCGTTGACGGGCACGGCGGGCGGTCCGCTCGCGGACGTCTGCGACCGCACGCTGCGGCTCGGCGGCGCGACGGCTGCGACGACGCAAGAGCTTCATCTCGTCGCCATCCACATCCTCTGCGGCGCCGTCGACCGCGAGCTGGCGCTGCGCGACCCCGCGCCGAGCGCCAGCGGCCAGCCCCGCCGCCGCCCGGTCGCGCTGTACGACGAGACGTCGCTCGCCAACGGGCGCTCCGGATACGGCACCGCCAACGGCCGTGCGCGGACGCGGAAGGCGGCGCGGTGAGCGGCTCGCTGGTCGTGATCGGCGATGCGCTGCTCGACCGCGACGTCAACGGGACCGTTGAGCGTCTGAGCCCCGACGCGCCGGTGCCGGTGCTCGACGAGACGGCGAGCACGGCGCGGCCGGGCGGGGCTGGGCTGGCGGCGGCGCTCGCGGCAGCCGACGGGCGGGCGGTCACGCTCGTGACCGCGCTCGCGGCCGACGCGCCCGGCATGCTGCTGCGCGAGCTGCTCGAAGGCGGCGGCGTCGAGATCGTCGACCTCGGGCTGGCCGGCACGACGCCTGAGAAGATCCGTCTGCGCAGCGGCGCGAACGCGCTGCTGCGGGTCGACCGCGGCGACGGCGGCGCGGTTGGGACGGCGAGCGCGGCGGCGCGGGCGGCTGTCGGCTGGGCCGACGCCGTGCTCGTGTCGGACTACGGCCGCGGCGTCGCCGCCGAGCCTGCTCTGCGCGATGCGCTGCGCGATCGCGCCGATGCCGGCCTGCCGATCGTGTGGGACCCGCATCCGCGCGGGCCCGCGCCGGTCACCGGCGTCACGCTCGCGACCCCGAACGCGGCCGAGGCGCGGCGCTTCGCCGGCGAGTCGGCGAGGGCTGACGCGCTCACTCACACGCTGCGCCGCGGTTGGTCCGCACACGCCCTTTGCGTGACGTGCGGCGCGAGCGGCGCGCTGTTCGACGACGGCGGCCCGACGCCGATCGCAATCCCCGCCGCCGCGATCGACGGCGGCGACCCCTGCGGCGCCGGCGACCGTTTCGCCGCGACCGCCGCGACACGCCTCGCCGACGGCGCCGACGTGCTCGCCGCGGCGGAGGCAGCGACGGCCGCCGCAACCGCCTTCGTCGCGGCCGGCGGCGCAGCCGCCTTCGCGGGCCCGCGGCCGAGCGCTGCTGCGACATCCGCACCCGACGCCTTCGCGCTCGTCGCTGCGACGCGGGCGGCTGGGGGGACGGTCGTTGCGACTGGCGGCTGCTTCGACCTGCTGCATGCCGGCCACGTCCGGTTGCTGAGCGCGGCGCGGGCGCTTGGCGACTGCCTCGTCGTCTGCCTCAACTCCGACGCCTCGGCTCGGCGGCTGAAGGGGGAGGGGCGGCCGCTCGTCGCCGAGGTCGAGCGGGCGGACGTGCTTGCCGCGCTCGCGTGCGTTGACGCCGTCGCGGTCTTCGACGAGGACACGCCGACCGCGCTGCTCGAGCGCCTGCGACCCGACGTCTGGGTCAAGGGCGGCGACTACGCCGCCAGCGAGCTGCCCGAGGCCGAGGCGCTCGCGCGCTGGGGCGGGCGCGTCGTGCTCGTGCCCCACCACGCCGGCCATTCCACCACCCGACTGATCGAGGAGGCCGCCAACCGTGCCGTCAGCTGACCCAATCTCCACCCGCGCGCCCGCTGCCGCAGCCGCAACGGGCACCGCGCCCGCGGCCGCCACCCGCCCCGCGCCCGCCGCCACCGCCCCGCATGACACCCCAACTCCGCTCGGGCGCGTGCTCGTGACCGGCGGCGCATCGGGGCTCGGCGCCGCGATCGCGGCCGCCGTCGCCGCACGCGGCGGCACGCCGATCGTGCTCGACCGCGACGCGCCCGCTGACGAGCGGCTCGACAGCGAGCAGGTCGACCTCGCCGACACGCGCGCGGCCGAGGCGGCCGTCACGCGCGCGGCCGAGCGCCACGGCGGCCTCGACGCGGTCGTCACCGCCGCCGGCACCGACGCGTGCGGCCCGCTCGACGGGATCGACGGCGCGGCGTGGGACCGCGTCGTGATGGTCAACCTGCTCGGCACCGCCGCCGTCGTGCGTGCCGCGCTGCCGGCGCTGGAGCGGGCCGACAACGGCCGCGTCGTGACCGTCGCCTCGACGCTCGGCGTGCGCGTGCTCGGCGACGCGACCGCATACTGCGCGAGCAAGTTCGGCGTCGTCGGCTTCACGCGCGCTCTCGCGTTGGAGACCGCGGGTCGCGTCGGTGTCACGCTGCTGATACCGGGCGGCATGCGAACCCGCTTCTTCGACGGCCGCGACCCGCGATACCAGCCGCCGCCCGACGCTCCGCTGCTCGACCCCGGCGAGGTCGCCGACGCCGTCGCCTTCGCGCTCGCCCGCCCGCGCGGCGTCGAGTTGCGCGAGCTCGTCGTCTGCGCGTCGGAGGAGACCTCGTGGCCGTAAGGCTGTGGCCGCCGGCACTCCCACGCTCCTGATCCTACGCGCGCTCGGGCTCGGCGACCTGCTGACCGCCGTCCCGGCGCTGCGAGCGCTCGCGGCGGCCTTCCCCGACCACCAGCGGGTGCTCGCCGCGCCGCCGGCGCTGTGGCCGCTCGTGGCGCGGATCGGCCCCGACCGCGACCGCGTCCCGACCCGGCGCGAGCGCGCCGTCGACCGGCTGTTGCCGGCGCCGGCGTGGGTCGGCCCGCATGCCCGCCCCGCCGCAAACGCGGTGCCGGCGCTGCCGACCGGCGCGACCGCGGTCAACCTCCACGGCAGCGGCCCGGAAAGCCACCGGCTGCTGCTCGGAACGGATCCCGCGCGGCTGCTCGCGTTCGCGCACCCCGCAGTCCCGGAAAGCAGTGACGGGCCGCCGTGGGCATCGCACCGCACCGAGCACGAAACCGCCCGCTGGACCCGGCTGCTGCGCCACTACGGCATGCCCGCCGACCCCGACGCGCTCGACCTCCCGCCGCCGCCGCTGCCCGACCGGCTCGCGGCTGTGCGCGGCGCGACGCTGCTGCATCCCGGCGCCGCCAGCGCGGCGCGGCGCTGGCCGGTCGAGCGCTGGGGGACGGTCGCGCGCGCTGAGGCGGCACAGCGCCGCGCCGTCTTCGTGACGGGCAGCGCCGCGGAGCGCCGGCTCGCGGAGCGCGTCGCGATCGCGGCGCGCCTGGGCCGCGGCGCGGTGATCGCTGGCGAGACCGACCTCGTCACGCTGGCGGCCGTCGTCGCCGTCGCCGGCCGGCTCGTCTGCGCCGACACGGGCGTCGCGCACCTCGCGGCCGCGCTGGGCACGCCGTCGGTCGTCCTGTTCGGCCCGACCAGCCCCGCCGCGTGGGGGCCGCCCGCGAACCGGCCGCGGCATGTCGTCCTGTGGCAGGGCCGCACGGGCGACCCGCATGCCGACCATGCCGACGCGGGCCTGCTCGCGATCGCGCCAGCCGACGTGATCGACGCGCTCGCCCCATTGCCGACTTGACCACTCGCGCAGCGGGTACCTGGGGGACACGGTGGCCGTGACCGTCGAGGAACATATCGTCCGCCTGCTGGAGCTCGACCCGGAGCTGGCCGAGCGGATTCCAGCCGATCAGCGCGAGCAGGCGCGCCGGGTCGCGCTCGCCCGTACGGCGACGCTGCCGCGCGGCCGGCTGACGCCCGCGCTGCTGAGCAACTCGCGCGGCGCAGTCCACGGCATGCTGCTGCTGGACGGCCTCGTCAGCCGCAACGTCCATCTGTCCGGCGCGACGACGATCCAGCTGCTCGGCGCGGGCGACCTGCTGGAGCCGGCGGCGCTGCCGCTGGACACGACGCTCGTGCCGGTCGACGTCACCTGGGCGGTGCTCGAGCCGGCGACCGCCGCGCTGCTCGACGACGACTTCATCCTGACGGTGCGCCGCTGGCCGGAGCTGATCGTCGCTCTGTTCGAGCGGGTCGGAGCGCAGACGGCACGCAGCGGGACCCACTGCGCGATCTCCCAGCTGCCGCGCGTCGAGGACCGCGTCGAGGCGCTGCTGTGGCTGCTCGCCGAGCGCTGGGGCCGCGTCGGCCCCTACGGGATCGTGCTGCCGTTGAAGCTGACGCACGCGACGCTCGGGCTGATGCTCGGCGCCAAGCGGCCGACGGTGAGCCTCGCCGTCAAGCGCCTCGAGGAGTCCGGCAGGCTCGTGCGGCGCGGCGACGGCGCATGGCTGCTCAAGGAGGCGTGGGCGCCGCCCGAGCAGTCGCCCAGACAGGCGGCGAAGATCCGCTTCGTCGGCGACGCACAGCGCAGCGATCGCTGGGAGGGCGTGGAGGGCGCGGGGGATCTGCCGCACCCGCTCAACAGCACCACGTCACACGAGCTGAAGGCCAGGGTCGAGCGGATGAAGGGCGTTCACGCGCGAGCCCGCGACGAGTACCGCGAGACGCTCGACCACGCCGTCAGCGCGCGCGAGCGCAGCGCGGCCCTGCGCAACCGCGTGCGCGACGGGCGCCGCTGAGACAAAGCACCCCGCCCGCCCGCCCGCCCCGACCGCGCCGGCCGCCCGCGCGCGCCGGCCGCCCGCGCGCGCCGGCCGCCCGACCGCGCCGGCCGCCCGCCGCGGCCGCGCCGCCCCTCCGGCCCGCCCGCCCGCCCCGCTACCCCTGCCCGGCCTCAGCCACGACGACCGACCGCGCCTCGTTGGGCTCGATCAGCAGGATCACGCCCGACACCTCGCTGTCGTCGACCGCCATCGGCAGCGCCGTGACGACGCACTCGATCCGTCTGCCGCGCCGCGTCGTCGCCGACATCACCGTCTGCGTCCGGCTGGCCGCGTCCTGCAGCGCCTGGCGGATCGGCCCCTTCAGCTGCTCGACCGGCAGCCCGATGTCGAGCTCGAGGAAGTGCGTCCCGACGACCTCCTCCGGGCGCAGGCCCCACAAGTCCTCGGAGTGGGCGTTCCACACCTGTATCTGGAGCTGCCGGTCGAGCACGACGACCGCGACGCCGAGGCTCTTCAGGATCATCTCGAGGAAGGCGTTGACCTCGTTGAGCTCGAGCGAGCGCTGGCGCAGCTCGTCGTTCATCGTCTCGAGCTCCTCGTTGGTCGACTGGAGCTCTTCGTTGGTGGTCTCCAGCTCCTCGTTCGTGGACTGCAGCTCTTCGTTGGTCGTCTCCAGCTCTTCGTTCGTGGACTGCAGCTCCTCGTTGGTCGTCTCCAGCTCCTCGACCGTCGACTGCAGCTCCTCGTAGGCGGCCTCGAGCTCGCGCTTGGAGCGCTCGAGCTCCTCGCGCAGCTGCTGCATCAGCGTGACGTCGCCGTACGTGATCGAGGTGCCGAGCAGCGTCGTGCCGGAGATGACCGGCGTCACCTCGACCTCGAGCTCGAGCGTCTCGCCGCTGACGGTCGTCCACGGCACCGGGCCAAGCCGCAGATGGCGGCGGTCGCCGAGCGCCTGCTCGATGCTCGCCAACAGGTCGATCGGCCGGTAGGAGAGCCCGAGCTCCTTCAGCGGCCGGCCGAGGTCCTCGCCGTTGATGCTGAAGATCTCGCGCGACTGCCGGTTGGCGAGCACGAGCAGCCCGTCGGCGTCGATCACGATCTGCGCCACCGGCGCCGCGTCGAAGCTGCTTTCACGAATCGCCAGCCCGCCGTCGCTGCGGTCGGTCTGCGCGATGTTGGCCGCGAGCAGCAGCCGGTCGCGCGGCGTCGTCTTGGGCACCTTCGCGAAGACGCGCCGTTTCAGGCTCACGGGCGTGAACAGGTCGGTGTGCGTGATCAGCATCTCGGACTTGCCGAGGAAGAGGCAACCGTCGTCGCCGAGCGCGAAGTTGAAGCGGCCGAGCACGCGGTTCTGCGTCTCGGCGTTGAAGTACATCAGCGTGTTGCGGCAGACGAGCAGGTCGATCCGCGAGATCGGCGCGTCCTGGACGAGGTCGTTGCGGCCGAAGATCACCGCGCGCCGCAGGTCCTTGCGAAACGCGAAGCGCTGGTCGCCGCGCTCGAAGAAGCGCTCCAGCAGCGCGGGCGGCACGCCGTCGACCTGCTTTGGCGTGTACGCGCCCAGCCGCGCGGTCGCGAGCGCCTCCTCGTCGACATCGGTGGCGTAGATCTTCACCCGCCGCAAGAACTCGCGCTCGCCGAGCACCCGCGCGAGCACCATCGCGACCGAGTACGCCTCCTCGCCCGAGGCACAGCCGGCCGACCACACGCGGATCGGCGCGTCGAGGCCTTTCGCCTCCAGCAGCTTGGGGACGATCTCCTCGCTGAGGTACTCCCACGCCGGCTCGTCACGAAAGAACGCGGTGACGTTGACCAGGATCGTGTTGAAGAGGTAGGCGAACTCCTCGGGATGGACCTCGAGGTAGTCGAGGTACTCGAGATAGCCGTCGACTGAGACGGCCTCCATCCGCTTGGCGAAGCGCCGCTCGAGGCTCGTCTTCTTGTAGCCGCTGAAGTCGAAGCCGCGCGAGCGCTTGAGATGGTCGAGCAGCAGGTCGAGCGGCTCGGTACTCGGCGCCGCGGAAGTCTCGTCTGCCTTCCTCACTCGTTCATCGTCTCACGTCCCAAGCCGCCAGCCTCGCCTGTCCGGAGCGCGGCGCCTCGGCCGCGACCCGCTCGAGCGCCGCCGCGATCTCGCGCAGCGGCAGAACCGCGTCGACGGGGCAGTACGAGATCGCGCTGCGCGGCATGCTGGGATAGCGCGCCGTTTCGGGGTCCTGCACGATCGCGAGGCCGCCGCGCTGCTTGAGCAGCCGCAGCCCGGCGGTGCCGTCGTTGAGCGCGCCCGACAGGATCACGCCGGCCGCGCGCGGGCCGAACGACTGGCCGGCGGTCCGCAGCAGCGGGTCGATCGCCGGGCGATGCCCGTTCTCGCGCGGGCCGCGCTGGACGCGCGCGACAGTGCCGTCGAGCGTGAGATGGTGTCCGGGCGGCGCGACGTAGATGCGCCCTGGCTCGATCGTCTCGCCGTCGCGCGCGTTCGCGGCCGGCAGCACGCCCGACCGGCTGAGGATCTGCGGCATCACGCTCGTCCCGGCTTCGGAGACGTGCAGGACGATCAGGATCGCCGCGTCGATCTTGCGTGGAAGCGCGGCGACGACGGTTGTCAGCGCCTCGACGCCTCCGGCGGAGGCGCCAAGCGCGATGACGTCGATCGGCGGGCTGGGCGTCGTCAGCTCGCGCCAGCTGCGGACGGGAGCGTGCGCCGCTGGCTCATCCGGCATCAGCGGCCCGCCCAGGCGACGCGCTTGCGCCAGGGAGCGGCTGCGGTTCGTCGCTGACCTGCGACAGCCGCGCGATGGCGCGCCTGATAAGCCGAGAAACCTGCATTTGCGAACAGCCTACCCGCGCTGCGATCTCGGTCTGCGTCATGTCGTGGCCGAACCGCAGGCGCAGTACCTCGCGCTCGCGCTCGGGCAGCGCGCGCAGGAGCGGCGCGACGGTGACGCGGTGGTCGATCAGGTCGAAGCGCTCGTCGGTGCGCCCGACGCTGTCGGCAATCGAGCTCGCGTCCTCGTCGCCGCTGCGCGGCTGGTCGAGCGAGGCGATCTCCTGCGCCTCGCGGGCGTGCAGCGCCTCGATCACCAGCTCGAGGTCGAAGCCGGTCTCCTCGGCGATCTGCCGGACCGACGGGGCGCGCCCGAGGCGGTTGGAGAGATCGGCCGTCGCCTTCGTGACGTCAAGGCTCGCCTCCTGGACGCCGCGCGGGACATGCACGGCCCAGGTCGCGTCGCGGAAATGCCGGCGCAGCTCGCCGGAGATCGTCGGGATCGCGTAGGAGCCGAAGCGCGTGCCGACCGACGGGTCGTAGCGGTCGACCGCCTTCACGAGCCCCAGGTAGGCGACCTGCAGCAGGTCGTCGAGCGGCTCGCGCGTGCGGCCGTATCTCTTCGCGAGCTTGCGCGCGAGCGGCATGTACTGGCGCACCGCGAGGTCGCGCAGCTGCGGGTCGCCAGTCGCGTGGTAGCGATTCACCAGCGCCTCGCCGTCAAAGCGATGAACGCTGCGTCGCTGTGGAGTGAGAACGCTCATGGGAGAAGCGCTTCCCGGTCCGCAGCCGGCATATGTCGTGTGCGAGCGGGCGAGCGGCGAGAAGGTTGGAAAGCAACCGCGCACCGAAAGCGGCGAGCGTGCGCTGGTTTCCGGAGAGACGGCTCGGGTAATCGGCGCCTGTGGTCGACACGAGGAGCGAGCACGACGACCTGGCGCGGCTCTACCTGCCAATCGCGCTCGCCGTGATGGTCGTCGTCGTCGGGCTGCTGGTGATGTTCGCGATCCGCTATCGCGCTCGCGGCGCTGCGAGCGAGGAGCCTGCCGGCGGCCCGACGCACGCGCCGCGCGTCGAGCTTGTCTACGCGGTCTTCCTCGCAGCGGTCGTCGTCTTCCTGCTGTGGCGGACCTTCCGCGTCGAGGCACGCGTCGACCGTGTCGCCGCGCACCCCGCGGTGACCGTCGACGTGACCGCCGCCAAGTGGGAGTGGCGCTTCGACTACCCGCGCTTGGGGATCGTCGAGCGGCAGGTCGGCAAGCGCTATCCGACGCTCGTCGTGCCGGCCGGGAGAGAGGTCCGCTTCCGGCTGCGGGCGAAGGACGTGATCCACGCCTTCTGGATCCCGTCGCGGCGCTTCAAGAGAGACGCGATCCCCGGGCGCACCGCCGTCTTCACGCTGCTCTTCCCGCATCCCGGCGCGGTGCCGGGCGGCGGGCTGTGCTCGGAGTTCTGCGGCCTTGGCCACGACCAGATGCGCTTCAACCTGCGCGTGCTCAGCGGTGCCGGCTTCGCGCGCTGGACGAGCGCGAGGAGCCTCCGATGAGCTCGCTCGCGACCGGCCACGCGCTCGCGCCGCAACAGCCCCAGCCGCGCGGCCTGCTGGCGGCGCTCGGCAGCACCGACCACAAGCGGATCGGCACGGGGATGTTCACGACGGCCTTCGGCTTCTTCATCGCGGCAGGCCTGCTGGCGCTGGCGATACGGAGCGAGCTGCTGCAACCCGGCTCGCAGATCGTCGGCGCCGAGCGCTACGACCAGCTGTTCACGCTGCACGGCTCGACGATGTTCTATTTGTTCGCGTCGCCGATCGCGCTCGGCGCCGGCCTCTACCTCGTGCCGCTGCAGATCGGCGCGCGGCGGGTCGCGCTGCCGCGCGTCGCGCTCGGCAGCTGGTGGCTGCTGCTGTTCGGCGGGCTGACGATGTGGATGGGCTTCCTGACGACTGCCGGCGCCGCGGACGTCGGCTGGTACGCGTACTTCCCGCTGACGAACATGCCCAACTCGCCGGGCGTCGGGACCGACTACTGGATCGTCGGCGTGATCATGGCGGGCCTCTCGGGCGTCACGCTCGCGATCTGCCTGCTGACGACGGTCGTGAAGCTGCGGGCGCCCGGCATGACGATGCTGCGCCTGCCGGTCTTCACCTGGGCGATCGTGATCACCTCCCTGATGGTGATAACGGCGTACCCGGCGCTTGTCGCCGCGATGGCGCTGACGCTCGCGCAACGTCACCTCGGCGGCGTCTTCAACCTCAGCGAGGGGCCGATCGCCTATCAGAACCTCTTCTGGTTCTTCGGCCATCCAGTGGTCTACGTCGTCTTCTTCCCGTTCCTCGGCGCGGTCGCCGAGTCGGTCGCGGTCTTCAGCGGGCGCCGCTGGTTCGGCTACCGGCCGTTCGTCGTGGCGCTGCTCGGCTTCGCGGCGCTGTCGATGTCGGTCTGGGGCCACCACATGTTCACGACCGGCGCGGTCGACAACCATTGGTTCGCGGTCGCCTCGACGGCGCTGATCGTGCCCGCAGGGATCGAGTACTTCGACTCTTTGGCGACGATGTGGCGGGGGCGGATCCGCTTCACGCCGCCGATGCTGTTCGCGCTCGGCTTCCTCGTGCTGTTCCTCGCCGGCGGCCTGACCGGCGTCTGGGTCGGCTCGCCACCGCTCAATTATCAGGTGACGGACTCGTACTTCATCGTCGCTCACTTCCACTACACGCTGTTCGGCGGCAGCGTGATGGGCCTCTTCGCCGCGATCTACCTGTGGTGGCCGAAGGTGACCGGCACGCTGCTGAGCGACCGGCTCGGGCGCTGGCACTTCTACCTGACGTTCGTCGGCACGAACGTGACCTTCCTGCCGATGTTCTTCCTCGGCCTCGACGGGATGCCGCGGCGGATCGCCGACTACCCGGCGGGGACCGGCTGGCAGACGCTCAACGACGTCGCGAGCGCCGGCTCCTACCTGATCGGGCTGTCGATCCTGGTCTTCCTGCTGAACGTCGGGATATCGCTGCTGCGCGCGCGGCCGGCCGGCGACAACCCCTGGAACGCGTACAGCCTCGAATGGGCGACGAGCTCGCCGCCGCCGCCGGAGAACTTCAGCGGGCCGCTGCCGCCGGTGCGCTCGTTCGCGCCGCTGCTCGACCTGCGCGAGCAGCAAGTCGCGTGGGAGGCGGGGGCCGCGGGGGCCGTCGCCCTTGGGGCTGTCGGGCCGGTGGCGGGCGGCCCGGGGGCGGCTGTCGGGCCGGTGGTGCGCGGCCCGGGGGCGGCTGGCTCGCCGGTGGCCGGACCGCCGCCAGGAGCGGCGCTGCCTGCGCGCGCGCTCAGCTACGCGACCGTGCTCGGCGTGCTCGGCTTCGCGTTCGTGCTCGTCGGCCTCGTCGTCGGCCAGTGGTTGTGGATGATCGGCTGCGGCGTCGTCGCGCTCGCGCTCGTCTCGCTGCTGCTGCAACAGCGCGCCGGGGAAGGCTGAGCCGATGCCATCAGCACTCGACCTTCTGGTGCATTGGCAGCTCGACCCGGCGGTGCTCGTTTCGGCATTGGCCGTCGTCGGGCTGTACGGGTGGGGCGTGGTGCGCGTTGAGCGCTCGCATCCGAGCTGGCGCTCGCTCTGCTTCGCGCTCGGCGTGCTCGCCGTCTTGACCGCGCTGCTGTCCGGGCTCGACGGGTGGGCGGAGCGGCTGCTGAGCGTCCACATGGCGCAGCACCTCGTGCTCGTCTTCGTCGCGGCGCCGCTGCTCGTCGCGGGCGCGCCGGTGTCCTTGGCATTGCGCGCACTGCCCCGCGACGACGCGAGAGCGCTGGCGCGGGCGCTGCGATCCCGGCCCGTGCGGGTGCTCGTCAATCCCGCTATCGCGTGGACGCTGTTCGGCGCCGTCACGCTCGCGACGCACCTGACCGGATTCTACGAGCTCGCGCTGCAGCACCCGCTGATCCACGCGCTCGAGCACCTGCTCTACCTCGGCAGCGCGATCCTCTTCTGGCTGCCGGCGCTCGGCGGCGAGCCGCTGCCCTACCGGCTCGGCTTCGTCGCGCGGATGGTCTACGTGCTCGGTGCGATGCCGGCGATGGCCTTCGTCGGGATCGCGCTCGTGCTGGAGAGCAGCCTGCGCTACCCGTCCTATGCCGCCCCGGCTCGCGCGCTCGGCATCGACGCGCTCGCCAACCAGCATGCCGCCGGGATGCTGATGTGGAGCGGCAGCGGCCTGCTCGCCGCGGCGCTGACGATCATCGCCGCCTGGTCCGCGCTGATGCGCGAGGAGCGCCGCCAGCTCGCCCGCGAGGCGCGGCTCGGAGGGGCGCCGTGACGCGGGCGGTCCCGCTCGCTCTCGCGATCGTCTGCGGCGCGCTGGCGATCTGGGACCTCGCGGGCAAGCCACCCTCCGCGCCCGCCCAAGCCCCGCCCAGCGCCGGCGGTCGCGTCGCCGTCAACGGGCTCGTTGACAGCGGCCGCACGCTGTTCCAGCAGACGTGCTCCTCCTGCCACGGCCTCGACGGGCGCGGGCGACAGGGGAGAGGGCCGTCGCTGATCGGCGCCGGCGCGCAGGCGGCGGACTTCTACCTCTCGACCGGTCGGATGCCGCTCGCCGACCCCAGCGACGCGCCGGTGCGCACCAAGCCGCAGTTCACGCACGCGCAGATACGCGCGCTGACCGCGTACGTGGCGACGCTCGGCGGCCCGCCGATCCCGCGCGTCGACGCGGCGGCCGGGAGCATCGCGCTCGGGCAGGAGTCGTTCGCCGAGCACTGCGCGGGCTGCCATCAGATCCTCGGCCGCGGCGGGATCGTGGTCGGCGGGATCGCGCCGCCGCTGCAGCAGGCGACCTCGACGCAGGTCGCCGAGGCGGTCCGCATCGGCCCGTACCTGATGCCGCGCTTCACGCGCGCGCAGATCGGCCAGCACGAGCTGAACTCGCTCGCCCGCTACGTCGGCTTCACGAAGTCGCCCGACGACCTCGGCGGCTGGTCGATCGGCAACATCGGCCCGATCCCCGAGGGGATGGTCGGCTGGTTCCTCGGCCTCGCCTCGCTGCTCGTCGTCGCCGTGCTGATCGGAGAGCGGGTGCGGCGATGAGGCTGCTCGGCGTCACGGCGCGGATCGGAGAGCGGGTGCGGCGATGAGATCGCTCGGCCGCATGCTCGGCTTCGTGCTCGCGGCGATTCTCGGCTGGAGAAGAAGCGCGCAGCGCCACGCCGAGGAGCTGGAGGGGATCCCGCCGGGCGGGCGCGACGTCGACCCGCGCAGACGCCACGTCCCAGCCGACCCGCGCGCCGAGCTGCTCGTCGCGCTCCTGCTGCTGCTCACCGGCGCCTGCGGCGTCGCGGTCGTCGTGCTGCTGATCGTCGAGGTGGCGAACGGGACGCAGTGGCTCGGGCTGGCGTTCGGGCTTGGCTTCGGAGCGCTGGCCGCGGCGCTGATCGTCGCGGGCAAGCGCGTCGTCCCGCAGGAGCTCGCGGTCGAGGAGCGCCCGAAGTTCACCGACCCAGAGGCCGTCAACGAGACCGTTGAGATGGTGCGCGAAGGAGGGGAGGGGATCTCGCGGCGCGGGCTGCTGGCCGGCGCAGCGGGGGTCGCGGCGGTCGGGATCGGCGGGGCGCTGATCGCGCCCGCGGCGTCGCTGGGGCCCAACGTCGCGAACCGCATCGACGACACGCCGTGGCGCAGAGGGACGCGCGTCGTCGACGCGAGAGGCAGAGCGATCCTCGCCGCCGACGTCGTCCAGGGCACGTTCGTGACCGGCTACGCGGAGGGCGCGTCGGTGCGCGACGTCGGCTCGCCGATCGTGCTCGTGCGGCTCGACCCCTCGGTCCTGCGCCTGCCGGCAGGCCGGCCGCTGGCCGAGTGGGCGCCGCAGGGGCTGCTCGCCTACTCGAAGATCTGCACGCACGCGGCGTGCGCCATCTCGCTTTACCGCTACCCGAGCTTCCGCGCGACCCAGCCGCGCCCGGCGCTCGTCTGCCCCTGCCACTACTCGACGTTCGACCCGGCGCGGGGCGCGAAGGTGATCTTCGGCCCGGCCGGCCGATCGCTGCCGCAGCTGCCGCTCGCGATCGACGCTGCGACCGGCGAGCTGCGCGCGAACGGCGGCTTCTCCGGCTCGATAGGCCCGGCGTGGCTCGACGTGGACCGAGGCGGCCAATGATCGGCCGCGCCCGTCGCGCCAATGCGGCCACGCCCGCGGCCAAGGCGCCGTCCGGCGCCCCGGGGGCGCCGCGCGCCAATGCGGCCACGCCCGCGGCGCCGCCAGCGCCGCCGCCTCTTCGGCCCGGCGCCCCGCCCGGCGACGGCCGCGTCCCGCGAGCGGGCGACGCGACCGTCGGGTGGCTTGACGAGCGCGTCGGCGCGGGCCGCCTCGCGCGCGCGGCAATGCGCTATGTCTTTCCCGAGCACTGGTCGTTCCTGCTCGGCGAGATCGCGCTCTACGCGTTCGTCGTGCTGATCGCGACCGGCACGTACCTCGCGCTCTTCTTCGAGTCCTCGACCGCCGAGACGACCTACGTCGGGCCCTACGCGCCGCTGCAGGGGCAGACGGTCAGCGTCGCCTACAACTCGGTCCTGCGGCTGTCGATCGACAACCCGGTCGGGCTGTTGATGCGCCAGACGCATCATTGGGCGGCGCTCGTCTTCGTTGCGGCGATCGTCGTGCACCTGTTGCGGATCTTCTTCACCGGCGCCTTCCGCAAGCCGCGCGACATCAACTGGATGATCGGCGTGACGATAGTGACGCTCGCGGTGCTGGAGGGCTTCGCCGGCTACTCGATGCCCGACGACCTGCTGTCGGGCATGGGCCTCGCGATCGCCTACGGCGTCGCGATGTCGATCCCGATACTCGGCGCCAACCTCGCCTTCCTGATCTGGGGCGGCGAGCTGCCCGGCGCCAACGACTTCGTCTCGCGCCTGTTCATCGCGCACGTCTTCGTGATCCCGGCGCTGCTGGCGCTCCTCATCGTCGCCCACCTGGCGATCATCGTCCGCCACCACCACGCCCAGTTCCGCGAGCCCGGCAACCGCGAGGACAACGTCGTCGGCGCGCCGCTGTGGCCGGCGTACGCGCTGCGCTCGCTGGGGCTGCTGTGCGCGGTCGCTGGGGTGCTGCTGCTGCTCGGCGGCCTCGTGCAGATCAACCCGGTCTGGCAGTGGGGCCCGTACAACCCGGCGATCGGCACGAACGGCGCGCAGCCGGACTGGTACCTCGGCTGGCTGATCGGCGCGCTGCGGATGATGCCGGCGCTCGAGATCCACTTCTGGGGCCACACGTGGGTCCCGAACCCGTTCTTCGGCGGCGCGCTCTTCCCGCTCGTCGTCTTCGCGGTCCTCTACGCGATCCCCTCGCTCGACCGCCGCCTGCGCCGCGACCACAGGGCGCACCACCTGCTCGACCGCCCCCGCGACGTCCCGCGCCGCACCGCGCTCGGCGCGTCCTTCTTCAGCGCCGTGGCGCTCGTGTTCGTCGCCGGCAGCGCCGACCGCATCCTGATCACGTTCGGGATGGGCTACACGACGCAGATCTGGATCGCCCGCGTCGCCTTCTTCGTGATCCCCGCGATCGTCTACCTCGTCACCGTCCGCATCTGCCGAGAGCTGCGCCGCCTCGGCTGACCGCCATGCCCATCCCACTGCCCCTCCACCTGCTCCTATGACCCGTGTCGTCGTGATCACCGGCGCCTCTGCCGGCGTCGGCCGCGCCACGGCACGCGCGTTCGGCGCGCGCGGCTACAGCGTGGCGCTGCTCGCGCGCGGCCGCGCAGGCCTCGAAGCGGCGGCGGCGGAGGTGGAAACCGCTGGCGGCCGTGCGCTCGCGATCCCGCTCGACGTCGCTGACGCCGCCGCGGTCGACGAGGCGGCGGCGCGCGTCGAGCGCGAGCTCGGCGAGATCGACGTGTGGGTCAACGCCGCGATGACGGCGGTGCTGGCCGAGGTCGTCGAGACGACGCCGGAGGAGTTCCGCCGCGTCACCGAGGTGACCTACCTCGGCTCCGTCCACGGCGCGCTCGCGGCGCTCAAGCGGATGGTCCCGCGCGACCGCGGCGTGATCGTCCAGGTCGGCTCCGCGCTCGCCTATCGCGGGATCCCGCTCCAGGCGACGTACTGCGGCGCCAAGCACGCCGTCGAGGGGTTCGTCGAGTCGTTGCGCACCGAACTGCTGCACCGCACGTCGCACGTCCGCGTCACGATCGTCCAGCTGCCCGGGCTCAACACGACGCAGTTCGGCTGGGTGCGAGCGCGCACGCGCAACAGGCCGATGCCGGTCCCGCCGGTCTACCAGCCGGAGGTCGCCGCCGACGCGATCGTGTGGGCCGCCGAGCACCGGCGGCGCGAGCTGTGGGTCGGGCAGCCGACGGCGAAGACGATCGTCGGCAACCGCTTGGCCCCGTGGTACGTCGACCGCTACCTCGCCCGCACCGGCTTCGGCAGCCAGCAGACCGACGCACGGCTCGACCCGGACCGCCCCGACTACCTGTTCGCGCCGTTGGACGACGCCGCCGACCGCGGCGTGCATGGCGAGCTCGACGAGATCGCGCACGCGCGCTCGCCGCAGCTGTGGCTGACGACGCGCCGCCGCCCGCTGCTCGGCGGGATCGCCGCCGCCGCCGGGGCCGCCGCGGGCGTTGGCGTGTTTCGCCGCATGCGGCGCGGGTACCGGTGAGAGCCATGGCCGCCACCAGAGCGATGCCTGAGGAGGCGTCGCCGGCCGGCTACCCGCCGATCGCCGACTACGCGCTGCTCAGCGACTGCCACGCCGCCGCGCTGGTCAGCCGCAACGGCGCCGTTGACTGGTGCTGCATGCCGCGCTTCGACGCGGGAAGCCTCTTCGGCCGGCTGCTCGACTGGGAGCGCGGCGGCCACTGCACGATCGCGCCGGCTCGCCTGGACGCCGCGCGTACGACACGCCGCTACGTCGGCGACACGCTCGTGCTGGAAACAACGCTGCACGACCATGACGGCGGCGAGATCGTGTTGACCGACTGCCTCACCATGTGCGCTGAGGACGTGCGCGACCCGCGGCGACAGCTGCTGCGCGTCGCCGAGTGCCGCGAGCGCGAGGTGACGCTCGACGTCACGGTCGCCGCGCGCTTCGACTACGGCGACGTCCGCCCTTGGCTGCGGCGTGTGACACCGCGCGCATGGACCGCGACGGGCGGCGACGACGCGCTCGTGATCACCGCCGACGCGGCGCTCGAAAGCGACGGCGACCACGACCTGCGCGCCGAAGTCGAGCTGCTCCCCGGCGAGCGCTTCCGGCTGTCGCTCGCCTGCATGCCGCCCGAGCTGCTCGAGGGCGCCCGCCCGCGGCTGCCGAGCGCGGGGCAGCTCGACGACTGCTTGGAGCGCACGCTCGCCTGGTGGCGCGAGTGGGCAGAGCGGGTCAGCTTCGAGGGCGGCGACCGTGCCAGCGTGCTGCGCTCCGCGTTGACGCTCGCGGCGCTCGGCTACGCCCCGACCGGCGCGATCATCGCAGCGCCGACGACCTCGTTGCCCGAGCGGCTTGGGGGCGGCCGCAACTGGGACTACCGCTTCGCGTGGATACGCGACGCGTCGCTCGCCTCACGGTCGCTCGCCGACCTCGGCTGCGAGCACGAGGCGAACCGTTTCCGTCGCTTCGTCGAGCGGACTGCCGCCGGCCACGCGGAGGACCTCAAGATCCTCTACGGCGTCGGCGGGGAGCGCCGCATCGGCGAGCAGGAGCTGGCGCTCGACGGCTACGCCGGCTCCCGGCCGGTGCGCGTCGGCAACGCGGCCGCGGGCCAGCTGCAGCTCGACACGCTCGGCGAGCTGGTCAACCTCAGCTGGCGCTGGCACCGCCGCGGCCACAGCCCCGACGACGACCACTGGCGCTACCTCGTCTCGATCGTCGAGCGGGCGATCGCGCAGTGGGACCAGCCTGACGCCGGCATCTGGGAGCAGCGCGGGGAGCTGCGCCACTTCGTCCACTCAAAGGCGCTCTGCTGGGCGGCCGCCGAGCGCGCGCTGCGGCTCGCCGAAGAATGCGGCCGCGACGCGCCGCGGGCGCGGTGGGGCACCGCCCGTGACGCGATCCGCGCCGCGATCGAGACGCGCGGCTACGACGACCGCCGCGGCGTCTTCGTCCAGGCGTTCGACGCCCCCGAGCTCGACCCAGCGCTGCTGCTGCTGCCGACGTTCGGATTCGTCGCATGGGACGACGAGCGGATGGTCCGCACGGCTGCCGCGGTCCGCGAGGAGCTCGGCGACGACGACGGGCTGCTGCTCTGGCGGCGCGCCAGCGCCCCCGACGACAGCGAGGCGCCGTGCCCCGTCGAGGGCGCCTTTCTCGCCTGCTCGTTCTGGCTTGCCGAATGCCTCGCCTGGCAGCACCAGCCGCGCGAGGCGCGGCGCGTCTTCGACCGCGCCGCCGCGACCGCCAACGAGCTCGGCCTCTTCGCCGAGGAGTACGACCCGGCCGCCGACGCGATGCTCGGCAACTTCCCCCAAACCCTCACGCATCTCGCCCACGTGACGGCCGCCCTCGCGCTCACGCAGGCGCCGCGTACCCCGCCGGCGTAGCCCCCCGCCCGTGGCGCGAAACGAGCGGACGCCCGCCCTTCGCCGCGCCTGTCACCCGTCGCCTGTCACTCATCAGACGCTCGTCATCAGGATCGCGACGAGCACGCAGAAGCCGACCACGCCGCCGACGACGACCGCCATGACCGGCAGCTCGACCTCGTCGCTGCCGACGACTTCGCGCAGCTCCTCGGTCAGCAGGCGGTTCGCCTCGGGTGACAGCGTCGGGTCCTCGGAGCGGACCGGGCGCCGCCTCATCGGTCCTCGGGCCATGAGAGTCTCACCTCCGGAACGTCTCGTCGGTACGACGCGTGCTCACGTCAGCTTGTCGACAGCGTCCTTGACCTTGCCCATCATCCCTGGGCTGTCGCCGTCTCCGCGCGTCGCTTCCAGGCCGGCGTGCGCGCTGGCCGGCGCGCCCATCAGCGCGGGCTCCTGCCCGGCCGGCGTGCGCGGGTCGGAGACGCCGAACGTGCCACGGCCGTCGAGCGACTGGCCCGACGCCCAGCGGCCGCTCTCGGCCTCGGGGGAGTCGGAGTGGTTGAAGAAGGCGTACGCGTACTGCTGGTACTCGCCCTCGTCGATCACGTCGTTGGGCGCCGCCGCGTAGGTGTCGCCGATCTCCTCGATCGCCGCCATCCACTGCTGCTGGTGCATCGTGTCGCGCGCGATCAGGAAGGACAGCATGTCCTTCATCCCCGGGTCGTCGGTCAGCTCGCGAAGGCGCGCGGCGAGCGTGCGGCCGATCGCCTCGGCCGCGACGTTGGCACGCATGTTCGACGTCAAGTTGCCGCCGACGTCGACGCACGCGGCGTTGAACGGCACGCCGTTGGCGTCGGAGGGCATCGCCGCGAGGCCGGCCGAGAGGAAGTGACGCGGCTCGACGCCACCCATCCGCGCTGAGACGAGCGGATTGGTGACGACGTCCTCGACCTTCTCGGCGGGCATCCCGTCGAGGTTCATCACCGTCCAACACCGATGTTGAAAAACAACGCGCGATTGGCGTGCAGGCATCGTCCCGCGGCTGCGGGCGCTACCCCTCGACGCCGGTCGCGTCGTGCGGCGAGCCGACCGGCTTGGACTCCGGCGACCCCCGCTGGCGCAGGTAGACCGCCAGCACCGCCATCGAGCCGACGGCTAGGAACTCCGACTGCCAGTTCTGCAGCGTCCGGTCCCAGAAGTCAGAGCTGACGAGGTACTGCCCCCAGCTGACTGGCTGCAGCTGATGGTCGAGCTGGTCGGCGTTGTAGGCGATCCGCCCGGTGATCGACTGGCCCAGCCACGACGCGACCCAGATCGACGCCATCACGATCAGCAGCGAGTTGGAGTAAAGCCACCGGCGCACGCCGTGCGCCTGCGCCCAGCGCGGAGAGTCGGGGGACGCGTGCTCGCCGACGCGCTGCTCCTCATCGGTCTCGGTGCCGGCCTTGTGCAGTCTTTTGGACTCCGGCGACCCCTTCTGCAGCAGCCAGACGGTGCCAAGGATGAAGAGCGTGAACTGGAGGTACTCCGACTGCCAGTTCTCCAGCACGTCGACGCCGAACGACGAGGAGGTGAGGTAGCGCGACAGCGAGACCGTGCCGTCCTGGTGCGCGACCTGCTGGTGGTTGAAGTCGGCGTGGCCAACGAGCGCCTGCCCGGCCAGCGCCGCAAGGAAGATCACGAGGAAGAACAGCGCCAGGCCGTTGTGCTTCAGGAACCGCGTCATCGTAGCCATCCCTTCACTGAGCCAGCAGCCCGAGCGCGATGAAGTACGCGAGACCGGCCACGATCACGACGAGGTAGACCACGAACATCGCGAACGTCGCGCGCATCACGCCTCCAGCGCGCATGTCGCAGGACGGCTGCGCGGCTTGCCCTCGTCGAGTCTGCAGCCGACGGCCGACAGCCGCCAGCCATCCGCTGAGCGGTCGAGGAACGCGGTCGTGCCCTTCGTATAGAGGGCCTCGGCGCTCGTCTCGTAGACGCGCACGCGGGCGAGCTTGCCGGGGCTGGCGCCGAGCTCCGTCACCGCACGCGCGCACGGCGCTCTCGCCTGTTGCTCAAGCGCCTGAACCGCCGCCTCGGTGAGCTGCGCGCACGCCGCCGCGCCATCGCCGTCGGCGAGCGCGGCCGAGAAGCGCGCGGCGACGTCACCGACCTGGTCGCGGTCCTCGGCCTGTCCGCAGCCGGCGAAGGCAGCGACTGCCGCAAGCGCCGCAACGATGACGATCGGCTTCGGCATGTCAGTGTCCGTACCCCGTCTCGTCGCTTCCACGCGCCGCTTCTACGCCGGTCGCCGCGCGGGAGCAGCGTCAGCGGCGCTACCGGCCCGTGCGCCCGGTCGCGACGAACTCCGTGTGGCTCGCGATGCCGACGGCGTTGTCGCCGACGCGCTCGAGGCAGCGGGCGACGAGCGTCATGTGCATCGCCCAGGCGCGGATGTCGCGGTCGGAGCCGGTCTCGATGCTGCGGTCGAAGACCTCGCGGTTGAGCGCGTTGACGGCGCGGTCGCGCTCGCGCAGCTGGCGGGCGAGCTCAACGTCTCTGTTGACGAACGCCTCCTTCGCCTCTGACAGCAGCGCTCCCGCGGTGGAGCCCATCAGCGCGAGCCGGTCGAGCAGGTCTCTGTCGAGCGGCCCTTCGAAGCCGTCCAGCGCCACCAGCTTCGCGATCGTCACGCATTGGTCGCCGACGCGCTCCACGCGGGTGGCGATGTCGATCAGCGCGACGATCAGCCGAAGGTCGCAGGCGACGGGCGCTTGCCGCGCGAGCAGCGTCAGCGCCGCCGCCTGCGTTTGCATGCAGTGGGCGTCGAGGTGATCGTCGGCCGCGATCACGGCGCCGGCCCGCTCGGGGTCGTGCAGCGCAAGCGCGCGCAGCGCGTTCGCAAGCGCGTCAAGCGCCACGTCGACACCGTCGAGCGCCTGCCGCTCGATGCTCTCGAGCTCGCGCTGATACGTCGCCCGCACCATCAACAGCTACCCGCAGACCGCCGCCCGAATCGACGCAGCCTGACCGCGAGCCACTCAACCCTCAGCCGAGGTCGCCTCCGCCGAGGCCGCCTCCGCAAGCTGCTTGAGCGCCCGTCTCAGCTCGCGCGAGATCTGCATCTGGGAGCAGCCGAAGCGGGCGGCGATCTCGCTCTGCGTCATGTCGCGCGCGAAGCGCATGAAGAGAATCGTCCGCTGCCGCTCGCCGAGCGCTCGGAGGTGCGGACCGACGCTCGCGCGCTCTTCGACGAGCTCGAAGCTGTCGTCCGCGCGCCCGAGCGCGTCGCCCAGCGTGATCGAGCCGTCGCTGGGCCCGGGCGCCGGGCGCTCGAGCGAGACCGTCTGCTTCGACGACCCGGCGAGCAGCGCCTCGACGACCTGCTCGTTGTCGAGCCTCGTCGCCGCGGCAATCTCGCTGACCGACGGCGAGCGGCCGAGCCGTTCAGACAGCTGGGCGACGGTCCGGCGGATCCGCAGCATGTCCTCCTGCACGCCGCGGGGCACGTGCACGGCCCAGGTCGCGTCGCGAAAGTAGCGGCGCAGCTCGCCCATGATCGTCGGGATCGCGAACGCGCCGAAGCGCGTCCCGACCCGCGGGTCGAAGCGGTCGACGGCCTTGACGAGCCCGACGCAGGCGACCTGCAGCAGGTCGTCGAACGGCTCAGGGCCGGGGTGGTACTGCTTCGCGAGGCGGCGCGCGAGCGGCATGTACGCCTCGATCGCGGCGCTGCGCCACTGCATGTCGCCCGTCTCGCGGTAGCGCCGGATCATCTCTTCGGCGCGTCGCCCGTCGTACTGGGGGGTGTTGTTCGGTTCGTGACGCCAGCGCTGCGGCGCGCTCTGCAGAGAGGCCATGCCGAAGTCCCGTGTCGCGTTTGTGACGCTCGGCGGCCGACGGCATGCCCCGGAGGAGGAGCACCCTTCTTCCTGCCTGCTTCGATGACGGACAGTCCCCGCGAAGAGATCGCCGCCACTCAAACGGCTACCCGCAGAACGACGGGGGCAGTCTCAGATCGCTTAGAGATTGTCTCGAAACGAGACAGCGGCGTCGACGATCTCCGCGCGCATGTTCCGCCGCATCATCTCCAGCGCCGCCGCTCCGAGCTCGGCGTCGATGTGCGCGACGGCGTCGCGCACGACGCTGACGTCGTAGTGGCGGATGTACGCGTCGAGCGCGCTGTAGAGAACGCATTGCTCGGTCACCTGCCCGGTGAGGACGAGGCGATCGATCTCGCGGCGTCTGAGCATGTAGTCGAGCGAGGTGCCGTAGAAGATGCTGTGCCGGACCTTTTGCAGGAAGGCGCAGCCGGGCGACGGCACGAGCGGCTCGACGAGGTCAGGGCGGCGACCGGCGAGCGCGCGGTCGACGATGTCGTCGCGGGTGGCGGTGAAGTCGTCGTGCTGGTCGTTGACGTAGACGACCGCGACATGCCGCTCGCGCGCCAACTCGAGGAGGTCGCGCAGGCGCGCGACGATCGGCTGGACGCTGGCGATCAGCGCGTCGGCGTCATCGTGGTCGTACGGGTTGAGCATGTCGACCACGATCAGCGCGGTGGAGGCCGTCCGCGGCTTCTCGGTCACGCAGCCCGACTACCCGCCGGCCACGACGAGAAACCGCACGTCGGCCCGCCGCGGGCGTCAGCCCGCCGAGCGCGTCGGCCCGCCGAGCGCGTCGGCCCGCACCCCCGCGTCGGCCGGCCGCGCGCGTCAGCCCGCCGCGTGATTGCCGCGCGGGGCGAGCACGAACGACTCGATCGCGAAGTCGGGGTCGATGTGGTTGTCGCTGAGGAACGCGATCACCTCGCGGCCGCTGATCGTCTCGACGGCTTCGGTCAGCGCTGTCTCCATCGTGTTCTGATACGCCTTGCGCATCGCCAGCACGAGCGCCTGCTCGCCGTCGCGCACGAGGCTGTGCTCGCCTCTGGTGAGCGTGTCCTGCAGCACGACGGTGATCAGCTCGTCTTGAATGTAGGTGCGTGCTTTCGTCGGGCCGCGGCCAGTGAACTCGCTCAGCAGGCGCACCACGACGTTCGAGATGTTGGCGGCAAGCGACGCGGTCGCCGGACGATCCTCGGAGAGTCCAGACACGTGCGGGCCTTCCCCGCCTCCCTCCTGAGAACAGACCGCGCGAAAGGCAGGAAGGAGACGGATTGGATCCGTCCGCGAAGTCGGCGCTCCCAACCAGGCATCGCGCAGCGACGCTGCCCGGGCTCGCGGCAACAGAGTCTACGCCGGATCCCGCGAGCACCTCCGGCCTTCGGGTGGCAGCCAGCCCGCCGCGCGCTACCGCTGCTCGCTCTCGCCCTCCGTCTCGATCCGCTCGCTGCGGACCTCCTCGGAGACCTGCTCCTCGCCGTGCACCGTCTCGGTGCCGAGGCGGACGCGCTCCTTGGGGACGACCTTCTTCTCGACGACCGGCTCCTCCGCGTGCAGCACGACCTCGTGCTCCTCTTCGGAGATCTCGGGGCCTGCCATGGCGGCGTCGCGGTTCGCCTCGGTGATCGGCTCGCGCTCGATCCGCACCTCTTCGTGGCTGACCGGCACGGTCTTCGTCACCTGCTCGGTCACGACGACCTTGCGCAGCCGCACGCGCCCGCGCTCGACCTCGCGCGTCCCAACTCGCAGCTCCTCCTCCGAGCGCGTCATCGCGTCATCGGTCGTGGGGCCTGAGACGTCGCGTCCAGCGGTCGCGCCTTCGCGCTGCTGATTACCGGCGAGCCCGGATGGGGCGCCCTGCGCGGTCGTCGTGCCGGCCGAGGTGTACGGCACGCCGTAGTGCTCGAACAGGCGGCGCTCCTCCGGCTCGCTCAGCTCGCCGTCGGGGTCGATATGCGGGGCGCCCTGCATCTGCGACTTCTCGATCGGGACCCGCAGGTCCTCGCCGGTCGCCTCCGCGCCGCTCAGCGGGACGAACGTCTTCTTCATTCCGAGCAGGCCCGAATGGACCAGCGCCCACTCCGGGCGGCCGCTGTCGTTGTCCGCGTAGACCTCCTCGACTTTGCCGAGCTTCTCGCCGTTGTGGTCGATCAAAGTGCGGCCGCGCGCGTCGTAGCCCTCGGTGATGCCGGTCATGTGGCGTCCCTCCTAAATGGAACAAACACAGCGCCGGTTGAACGCTGGTCTGTCCGAGTTACCCTCACAACAGGGGCAGAAACCGGATTCACGAGTAAGCAAACGCCAGCTTCTGGGACATCGCCTGGCGTCCCCCCGACGCATGTGTCTCATAACCGACGCTCCGGGTATCTGACTGGCACATGGACGATCCTTCCTACGAGGACGCCGCAGCGCCTCAGCGCCAGCGAGCCGACGCTGTCGCCCACCGTGAGCGGATCCTCACGGCTGCGGCCAGCCTGCTCAGCGATCGGCGCACGAGCATGGCGCAGGTCGCCGCTGCGGCGGACGTCAGCCGCTCGACGCTCTACCGGCACTTTCCCACCCGTCGCGACCTTGCCGACGCGCTCGCCGAGCGGGAGCGAGATGGCGCGCTGTCGGGGCGCGAGGTGACCTTCGACGCGCGCGCCGACACCTTCGCCGCGTCCTCGTTCCAGCCCCCGGGACAGCTCGGCCGCGCGAGACCGCTCGCGCTCGAGGTGACGCACATCCTCGACGAGATCCCGCCGCACCTGATCGCCGACCAGCTCGTCGCCGAGGCGCGGCGCGCAGCGGGCGTCGCCGTCGCGCTCTACGTCGTCGACATCGACGGCTCGGAGCTCGTGCGCTTGGCCGGCTCCGAGGACTTCCCCGAACGGCTGCAAGCGCCGCCGGCGCTTGGCCCGGAGATCGTGCCCGAAGGGCTGCCGCAGTTCTACGAGCGGCTCAAGCGCGACCTGCCGCGCTGCGTCGCCCAGCCGTTATGGCTGCGCGGCCGCGTGCTTGGCCTGCTCTTGTGCGTCGGCCAGCCGCTCGTCAGCCTGCAGGACATCGCCAAGCAGGGCGCCGCTGCGCTCGAGCTGGCGAACGACTACACCGACCTGATCGAGTCGGCGCGGCGGCGCAAGCCTACGACCGCCGCCGCGGAGGTGCAGCACCACCTGCTGCCGCCGCGGATCGTGCACGTGACGGGCGCGCAGGTCGCCGGCGGCCTGCTGCCGACGTACGCGGTCGGCGGCGACTGGTTCGACTTCGTCGAGAACCGCGACGGCGCCTGGCTCGTGATCGCCGACGCCGCCGGCCATGGGCCGACGGCCGCCGGCCTCAGCGCGGCTGCGCTCGGCGCCCTGCGCGCCGCCCGGCGCAGCGGCTGCGACCTCGTCGAGGCTGCCGCCACGATGGACGAGGTCGTGCGCGCGCTCGGCAACCCTGAGTTCTCCGTCACCGCGATCCTCGCGCGCTGGCACGCACCGACCGCGACGCTCGCATGGGTTAATTGCGACCATCCGCCTGCACAGCTCGTCAGCCCCGACGGCTCGTTCACCGCCCTCGCGGGGCCGGTGCACCCGCCGCTCGGCAGCGGCGCCGGCAGCGGCGCCGCGCCCGCCCGCTACGAGGCGAGCGTCGTCCAGCTCGACCCCGGCGAGCGGGTCGTGCTGCTGAGCGACGGGATCATCGAGCGCGCGGTCAGAGGCGGGGGAGTGTTCGGCCTCGGCCGCGTGCGCGACGCCGTCGCAAGCGCGCCCGCCCCGACCGCCGCCGCGACCGCGATGGCGATCCTCGACGCCGTCGCCTCGGCCTGGAGCAAGCCGCTGCAGGATGATGCGACGCTCGCGGTGCTCGCCGTCGACTGATCCCGTTTACACACAATTCGGTCGGATCGCGTGCTCGCCAACGTGCTCGCGGCGACGCTGCCGCGGATCGACCGCGACGCGCTTCAGGCCCTCTGCACGCGCTTCAGCTGGGAGTGAGCGCGGCTGCCTCGGCGGCCGCTGCGGCGCCGGGCAGGCTGAAGCGGATGCGGGCGCCGCGCGCACTGTCGGCGAGCCAGATCGTGCCGCCGTGCGCCTCGACGATCGCGCGGCAGATCGCGAGCCCGAGGCCGCTGCCGTCGTCGTTGCGGACGGCGTCCTCGCCGCCGCGGTAGAACGGCTCGAAGATGCGGTCGCGCTCGGCGGCGGCGATGCCCGGGCCGGTGTCGGCGACCTCGATCTCGACGCGGTCGCCGGCCGGCTCAAGCCGTACCGTGATCGCGCCGTCGGCCGGCGTGTGGCGGATCGCGTTCTGGATCAGGTTGAACAGCACGCGCTGAATCTGGTCGGCATTGGCCTCAGCGGGCACGGGCGCCCTCGGCGTCTCCGCGAGCACCGAGATGGAGCGCGCCGCGGCCTGCATCCGCATCGCCTCGACGGTCTCGGCGACGAGCGCGTCGAGCGGGATCCGCTCGAGCGTCCAGTGGATGTCGCCGGCCTCGATCCGCGTCAGCTCGAAGAGGTCGTCGATCAGCGCGCCGAGCGAGCGCACGTGGGTCGTCATGCGGCCGAGGTAGTCGTGCTGCCTGGCGGGGTCGACGATCCCGTCGTCGACGGCCTCGGCGAGCAGCCGCAGCGAGGTCAGCGGCGTGCGCAAGTCGTGCGAGATCGCCTGGATCAGGTCGCGCCGGGCCCGCTCTTCGGCGGCCAGCCGCGCGGCCATCGTCTCGACCCCGGCGGCGAGCACGGCCAGCTCGTCGGCGCCGCCGCGCGCGATCGCGAGCTCGCGCTCGCCGTCCCCGACGCGCTCCAGCGCCCGATCGATCGCCGTGACGTCGGCGAGCGCTCCGCGTGCGAGCAGCCAGCTCACGCCGCACCCGAGCGCGGTCGCGTAGGCGGCGAGCATGGCGGTCAGGAAGGCATCGTGGGCGTTGACGAACATCACGGCGGTGAACAGCACGGTGCCGAGCAGCAACGGCGCGAGCGCGAGCGCCCCGCCGACGAGGAACTGGCGTCGCAGCCCGCCGAGGCGGCTGCGGCGGCGCACGAGCCAGCCGGCGAGAAGGGCGGTCGCGGCGCCAAGCGGCACGAGGATCTCGGCCGTCGTGCGCCCGCCGTCCCAGCCGTAGACGACGCCGACGAGCGCCGACAGCAGCAGGCCGGCGAGCACGGCGGCGGCAACGGTGGCCGTGACGGCGCGGGCGCTCACGGCGAGAAGCGGTAGCCGACGCCCCAGACCGTCTCGACGCGGGTCGGGCTGGCCGGGTCGGCCTCGATCTTCGCGCGCAGCCGACGGATGTGGACGGTGACGGTCGACGTGTCGGTGTAGAAGGCGTACTGCCAGACGTCGTCCATCAACTGCTCGCGCGTGAAGACCTGCCCGGGGTGGCGCGCAAGGTGAAGCAACAGGTCGAACTCGCGCTGCGTCAGTTGGACCTCGACGCCATGCGCGACGACGCGACGGGCGGCCGGGTCGATCGAGAGGCCGTCGCTTTCGATCGTGGGGCCAGGGTCGGGCCCGATGTCGACGCGGCGCAGGACGGCGTCGACGCGCGCGATCAGCTCGGCGGGCGAGAACGGCTTGACGACGTAGTCGTCGGCGCCGAGCCCCAGCCCGACGACGCGGTCGGACTCGCTTCCCTTCGCGGTCAGCAGGATGATCGCGGTGCGGTCGCGGTCATGCGCACGGATCCGCCGCATCACCTCAAGCCCGTCGATCCCCGGCAGCATCAGGTCGAGCACGACGAGGTCGGCGCGGCGCTCGGTGAACGCAGCGACGGCCTCGAGCCCGTCGCCCGCGACGCGCGCGTCGTAGCCGGCGCGCTCGAGATAGCGCGCGACGATCTCGGCGATCGTCGGCTCGTCATCGACGACGAGGATCGAGCCGCGCGTGTCGTGCTCGGTAGCCATCAGCCGATTCTCGCACCTGCGATCGCGGCGGCCGTCGGATCGAAGCGTGGAGGTAAGAAGCGGTGCCGCACCGTCGCTGAACGAGTATGGACTCTCAAACCCAGCCCGGATCGGCCCCCACCGCCACCGGGACCCAAGCCCTCGCCGGGAAGACCGCGCTGGTGACCGGTGCAGGCCGTGGGATTGGGCGAGCGATCGCGCTCGAGCTCGCCGCGGCAGGAGCGGCGGTCGCGCTCGTCGCCCGCTCGCAAGACGAGCTCGATGCGACCGCCGTGCTTGTGCGTGGCGCGGGCGCGCAGGCGCTCGTCGTCGCTGCCGACCTCGCTGACGTGGCCGGGCTCGAAGACGTCGCCGGGCGCGTCTCACGCGAGCTGGGCCAGGTGTCGGTGCTCGTCAACAACGCGGGCGTCGTCTGGCCGCTCGGACGGTCTGCCGAGGTCGCGCCGGCCGAGTTCGCTGCTGCGATGACGGTCAACGTC
>DASYEC010000096.1:0-23798 GCA_036499225.1 Conexibacter sp.
AGCCGCGTGACGCGGGCGTGCGCGACTTCCTCGCTTCGCGCGGGATCACGATCCCCGAGGGCAGCCGCGACGACCCGCCGACCGCCGACACGGTCAACGGCCTCGGCACGCGCAAGAACGCGCTCGTGCTCGACCTGATCGCCAGAGACGGCGTCGACGCCTACGCGGGCTCGATCAAGTACCTCATTGCCGCGCGCGACGCTGGCCTGAAGACCGCGGTCGTCTCCTCCTCGCACAACTGCAAAGACGTGCTGGCCGCGGCCGAGATCGGGAGATACCTCGAAATGCGCGTCGACGGCCACACCGCCGAGACGGCAGGGCTGCAAGGCAAGCCGTCGCCCGACACCTTCCTCGAGGGCGCGAGGCTGCTCGGCGTCGACCCGAGAGAGGCGGCTGTCTTCGAGGACGCGCTGGCCGGCGTCGCGGCAGGGCGTGCCGGCAGATTCGGCGTCGTGGTCGGCGTCAACCGCGTCGGCCAGCGCGAGGCATTGCTCAGACACGGCGCCGACCTCGTCGTCGACGACCTGGAGGACCTGCTCTAGTGGTCATCAGACAGCCGCAGTTCACCGTCGAGCCATGGCGGGTCTGCGAGGAGGAGCTCGACCTCGAGCTGATGGCGCAGAGCGAGTCGGTCTTCGCGCTCTCCAACGGCCACATCGGCATGCGCGGCAACCTTGACGAGGGCGAGCCGTTCGGCCTGCCGGGCAGCTATCTCGCCGGCTTCTTCGAGACGCGGCCGCTTCCCTACGCCGAGGCCGGCTACGGCTATCCGGAGGACGGCCAGACGGTCGTCAACGTGACGAACGCGAAGATCATCCGCCTGCTCGTCGACGACGAGCCGTTCGACATCCGCTACGGGACGCTGCTGTCGCACGAGCGCGTGCTCGACCTCAGATCCGGCACGCTGACGCGGACCGTCCGCTGGCGCTCGCCGGCCGGCCGCGAGCTCGAGGTCCGCTCGACCCGGCTCGTCTCCTTCGCCCAGCGCGCGATCGCCGCGATCCGCTACGAGGTCCGTCCGCTCGACGGCCCGACGCGGATCGTCGTGCAGTCCGAGCTGGTCGCCAACGAGCCCGGCCCGGCGACCACGAAGGACCCGCGCGCCGCCGCCGCGCTCGCGGCCCCGCTCGTCTCCGAGCAGCACGAGCACCACGGGCGGCGCGCGGTGCTGGTGCACAGAACGGCCGCGAGCGGCCTGCGCGTCGCCGCCGGGATGGACCACATCGTCGAGGGGCCGGCGCGCACGCTCGTCGACAACGAGAGCCACGGCGACCTCGCCCGGCTGACGGTCGCGACAGAGATCGGCGACGGCGAGGGCCTCACGGTCACGAAGCTGATCGGCTACGGCTGGTCGGCCGAGCGCTCGCTGCCGGCCGTGCGCGACCAGGTCGAGGCGGCGCTCTCGTCGGCGGTGCTGAGCGGCTGGGACGGGATCTGCGCTGAGCAGCGCGCCTACCTCGACGACTTCTGGGCCGGCGCCGACGTCGAGATCGACGGCGACGCGGAGCTGCAGCAGGCGGTCCGCTTCGCGCTCTTCCACACGCTGCAGTGCGGCGCGCGCGCCGAGCAGCGGGCGATCGCGGCGAAGGGGCTGACCGGCTCCGGCTACGACGGCCACGCCTTCTGGGACACCGAGATGTTCGTCCTGCCGCTGCTGACCTACACCGCTCCGGACGCTGCACGCGACGCGTTGATCTGGCGCCACTCGACGCTTCCGCTCGCGCGCGAGCGGGCCGACCAGCTCGGCCTGAGGGGCGCGGCCTTCCCGTGGCGGACGATCCACGGCGAGGAGTGCTCGGCCTACTGGCCGGCCGGGACCGGCGCCTTCCACGTCACGGCCGACGTCGCCGACGCGGTCGTCCGCTACATCGACGTGACTGGCGACACCGAGTTCGAGCAGACGGTCGGCCTTGAGCTGCTCGTCGAGTCAGCGCGGCTGTGGCGCTCGCTCGGCCACCACGACATCGACGGCGTCTTCCATGTGGACGGCGTCACCGGGCCTGACGAGTACAGCGCGATCGCGGACGACAACGTCTTCACGAACCTGATGGCGCGGCGCAACCTCGACGGCGCCGTCGCGGCCGCCATGCGCCACCCGCGCCACGCGCTGAAGCTCGGCGTCGACGAGGAGGAGGTCGCCGCCTGGCGCGACGCCGGGACGGCGATGAACATCCCCTACGACGAGCGTCAGAGAGTCCATCAGCAGGCGGCTGGCTTCACGCATCACGCCGAGTGGGACTTCGCCGGCACGCCGGCGGAGAGATACCCGCTGCTGCTCCACTACCCCTACTTCGACCTCTACCGCAAGCAGGTCATCAAGCAGCCCGACCTCGTGATGGCGCTGTACAAGTGCGGCAACCACTTCACGGACGAGCAGAAGGCGCGCAATTTCGCCTACTACGAGCGCGTGACCGTCCGGGACTCGTCGCTGTCGGCCTCCATAAACGCGGTCGTCGCCGCCGAGGTCGGCCAGCTCGACCTCGCCTACGACTACTTCGGCGAGGCCGCGCTGATGGACCTCGACGACCTCGAGCACAACACCCGCGACGGCGTTCACATCGCCTCGCTCGCAGGCTCGTGGCTCGCCGCGGTCGCCGGCTTCGGCGGCCTGCGCGACTTCGACGGCAAGCTGTCGTTTCAGCCGCGCCTGCCGCATGCGATCACCCGGCTCGCCTTCCGTCTCACCTACCGCGGCAGCAGGCTGCGGGTCGAGGTGACCCACGAGGAGGCGCGCTACGAGCTGCTCGACGGAAGCCCGGTCGAGCTGAAGCACGACGGTGAGACCGTCAGACTGGCGCCGGGCAGGGCCCAGACGCGCAGGTGGTCGGTGCCCAACCCGGGCCCGCGCCCGGTCCAGCCCCCCGGCCGCGCGCCGAGCCGGCGGCGGCCGGGCAACCCGGGATAGCGCGCGGGGCGCCGCCGGTGCTAGGTGGCGCTCCGGGCGGGCGGGGGACCGGCGGGCGAGCGGACCGGGCGGGCCGGCGGGCGGCCGGTCGCCGCGCGGGCGGGCGGGCTGGCAGGCAGGCGCCGCCCGGGTGGTCTTAGACCGCGAGCCGGCCGCCGCCCGGGTGGTCTTAGACCGCCAGCCGGCCGCCGTCGACCGGCAGCACGACGCCGTGGACGAGGCTCGCGGCGTCGGAGGCGAGGAAGACGACGCCGTCGGCGATCTCGCTCGGGCTGCCGACGCGGGCGGCCGGCGTCGTGGCGGCAAGCGCGGTGAGCGTGTCGGTGCTGTCCGCCATGCCTTCGGTCAGCGTCGGTCCGGGGCTGACCGCGTTGACGCGCACCCCAGAGGGGCCGAACTCGGCGGCCCACGACTTCGTCAGCAGCTGCAGCGCCGCCTTCGTCGACCCGTACACCGGCATCCCCGCCTGGCCGAACGCGGCGACCATCGACGTGATGTTGATGATCGCGCCGTCGCGGCGCTCGGCCATCGCCGGCGCGAGCGCGGCGACGAGGATGAACGGCGCCTTGACGTTGACCGCGTACGCCTCGTCGAACGCCGCGTCGGTGACGTCGGCAGTCGCGGCGAAGGGGAAGATCCCGGCGTTGTTGACGAGGATGTCGACGTGGCCGCCGCCGAGCTCGGTCGCGCGCCGCGCGAGCGTCCGCACGCTGTCGGCGTCCTTCAGGTCGGCGGCGACGAAGTCGGCGGTGCCGCCGGCGGAGCGGATCGCCGCGACAGCCTGCTCGCCGCGCTGCGCGTCACGGCCGGAGAGGACGACGTGAGCGCCGCCGGCCGCGAGCTGGTCGGCGACGGCGCGGCCGATGCCGCTCGTCGCGCCGGTCACGAGCGCCGTCTTGTGGGTGAACAGCTGCGGGGCAAGATCGCGTTGCACGGTGGTGGGCATAGGCACGGGCCTTTCAAAATTGGAATGGAGCGACCAATCCAGTTCTAGCACGATCCTGGATCGCACCATCCAGAATCGTGGACGAGGCGATCCAAAAAGGCGGCTACAGTTGGGGTATGAGCTCGTCGGTCGCACAGTCCCAGCGCCTCACCCGCAAGGGCAAGGCGACGCGCGACCGGATCGTTGGCGCCGCCTCGCAGCTCGTCTCAGAGCGCGGCGTCGCGGCGACGTCGATCGAGGACGTCAAGGACGCGGCCGGCGTCAGCAGCTCGCAGCTCTACCACTACTTCGCGGACAAGCACGCGCTGGTGCGCGCGGTGATCGCCTTCCAGACCGAGGCGGTCCTCGACGCGCAGCAGCCGCATCTCGGCGAGCTCGACAGCATCGAGGCGCTGCGCGCCTGGGGCGACCACGTCGTCTCGATCCAGCGCGGGCTCGCGTTTCAGGGCGGCTGCCCGATCGGCTCGCTCGCCGGCGAGCTGAGCGAGGTCGACCCCGACGCGCGCGCCGACCTCGCGGACGGCTTCGAGCGCTGGGAAGGCGCGATCCGTGTCGGCCTGCGCGCGATGCACGAGCGCGGCGACCTGGCCGCCGACGCCGATCCCGACAAGCTCGCGCTCGCGCTGCTGGCTGCGGTGCAGGGCGGCCTGCTGCTGACGCAGGTCCGCCGTGAGCCGGCGCCGCTGCGCGCCGCGCTCGACACGGTCCTCGACCGCATCGAGTCGCTGGCGCGCCGCTAGCTAGCGACCGGCCTTGACGATGGGCGCTACGTCGACGAGGCAGCGAGCGCGCGGTCGCGCTCGACTTCGTCGATCAGCGCGGTGAGGATCGCGACGAGCTGGGCCGTCGCGTCCTCGTCGGTGAGGCCGTGCTCGGGGTGGAGCGCCTCCTCGGCGTTGCCGATCGGCAGCTCCTCGTCGATCACGCGGGCGCCGATCGATCTCAGCACCTTGCGCGCCTCGGCCTGCGCCCAGACGGCGCCGAACATCCCGGTGCTGGCGCCGATGACCGCCGCGGGCTTGCCGCGCAGCGGGGTCGTGCGGACCGGCCGCGACACCCAGTCCAGGGCGTTCTTGAGCGCGCCCGGGATCGAGGAGTTGTACTCCGGGGTCGCGATCAGCACCGCGTCCGCCGCGGTGATCGCCTCGCGCAGGGCGGTGACGGCGGCTGGGGCGGGCCCCGCCTCGTCGTCCGCGTCGAACGCCGGGATCGCCTTCAGGCCGTCGAACTCGGTCAGCTCGACGTCTTCGGGCAGCAGCCGCGCCGCGTGGCGCAGCAACACTCGGTTGTGCGAGTCTCGCCGGAGCGAGCCCGAGATCGCGAGGACGCGCACCGGGCTACTCCGTGACTTCGGCCAGCTCGAGCTCGACCGTCAGCTTGACGTCGTTCGCGAGCGCGAAGCCGCCCTTGGGCAGCGGGGCGTTCCAGTCGAGGCCGTACTTCGTGCGGTCGACGATCGTCTCGAGCGTGATGCCGATCTTCTGGTTGTTGCCCAGGTCGGTGTGCGGGCCGGCAATCGTGCCGGTCGCCTCGAGCGGGTGGGTGTTGCCCTTGATCGTCAGCTCGCCGCGGACGGTCAGATCGTCGCCGTTGCGCTCCAGCGAGGAGGAGCTGAACCGGATCTCCGGGTAGCGCTCGCTGTCGAAGAAGTCAGGGGAGGAGAGGTGGCCGGCGAGGTTCTCGTCCTTGACCTTCAGCGAGGCGACCTTGACGACGCCCTCAAGACGGCCGTTCTCGAGCGTCGCGTCGAAGTCCTCGAACGCGCCGCGGAAGGTCGAGACGACCATGTGCTTGACGGCGAACGTCGCCGAGGAGTGCGTCTTGTCCAGCGCGTACTTGCCCTGGGTCTCAGGCGTGGTGGTGCTCATGCGTGTGTCCTCTGTCAGGTGGGGGTGACAGCTTTTCGGACCTTAGTCCGATTAGCGCGGAAGACGCTAGCATAAACGGACCGTAGTCCGTTCAAGAAGATGAGAACGTTGAACAACGATCCCCCGACATCCGAGCCCCCCGCCCTCGCGCCCCCCATCCCCGAGACCCCGTTAGCGGGCGGCGCGTCCCTGCCGGTCGTCGGCGGCGGCGGTGAGACACCGCTCGGAGTTCCCGCGCCCGCCGAGCGGGCCGACGCGGCGCGCAACCGCCGACGGGTGCTCGCTGCCGCCCGGCGACTGTTCGAGCGCGACGGCGCTGGCTGCACCTCGATGGACGCGATCGCTTCCGAGGCCGGTGTCGGCAAGGGCACGCTGTTCCGCCGCTTCGGCGACCGCGCCTCGCTGATCGGCGCGGTCCTCAACGAGCCCGAGCAGGAGCTTCAGGAGAAGATGATCCGCGGCGCGCCGCCGCTGGGCCCGGGTGCTCCGGCGGTTGAGCGGGCGGTCGCCTTCGGCCGCAGCCGGCTCGACTGGCTCGAGGCGCAGGCAGACCTGCTCGCCGCCCACGCCGAGGCGATGAGAGGCGGCCCGTACACCCAGTCCCCCGTCTGGGCCTTCCATCACATGCACCTCACGGTGCTCGTGCGCGAGGGCGCGCCAGGGCTCGACCCGGACCTGACCGCCGACACGTTGCTCGGATCGCTCGACCCGCAGCTCTTCCTCCATCAGCGCCGTGAGCGCGCGATCTCCCTCGACGTGATCAAGCATCACTGGGAGTCGGTGGTGCGGCGCGTGTTCGACTGAGCGCGCGACGCCGCGGCTACATCTTTCTGAATTGCCGCTTCCCTTACACCGTGACGCTGTCACCGTGCTGCGAAGACGTCATCTCGATCCAATTCAATTGGATCACTCTCAAACCTGCAAACGGCCACGCCCCGTCCTGGCGGCGCGGCCGTCGGCGAGAGCGATCGGGCGCTACGCCTCTTCGGAGAACGCGTCGCGGAGCTGCTGCTCCTGCTCCGCGGAGAGGTTCGTCTGGATCAGCTGCGCGTGCGAGCCGGCGAACGCCTCGCGGACGCGGTCCTGCACGGCGCCCGAGCTCATCACGAACAGCGCTGAGCTCCCGGGTCTGATCTCCGCCCGGACTCTCTCGATGAACTCCTTGTCGATCCCGACGTTCACCATCGAGCCGCCGAGCGCGCCGGCAGCAGCGCCGACTGCCAGGCCGAGCAGGGGCACGAAGAAGATGAGGCCGAACAGGAGGCCCCAAAAGGCGCCGCCGAGCGCGCCTTGACCGGTCATGTCGGCCAGGTGGCGCGTCTTCGGCTTCTTCGCGCCGACCTCCCAGCTCACCGTCGCGGCGTCCTGGAGCTGGATCAGCTCCTGGCGCTGCAAGTCCTGCAAGGTCGCGACGGCGCTCTCCGCGCCCGCCGCGTCAGGGAATCTCCACACGGTCAACGTTGCCATCTCGTTGCTCCTTGTTTGGTGGACGGTTGTTCAGTCTACGGTGATCGCATGACCAACTATCGATTCATGGGGCGCTCAGGGGTACGCGTGAGCCCGCTCACGCTCGGCGCGATGATGTTCGGCGCATGGGGCAATCCCGACCACGACGACAGCATCCGCATCATCCACCGAGCGTTGGATGCCGGGATCAACGTGATCGACACGGCCGACGTCTACTCGGCCGGAGAGTCGGAGGAGATCGTCGGCAAGGCACTTGCCGACGGACGTCGTGACGACGTCATCCTCGCGACGAAGCTCCACGGCAGAATGGGCGACGCGCCCAACCGCGGCGGCAACAGCCGCCGTTGGATCATGAGATCGGTCGAGGACAGCCTCCGTCGGTTGAGAACCGACTGGATCGACCTGTACCAGATCCATCGTTGGGACCCGGAGACCGACCTCGACGACACGCTCGGCGCGCTGACCGATCTCGTCACCGCCGGCAAGGTGCGGATGATCGGCAGCTCGACGTTCCCGGTGCGCAAGGTCGTCGAGGCGCAATGGGTCTCCGAGCGCCGCGGCCGCGAGCGCTTCCTCACCGAGCAGCCGCCGTACTCGATCCTCGTGCGTAGAATCGAGGCCGAGCTGCTGCCGGCCGCGCAGGAGCTCGGCCTCGGCGTGATCCCCTGGAGCCCGCTCGCCGGCGGCTGGCTGACGGGTGGCTACCGCCTCGGCGCCGAGACGCCGAGATCGACGCGCGCGAACCTGGTGCCTGCCCGCTTCGACATGAGCACCCCTGGCAACCAGCGCAAGCTAGAGATCGTCGACGCGCTCGGCGGGCTGGCCGACGAGGCCGGGATGACGCTGATCCAGATGGCGATCGCCTTCGTGATCCGCCACCCCGCGATCACCTCCGCGATCATCGGCCCGCGCACGATGGAACAGCTCGAGAGCCAGCTCGGCGCCGACGAGGTCGTGCTCGACGACGCCCTCCTCGACCGCATCGACGAGCTCGTCCCACCCGGCACGACGGTCAACCTTGCCGACGACGGCTGGGCCAACCCGGCGTTGGAGCCGGAGGCGCGGCGGCGGTAGCCGCCGCCCCGCCGCGTGGCGGGTCCGGTCAGGCGCGGCGTTCGACGCGGCGGCGCCGTCGCAGCACGACCCCCACCGCCAGGCCGAAGGCGACGTGGTCGGCCCACTGGGGTGGTTGGGGGAGCGCGGCGATTGACGGGAAGCGGCGGCCGATCACGGCGAGGTCGATGGCGGCGATCGCGAGGCCGGCGGCGCCGCCGTAGAGCGGCTCGCGGCGAGGCGGGAGCGTGGCGGAGAGGAGCGCCGTCCAGCCGACTGAGAGGGCGACGTGGACGGGGACGGCGGCCGCGAGGCGGAGCGCGGGCCGACGGTGGTCGCCGACGAGCATCGCGCCTGCAGCCCGCGAGCTCGCCAGGAGATCGTCGCCGCGCAGCAGCGCGTCAAGCGTCGAGGGGGCGGCACTGACGGTCGCGGCGACGGCCGCCGCCGCGAGCACGTCGCGCGGAGCCCGCCCGGCGGCGGCCGCCGCACGGCTCAGCCGGCGTGCCGCTCGGGCGGTGCGCTGCCGGCCCTTGGCATCTGCGCTCACCCCACCATCATGCCCGCCTCACCGCGCCAGGCGCCTGTGCGCCGTCCCCTTGCGCCCGCCTGGACGCCGCACCGGAAATCGGGCAGAGTGGATGGATGACGTCGCCGGCACAGGGCGGGCCACATCGTGTCGTCGTCGTCGGCGGGGGCTTCGGCGGGCTGCAGGCCGCGTTGAAGCTCGCGCGGCAGGACGCGGTCGAGGTGACGCTCGTCGACCGGCGCAACTTCCACCTCTTCCAGCCGCTCGCCTACCAGGTCGCGACCGGGGCGCTCGCGGCGGCCGAGGTCTGTTATCCGCTGCGCCACGTCTTCGCCCGCCACCGCAACGTCCAGGTGATGCTCGCCGAGGTCTCCGACGTCGAGCTCGACGCCCGCCGCGTGCGCGTGCGCAACGTCGTCAACGACACGCCGCTGGAGCCGCTCCCCTACGACACGCTGATCGTCTCCGGCGGCTCGCGCTACTCCTACTTCGGCCATGACGAGTGGCGCAACGACGCGCTTGAGCTGAAGTCGCTGGAAGGGGCGCTCGAGCTGCGCCGGCGGATCCTCTCGGCGTTCGAGGCGGCGGCGCTGGAGGCGGACCCGCCGCGCCGCGCGGCCGAGCTGACCTTCGTCGTCGTCGGCGGCGGTCCGACCGGCGTCGAGATGGCCGGCCAGATCGCGGAGGTCGCACATGACCTGCGCAAGGACATGCACACGTACGACACCTCGCAGGCGCGCATCCTGCTGATCGAGGCGACCGACCGGGTGCTGTCGAGCTTCCCGCCGGAGCTGTCGGAGAAGGCAAAGCGCGCGCTGGAGCAGCTCGGCGTCACGGCGCGGCTCAACGAATCGGTGATCGACGTCGACGCGCACGGCGTCTCGGTCCGCCGCGAGGACGGCAGCGTTGAGCGGATCGACAGCGAGACGATCGTGTGGGCCGCGGGCGTCGTCGCCAGCTCGCTCGCGCGCCTCCTCGCTGAGCGGGTCGGCGAGGAGCCCGACCGCGCCGGCCGCGTCACGGTCGAGCCCGACCTGTCGCTGCCCGGACATCCCGAAGTGCTCGCGATCGGCGACATGGTCGCGGTGCGCAGAGACAACGGCGAGCGGATCGTCCTGCCTGGCCTCGCGCCGGTCGCGATGCAGCAGGGGCGTCACGCCGCACGCGTCGTCGCCGCGCGGGTCGCCGGCCGCGCCCAGCCTGCGTTTCGCTACGTCGACAAGGGCAACATCGCGACGATCGGCCGGGCGCGCGCGGTCGCCGACATCAGACACGTTCAGCTGAGCGGCTTCATCGCGTGGGCGACCTGGCTGCTCGTCCACCTCTGGTACCTGATCGGCTTCGAGAACCGGTTGCTCGTGCTGACGCGCTGGTCGTTCAGCTTCTTCGGTCGCGGGCGGGGCGCGCGGCTGGTCGCGCACGCGCCCGACGCGCCGGGCAGGTGACCTCGGGCTCGCCCGGCCGCCGCTCCCGCCGCCGTCAGCGCGCGGGGACGCTCGCAGACAGCATGTTGTGCACCTCGAACACCTCAGGATCGCCGGGGTCGATCCCGACCGTGCTCAGCACGGGAATCAACTGCTCGAGGAACGCCCGCCACTGCTCGCGCGACTCCCACACCTCGCTGACGACGAGGTTCGGGCTGGTGCCGAAGCAGATGTGCAGCAGCTGCCCGTCGGCAGGAAGGTTCCCGCGCTCCCCGAGCAGGCGCACGCTCTCGTCGTACATCTCCGTGGTCAGCGTGTCAGGGGTAAAGCGGACGACGATGCTCATGACAACTCCCTTCCGGGGTGATCACCGAGCGTAACCAAGAACTGGTGCGTCAAGGCGCCGCCGCCCGTGTCATGCCCCATCCATACCGAGCGGGCGGCGGCGACTGATCAGCTCAGGCGCCGCGCTTCTTGCGCTTCGCTGGCTTGTGCTTGGCGCTCGCCTGCTGCTCGGCGGGCTTGGCCACGGCGATCGCGCGCTTGGCGCTCGCCTTCTGCGTGTCCGCGTCGCCCGCGTAGGAGACGGTGACCGTCGCCTTTCCTCTCCGGGCTCTCGCGAGCCGGCCGGCGAGCTTGAGCGTCGCGCGCCATCTGCCCTTGGCGATCTTGGTCGTGGTCTTCTTAGTAACTGTTGTGCGGTCGATCTTTTGCGCGTAGGCGATCGTCACCTTGCCGCTGGCGGCGCTTGCGATCGTGCCGCCGACGGTCAGCCGCGTGCCGTGTCGGGCGACGCTGCGGAGCTTGAGCACGGCGGCGGCCTTCGGCGTGATCGCGATGGTGTCGCCGATCGCTCTCGGCGGCTGCGGGGCGCTCACTGTCACCTGGCTGGCGATGACCGTGCTGTTGTCAGCGCCGTCGGTCACGGTGAGCTTGACGGCGTACGTGCCCGGGTTGGCGAAGGCGTGCTGGGCGGTCGCGCCGCGGGAGCCGCTCTCGTCGCCGAAATCCCACCAGAGCGACGTGCCGCTGCGGTCGCTGGCGGTCGCGCTCATCGTCACCGTCGTGCCGGCGATCGCGTGCGTCGGGATCAAGGCGCTGGCTTCCGGCGCGGCCGTGTCGAGGGAGTAGGTCGCGAGCCACACGTTGCCGGCGGTCGCGGCCATCCGCACGCCGAGCAGCGCCCCGCCGACGCTGTCGCGCGAGGGCAGCAGCGTGAGCGGGCCGTCCTTGCTCTGCGCCGCCACCGGGCCCTTCGAGATCGGGCCGAGCGTCCCGTCCGGGGCGATGCGACGGCCGCCGACGACGGCGATCGGCGAAGCGCCGATCTCCAGCCATGTGGCGAGCACGCTGCCATCCGACGCGACCGCGAGCGCCGGCTGGTTGGCGCCCAAGCCGCCGGTCTCGCCTGAGATCGCCTGCGCTGGCGCCGTCTCGGCGCCGCCGGCAAATCGGCTGAGCATGATCGTCGTCGTGAACTGGGCCGGGTCGATTCGCAGCCACGCGATCGACGCGGTCCCGTCGGACGCGAGCACCGTCGCGTACTGGCCGCTCAGGTCGATCGGCTCCTCGGCGCTTTGAACCGGCGCGCCCGTGAGGTCGCCGGCGCTGGGCAGACGCAGGCCGGAGATGTGCGCCCCGTCGCTGCCGGCCGCGCTCCACGTCAGCAGGCCGCCGGCCGCGCTCTGCGCGAGCTTGAGGTCGCTGATGCGGCTATCAGCCGTGATCGGCAGTTCAGCGATCTGCAGGCTGCCGCCCACGTCGAAGCGCGCGAGCTTGACCGCCGCAGGGGCGGTCGCGGTGTCGATCGAGGCGATCCAGGTGGTGCCGTCGGGCGCGGTCGCGAGTTGTGGAGCGTTGAGGCCGGCGGGCCCGAGGTCGCTGACCGCGCCGACGCTCCCGTCGGCGCTGACCCGTCGCGTCAAGACGTGCGCGCTGGCCGCGCTGTCGGCGGGGTCGCGCCAGACGACCGTCGCGTCCCCGGCGCTGTCAACGGAGACGTTGAGCCGCGGGTCTGCGACCGCGTCGCCGGTCGCGAGCGTCTGCTCCCACAGCTCGCTGCCGTCCGCCGCGATCAGCGCCACGTGCGCGGCCGAGACGTCGTTGCCGCCGCCGTCCTCGCCGACCGACCACCACGCGACCGCGGTCACGCCGCTCGGCGCCGTCGCGGCGGCCGGCGCGCTGTCGCCGTCGCAGAGACCGAGTGCGAGCGGGTCGCTGACCGAGCCATCGGGCGCGGCGTGCTGCACGCGCAATGTCGGCATCGCGGAGAAGTCCGAGCTGCCACAGGAGACGGCGGTCGCCGAGCCGTCGGGCGCTCCGACGAGGTCGGCGCCGTCGTCCAGCAACGGGAAGGAGAACGACGGCCCGTCGATCCAGCCCTCCGCCTGCGCGCTCGCCGGCAGTCCAGTCAACACTGCTGTTGACGCCAGCACGGCGACGGCGCGCCGGCTCGGCAGGAAACGGCGAAGGGAGCTTCTCGGCATCGGGACCAGCGCTTTCGAACGAGGGACTGCGGCACGCGCGGCGCAACCGCGTGCCAGTGCGACGGCACCCGGCTTATCAGCCCTCCGGCACGGTCCGCCCGCTGGCTGGACGACTGTTCGGGATCACTGCTCGCGGTGCGTGCGGGCGGCGGTCGGAAGCCGCAGGTTGACGACGCCGCCTTCGCCGAGCCGGCTCCCATCGCGGCAGGGCGGGCACGAGCGCTCCTCGATCGAGCGCGCCTGCGACCTGCAGGCGTTCAGCGCCGACGACTGAGGCGTCCCCCGGGCGTCGGACAGCGCGCCCTCGCGGTGTCGCTGTTGCGGCTGCCGTCGGCGAACGTGAACGTCGCGGCGAAGCGGAAGCCGGCCGTCGGGCAGCGCTCCGGCAGCGCGATCCCGTCGGGGTGGTACGCGATCGTCCGGCCGCCGGCGCGGCGGGTGTAGACGATGTTGCGCCCGCCGAGCGTCAGGTCGAGATCGAGCAGCGCGACCTGTGCGCCGTAACCGGCGGGCAACGGCGGCAGCGTGATCGACAGCGCCCCGCCATACGGCGCCGGCGCTGGCGCGATCTGCCCAGCGTAGACGAGCTCCGCGCCGACGGGGTGCCAGCCCGTGACGAGTGTGACGAGCCCGAGGTGGCCGTCTCTGATCGGGCCGGAGAGCACCGTGATCGAGCCCACCTCGCGTGACAGCTCGGCGCCGTCGTCCGAGTTGTGGATCGCGCCGGCTGCCTCGCCGGTCGCGATCACGGCGTTGCGGGGACAGTCGATCAGGCCGGTGCCGTAGTCGACTACGACGTTGTCGAACTGCGCCTGCGTGTGATGACAGGCGGCGATTCCCAGGCCGCTTGTCGTGATGCCGAGGCTGGCCGGATAGCGCAGCTCGATCGCCGTCACCGGCGAGGCCTTCAGACGCGGGTTGACGTGCAGCCCGATCCGCAACGGGCTGCTTCCGCCAAGCTGCGCGCCGGTGCTCAGCGCGGCGGTCAGCCGTACCGGCTGCCGTGCCGCAGCGTCGCTCGCGGGCGCCAGCGCGGCGAGCGCGAGCAGGGAGAGTGAAGCTGCGGCGGCTGTCGCCGCCCGCAGGCGCGGTGTGCGCATGTCGTGCTTGGTGGCGGCTCAGCTCAGTAGCTGAGCTTGGCCTTCGCGTTGACGGTCGCGGCCCAGGTGCGCCGGTTGACCGTGCCGGTGAAGGTGCCGCTGCCGGTCGCGCGGGCGTACGTGCCAGTGCCCTTGCGAACGCCCATCGTGCCGCCGAACGTGACGGTGTTGCCGACCGATCTCGGAGAGCCGACGACGTTGATCGTCACCGACCCGCCGCTGCTTGGGTAGATCGTGACGCTGCCGCTGACCTTGAAGGCGCTCACGACAAAGGTGGCCGAGACGCGGCCCGCCAGCGTCCCGCTCGCCGTGCCGCTCTCGACCAGCGTCGTGCCGGACTTGTGCACGAGGTGCAGGCTCACCTTCTCACTGACATTGACCGTCTTCGCATCCGCGGTTGCCGTCCAGCCAGCGAGCGCCAGCGCCAAAGCGCACAGCGACGCGATCGTGATCCGCACGAGGGCTGCGTTATGTCGCAGCGTGATCCCCTCCATCACCGTCGACCTCCCCTTTTTACCGTGTACGCGGCCCACGACCAGTGAACCGTCGAACGAGCCGCACAGCCTATACGGATCAGCGGCCGCTTGTATACGCTTCTGTTTTTCTGCGGACGGCGCCGCGAATCGCGGGTGGCTGTTGTACCTGCGACCGTCGCTCCTATACGTTTGCGTTTCTCTGCGGGTGCGCTTGCGCCTGCCGAGCAGGCAGCCGAACTCGAGGGGATTGGGGGGCACGGCGACGTGTCGGTACAGAATGTGGTGCTTGGGCAGCTGATCCAACATCGCGGCTACGGCTACGAGTTGGCGGACCGCCTGAAGGACTGGACCGACGCGCTCGAGCTGTCCGAAGCGGCGATCTACGCTGCCCTGCGCAAGCTGCAGGAGAGAGGGTTGATCGAGGAAGCCGGGCGTGAGGAGGCGCGCACGCGCGGCCGCCAGTCAGCTCTGCGGGTGATATTCGAGGCGACCGACGACGGCCGCGCCTACTTCTCCAGCTGGATGGCGGCGACGGCGAGAAAAGCGCCGCTGCGCGAGGAGCTGCACATGCAGCTGATCGTCGCCGAGGACGACGACGTGCCGGCGCTGCTGGAGAGCCTGGTGCAGATGGAGGAGGACTGCCGCGAGACGCTCGCGCGGATCCTCGCGATGTCGTTCGACCCGGAGCGCTCGGCCCACGCGCGCATCAGCCCGTTCGGCGTCGTGCTCGTGCGCGACGGCCTCGCCTCGCACCTGCAGGCGACGATCGAGTGGGCGCAACGGTCGCGCAAGGCGCTGCTCAACCGCGTCCCGGCAGGCGCAACTGCCGTGCCGGGGCGCCACCGACCGTAGGATCGGAGCCAACGATGCTGCTCACGTTGGAGCATGTCGCGAAGACCAACTGGGTCGGCCCGTACGAGAAGCGGACGCTGCTCGACGTCTCGCTCTCGCTCTCGGCTGGCGACTTCGTCGGGATCTGGGGCGGCCATCGCTCCGGCAAGTCGACCTTGCTGCGAATCGCCGCCGGGCTGGAGCTGCCCGACAGCGGCGTCGTGCGCTTTGACGGCGTCGACCTCACCACGTTGTCGCGCGCCAAGCGCGGCGACCTGCGCCTGCGGGCGATCGGCTTGGTCCGCGGCGAGGGGCCACAGAGCGCCGAGTTCGACGTCGCCGACTTCGTCACGCTCCCGCTGCTGGCGCACCACTCGCGGCGGGAGGGTCGCACTCGCGCGATGGAGCTGCTGCGGCAGGTCGGGATCGTCGAGTGCCATGACGTCAAGTGGCGCAACCTGTCCGACACCGAGCGGGCGCTTGTCAGCCTCGCGCACGGCCTCGTGCGACGGCCGAGCGTGCTGCTCGCCGACGACCCGACCGCCGGCCTCGACGCGCTCCAGCAGGCCGAGGTCGTCTCGCTGCTGAGAGCGACCGCCCTGAAGACCGGCGTCGCGATCGTGATGACCGCCTCCTCGATGTCGGCGCTGAACGGCGTGCACGAGGCGTTCACGCTGAGCGACGGGCGGCTGCAGCAGGTGCGCGAGCCGACCGTCGGCGGCCGCGTGATCGAGTTTCCCAGCGGTAGCCAGAGCGCGTAGGCCGCGGGCAGGCCTTCGACCCAAATGCTGGAGCTGAACGACGTTCGCAAGCACTTCCCCTCGCCGGGCGGAGAGGTCGTGCGCGCCGTCGACGGCGTCTCGCTCGAGATCGCGCGCGGCGAGCTCGTCGCGCTCTACGGCCCAAGCGGCTCGGGCAAGTCGACGCTGCTGGCGATCATCGCCGCGCTGCTGCGGCCCGACGCCGGCAGGGTGATCGTCGACGGACGCGAGATCACGACGCTCAGCAAGGGCGAGGCGTCGGACTTCCGCCTGCGCCAGATCGGCTTCGTGCGCCAGACGCCGAGCCTCGTGCCGGGCGCGAGCGCGCTCGACAACGCCGCCTTCAAGCTGCTCGGCGATATGACGAGACGGGCCGCGCGCAGACAGGTCGAGCCGCTGCTGACTCGCCTCGGGCTCGGCGACCGCCTCAAGCACCGCCCCGAGCAGCTGTCGGGCGGAGAGCAGCAGCGGGTGCTGATCGCCCGCGCGCTGTCGAACGCGCCCGCGGTCCTGCTCGCCGACGAGCCGACCGGCAACCTCGACACCCGCCGCAGCCGCGACGTGCTCGACCTGCTGCGCGAGCTCTGCCACGAGCAGCAGGTCGCAGCCCTGCTCGTGACGCACGACACCCAGGCCGCGGCCTACGCCGACCGCGCCCTCGACCTGCGCGACGGCCAGCTCCACGCGTACGTCGCCGACGCCGCCATGACGTGAGCCTGCGCAACGTCGCCGGCCTGTACCTCGTCCGCCTGCGCGGACGGATCGGCCAAGAGCTGCTCGCCTTCGCCGGCATCGCGGTCGGCGTCTCCCTGCTCTTCGCCGCGCTGGTCGCGAACTCGTCGTTGACGGGGTCGTTCGAGCGGCAGACGGAGGGCATTGTGGGCAGCGCCTCGTACGAGCTTGCCGCGCGCGGTGCTGGGACGATCACGGAGGGGCTGCTCGCCCAGGCTGAGGCACTTCCCGGCGTCTCCAACGCAGCCGGAATTCTTGAGGCTCATGGCGAGGTGCGTGGACCGGCCGAGCGCGCTTCGGTCCTCGTCCTCGGCGTCACACCCGGGCTCGGCGATCTCGGCGGCAGCTTCACCAAGGGTTTCTCGTATGGCTTCCTCGCCGGAGTGAGAGCGGTGGCGTTGCCGACCCCGCTCGCCGAGTCGCTTGACGTGGCGCTCGCCGAGCCGGTCACGTTTATCCTCGGCGACCGCAAGGTCACGGCTCGCCTCGGGGCAAAGCTCCAGTTTTCTGACATCGGCGACTCGATCCACACCCCGGTTGCGGTTGCTCCGCTGCGCTTCGCGCAGGAGCTGATGGAGAAGCCCGGGCAGGTGACGCGGATCTTCGTGCAGACGAGACCCGGCCAGGAAGCAGCCGTCGCTGCGGAGCTGAGGCAGCTGGCTGGCGATCACGCTGACGTCCACCCAGCCGACTTCGACGCCACTCTGTTTCGCCAGGCCGCGCTGCCTACGAGCGAGTCGACGGCGATGTTCTCCGTTTTCGGCGCGATGGTCGGCTTCCTCTTCGCGTTCAGCGCGATGCTCTTGACGGTCCCGCAGCGCCGCCGCTTGATCGCCGACCTCGAGACCGAGGGGTATCGGCCACGGACGATCTTCAAGGTGCTGCTGTTCGACGCGCTCGCGCTCGGCGTCGCTGCCTCGACGCTCGGCATCGTGCTGGGCGATCAGGTTGCGCGGCGGCTCTTTGACGGCGCGCCGAGCTTTCTTGAGTACGCCTTCCCGGTCGGGAACAGCCGCATCGTCGAACCTCGGGACGTGCTGATCGCGGCGGTTGGCGGCATCGTCGCGAGCTGCGTCGCGGTGCTCGGCCCGACGGCCACGAACGTGCTCGGCTGGAGCACGAGCGACGGCAGCAGGCGGGCACGAGCCGACGGTGTTGCACGGATCGATTGGGTCCGGCTCGCCGGCATCGTCGTTCTGGCGGGCGGCGTCGCGATCGTGGTGTTCGCTCCGGCCTCCGCCGCGCTCGGCATCGCTGGCCTCGCCGCGCTTACTGCCGCGATGCTGCTGGTGTTGCCGACGCTCCTGGGCTTTGTCATAGCGGCCGTGGAAGCACTCACGAGCCGTGTCGTCAGTGTCGTCCCGTTCATCGCGACGTTTGACCTCCGCGACGGGACAACTCGGGCCCGCTCGCTCGCGGTCGCGGCGACGGGCGCAGTCGCGGTGTTCGGCAGCGTGGCGTTGCAGGGAGCGCATGCCGACCTGCAACGCGGCCTTGACCGCACCACCGCCGATGTCATCGCGATGGGCGACGTCTGGGCGCTGCCGCCCGGAAAGGCGAACCTGTTGGTGACAACTCCGTTTGCGGCGCCGAGAATCCGCGCGGGCGACGGCATCGCCCGCATCGCTGTTTATCGCGGCGGCTTCCTCGACATTGGCAGCCGACGGGTCAGCGTCTTCGGCCCGCCGACGTCGGGGCCGATGCCGATCTCAAGCACGCAGGTGCTCGACGGCGATGTCGACGTCGCGCGTGCTCGCCTGCGCGAGGGGGGCTGGATGTTGATGTCGGAAGGAGTTGCGCGAGAGCAGGGTGTCGGTGTCGGCGACCGCCTGACGCTGCCGACGCCGGTGCCGACGACCCTGCGAATCGCGGCGCTGTCGACCAACATGGGCTGGCCTCCGGGGGCGATCATCCTGAACGCGGACGACTACGAGCGGGCATGGGGGAGCGCCGACGCAAGCGCTTTGCTGGCGACGCTCTCACCGGGAACAACCCCCGCGGCGGGCCGGCGCGCCTTGGCGGCGGCGCTCGGCAACGACTCCGGCCTGACAGTCGAGACTGCGCAAGCGCGGCAGCGTCAGCAAGAGCGTTCTACCCGCGTCGCGCTGAGACGGCTGGCGGAGATCGCTGCGTTGGTGCTCATCTCGGCGGTGATCGCGATGGCGTCAGCGATGGCAGGGTTGATCTGGCAGCGCCGTGCCTTCCTCGCTAGCGTGAAAGTCGAGGGGTACAGCACGTCCGACATGTGGAAAGCGCTGCTGTTCGAGGCAGGCATCCTGATCGGCGTTGGATGCGCGCTGGGCGCTGCTTTCGGCTTGCTCGGACAGAGCCTGCTCAGCCGCGCGTTGACGAGCGTCACGGGCTTTCCGGTCGTCTACTCGCTCGCTGCCGTAACTGCTCTGCTGACCTGTCTCGCGGTCACGTTTGCGGCCGTGTCGATCGTCGCGCTCTTCGGCCAGCGTGCAGCGAGCGTCGCGCCTGAAAGCGGACTCGTGGGGTAGGCGCTGATTGACGCAGGCGTCAGCGGGCGCAGGCCCTGAAACATGGTGGTTTGCTGGCGCGCATGATCGACACCATGCCGCTCCAGCGGCCGCAACGCTCGGCGTTGCTCAGCGCAGGCATCCGTGAGCTCGGTTGGGGGCTGTGGACAGTATCCGCCGAGTTACGCGCCCTGCGCGAACGGGCTGCCGCTATCCCGGACCCCTGGTTACGCGCTGATGCGCTCCATGCGCTCGACTCCAAACGCGGCCACAGCGACGGCGCTGCGCTGTTTTGGACATTGCCGGCGCGCCGACATCCGGGGCTGCTGCGATTGCTGCTCGCTTACGACGTCATCTACGACTACCTCGACGACGTCGGTGAGCGCGCAGCACGCGAGCTGGGCGTGAGCGGTCCCGAGCTCTATCAAGCGCTCGTCGACGCGCTTGACCCGTCCAGCCCGCAAGGCGACTACTACGCGGGTCTTCCGTGGCGCGACGATGCCGGCTACCTGCACGCGCTCGTCGATCTCTGCCGCGCCGAGTGCAGCGCGCTGCCAAGCTTCGCGCTCGTCCGGCCGCTGATCGAGCGCGAGGTGTCGCGCTTCGCCGTGCTCGCGCTTAACCATGAGGACGACGGCACCCGGCGAGACGCGGCGCTTGAAACCTGGGCTCGCGAGGAGTTCGGTGACGGCGCCGACATGCGGTGGTTTGAGCTCACTGCTGCGTCGAGTCAGTCGATCGTCACCCTGGCCTTGCTCGCCCTCGCGACTGATCCACTTGCCACGGTGGCCGATGCGGAGGCGACATATCACGCGTATTTCCCATGGTGGGCGTACGCGGTGACGATGATCGACAGCTACGTCGACCAGGCGGAGGACCGGTGGAACGGGGCGCATTCGTATATCTCGCACTACCCGTCGAGCGAGATTGCGGTGGCGCGGTTGTGCGAGAGCGTCGAGCGGTCGGCGGAGCGTTTGCTGGCGCTGCCCAACGGGGAGCGGCATGCGGTGCTGCTTGCCTGCATGGTGGCGATGTACCTCAGCAAGGACAGCGCTCGGGACGGGGAGTTGCGGGAGACCACGCGGCGGATCGTGAAAAGCGGCGGGACGCTCACGGCGATACTGCTGCCGGTCCTGCGGGCATGGCGGATCGTCAACCGGCAGACCTCGGCGACGTGAGGGGGTCGATCTCAAGGTGGCCCACGATTCCAAACGCGGGTCGGTTGTGGAACCCGAAAGCGGTGAGCACTAAGCGTTAGGGCTAGCGAATCGATCTGACAAACCCCTACCGTGTCCCACAGACCCGGTCGAGAGTCCCCCGCACCAGGTCCAGCCGCCACGCAGTTGACGGCAGCGTCGCGCCACTCGCGAACACCCCCAACGCGAACGGCACTTCCGATGGCTGCCTGCTGCGGGCTGGGCGCAAGCGGTCCCGGCACCACCATTCGCTCCCCCGAAGGTGGTCGCCGGGACCGCAGCTCCCGCCGCTGGCGAGTCCCCGAAGTCGTTGAGGTCGCTGAGCACCAGGCGACCGCCGGGCCGCCAGGCGGGGTAGAACGTAGAACTAGACTGGCTGCGTCGTCCGTCGTATCGACCGGTGAGGGAGCAGATGCGGATCGGAGTGTTGACGGGTGGAGGCGACTGTCCGGGGCTCAACGCGGTCATCCGCGCGGTCGTGCGCGAGGGGACCTTCGTTCACGGGGACGAGCTGGTCGGCTTCCGCAGCGGCTGGAAGGGCGTGCTCGAGCAGGACACGGTCGCGCTCGACCTGACCTCGACGAGCGGGATCCTGCCGCGCGGCGGGACGATCCTGGGCACGTCGCGCACGAACGTCTTCGCGCGCGAGGACGGGCCCGAGCAGGTCAAGCGGACCTTCGCCGAGAGCGGGATCGACGGGCTGATCGCGATCGGCGGCGAGGACACGCTCGGCGCCGCGCACAGACTCCATCTTGCGCATGGCCTGCCGATCGTCGGCGTGCCGAAGACGATCGACAACGACCTTGGCGCGACCGACGTCACCTTCGGCTTCGACACCGCGCTGCAGGTCGCGACCGAGGCGATCGACCGCCTCCACACGACGGCGGAGAGCCACAACCGCATCCTCGTCGTCGAGGTGATGGGCCGCCACGCCGGCTGGATCGCGCTGCATGCCGGCATCGCCGGCGGCGCCGACGTGATCCTGATCCCCGAGAAGCCGTTCAGCCTGGAGGAGATCAGCGAGCGGATCCGCCACCGTCACGAGCGTGGCGTGCTGTTCTCGATCGTCGTCGTCTCCGAGGGCGCTGAGCCGGTCGGAGGGATCCCCGACGACGGGCACGGGCCGACCGACGAGTTCGGCCACGCGCGGCTCGGCGGGATCGGGCACTGGCTCGAGTCGCAGATCGAGCAGGCGACGGGCTTTGAGACGCGCACGACGGTGCTCGGCCACATCCAGCGCGGCGGTACGCCAACCGCGTTTGACCGCGTGCTGGCGACGCGCTTCGGGCTTGCAGCGGTGCGTGCGGCGCACGACGGGCGATGGGGCATGATGCCGGCGCTGCACGGCAGCGCGATCGATCTCGTCCCGATCGCCGACGCCGTGCGCGAGCTGAAGACCGTCCCGCTCGCGTATTACGAGCAGTTCAGCGCGCTGCTCGGGTAGCGCCGCGCAAAGAGCGCCTCGGCGCACGCTCTGGACGAACGCGCGCCAACCTCGATGAGAACGGTCGCATCTCGGGAAGGCCAGACCCTCAACGGCCGTCCCTGAAGGAAGTCGTCTTCAACCGAATACGGAGGTCCCGGATGCAAGTGTCGGGTCACCACTCTCGTCATGTAATCGGTGCGCTCGTCGTCACGACAGGCGCCGGGCTCGCACTCGCGCCGGCGGCGCTCGCTGCGAGCGCACACCACACCCAATCGGCGCACGACGCCAAGCCCGCGCATCACGCCACGCGACAGGGCCACAGCAGCCGCATCGCCGGCGTCGGCCGCTACGACCAGCGCAACCTCGTCTCCGACACCGGCGGCACTGGTGTGCTGAGAGACCCTGACCTGATCAACGGCTGGGGAATCTCGTTCGGTCCCAGAACGCCGGCGTGGGTCTCCGACATGGGCACGAGCAAGGCGTCGGTCTATGCCGGCGGCGTGAACGGCTCGGCGATCACGAAGGCCGGCTCGTTCTCCGTCCCCGGCGGCCCGACCGGCCAGGTCTTCAACGGCACGACCGGCTTCCCCGTCAGATCAGGCAGCGCCTCGGGCCCCTCGACGTTCCTGTTTGGCACCGTCGCCGGAACGATCGACGGCTGGAACCCGAACGTCCCCGCCGCTGGCTCGACTGACGCGCAGACCGCCGTCGCCGTCCCCGGCGCCGAGTTCACCGGCCTGGCGATCAACGGCAACCGCCTCTACGCGGCCGACTTCCACAACGGGCGCGTTGACGTCTGGGACGGCGCGTGGAAGGCGATCAACAAGCCCGGCGCGTTCAGAGACAGCCGCATTCCCCGCGGCTACGCCCCGTTCGGCATCGAGAGCGTCGGCAACAAGGTCGTCGTCACCTACGCCAAGCAGGACGCCAGAGCGCAGCTTGACGTTCCTGGCGCCGGCCACGGCTTCGTCGACGTCTACACCACCTCCGGCCACCTGCAGACGCGCCTCGCCTCGCGCGGCACGCTGAACTCGCCGTGGGGCGTCGCGCTCGCGCCGAAGGGCTTCGGCAAGGCGAGCGGCGACATGCTGATCGGCAACTTCGGCAACGGCCGCATCAACGTGTTCAACGCGCGCAGCGGCCGCTTCGACGGCCAGCTCGCGGGCGCCAACGGCAAGCCGGTCACGATCCCCGGCCTGTGGGCGATCAAGTTCGGCAACGGCCTGACGGGCGCGCCGAACCAGCTGCTGTTCGCCGCTGGCCCCGGCCAGGGCCAGCATGGCCTCTTCGGCGAGCTGACCGCGGCGACGAAGGGCAAGACGCCGACCGCGACGACGCCGAGCACCGGCGGCACCGGCACGACGACGCCGCCTGCGAAGCCGGGCGCGCCGGCCCAGCCGACGGCGCCGAAGACGCCGACCGCGCCGCCGACGTACATGCCGTAACAACTCGCCACGCGGCGATCGGGCTGATCGGAGGGGTCGGCCCGGTCGCACGCTGGAGCGTCAGCAACGACGCAGCCTCCGTCGCCGAGCGGCCGGCCGGCGCCGGCTGGGTCAGCCCGACGGTGTCTCCGGAACGGGGGCGATCGTGCGGACGCCGCAGAAGGCGCTGTGTCGTTTGGCCAGGAAGGCGATAATCGCCGGATGGCAGAGCGCGTCTCGAGCGAGCGCTTCATCGGTCGGGCACGGGAGCTGGCGGCGCTCGACGCCGACAGCGGCGCGGTCCTGATCGCTGGCGACGCCGGGGTCGGGAAGAGCCGGTTGGTCGGGGAGCTTGAGCGGCGCGCGGTTGCGGCGGGGAAGCTCGTGCTGATCGGCGAGTGCGTGGAGCTGGCCGAGGGGGAGCTGCCGTACGGCGCGATCGTCTCCGCCTTGCGACCGGCCTTGCGCGACGGCGTTGGGCTCGACGCGCTGAGCGACGGCGAGCGGGACGTGCTCGCGCCGTTGTGGCCGGAGCTCGGCGCGCGCGACGGCGCCGTCGCGCCATCTCCGGGAGCTGGTCAGGGCCGCGTCTTCGCGCTCCTGCTCGCGCTGCTCGTCAGGCTCGCCGAGGAGCGCGGGGTCGTCTTCGTGATCGAAGACCTCCACTGGGCCGACCGCTCGACGCGCGACTTCC
>DASYEC010000097.1:0-3950 GCA_036499225.1 Conexibacter sp.
TACTGGTCGAGCCGATCGGATAGCCGTTCGTTTCGCCCAGGCGGCGCTTGGCCAGGCAGAGCCGCCTGGCTCGAGGATGCGCTCGGCTATGTCGCCTCGCTCGCGGCGAGACCTCGTCACGAGATTGCCGCACTCCCGTCGGTGCGCCGCTTTCCGCTGCCGGCGAAGACGGCTGTCTCGCACACGCGCTGGCTGTGGATGGACGTCGACCGCGTCGATGCGCTGCCGCGGCTTCACCACCTGCTCCGCGAGCGCCCTGCGCACCTTCGGATCGAGTCGGCAGGATCTGGAGGAGAGCACGCTCTCTGGCAGCTGCGGCAACCGCTGCCGGCGCGGCTCGTCGACCGTCGCACCGGTGAAGTGCACGAGTGGATCGAGCGCGCCCATCTGCGCCTCGTCGGGCGCGTCGGTCGTTGGGAGGACGTCGACGGGACGCCGAAGCTGATCGGTGCGGATCGCGCTTGCACGGACCGCAGCCGGCTGATGCGGCTGGCGGGCACGGTCAACTACAAGAGCGGCCGGCACGCTCGCGTGATCCACGCCGACCTTGCCTTGCGGCCGTACTCGCTTCGCGATCTCGTCGGCGACCTTCCCGACCTGCCGTCGCGTCGCGCGCCGCGGCGGCCAGGGCAGCCGGTAAACAACGACGACCCCTACAAGACGATCGCGCCTGCGACCTATTTCGTGGAGCTCGCCGGCGTCGATGTCGTCGGATACGGGCTCATTCGGTGCCCTGCCCCTGATCACGACGACGACCACCCGAGCTGCAACGTCGGCGACGACGCCGACACGGGCTGGTGGTGTCACGGGTGCGCCCGCGGCGGAACGATCTACGACCTCGCGAGCGTGCTGCTCGGTGGTCCAACGGGGACGGCGCTTCGCGGTGATGCGTTCCGCTCGGCGAAGGCGCTCGTCGTTGAGCGCTGCCGGCGTCCGGCCTAACTGACAGGTGACACGGCCGGCCTTCTCACATCAACTCATCGCTTCGCCTAAACGTCGGCGGGCGGATAGGAGACCAACCATGCAACGAACGACGCACCGAGTCGTTGAGCACGACCGCGGCCGCCACAGCCACCTCTTGGTGCCGCTGAAGGAGCAGCAGGAGCTGGCCACCGGCGTGCTGCGACGGCTCGACCTCGCCACCGTCTACAAGGCGGTGACCGCCACGGCGCCGCCGGCGCCCCAGTTCATCGCGTATGCGCGCGCGGCGTCGGACGTTGCGGAGAAGCGCGCATGGCTCGTGCTGAGCCGGCTCTCGCGCGAGGCGATCAGCGCCTCGCTGCTCGCCGCCTACGTCGGCGAGATCCGTCGCGAGCGCCTCCGCGAGCTGCTGTTGGGCGAGAGCCGTCGGCTTCGCCAGCGTTGGTGGCCCCGGCGTCTCCACTGAAAGTCGCCACCACTCCGAACACTCACTCAAGAGGCCCGTCGTCCACCGGACGGCGGGCCTCTTCGTCGTTAAGCACGAAGGGAGAACACGATGATGGTGCCCAACCTGGCTCTCGCGCGGTCGAGGCCGTGCGCCGGCGTGCGCGCCGCGAGAGGCGATCCGCCTTCCTCGATCGTCGTACTGACGACAGGGCCACGCCGCTGGGCCGCTGAACGGCTGGCTGAAGACGGCTTCTGGGTCGTGCCCGTCGAGGATCGGGAGGAGCTGTTGCGGGCGATGGCGAGCGTCGTCCCAGACATGGTGATGCTCGAGGTCCGTGCCGGCGCCGACCGAGACCTGGGTCTGCTCGAGGCTGCTCGCAGAGCAGATCCGAGCGGCGACGTCACGATGATCGTGTTCAGCGGCGCCGACGGCGCGCTGGGCGGCGAGGCGCGCGTCGCGGCGTTCAATCACGGCGCCGACGACGTCATCCCCGAGTGGAAGGTCATCGCCCACGACGAGCTGCTTTGCCGCGTGCGCGCTCTCCTGCGTCGCCGCGGCCACGGGACGGTGATCACGGCCGGACCGGTCGAGGTCGACCTGCGAGCGCGTGAAGCTCGGCTTCGCGGGCGTCCAATCTCGCTGACCCCGCGCGAGTTCGCACTGCTGCAGCGGCTCGCCATCGCCCCGCGCCGGGTGCATCGCAAGGACGAGCTGCTGGCCGAGGTCTGGGGCTGGGCTCGCGAGGAGGCGAACGGGACCAACACGCTGGAGGTGCACGCTTCCAGGCTCCGGCGCAAGCTCTCGCGGGACGGCGACGACCTGGTCATCACCGTCCGCGGTGTCGGCTACCGACTGCTGTGAGGCCGGCACGGATGCCCAAGAACTACCGGCTGCCGCCGGCCCTCACGCCGGCGCAGCGCGCTGTCGTCACGCACGGCGACGGGCCTCTTCGGATCTTCGCCGGCCCAGGGTCGGGCAAGACGTTTGCGCTGACCCATCGCATCGCTCACCTGCTCGCGACGTCGACCGCCACGGCCCAGGAGGTGCTGGCCGTTACGTTCACAGTCAAGGCGGCCGCCGAGATGAAGCTGCGGCTGTTGAACCTCATCGGCAACGAAGCCGTTGACGGCCTCACGGTCCGCACGTTTCACTCGGTCTGCGGCCAGATGGTCCGATCCCACGCTGCCGTCTTCGGACGTGACGAGCGGTTCACGATCTATGACCAGCACGAGGTCCGCCGGCTGGTGGAGGCGAGGATCTCGGAGCCGGCGACGCCGATGCTCAAAGCGGCGCTGCAGCGGCATGGCGCTCCCCCGCCGGCCGAGATCGTCGGCGAGATCTCACTCGGGAAGAGCCGCCTGCTCGACGTCGACGCCTACGAGATGCTTGGCAGGCACCCGGCGACCGACGTGATCGCCGCCGTCTGGCATGAGCTGAACGTCGAGCTGCGTGCCTCAAACGCGGTCGACTTCGACGACCTGCTCTGCTTCGCGGTGCGGCTGCTCGAATCGCACCCGCAGGTCGTGGAACGCGTCCGTCGACGCTGGCGGCACGTGCTCGTCGACGAGTACCAGGACACCAACGTCGCGCAGGCGCAGTGGCTGCGGATCATCACCGGCTCGGCCGGGAACGTCGCCGTCGTCGGCGACGACGATCAGAGCCTCTACGGCTGGCGAGCCGCCGACGTCGACAACATCCTGCACTTCGAGCGCCAGTACCCGAGGCACCGAACGATCACGCTGGAGGAGAACTTCCGCAGCCGCTCAGAGATCCTCTCGGCCGCGAGCCGGTTGATCGGGCACAACGAGTCGCGCCATCTCAAGGAACTCGTCGCCGTCCGAGGGTCCGGCGGGTCGGTGCAACTCGCTCGGTTCGCCGACGACGAGGCGGAGGCCGACTGGATCGCGGAGACGATCGCCTGGTTCGTCAACCACGGCGTTGATGCCGGCGAGATTCTCGTGATGCTCCGCAGCGTCGGTCAGCGCGGCCGGTACTTCCGGCCGCTCGCGGCGTCGTTGGGCGCGCGGGCGATTCCGTACCGGATCGTCGGGACGCTGGGCCTCTACGAGCGCAGAGAGGTCCGCGCGGCGCTCGGGTACATCGCGCTGCTGGTCAACCCGCACGACGCGGCTGCGTTCGCTCGCGCGATCGGCTTTCCAGCTCGCGGCTGCGGCCCAAAGACGACGGCGGTCGTCGTCAGATGGGCGCGGGAGCAGGGACATGATCTGCTCGCCGCCTGCACGCTGGCAGCGGCCATTCCGACGACCGGCGCGCGCCGCGCGCGGAACGCACTCGAGTCGTTCGGCACCGAGATGATCCGGCTCAGGTCGCTCCTGGGAACGCGCAGCCTGGTGCGCGTCGTGACCGAAGCCCTGATGGGTCCCGGCCCGGTCCGCCACCTGGAAGGGCGTCGTGACGCCGCGAGAAGCGCGGCGGACCGCGAAGACGCCGAGCGGGTCCTCGAGGACCTGCGATCACTCGTCGCCGCGGTCTCGAGCTTCGAGCGCAACGCCGAGGACCCGACCGCCGCGTCGTTTTTGGCGGAGGCCGCCGGGGTTGAGCAGACGCAGCCAGCGGACGC
>DASYEC010000098.1:0-19627 GCA_036499225.1 Conexibacter sp.
TACCCCTACGCGCTCACCGCCGACCAGGTACTGACCCACACCCGGGTCGGCGACGGGGCCGACGGCTAGCGCAAGCTCGGGCAGGTGCGGCCGGGAGAGACCGGCCGCACCTCCTCCGTGCGTCGAGCGCCGCTCAGGCGCACGCGGCGCTCAGGCGCACGCGGCGCTCGTGCCGCGGTTCGATATTCACCAATAATCCGGCGGGCGAGCGGCCTGCGCCAGCCTTCGCCCGCCGGACCATTCGCTAGGCGTGGACCGAGTAGATCGTCCCGGTCAGGTCGCCGACGAAGACGTTCCCGTTGTGGATCCCGAGGCCGACGATCGGGGCGACGAAACCGGTGATGAACGGCACCGGTCTGCCACCGCTGCGCGGGATTCTCACGACGGCCGGGTGTCTGCCGCTGCCGTCGATCCCGCCGAACAGCGCGACGTAGAGCGTCGAGCCGATCGCGCCGATCCCCATCGGCGAGGCATGCTGTCTCAGCTTCACCAGCGGCTGCGCGAATCTTCTGCATCTCGCCGGGTTGACCGACGGGCATGCCGGGAAGCCGTAGTTCTGCCCCGGCTTCGCGATGATGATCATGTCCGGCGGGATTCTGCCGCTCTCCTGTTGCAGCACGCCGCCGAACGGGTTCTTCGAGCCCTTCGGGAAGGTCAGCTGGAACGGCTGGCGCAGGCCTCTGGCGACGAATCTCAGGTCGCTGCCGTTGGGCTTCAGCGAGACGATCCCCTGCGAGGGCTGGAACGGGTCCTTCTTGTCGTCGAATCTCTCATCGAGCGAGAGGCCGGCGTAGAGGCGGCCGTTGGGCCCGAAGGCGAGCCCGTTGAAGCCGGCGAAGCCTCTTCTGCCTCTGTAGATCACTCTCGTGCTTCTGAACGATCTGCCGTTCCAGCCGCTCATCGCAACGAGGTTGGGCGGCGTCGAGACGTAGAGCGTCCCCTTGCGCCAGGCGAGGCCGAAGACGATCGGCGGGGAGCCGGGCACGCGCGTCGCTCTGCCGTTCGCGATCGTGAAGAGCCCGCCGGGCCGTCTTGCTGGTGACTCGTCCGGGCCCGAGCCGGCGAAGACCGTGCTGCCGGCGAAGGCGAACGAGGTCGGCGTCGGCACGCCGGTGGCGAGCGCTCTCACCGTATGGCCGTTCGCCGCGGTCGGGAGCGGCGGCGGGCCCTCTTGGGCCGAGGCGGTGCCGGTGAAGGCGACGGCAGCGGCGGCGGAAGCGGCAGAGGCGGCGGCAAGTCCGAGGACAGTCGACCGTGTGCTTCGACGAGCGTTCATCGCAGCCTTTCGATTCGGGGGATCGCTCTCCGTGCGCGCCCAGATAGGGGCAGCACGCTGCTTTTGCGACCCTACGGGATCTGTTGCCGGATTGTTGACGGCGAACGGCTCCTGCGGATGGCGCGTTGCCGGTCGCGTCGGCTCGATCCGACGGGAACCGGCTTGACACTGTGTAAACGCGCGTGGCGCGGGCGGGCTACGCGCGATACGTTGTGATGCGATGGCTGCCGCGTTTGAAACCGGTGTGACAGTGCGCTCGGTGCTGTCGTTGCCCGCGCTGAGACGCGGGGTCCCGGAGGTGCTCGCCGGCGCCGAGCAGCTCGACCGCGAGATCCGCTGGGCCCACACCGCCGAGGTCGCGAACATCGCGACCCTGCTGGAGGGCGACGAGCTGCTGCTGACGACCGGGATGGGGATCGGCAAGCGCGCGACCGAGCAGGCCGCGCTCGCCCGCGCGCTCGCGAGACGTCGGGTCGCGGGGCTGGTGCTGGAGCTCGGCAACGTCTTCGCGACCGCGCCACCGGCGCTCGTCGCCGCCTGCGAGAAGCACGCGCTGCCGCTGATCGCGCTCCACCGCCAGGTGCCGTTCGTCGCGATCACCGAGGCGATCCACGCCCAGCTCGTCAACGGCCAGTTCGCGCTGATGCAGCGCGGCGAAGAGCTGCACCGCCGCTTCACCGACCTGATGCTCGACGGCGCCGGCGTGCCCGAGGTTCTCGATGCGCTCGCGGACGAGGCGGGAAACCCGGTGGTCTTTGCGCGGGGTGGCGACACGAGGCGCGCCACCGCCGCGGCACATGGTCTCAACGGCGACGTTGACGTTGACCGTGGGGCCGCGAGCGGGAGCGTCGGCGGCGCCGTCATCTACCGCGCCGCGCACGACATGAAGCCGGCCGACGTCGCGGCGGCGTGGGACGCCTACGAGCTTGGGCTGCCAGGCGCGCCGGAGGCGATCGAGCGGCCGGTCGTCGGCGGGCAGGGCAATCAGGCAACCGGGCGCTTGGTCGTGCTCGCGGTGGAGCGGCCGCTTGGCCGCTTCGACGCGGTCGCCGTCGAGCGAGCCATCCCGCTCGTCTCGCTCGCGCTGCTGCACGACCGCAGCGCGGACGCGACCGCCCACCGCGAGCGCGGCGACTTCCTTGCGGCCCTGTTGAGCGGCTCGCTCGACGAGCGCGACGCGGCGAGCCGGGCGCAGTCGTTCGGCTTCGCGGCGCCGACGCTGGTGCCGGTCGCGATCGGCCGGCGGGCCGCACGGATCGGGCGGCTGACGACCGAGGAGGACGTGCGCTGGGCGCGCGTCTGGCACGACCTGCGGCGCGAGCTCGACGAGCGTCGCACGCCGGCGCTGCTCGGCGGCGACCATGAGCACGGCCTGCTCGTGATCGGAATCGCCGACCCGGGCTTGCGTGCCGAGGCCGCCGACCGGATAGCGGCGACGCTCGGGCAGATCGTCGCGCGCCACCTCGGCGGCGCCCGTAGCGCGATCGTCTGCATCGGGCGCGCGAGCGGGACGTGGAGCGAGCTCAGCCGCGACCTGCGGGGCGCGCTCGAGCTGTTGCCGGCGGCGGCGCAGGCGCGCGAGCGGCCGTGGCACGACGTCGCTGACCCCGACGTCGACCGCCTCCTGTGGAGCCTGCGCGATCGCCAAGAGCTGCGCGACTTCGTCGACGCGCGGCTGGGCGCGGTGATCGACCACGACCGTCGCCGTGCGGCGACGCTGCTGCCGACGCTCGAAGCGCTCTGCGCCCACGGCGGCCGCAAGGCGGCGACTGCCCGCGCGCTCCACCTCGAGCGCCCGTCCCTGTACCACCGCATCGCCCGCCTGGAGAGACTCCTCGGCGCCTCCCTCTCCGACGAAGACACCCTCCTCGGCATCCACCTCGCCCTGCGAGCGCGGCGGCAGCTGGAGGGGTAGGCGGCGCGCCGACCGGTTTGGCGATCCCGCAGATCAGCCGCGCGGCCGCAGCCGCGCCAGCGCCGGATGCGCCTGTTGGGCGACGAGGGAGGCGATCGGGACGTCGGTCTCGGGGCGCTCGTGGAGCGCTTCGGCGCGCAGCTCGGCGAGGTAGGCGATGTGGCGGTCGAAGGCGCGCTCGGCCTCGTCGCCGTCGGCGGCCTCGATCGCGTCGAGGATCGCCTGGTGCTGGTCGGCGATCTGGCCGAGGTCGAGCAGCTCGAAGACGACCGTGTTCGTCCACGGGCGGATCAGGTGGATCGCCGTCATCGGCAGCTCGAGCACCTGGTTCTTCGCGGCGCGGCAGATCGCGATGTGAAACTCGAGGTCGTGGCGCAGGAAGGCGTCGCTGTCGATCTCCGGGTCGCGGCCGCCTTCGACCGCGCGGCGGATGTCGGCAAGGTCCTCCTCGTCGCGGCGCTGCGCCGCCAGCCGCACGCAGACCCGCTCGATCGCCTCGCGCGCCTCGCTGACCTCCGCCAGCGACGTGCTGCCGGATGCGAACCAGAGCGACAGCGTGTCGCCGATCGACGCCGCGACCGCGGCTGGGTCGGGCACGACGACGAACGTCCCGCCGGCCGCCCCGCGCGTCGACTCGACCAGCCTCGCGGCGCTCAGCAGCTTGATCGCCTCGCGCACCGTCGCGCGGCTGACGACGAACTGCTCGGCGAGCTCGTGCTCGGCCGGCAGCCGCGAGCCGGCTGGCAGCTCGCCGCGCAGGATCGCGTCACGGACCTGGTCGGCGATCTGCGTCGCGGCGCTCGCGCGCGAGAGGCGCCGCGGGCGAAAACCAGTCGGCTCCTGCGCGCTCGGCATGCGCCAACCCTAGAGCCATGGGGAAAATCGCGTAAACGTCTGACATTTGAAAGACTGTCATTGCGATGTCAACCATCGATGTGAACGTCGACGCGGGCGAGAGCTATGGTCGCTGGACGCTCGGCGATGACGAGGCGCTGTTCGCGCTCGGGCTCGTCACCTCCGTCAACGTCGCTTGCGGCTACCACGCCGGCGACCCGGCGACGATGCGGCGGACGGTCCGGGCGGCGCGCCAGCGCGGTGTCGCGATCGGCGCGCACCCGTCTTACCCCGATCTGATGGGCTTCGGCCGCCGCCAGCTCGCCGCCTCGCCCGAGGAGATCGGCGACCTTGTCACCTACCAGCTCGGCGCGCTCGCGGGCTTCTGCGCGGCCGAGCAGACGGTCGTCCAGCACGTCAAGCCGCACGGCGCGCTCTACGCCCACGCCGCCCACGTCAACGCGGCTGGTGACGCGCTCGCGCGCGCCGCGCAGGCGATCGACGACCGGCTCGTGATCATCGCGCCCGCCGGGCCGATCGCCGAGGAGCTGCACGCCCGCACCGGCGCGACGGTCGCGCATGAGGCGTACGTCGACCTCGACCTCGGTGACGACGGCGTCGTGATCGTGGAGGCCCGCCCGCGGCAGCGCGACCCGCAGGAGATCGCCGAGCGCGCGCTGCAAGCCGCCCGCGGGATCCTCACGACCGTCAGCGGGCAGGTGATCAACACCCGCGTTGACACGATCTGCATCCATGGCGACGCGCCCAACGTCGTCGCCAACGTCGAAGCGATCCGCGACCGCTTCGCCCAAGAGGGCATCGAGCCACGTCCGTTGGCCGACGTCCTCGCATGAGCCAGTCCCCACCCCACAAACCAGAGAGGCTCGCATGGCGCACGCACGTCCCCAGCTCGACGAGATCACGATCGCCGGGCTTCACCGCGCCTACCGCGCGGGCGAGCTGACGGCGGCCGCCGTCGTCAGCGAGTACCTCCAGCGGATCGAGCAGCTCGACCGCAACGGCCCGCGGCTCAACGCAGTCCTCGCGACCAACGCCGCCGCGCTGCGCACCGCGGAGGAGCTCGACCTGCGCCTGGCGGAGACCGGCGAGCTGACCGGCCCGCTGCACGGCGTCCCGGTCGTGCTGAAAGACAACATCCTCACGGCCGACCTGCCGACGACGTTCGGCTCGATCGCGATGGACGGCTACCGCCCGACACGCGACGCGACCGTCACCAGACGGCTGCGCGCCGCCGGCGCAATCGTGCTCGGAAAGACGACGATGCCCGACTGGGCGAGCTCGTGGTTCTCCTATTCGTCGCTGAGCGAGACCTCGCGCAACCCGTTCGACCCCAACCACGACCCGGGCGGCTCGAGCTCGGGAACCGGCGCCGCCGTCTCGGCCAACTTCGCGACCGCCGGCCTCGGCACCGACTGCGGTGGCTCGGTCCGCCTCCCTTCCTCCTTCTGCGGCCTCGTCGGCGTCCGCACGACGCCGGGCGTGATCCCGCGCACCGGCACCGGGTGGCTGGTGATGCAGCAGGACACTGTCGGGCCGATGACGCGCACCGTCGAGGACGCGGCGCGGATGCTCGACGTGCTCGTCGGCTATGACCCGGGCGACCCGTACAGCGCCGCGGCGCAGATCGGGCCGCGCGTCGGCTCGTTCACGGCCGCCGTCGCCGACCGCTCGTTGGTCGGCGTCCGCCTCGGCCTGCTGACCGACGCGCTCGGCTCCGACGAGGACCCCGAGTCGGCGGCGGTCAACCGCGTCGTGCGGACCGCGGTCGCGTCGATTCGCGACGCGGGCGGCACGGTCGTCGAGGTGACGATCAGTGCGCTTATGGAGTTCATCGTCAACACCTCGATGTACGCCGACCGCTCCAAGCACGACCTCGACCTGACGCTGCGCGAGCTCGGCGACACGCCGGTCGCGACGATGGCCGAGATCCACGCTGCCGGCAAATACCACCCGAAGCTCGACCTGATCGAGGGCGTGATCGACGGCCCCGACCACCCCGAGAGCTCGCCCGACTACCTCACGCGCTTCGCCGCCCGCCACGAGTTCACGCTCGCGGTGGAGAACACGATCGTCGCGAACGGCCTCGACGGCCTGATCTTCCCGACGACGCGGGTCGCGGCGCCGTCGATGGAGGGCCGCGAGCAGTGGACGACGCTGACCTTCCCGACCAACACGCTGATCGCCTCGCAGACGTGGACGCCGGCCGTGACCGTGCCCGGCGGCTTCACCGAGGCCGGGCTGCCGGTCGGCGTCGAGGTCCTCGGCCGCCGCTTCGACGAGCTGCGGGTGCTGCGCGTCGCGGGCGCCGTGGAAGCGGTGACGAAGGCGCGTAGAGCGCCGCTGCTGGCGGGGTAGCCTTTGGCGCGCGCGGTCCCTTCGTGCTCGCCGACTTGGCGCGCGCGGTCCCTTCGTGCGCGCCGACCGTCAGCGGGCATGCGCGGTCGCATACGCGATCATGCAGCCGTCCGCAACGAAGCCGCGCCAGCGCGTGGCGAGCGAATCACGAGGAGCACCAGATGCAGCCCACCAGCCGCGACGTCGCGCTCGACGACGTCTTCAACCTGCGCGACCTCGGCGGCTACGCGACCGCCGACGGCCGTCGTACGCGCTGGCGGCGGCTGTACCGCGGCGCGGGGCTGCACCGCCTCGCCGGCAACGACATCGAGATCGTGCGCGAGCTGGGGCTGGCGACGGCGATCGACCTGCGGACGCAAGGCGAGCTCGACGCCGTCGGACGCTACCCGCGCGAGGAGCTGCCCGCCGACTTCCACCACCTGCCGATGATCACGAGCCTGTGGGGCCTCGACGGGATCGACCCCGACGCGCCGGCCGCGGACTACCTGCTCGCCCGCTACCGCGAGATGCTCGACGCCGGCACCGCGACGATCGCGACGACCTTCCGGCTGCTCGCGCGCGACGACGCCTACCCAGCCGTCTTCTACTGCGCCGCCGGCAAGGACCGCACCGGCGTCATGGCCGCGCTGCTGCTGTCGGCGGTCGGCGTGCGCGAGGAGGAGATCGTCGCCGACTACGCGCTCAGCCACGAGCGCGTGCAGCGGATCGTCGCGCGCGCCGCGGCCCGCGGCGACGCCGACGCGCACTCGGCGATGGTCGCCCAGCCGCCCGCGATGATGGCCGCCCCAGCCGCCGCGATGGAGCTGCTGCTCGCGACGATCCGCGACGAGCACGGTTCGGCGCACGACTACCTCGAGGCGATCGGCGTCGAGCGGGAGGCGGTCGCGGCGATCGAGGCGAGCTTGTTGGAGCCAGCGCGCTGAGGGCGGCGCGACGCGGGCTCGCCGCGACGCGCCCGCCGGCCCGACCTAGACGCTCTCGGCCATCGCGCAGAGGAAGTCGACCTGCTCTCGCGCGCTCAGCTCGCGGCCGAACGGCGGCAGGAAGGCGATCGTCGCGATGTCGACGCCGGCGTCGAGGTAGCGGGCGACGCCAGCGGCGCACTCGGCCGGCGTCCCCATCACGAACAGGTCGGAGACGAGCTCGTCGGGGACGAGCTCGACCGCGCGCTTGCGGTCGCCGCCGTTCCACGCCTCCAGCAGCGGCTCGATCTGCGCGCCGCGCCCGAGCCAGCGCTGGAACTCGGTGTAGACCGGCACCGTCAGGTACGCGGCGATGTGGCGCCGCGCGGCGAGCTCCGCGGCGCTGTCGGAGCCGGGGATCACGAACACCCGCGCCTCGACCTCCAGCGGCGCGTCGAGCTCACGCGCGGTGCCGGCGGTGTGGTCGGCGATCAGGCGCACGTCGCCCGGGCTGAGGAAGTTGAGGATGACGCCGTCGGCCTCGGCCTTCGCGAGCTGCTGCATCTTCGGTCCCAGCGCCGCGATCAGCAGCTGGGGCGGGACCTCCGGCAGGCGCGTGAGGCGGAAGCCCTTGGAGCCGAGCTCCTCCGCGCCACGCTCGGCGCGCCCTGTTGCCAGCACGCCGCGCAGGAAGCGGAGGGTGTTCGCGACGCGCGAGTAGGGCTTTGCGAAGGGGATCCCGTTCCAGCCCTCGACGACGCGGTCTGAGCCGGCGCCGATCCCGAAGCGGGCCTTGCCGGGTGCCGCCTCGGCCATCGCGGCGGCGGTCATCGCGAGCACGCCGGGGCCGCGCGTAAAGGCCGAGACGATCCCGACAGAAAGCGTCAGCTGCGGCTGCCACGCGCTGAAGAGGATCAAAGGCGTGACGCCGTCGAGCGCGTTGACCTCACCGGTCGAGACCTCGCCGTAGCCGGCCTCGCACAGCCGCGCGAGCGGCTCCCGGTGCTCGAGCAGGGACAGCCCGTCGAACGGCACCGTGATGCCAATGCGCTTCATCTCGTCTCGCCTTCCTCGCTTGCCGATCACCACCCCGTGCATCCTCTCGCGCGGGCCCCCTTCGGCGCGGCGTCGTGCCCGATGGCGCAACTCCGCCGCCGCCAAGTGTGTTTCGATGCCCCGATGGCACATCGACTCTCACGGCGCGAGGCGCTGTTCGCCGGCGGCGCTGCGTGCGTCGGAGCGGCCGGATTGCTGGGGCTGGCCGGCTGCGGCGATTCCTCCAGCAGCGCGGCTGACTCGCTCGCCGGCCTCGGCAAGAAGGCGAAGGACCCGATCGCGCAGAACGTCGTTCTGTTCGTGACCGACTCCACGCGCGCCGACTACGTCGGGGCGTACGGCAGCAAGCGCGGGCTGACGCCGAACCTCGACGCGCTCGCGAAGGGCGGCCTGACGTTCACGTCGGCCCACCCCGAGGCGATGCCGACCGGGCCCGCGCGCGACACGATCCTCACGGGCGAGCGGCAGTTCCCCTTCCGCCACTGGCACAAGGAAGCGAACCTGCCGAGCAACCCGGGCTGGAACTCGATCCCCGCGAGCGAGCCGACCTTCCTGCAGGTGCTCAGACGGTACGGCGTGACGACCGCGTACGTGACCGACAACCCGTTCCTCGTCGGGCCGCAGTACGCCCGCGTCCGCGCGCAGGCCGACCACTTCATCGGCTTCGTCGGCCAGACCGCGCAGTACTCGCCTGACCACAAGCCGCCGGTCCCGGTCGAGCAGGTGCAGAAGTTCCTGCCGCCGTCGCTGCGCGGCGGCAGCGGCGCGGAGGGCGCGCTGGCGCTCTACCTCGCGTACGCGCCGCGCGACATGCCCGAGGACGACTACTTCACCGCGAGAGTGTTCAGATCGGCGATCGACCTGATCGACACGCTGCGCGAGAACCAGCCGTTCGTGCTTGTCGTCGACGGCTTCGACCCGCATGAGCCGTGGGACCCGCCGGCTGCGTGGGCCAACAGATTCGCCGGGCCCAACCCGCTCGACTACGAGCCGATGCACCCGTTCAACGCGCCGATCAGCGCGATGTCGCAGCTCGGCCTCAGCGCCGCCGTCGCAAGACGCGCGCAGGGCCTGTACGGCGCCGAGCTCGCGTTCACCGACCACTGGATCGGCAACGTGCTCGACAAGCTCGACAGCGTCGGGCTGACCGACTCGACCGCGGTGATGTACACGAGCGACCACGGCGTCTTCCTCGGCGAGCACGGCCTGATCGGCAAGAGCGGCAGACATCTCCACAAGGAGCTGCACCACACGCCGTTCCTGATCCGCCATCCGGACAGAAAGCTCGCCGGCCACCGCAGCGGCTACTTCGCCTCGACCGACGACATCGCCTCGACGCTGATGTCGTTCGTCGGCGTGCCGCTGGCAAGGACGATGGACGGCCAGAACCTGACGCTCGCGTTCGACGACCCGAGAAGACTGTCGCCGCGCAGATACATGACCGCGTCGTTCGACGACTACGTGATGTGCCACGACGGCCGCTACCTCCTCACGATGCGCACGACCGGCGCCGAGAAGCAGCTGTGGGACACGAAGAAGGACCCGCACGAGCTGCACAACATCGCCGGCAGCCAGCCCGCGACTGTGCGGCGCCTGGTCGCCGCGCTGCGCAGAGACGCCAGGGGGCCGCTGCCGCGGTTTGGCTCCACTGGCGCGATACCGAGCTGAGCGCCGGGTTGGATTTGGCCGCTCGTGCGCTTCGGCGCTCGGGCGGCTTGCAGGAAGCTGGAGTGAAACTGGGAAGTAGCCCGCACGACCAGAGGTCGGGGTAGGCTCAAGAGCGATGACTTCATCACCGTCAGCGATCGGGTTCTACACAGCGAGCGACGTCGCTCGCCTCGCTGGCGTGACGCCGCAGCGGATCGGGCGCTGGGCGAGCGAAGGAATCATCCTTCCGAGCGTCCGGCAGCGGCCGAACATCTACTCATACGCTGACGCTGGCGAGGCGATCCTGGCCCACTATCTCGTGACGCAAGGCAAGACGCCTGCGAAGATCAAGGACGTCGTGCACGACCTGCGGAAGACCTATGGGCCGTGGCCGCTCGCGACCGCCCCGCTTGAGCACGACGGCTCGCTGGTCGCAATTCACGACCCCGAGCGCGGCATCCATGTGTCGGTCGACAAGCCAAACCAGGACCTGATCCCAACCACGCTGCCGACGCTCAGAAGGATCCAAGCCGCCCTCGCGCAGGGCGGCTGGGTCGCGCTGAACACGCCGCGTCGGCACATCGAGGTCGACCCTGACCTTCATTCAGGCGTCCCGGTCGTGCGCGGCCGGCGCATCCCAACGTCGCTCGTCGCTAATGTCGCGGATAGCGATGGGGGACGGGACGTGCTTCGCGATGACTACGGCCTCTCGGACGACGAGATAGATGACGCCGTCGGATACGAGCTCGACATCACCGCAGCAACCTCCGCCGCAGCCTGAGCGGCGACGCCTCATCCTCGACGAGGACATCACGCACAAGCTCGCGCGCGAGCTGGAGAACCGCGGCAAGACCGCCGGGGCCGTCTTGCACCAGAGAATCGACGGACGCAAAGACGGCGCGCTCTTCAAAGCGCTGAGGGACCTTGAGCCGTATGTCCTGGTGACGTGGGACAACAAGATGCCGTTCGTCCACACCCACGAGCTGGAGCATCACGGAACGACACTTGCGGTCGTTAACCGCGCTGCGTTCTACAAGGTCCAGCATGAGTACGCCAACGAGGTCGTGTTCATCCGGGAGGTCGTCCACCGCTGGGCACACGTGATCCAGATCCAGACACCCAACACAGTCCGCAGCTACAGCGACAGGAGCGCCTCACGGGCGAAGACGCCAATCGTCTACGCGCGGACCACCCGCCCGCCGCGGTAGCGCCGGCGAGGGGGCCGTCGTCGTCAGCGAGCGCGACCGGTGCGACCAGGGAGTTCCAGACGGCCAACCCAGCGCCCCCGCCGAGCAGCGCGCCCAGCAGTTCCAGCGCCCACGGCCACGCCCACGATCCCTTGCCGCTGGCGCGGGATCTTCTGGTTGCGGCTGACCTGCTTGCCGCTCCGCGCGGTGAACGCGAGTCTGGCGACCGTCTTCGTTCTCGCGGTCGCGCTACAGAGGTTTTGACCGTGCCGATTGCGCCGTTTCTGCCCGAGATGAGGTTCACGTTGAAGCTCGAAATGGGAACGTCCGGCACGGTGTCGAACGTCGTGCGAACCGTGAGGTCCTTCGGGATCGTGATTTCGCCTGTCAGATCGATGTTGATGAGCCGTCCATCGCCGTGCCCGAGCGTGCGCTGTCCGCGCGATCACGCCGCCACGAGCGGCACCGCCGCCTCCGGCGTGACGACGCTGAAGGAGAAGCTCTCCTCGATGTAGAGGTTGACGGTGTTGGCGTCGTGGCTGTCGTAGCCGACCGAGAGGTCTTGGCCGGACTCGAAGGCGAAGTCGCCGCCGCGGAGGCTGACGACGGCGGCGCCGACGACGCCCGGGGCCCAGACGAGGGGGCCGCCGACGATCTTGCGGATGTGGTCGAGCAGGGGGTAGCCGCCGCGCTCGGTCGTCTCGATCACACCGGTGTACGCCTCGGGGCTCAGCGCGACGCCGTACGGGCCCTCGATGCCGGCTGACAGCAGCATCTCGACCGCTCTCGCGACATGGGTCGGGTAGCGGTCGAAGTCCTCGCCGAGCTCGATCCGGGGGTGGGTCGAGGCGTCGCAGACGCCGCTGATCCCGGCCGAGCTGAGGCCGTGGAAGATCGCGACGTTCTCGGCCACCGCGATTCTCGACGCGGCCGCGTCGAGCGCGTCGAGGTCGATGTCGAGCGCGCCGCGGTCAAGGTCGCGCAGCTCGGAGCGCGAGACCGTGAACGGGGAGCGCAACTCGATGAACGGCAGCACCCGGCGCTGCAGCGCGGTGACGCCTTCGACCGGCTCGCCGGCGAGCGGCGCGACGCGGCCGAGGTTCGTCGACGAGCGCTTCCAGCCGAACGGCCCGGCGAAGTCGACGAGCTTTCGGCCCGCCAGCGCCGGCTTGAGCCGGTCGCGCGCCTCGTCGTCGATCATCTGCCAGGCGGCTGCGGTGATCGGGGCGTGCTCTCGCAGCAGATGGCTCACAACGTCGCTCCCTTCAGGCTGCCGATCCCGAGCGAGCCCGCGGCGGAGGCAGCCCCGCCGCCCGCGCCCGTGCCCGTGCTGACCTCGTCGCTTGCGCTCGCCGCCGGCCCGAACGCCGGTGCAGCCGCGTCGCCGACGTCCTCGCTCTCCGCCTCGGCCTCCTCGCCGTGCTCGACTATGTCGCCGGTCTGGAAGAGGACCCCTTTCGCGATCTCACGCCACCGCGGCGTGCGCCGCAGCAGGTACTCGAGGTCCATCGAGAAGTGCTTGAACTCCTCCCCCTGCGCGTCGTGCATGATCGCCCGCGCCTGCGCGTCTGGCTCGACCGCGAGTCGCTGCTCGTACCACCCGATCGCCTCCGCCTCCTCCGTCAGGGAGGCGCACATCCGCGCGAACGTACGGGTATCCGCAGGCAGCTCCTCCGGCGGCTCGTGGTACTGGTCGAAGCCCATGCAACGCTCTCCCGCAGTCGTGGTGGTCGGTCGGCCGTCTCCTTCGCAGCGTCCCCCGTTCCGCCGACAGCCACTCACGGGCGGTGGCAAGGCGCCGTGCCGGGCCGCGGAACACAGCGGCCCGCCGTGGTCGCACGGAGCGCGTGCGCGTGCGCGTGCGCGTGGGCGTGCGCGTGCGCGTGCGCGTGGGCGTGCGCGTGGGCGTGCGCGTGCCGCTGTATAAGCCGAAGTGCGCACAATCCCTTTCGTCGAGGACTAGGCTCGACGCATGAGCCCTTTCCCCACCGATTTGCCCGCCTTGACCGGCGGGACGCTTGACTCCTCGCAGTTCAAGGGGCGTGCTGTGCTCGTCGTCAACGTCGCCTCCAGATGCGGGCTCACGCCTCAGTACGAGGGCCTTGAGCTGTTGCAGAGACGGTTCGCCGACCGCGGCTTCACGGTCCTCGGCGTGCCCTGCAACCAGTTCGCAGACCAGGAGTCCGGCAGCGCCGACGAGATCGCCGAGTTCTGCTCGGCGACGTATGGCACGAGCTTCCCGATGACCGACAAGCTCGAGGTCAACGGGCAGCGCCAGCACCCTCTGTACCAGAGCCTCACCGCGACGCCCGACGCTGCCGGCGCCGCCGGCGAGGTGCAGTGGAACTTCGAGAAGTTCCTCGTCACCCCGACCGGCGAGGTCGCCGGGCGCTTCCGCTCGACTGTCACGCCGGAGTCGGACGAGCTCGTCTCCGCGATCGAGGCGGTCCTCCCGTGAGCGCCGTCAGCGACGCTCGGACGGTGAAGGCCGCCGAGGTCCAGCTCGGCGACCGCATCCGCGCGCGCGGCCTCGAGCTGACCGTCACCCGCATCGACCAGGCCTTCCTCGGCCGCGACAACATGCTCGCGTTCGTCGAGGACTCCGAGGTCCAGTGGCTGAAGGTCCCTGCGCTGCTCGACCTCGACGTCGAGGTCGTCTCCGGCGACAGCGCCGGCCCCGCCGTCGCTTAAGCCGCGATCGGCTCGCCGGTCTCGAGCAGCGTCTTGAGGCCGGCGAAGACCATCGGCCAGCCGCCGGAATGCGGCAGCCGCCCGCTGACCGCCTGGAGCATCGGGCTGCCGGCAGCGAAGCCGTCGTGGACGACGGTCAGCTTGACCGTCGCACCCTGCGGCTCAAGCTCGAAGGTCGCCCGCGAGCGCGGCTCCCGCCCCAGCTCGGCGAGGTACTCCTCCGACCAGCCGAACCGCTTGGCGTGGTCGAGCGTGGGGAGCGACCACGTGTAGGAGAGGCGGCGGCAGGGGTCGAACTCGAGCACCACCTGGCCGCGGTCCTGCGGCTCCTCGTCGCTGCCCTCCATCCACATCACCGGCGAGCCGACCTGCCAGCCGGAGTGGATCTCAAGGCCCCAGTAGCGCTTCGTGAACGCCGGGTCGGTGAGCGCCTGCCACAGCCGCTCGGGGGTCGTCTTGATGTACGTCGTGTAGGTGAACTGCGTCTCGTCCATGGCGGGTTCCTCCAACGCGCGCTTGAGGTCGGCGAGCGCTCCGGCGCGCTCGCGGTCGTACTGGCTGATCCAGCGGTCGGCGATCTCGTTGATCGGGGCGGCGTTGAGGTAGTGCAGCTTCTCGCGGCCGCTCCGAGCGGTCGTCACGACCCCCGCCGCCTCCAACACGGCGAGATGTCTGGTGACCGACTGCCGCGCCATCTCGAGGCCGTCGCACAACTCCCGCAGGCTCTGTCCGTTGCGCTCGTTCAAGCGGTCGAGCAGGCGGCGGCGGGAGGGGTCGGCGAGTGCCTTGAAGATCGCGTCCATCGTGATGCCTTTGCGAGTTCATGCAGCCCGTTGGCTGCCTGTTGTGGGGAGACTATACGCAGCCGCTTGGCTGCCTGTCAAGCACGCGCCCTGACGCTCAGGGACTTCTGGCGCGCCGGGATCCGTAGTGTCGGTGAATGGCGCCCTCGACCCCGGCATCGGCAGCGCTCACGACTGCGCTTGTCCCGCTGCGCGCTCGTGATGCGGGCCGGCGAGAGCCGTCGGATCGCGCGCTGGTGTCGGCGGCGCTGGCGGGCGACGAGGCGTCGATGGAGCGGTTGTTCCAGCGTCATTGGCCGGCCGCATATCGCGTCGCGCTGCTGATCGTCCGCGACCACGCCGCCGCCGAGGACGTCGCGCAGGAAGCGTTCGTCGCGGCCGTCCGCCGGCTCGAGCGCTTCGACCGCCGCCGCCCGTTCGCGCCATGGCTGATGAAGATCGCCGCCAACCGCGCGATCGACTGGACGCGCAGCAGGAGCGCGCGGCGGGAAGCGGCAGCGCCGACCGCTGGCGATGACGTCAGCGCGCTGGCGGTCGTGACGGCCTCTCCGCCGGCCGAGCGCGAGCCGTCCGACGAGCTGCTGAGGGCCCTCGGCGCTCTTGCGCCCGAGCAGCGCGCCGTGATCGTCCTGCGCCACCTGCTCGACTACGCGCCCGGCGAGATCGCCCGCGCCCTGGAGATCCCGCGCGGGACGGTCAACTCGCGGCTGCGCCGCGGGCTCGACGCGCTGGAAAGAGCGTTGGGAGCGCAGCCATGAGCCACGGCCTTGGGGACCGCCTCCGCGCCGCCTCTCCGCTCGACGCCGACGCGACCGCGCGCGGGTGGGAGGTTGTGCGGACGGCGCATGCGGCGCGTGAGCCGGTCGCGCGGGCGCGGCGGGCTCGCTCGACGGCAACGCCCGCGTTGATCGCGCTCGCCGCCGCGGCGCTGCTCGGGGCGCTCGCGCTGACCCCGGCGGGCGCGCGGGTGAGCGACTGGATCGGGCGCGCGATCGACCCGTCGCCGAGCCGGCCGGCGGCCGTGCTGCCCGCCCCCGGGCGGCTGCTGGTCAGCGGGCTGAACGGGACGTGGGTCGTCGGGCACGATCTCAAGACGGCCAACGTGAGCAAATCGACTGAGTCGAGCTGGTCGGCGAGAGGCAACTACATCGTCATGAACCGCTCGGACGCGATCCTTGTCAGCGACGCGAGCGGAACCCTCCGCTGGGAGCTGGACCGCCCGCAGGTCAACAACATCTCGTGGTCTGCCGGCGATGGCTACCGCATCGCCTACCGCAGCGGCTGGCAGCTGCGCGTCGTCGCTGGCGACGGCAGCGGCGACCGCCTGCTCGACGACAACAGCGAATGGGCCAGACCGGCGTGGCGTCCCGGCCCGCTCGGCGACCACGAGCTCGCATACGCGCGGCCCCACGGCCGCGTGATCCTGCGCGACGTGGACGCGCCGCTTTTCAGCGAGCGCGTCCTGATCCGCTCCGGGCCGAAGGTCGAGGCGCTCGCGTGGTCGGGGCGTGACCGGCTGCTCGTGCAACGCGCCGGGGCGCTGCTGCTGATCGACGCCCACGGCCACGTGCTCGCGCGCCAGCCGAAGCCGGCGCACGGCCGCTTCGCCGCGCTGACGGCGTCTCCGGTCTCGCACACGGCAGCGTTCGTCGAGCGGGAGGGCAACGACCGTCCACGGATCGTCTGGACGGTCGAGCCCAAGGCACACTACCGGCTGCTGCGCTCCGATGCCCGCATCGGCTTCGCGGGGAAGGCGAGCATTCGGTCGCTCGCCTTCTCGCCCGACGGCCGCTGGCTCGCGTTCGCCTGGCCCGAGGCCGACCAGCTGCTGTTCCAACACGTCCGCGGCCGCCCGCGCCTGCTGACCGTCGGCCACGTCAAGCGCCGGCTCGGCCACGTCGGCGACCCGATCGACTCCCAGGTCGTCGGCTGGGGGCCGTGACGATGCCCGCCCTCCTCCCGCTCGTCGCCGTCCTCGCGGGCGCGATCCCAGCCCCGCTCACGCCCGGCGCCGATCTCCACGACGTCTACGCCGGCGTCCGCTGCCGCACCGCGAACTCGGTCCTCTGCGACCGGCTCGGGCTGTCGCTCCAACTGCGCCCGCGGCCCACGAGCGTCGTGGCCTTCATCGGCGGGCGCCGCGTCCCGCTGCGCCGGCAGCAAGCCCGCGGCCCGTGGTCGGGCTCGCTCGCCCACGCCGGCTTCGCCCATCTCCTGCGCGCCCAAGGCATCGCCTCCCGCGACGGCTATTGGGCCGGCGCCGACGCCCCGTTGATCCGCGCGATCATCACCGCGACCTTCCCCGACGGCCACCGCGAGACCCTCCCCCTCCTGGCCCCGCTTAGCCCGGGGTTCTGCTGATGCCGTCGGCGTTCACGGCTCCTCCGTCGACACCTCCGTCGTGCCGTCCGGGTGGCCGACGAACCAGATCGGCTCGTCGTCGCGGAGGGTGCGGACGATCACGGGGCGGCCCCACAGCATCGCGATCTGGGAGAGGGTGCCGCGGGCGTACTCGGCGTCGAGACCGGGCTCGCGCTCGGTGCGGTGCTCGAGGTAGAGGATGCCGCGGCCGGCGTAGTCGGCGTCGACGATCTCGACGTGCGGGGTCATCAGCGTCGCGTGCTGCGCGATCAGCACCTCGCGGATCGCGTCGGCCTCGCGGGAGGTGACGCGGATCCGACGCGGGTCGCGCTGGACGTGCTCGAACGCGTACAGCCGCGCTCTCTCGCAGACCTCGGGCGACAAGAACTCGCGCAGCAGCGCCTCGTCGTCGTGGGTGCGGCAGACCTGGCGAACCTGCTCTAGCGGGTCGGCCTTGCCGGCCCACGCCCACCGCTCGCGCTCCTCGTCGGTCGGGTCCGACGCGATCCGCATGATGTCGCGCAGGATCGTCGAGCCGAGGTTGTACGGGTTGACCGCGCCCGGATGCGGCTGGACGACCGCCGCGTTGAGCTGCTCGTACTCCCAGTACTGGTCAGACGGCAAGAACAGCCGCTGGACGATCTCCTGGTGGCACAAAACCGCCAGCCCCTCGTTGGCGATCTTCGTGCGCATCTGCGGCAGGAAGTACGCCTGCTCGTTGCGGAGGATCGACATCACGTCGCGCTGCCAGTCATCCAGCCCGCGCGCGTGCTTCTCGATGAAGCCGAGCAGGTCGCGCTCGGGCTCGGGCGGTATCCGTCTGCGGCGCTCGTCGCGCTCGCGCGCCGCCCGCGCCCGCGCCGCCGCGACCTCCTGTGGGAACAGCCCGTCGTATCTCGACGTGCGCGGCGCCTCCTCGAACGGGTCGGCTCTTCTGACCATCTGCGCCTGCGGCTGGTGCATCGCGATCGCGCCGCACGCGTCGATGAAGTCCTCGACGCGATCACGCCCGTACGCCGCCATGTAGCCGTCGATCCGCTCCGCCGCTCCGCGCGTGCGCGAGAGGATCGCGCGGTCAGTCGGGTCGAACCAGCGGTTGTTGGCGAAGAACCACGCATGCCCGAGGCAGTGCGCGATCACAAGCGTCTGTGCGACCACGGAATTGCCGTCGAGCAGATACGCGTGGACCGGGTCGGTGTTGACGATCAGCTCGTAGATCCGCGAGCGGCCGAGCCGGTACTGCTCGTGCTGCTCGCGGTAGACGGCGCCGAAGCGCGAGCTCGAGTAGCGCCCCGGCAGCCCGCGCGCGGCGATGTCGTAGATCTCGGTGCTGCGCAGCAGCTGGTAGACGATCGGCGGGACGTCGAAGCCGAGCTCGCGCGCTATCTGCTGGCAGCGGTCGTCGACCTCCTGCAGGTCCGCCGCCGTGTACTCGCGTGCGATCCCGCCCTTGGCGCCCGCCCTGCCCGCGCCGGCCCCGCCGACACCCGTGCTGCCGCTCACGCCAACGCCTCCTCAACCGCATCCGCCGCGAAGAACTCCTTCAGCGCCGGCCACAGCTCCCTGTCGTCCATCGCCGTCGCGGAGACGAAGCCCGGAATCCCAACCGCCTCGCGCGCGAAGAAGCTCGACAGCTTCGACGGCGACGCGCCGGAGGAGTCGACCTCGAGATAGCCGATCAGCGAGCAGCGGCGCGCCAGCCGCGCGATCAGGTCGAGCGTGCGGTGGTTGTCCGGCGTGAAGTTGTCGCCGTCGGATGTGTGCAGGACGTAGACGTTCCAGTCCTGCGCCGGGAAGCGGTCGGCCTGGATCTCGTCGACGAGCTCGTAGGCGGAGGAGACGCGCGTGCCGCCCGACTCGACGCGCCCGAAGAATTCGTGCTCGCCAAGCTCCCACGCTTCCGTCGTGTGGCCGACGAAGACGATCTCCGTCTGCTGATGGCGGGCGCGCAGGAACTGCACGCACCAGTAGAAGAACAGCCGCGCCATCCGCTTGCGCTCGGTGCTCATGCTCGCCGAGATGTCCATCACGCAGAAGACGACCGCCCGGTACAAGGGCTTGCTCTGCTCGCGATAGGAGACGTAGCGGAGGTCGTCGCGGTCGACGTCGCCGACGCGCACCTGGCCGCGCAGCGCGTTGCGCGCGAGGTTCGCGCGCAACGTCGCCTTCTTGTCGACCATCGGGCCGTTGCGCGCGATGTCGTCGTAGACGACCTCGGTCTGCTCGATGTCGCCGCCCTGCTTGCGCTTCAGCCGCGGGAGCGCCAGCTCGGCGAACAGCAGCTCCTCGACCTCGCGCATGTCGAGCACGACCTCGTAGACCTCCTCTCCAGGCTCGGTGCCTGCGAGGCCCTCGCCCTGGCCTCTGCCAGCCGGGCCCATCTCGTCGCCCGGCTCGCCGTCGCCTTGCCCGACGCCTTCCGCGCCGCCGCGGTCAAAGATGAAGCGCCATTGGCGCGTCCCTCTGACCGGGATGCGCAGCCGCTTGTCGGGCCCGGCGGCGACGATGTCCTCCTCGCCGATCCGCTGCTTGAGCTGCTCGACGATCTTGCGCCGCACGCGGTCGCGGTGATGCATCGC
>DASYEC010000099.1:0-2001 GCA_036499225.1 Conexibacter sp.
GGCGACCGCGCCCGTCGCGGTGCCGGTCAAGGCGAACGACCCCAAGGGCGACGTCACCGGCACCGGCGCGCTCGACCTCACCCGCGTCGCGCTGGAGCGCAGCAGCGACGGGCGCCTGCGCGCGTCGCTGACGCTGGCGACCGCGTGGGACGGCAAGGCGCTGCTCGCTGAGAAGGGCCCGCCCACCCCGCCCGGCTCGATCTGCGTCAAGGCCTGGACGGTCTCGGTGCCGCCCGACACGGTGCCCGACTACCTCGTGTGCGTCACCGCGGACGCCGATGGCGACCTGCGCGGCTCGGTCCTGCACGAGCGCGCCAACAAGCTCCCCGAGCGGGTGGCGAGCGCCGACGTGTCGCGGTCGAGCACGCGGTCGGTGACCGTGCGCTTCTCGCAGTCGGCCATCGGCTCGCCGGCCAAGCTGCTGATCGGCGCGGAGGCCACGCGCCCCGGCTGCGCGCGCACCAGCTGCATCGACACCGCGCCCGACGCGCCCGCGACGCTGGCCTTCACGCTGAAGGCCGCGACGACGTGAGCGACGCGCCGTGGGTCCTGGCCGTCGATGCGGCCGAGCTGAGCGCCGACGCGCTCGATCCCGCCGACGTCCTGGAGGGCGCTCCGCAGACGGCGTCGCGCACGCTCTGGGCCGACGCCGGCGGGAACGTCGAGCACGGCATCTGGGAGATCACGCCGGGCACCGTGACCGACGTCGAGGCCGACGAGCTGTTCGTCGTCCTGTCGGGCCGCGCGACGATCGCCTTCGAGGACGGCCCGACGCTCGACGTCGGCCCGGGCGACGTGTGTCGCCTGCGCGAGGGTCAGCGCACGGTCTGGACCGTGCACGAGACGCTGCGCAAGGTCTACGCGACGGTCTCGGGCTGAGCCGCGGCGCCCGCGCGCGCCGTCCGTCGCACCGTCAGGTGCTCGGCGCCCCACGCGAGCAGCCCGAGCACGCCGAGCCCGGCGCCCAGCGCGCTGACCGCCCCCCAGCCGCCCATGCTCCACGCCAGCGACGCGCCGGCCGAGCCGAGCGCCGCGAACACGAAGTTGCTCGTCATGTACGCCGTGGTGACGCGGCTGCGGGCGTCGCCGCGCAGCGCGTAGATCGTGCTCTGGTTGAGGATGTGCGAGCCCTGGATGCCGAGGTCGAGCAGCACGATCCCGGCGATCAGCGCGACGATCGACGACGAGCCCAGCGCCAGCAGCCCCCACGACAGGGCGATGGCCAGCAGGAACGCGCCGGTCGCCAGGTGCCCGAAGCCGCGGTCGGCCAGGCGCCCGGCCCGCTGCGCGGTCCCCGCGCCGACCAGCCCGGCGAGGCCGAAGAGCCCGATCGTCCCGTCGCCGTAGTGGTAGGGCGCGCCGGCGAGCAGGAACGCGATCGCCGTCCACAGCACGCTGAACGTCGCGAAGCCGACGGCGCCGTAGACCATGCGGCGGCGCAGCACGGGCTCGGCGACGAGCAGCTCGCCGACCGAGCGCAGCAGCGCGCCATAGCGCAGGTCGGTCTCGCGCGGCGGGCTCGGCAGCGTGCGCGACAGCACGCCGGCGAGCAGCAGCGTCAGCCCGGCGGCGAGCCCGAAGACCAGGCGCCAGCCGCCGACGTCGGCGATCAGCCCGCTCACCGTGCGCGCCAGGAGGATCCCCAGCAGCAGGCCGCTCATCACGGTGCCGACGACCTGGCCGCGCTCGTGCTCGTGGGCGAGGGTGCCGGCCAGCGGCACGAGGATCTGCGCGACGACCGCGGTCAGCCCGATCACGGTCAGCGCCGCCGCCAGGACGGCGAACGACGGCGCCACCGTGGCGACGGCCAGCGCGAGCGCGGTGACCACCAGCAGGCGTGAGACCAGGCGCCGGCGGTCGAGCAGGTCGCCGAGCGGCACGAGCAGCACGAGGCCGACCGCGTAGCCGATCTGCGACGCCGTGACGAGCAGCCCGGCGGTGCCGGAGCTGACGCCGAGGTCGCCGGCGATCGTGTCCAGCAGTGGCTGGGCGTAGTAGAGG
>DASYEC010000100.1:0-2176 GCA_036499225.1 Conexibacter sp.
GGGGCTGGAGGCGGTGCTCGCGCAGCCGTCGGGGCTGGCCGTCACCAGCGACGGCGATCTCGCGTTCCTCGACGCCGAGGCCAGCGCGCTGCGCGTCGTGCATCCGGGGACGTTCGCGGTCGAGACGCTGGCCGGCGCCGGCCTGTTCGCCTGGGGAGCCGAGGACGGCGACCGCGATCGCGCGCGGCTCCAGCATCCGCTCGGCATCGCGCTCGGCCGTGGCGGCGCGCTGTTCATCGCCGACACCTTCAACGACCGGATCCGCGTCTGGCGCGGCTCGCACCTGTGGACCGTGCCGGTCGACGGGCTCTCGGAGCCGGGCGGCGTGGCGGTGCTCCCCGACGGGCGGCTGCTCGTCGCCGACACGGGCAACCATCGCGTCGTGATGGTCGACCCGGTGCGCGCCCGCTCACGATCGCTCAACGTGGGGCGCCCCGGATCGAGCGACGCGCCGGCCGACCTGCCCGCGTCGGTCGCCGGCACGATCGTCCAGCAGGCCGGCGCGCAGGTGACCATCGACCTGGACCTCGACGCCGGCGACGACGCGCTCGATGGCGCGGCCGGCCCGCCGGTGCGGATCCGCGCGGTCGCCAGCGATCCGGAGCTGCTGCGCGAGCCGACGACGTGGACCGCGGCGACGCTGCCCGCGAAGATCGACCTGGCGCTCGGCGAGGGCTCGGGCCGCGTGACGCTGGAGCTGCTGGTCGCCACCTGTGGGCCCGACGCGTGCCGGCTGCGGCGCACCCAGCGCGCGTACGACGTGCTGCTCAGCTGAGCCCCGCGCGTTCTACCATCGTGGCCGCCCATGCCCGAGCTGCCCGAGGTCGAGATCACCGCGCGCCGCCTCAGCGAGGCCCTGGCCGGCGAGACCATCGAGTCGACGCTCGCGCCGGGGCTCAACGCGCTCAAGACGTTCGACCCGCCGCTGCACGCGCTCGACGGGCGGACGGTCGAGGGCGTGCGCCGCATCGGCAAGCACCTGGTCATCGACGTCGAGGGCGATCTGCACGTCCTCATCCACCTCATGAGCGCGGGGCGGCTGCAGTTCTGGACCAAGCGCGCCGGCCTGCGCGACCGCACGTCGCGCCTGCTGATCCGCTTCCCGGAGGAGCGCGAGCTGCGCCTGCGCGAGTTCGGCACCAAGCAGGCCGCGTGGGTCAAGGTGCTCACCGGCGAGGGGCTGGCCGCCGACCCGGCGGTCGCCACGCTCGGCCCCGAGGCGTGGCCCGACCCGCCGGAGGATCTCGCGACGCTGCTGAAGCCCGTCGGCGCCCGGCCGCTGCAGGCGGCGCTGCGCGATCAGCGCGTGATCACCGGCATCGGCCGCTCGTGGGTCGACGAGATCCTGTGGACTGCCGAGCTCTCGCCGTTCAAGCGGGCCAACGACCTCGACGCCGACGAGGCCGCGGCCCTGCGCGCCGCGATGCTGGAGCGCCTCGACGGCGCGATCCAGCACTACGAGGAGGTCGTGCACCTGCCGATCCCCGACAAGCTGCCGCTGCCGCTGCAGGTCCACCGCCACGAGGGCGAGCCGTGCCCGCGCTGCGGCACGACGATCGAGGCGGTGCACTACGAGAGCTACGTCCTCTGCTACTGCCCCAAGGACCAGACCGGCGGCCGCGTGCTCAAGGACCGCCGCCTGTCGCGGCTGCTGAAGTAGCCGCGCGCGCCGCCGTATCATGGAGACATGATCAAGGAAGGCCAGCCGGCACCGGACTTCGAGCTCCCCGACCAGCGGGACGAGCCGGTGCGGCTCTCGAGCTTCCGCGGGCGCCGCGTGGTGCTCTACTTCTACCCCAAGGCCAGCACCCCGGGCTGTACGACCCAGGCGTGCGGGGTCCGCGATCACGAGCTGGAGTACGAGGCGGCCGACGCGGTCGTCCTCGGCGTCTCGCCTGACCCGGTCAAGGCCATCAAGAAGTTCTACGAGAAGCAGGACCTCAACTTCGAGCTGCTGGCCGACGAGCACCATGAGGTCAGCGAGGCCTACGGCGTCTGGGTCGAGAAGTCGATGTACGGCAAGACCTACATGGGCACGCAGCGCTCGACGTTCGTCATCGACGAGGAGGGGATCGTGCGCAAGGTCATCAAGAAGGTCAAGCCCGAGACGCACGACGAGCAAGTGCTCTCCGCGCTGAGCGACCTGGGCGCGGCGGCCTAGTGTCGACCCGCGAGG
>DASYEC010000101.1:0-64482 GCA_036499225.1 Conexibacter sp.
GCGGCGGATTTGTGGGCCCGTCTGACCCAGAGGCCCGCGGTCATCAGACGGCATCGAGCGGCTCCTTCCCAACCGTGCTCGCGGAGCGCTCACCGGCGCCCGCCGGCTCGCCCGCAACCTGGCGCTGACCTGCGCTCGGGGTCGCCGAGTCGTCGCCCGCACGCCGTCGCCCGACTCCGCCGCCAGCCCCGTCAGACCGCATCACGAACAACGCGATCAGCGCGGCGACGATCCCGAGCACGAGTTGGCTGTGGGTCGTGTGGTTGCCGACGATCAGCGTGATGCCCTCGACGAGGATCGCGCCCACGATCGGGCCCAAGACGCCGAGACGCGTGGTCAGCGCGACCATCAGGAAGATCGAGCCCGACGTCGTCGCTGACAGCATCGACGGGTCGGCGAAGCCCGAGTTGAGCGTGTAGAGCGCGCCGCCGAGGCCGGTCAGCATGCCGCTCACGACGAACGCGATCAGCTTCACGCGCAGCGGGCTGACGCCGAGGCTGCGGGCGCGGCGGTCGTCGCCGGCGAGCGAGCGGAGCGCAAAGCCAAACGGCGCGTCGACGAGCAGCTTGAGGATCACCGCAACGACGATCAGCACGACGAGGCAGGTGAAGTAGAACTGCGTCGGGTCGCTCAGGTCGATCGAGCCGATCGTCGCGAACGGAATCCCGCTGAGGCCGTTGTCGCCGCCCGTGAAGCTCAGGCTGCTCGCCAGCCCTGACAGCAATTGCCCGATCGCCAGCGTGATCATCATGAAATAGGCGGCTCTGGTGCGCAGCACGACCAGCCCCATCACGCCGGCGAAGGCGCCGGTGATGAGAATCGCCAGCAGCAGCGCCGGGATCGTCTGCGGGATCCCGTGCAGCATCAGCAGCCCGACCGCGTACGCCGCGATCCCGAAGAAGGCGCCGTGCCCAAGGCTCGGCAGGTTGACGTGCTGGACGATCAAGCTCGCGCCCATCGCGACGATCGCGAACGCCGCGATCTGGCCAGCCGTCCCGACATAGAAGATCGGCAGCGCCGGCACGACGACGACCGCGAGCACGAGCGCGACGAGCAGGCCGACGGCGCGCAGCCGACGAGCATCCAGCGAGCTCACGCCGGCCGCCCGAAGAGGCCGTTGGGACGGATCGCCAGGACGACGATCAGCAGCGCGAAGATCGACAGGTCGCCGATTGACGGCCAGGCGACCTTCGTGAGCGTGTCAGCGAGCCCGACCACCAGAGCCGCCAGCAGGGAGCCGCCGAGGCTGCCCATGCCGCCGAGCACGACGATCACCAGCCCGAATACAAGAAACTGTATATCGGCGCCAGGATACGCGCCGAAGACTCCGCCACCGAGGACGCCGCCGAGGAAGGCGAGGCACATGCCGACGACGAACGTCCCGAGCGCGATCCAGCGGGGGTTGCGGCCGATCGCGGCGACCATCTCACGGTCGTCCGCGACCGCCCGCACCAAAGCGCCCCACAGGGTCCGCCGCTCGATCGCGAAGGCGGCGAGCGCGATCACCGCGACGATCGCGATCAGCAGCATGCGATACGACGGGTAGGTCAGCCCGCCAAGGTGGATCGTGCCCTGCAGCGCGTTGGGCAGCGGCACCTGCTGGGTGCTGCCGCCGAAGACCTGAAGGCTGAGGTCGCCGATGATGTAGACGAACGCGAACGTCAGCACCGCCTGCCGTGCGAGGTCGGTCCCGACGCGCTGCAACAGCGCGAAGACGATCAGCGCGACGGCGCCCCCGGCGAGCACCGCGAGCACGAGCCCGAGCAAGAAGCTGTCCGTGTGCTTGATGACCGTGAGCGCGATGTACGCGCCGAGCAGGTAGCCCGAGCCGTGCATCAGGTTCACGACGCGCATCACGCCCATGATCAGCGTCAGCCCGATCGCGATCAGGTAGAGGACCGCGCCGAAGGAGAGGCCGTTCAACACCTGTGTCAGCCAGTAGGTCATCGCCGCGCCTGTCTCCTCATTGCCGCGCCCGTCTCACCATCGCCGCGCCGCCATGCGCTGCTCGCTGCTCGCCGCTCGCCGTCCGCTGCTCGGTGCGCGCCGCCCGCCGCACCGGCCTACTGCCCGGCGCCCGGCAGCTCGGCGAGCGCCGCCTGCGCCTCGTCGGTCGTCATGTCGGGGTGGGCGCCTCTGACGTAGGGCCCGACCGGCACGAGCGCGGGGGAGCCGTCGTCGGCGGTGCCGACTCTCGTCAGATAGATGTCCCAGCTCGCGGCCTGCTCGGTGCCGAATCTCAGCGGCCCGACGGGCGAGGTGACCTGCACCTGCTGCAACGCGGTGCGGAGGTCGTCGGCCGATGCGTCCGCGCCGGCTCTTCTGTACGCCGCGTCGAGGAACCCCATCGCCGCGTACGACTGCATCTCGAAGCCGCCCGGCGTGTGGTGGAACGCTCTGCGGAAGCCGTCGACGAACGATCTGTTCTCCGGCGTGTCGAGCGCGGGGCTGTAGTTCCAGTAGGCATAGGCACCCTGTGCGGCTCTCAACACGTCGCCCGACGCCGAGGTCGGCTCGAGCATCGAGCCTGTCGTGTAGATCGGGGCGGTGCCGCCGAACGACGAGTACGCCTTCAGGAAGCCGAGCGCGCTGGGCCCGAACATCACCGGGTAGACGAGGCCGGGTCTGCCGGAGCGGTCGATCTTGCTGACGTACGGGCCGTAGTCGGAGGTGGGGAAGGGCGGGTAGATACGGCTGTTGACTCTCAGCCCGAGTCTCTGCATCGCGTCGAGCGAGGGGTCCAGCCACGTGCGCGCGCCGACGTAGTTGTCGGCGATCCCGACGACGTTGTCCCAGCCCTGTCTCTGCGCGAGCACCGCCGCGGGCGCCGCCGTCTCGTTGGCTGCCGGGTTGAGCATGAAGAGGTACGGGCCGGCCTTCGTGTCGAGCAGGTCGGTCGCGTTGGCGACGACCGAGAGCGTGATCACTCTGCCGCGCATCAACGTTGGGCGGGCAGCGAGGGCGCCGGCCGAGTTGACGAGCCCGACGACGGCGGAGACGTGCTGCTGGCGGATCAAGTTGTTGGCCGCGGAAACCTCGCCCTGCGTCGTGCTCTTGTCGTCGGCCGTCGTCAGGTCGACGTCGCGCCCGGCCATTCTGTTGCCGTGCTCCATCAGCCAGTATCTGGCGCCGTCCTCGACGGGGTTGCCGGCGACGGCATAGATACCGGAATACGGTGCGAGCACGCCGATGCTGATCGGCCCGCCGCCGTCTGAACCGCCGCCGTTGTTGCCGCTCGACGACGAGCTGCCGCAACCGGCCACTCCGACTGCTCCTGCGATCGCCGCGGCAAGCGCGACAGTCCATCGCTTGTGCATGACCTCTCCCAGGTTCGTTTGCGCCCGTGGCGGCAGCCCGTGCCGAACAGACGACTGGAACTCTGGCAACTGTACACAGTCGCCAGAGTGTCGTCACGCCTTCGAGCTGACCGGGGAGAGCGGTGGGGTCCGCTGCGTGATCGCGCTTGAGCCTTCGCGGCTGGGCGGGAAGGGGGATCTGCGGACGCGAACCGTGGACGCGCCGCCGGCATCGTCGCATCGGCCGTACGCAGACGTCGGGTTGACTCGCTCTCGCGCACACCCAATACTGTATTCAGTAACCACGTACAGGGAGAGAGAATGCCCAAGGATCTTCGGACCTTCATCGAGCAGGTGCAGGAGGCGCATCCGTCCTCCTTCCTGCGCACCTCGAAGGAGGTTGACCCGAGATTCGAGTTGACGGGCGTCCTGCGCAAGTTCCAGGACGACGGCCAGTTCCCGATGGTGCTGTTCGAGAACGTCACGGGCTGTGACGTTCCGGTGCTCGGCAACGCGCTCGGTCATCGCGATCGGCTCGCAATGCTGTTCGACACCGACAGCGCCGGCCTCGCGCACGCGTACGACGCTCGCCAGGGCACGATGATCGCGCCCGAGCGCGTCGAGACGGGCCCGGTCAAGGAAGTGATCCAGACCGGCGACGACGTCGACGTCACGAAGATCGCCAACATCGTCCACTGCGGCGAGGACGGCGGCGAGTACATCTCCTCCGGCGTGACCGTCGCGCAGGATCCTGACAACGGTGCCTACAACGCCGGCATCTACCGCATCCAGGTGATCGGCCCCAAGGAGCTGCGGCTCGACCCAGGCGCCTACTCGCACATCTGGCACATGCACCACAAACAGGAGCAGCGCGACGAGCCGCTCGAGGTGGCGATCGTGATCGGCCACTACCCGACGCTCTACATGGCGTCGCAATACCGCGGGCCGCTCGAGGTCGACGAGATCGAGGTCGCCGGCGGCCTCGCGGGCGAGCCCGTGCGGATGACGCCGTCCGAGACGCTCGGCATCGACGTCCCGGCCGACGCCGAGATCGTGATCGAGGGCAAGCTGCTGCCGCACAAGCGCGAGTGGGAGGGGCCCTTCGGCGAGTTCTCCTGGTACCTGGGCCCGGCGCACGACACGCTCGTCGTCGAGGTGACGGCGATCACGCGCCGCTCGGACGCGATCTACCAGGACGTCTTCAACGCCCATCCCGAGCACAACCTGATCGGCATGGTCGGCCGCGAGGCGAACCTGCTGTCGAAGGTCCGCGCGGTGGTGCCGTCGGTCAGAGCGGTGTCGATGCCGTTCTCAGCCTGCTGCCGCTTCGCCTGTTACGTCTCGATCGGCAAGGAGTACGACGGCCAGGCGCGCAACGCCGCGTTGACGGCCCTCGGCGCCGACCCGTTCGTGAAGCTCTGCGTCGTGGTCGATGACGACATCGACCCCTATGACGAGATGAGAGTGATGTGGGCGGTCGCCACACGCGTGCGCGCTGACAAGGACGTCATCATCATTCCGGAGTCGTACACCTGCGAGCTCGACCCGACGGCGTACAGCATCGAGGACGACACGAGAAACGGCGCCCTCAACGCCAAGTGGATCATCGACGCGACGAAGCCGGTCGGACTGCCGTTCCAGCAGACGGTCGACGTGCCCGAGGAAGTCTGGCGGGCGATCAGACTCGACGAGTTCTTCCCCGCGCAGGCAAGCGCGCCGGTCGCGGTCTAAGCGGCTCGTGTGGCAGGCGCGGGGCTTCGGACCGCGAAGGCGGCCGCGCCGGTCGCGGTCTAAGCGGCTCGTGCGGCAGGCGCGGGGCCTCGGGCTCCGCGCCCGTCGCACTGGCGTCGGTGGCGCCGGCGGCGACCCCCCGCGGCGGACGCTATTCCAGGTCGGTGTCCACGTCGCCGTTGACGGCGGCGGGGGCGGTCTCGCGGTGGAGCTGCAGGACGGCGTCGCGGGTGCGCTCGATGTGCATCATCGTCGCGTCGCGCGCGCCTTCGCGATCGCGCGCTCTGACCGCTCTGAGGATCGCGGCATGCTCGCGCGTCACCTGCGCGGTGCGCTCCAGGCCTCTGCCCGAGCTCCACATCTGCACGTAGCGCTCGCCGCGCTGGCGCAGCGTCTCGACCAGCTCAAGCGCCGTCGGCTTGTCGGCCGGCTCGTACAGCATCGTGTGGAAGCGAGCGTTTAGCTCCAGCCAGCGCGTGTGGTCGCGCTCGTCTCTCATCGCTCTGTTGAGCGTGGCCAGCTGCTCAAGCCGATCTCTGTCGATCCGGTCTGTCGCGCTGGCCGTGAGGTGGCCTTCGAGCAGCACGCGCAGCTCGTAGACCTCGGCGATGCGGTCCAGGCTCAGACCGCGCACGACGGCGCGGCGATGCGCCGCGGCCTCGATCAGCCCCTCCGCTTCCAGGCGTCGGATCGCCTCGCGCACAGGAACGCGCGAGACGCCGAAATGCTCTGCCAGCTCCACTTGGTTGAGGACCGCACCGTCCTCAAGCTGGCCACTGTTGATCGCGGCACGCAACGCGTCCGCGATGTAGTCGGAGCTGGTGCGGCGATTCCGCAGCTCAGGCGCGTCCCCGATCAACAAGTTGTCCACGCACTGAGCATACGCCTCCGGTGGGCCGGCTTGGCCGCTTGCGTGTCTCTGCACGACTGTATACAGTAGGCGCGTTGCCTTTCCGGGCACGGAGAGATGAAGCCAGCCGCCTTCGAATACCACGCTCCGAGGGAGTTCGACGACGTGCTCGAGCTGCTCGCCGACGACAGCGTTGACGCACGCGTCATTGCCGGCGGCCAGTCGCTCGTGCCGATGATGAGCTTCCGCCTTGCCGCTCCCGAGAGGCTCGTCGACCTGCGCCGCGTCGAGGCGCTGCGCGAGCTGCGCGTGGAGGCGGACGGAACGTTGGTGGTCGGCGCCTCCGTTACCCAGGCGCGTCTGTTGCGGACGGTGGAGCGCAGCCACCCGCTGCTCGCCGAGGGCATCAGCCACATCGGCCATCCGCAGATCCGCAGCCGCGGCACCGTCTGCGGCAGCCTCGCGCATCATGACCCGACCGCCGAGCTGCCGGCGCTGGCGCTCGCGCTCGACGCGCGCTTCAGCGTCGTGAGCGCGGAGGGCGGCGAGCGCGAGCTCGATGCCGACGAGTTCTTCGTCTCCTACTACGAGGTTGCGTTGGAGCCTGGAGAGATGCTCGCGTCAGTGACGTTCCCCGCGTGGAGTGGCGAGCGTGGCTGGTCGTTCCGGGAGCTGGCCCGCCGCCGCGGCGACTTCGCGCTCGTCGGCGCGGTCGCGACGGTCGAGCGGTCCGCCAGCGGGACGCCGTCCGACCCACGCCTCGTGCTGTTCGGCGTTGGCGAGCGCCCGGTGCGGATGCACGAGGTCGAGGCCGTGCTCGACGGCGCGCCGCTCGACGCGGAGGGGATCGAGGCAACACGCGCGTTGATTGCCGACGCGATCACCCCGGTCGACGATGTCCACGCCAGCGCCGAGTACCGCCGCGAGGCCGCGGTCGAGCTCGCCGTCGACGCCCTCGCCGAGGCGTGGGGCCGCAGCCGAGATGTGTGAGCTGATGACCCGTCGCGTGGCGCGTCTCGCGCGGCTCGCGCGCTCGCGCGGGAGCGCGTGTCGAGGGAGCCGTCATGTCTGACCAGGCGCTCGCCATCAACGTCGTCGTCAACGGCGCTGAGTACGCGACGGATGTTGAGCCCCGTCTTCTGTTGACAGATTTCTTGCGACACAAGCTGCGGCTGACCGGCACGCACGTCGGCTGCGAGCACGGCGTCTGCGGCGCGTGCACGGTGCTGATCGACGGCGAGCCCCAGCGCGCGTGCCTTGTCTTCGCAGCGCAGGCCGACGGCTGCGAGATCGCGACCGTCGAAGGCCTCGCGGCTCCCGACGAGCCGTTGCATCCCGTCCAGCAGGCCTTCCACGAGACGCACGGGATGCAGTGCGGCTTCTGCACGTCGGGCTTCCTGATGACCGTCACCGCGCTGCTGCGCGACACGCCTCACCCGAGCGACGAGCAGGTGATCGATGCGCTCGGCGGCAACATCTGTCGCTGCACCGGTTACAAGAATATCGTCGCCGCCGTCCGCCGTGCGGAGGAGTTGCTGGCGGGCGGAGAGGCTGTCCCCGCGCCTGACGCTCCACCAACGCCCACCACCCCCTCCCCCGTCGCCACTGAGCCAACGCCCACCACGCCCGCCCCCGTCGCCGCTGAGGCCGGCCATGGCTGAGCGCGCCCCGTATGTCGGCCAGTCGGTCCCACGTGTCGAGGACGAGCGGTTGCTGCGCGGAGCGGGGTCGTACGTTGACGACATCGATCCGCCGGGCCGCGGCGAGGCTGCGTTTCTGCGCAGCCCGGAGGCGCATGCGCGGATCCTCTCGATCGATGTGACCACGGCCCGCGATGCGCCGGGGGTGATCGGCGTCTGGACCGGCGCCGACGTCGCCGCGCTTGAGCCGATGGTCTTCCAGATCGCGCGCGTCGTGCCGGAGACGGTGAGGGCGTCGACGGGCGCGACGTCGCGCGTTCATCCGATGCCGGCGATCCCGGCTGAGCGCGCGACCTACGTCGGGCAGCCGCTCGCGGTCGTCGTCGCCGAGGACCGCTATCAGGCGGAGGACGCGCTTGAGCTGATCGAGCTTGAGCTGGAGCCGCTGCCGGCGGTCGTCGGCCTCGAGGCGGCGATCGCTCCCGGTGCCCCGCTGCTCGAGCCGAGCTGGGACGACAACGTCGCGCTCGAGTACCGCTTCCGCAGAGGCGACCCTGACACTGTTTTTGCGCAAGCCGAGGTCGTCATCGAGGAGGTCTTCCGCACTCAGCGCCAGGCCGCCTCGCCGATCGAGACGCGCGGCGTCGTGGCGATCCCTAGCCCGCTCGACGGCACGCTCGCCGTCTCGGCCTCGACGCAGACCCCTCACCAGCTGCGCGACTTCCTCGCGGGCGCGCTCAGACGCGCGCCCGACACGATCCACGTGCGCGCGCCCGACGTCGGCGGCGGCTTCGGCCCGAAGGGCGCGATTTATCCCGAAGACCTCGTGATCCCGTGGCTCGCGCTGCAGCTCGGCCGCCCGGTCAAGTGGGTCGAGGACCGCTCCGAGCACTTCGTCGCAACCACGCACGGCCGCGAGCAGCTCCACCGGATCGCGATCGCGGCTGACGGCGAGGGCCGCATCTTCGGCGTGCGCGACAGCGTGCTGCACAACTGCGGTGCCTTCCACACGCTCGGGCTGGTCGTCCCGTACAACACGTTGACCCACCTGATCGGCCCCTACTCAGTCGACGCGATCGACGTGCATCTGCGAGCGGTTGTGACGAACACCGGCGTCGTCGCGCCCTACCGCGGCGCCGGGCGACCCGAGGCCGTCTTCGCAATGGAGCGCGCGGTCGACCGGCTCGCTCGCACGCTCGGCCTTGACCCCGCCGACGTACGCGCCCGCAACATGATCGCGGCAGAGGCGATGCCGTACACGACCGGGATGATCTACCGCGACGGCACCGAGCAGGTCTACGACTCCGGCGACTATCCGGAGCTGCTCCGCCGCGCCCGTGCGATGGTTGAGAACGAGCCATGGCAGGCGCTGGTGGGCGAGCACCGACGCGTCGGGATCGGGTACGCCGCGTATGTCGAGGGGACCGGCGTCGGCCCGTTCGAGTCGGCAACGGCGACGTTGATCGCCGGCGGCCGCGTCCGTGTCGCGACCGGCGCCTCCTCGCAAGGCCAGAGCCACCGCACGACGCTTGCTCAGATCGCCGCCGACGCGCTCGGGCTCCCGATCGAGCAGGTCGAGATCATCGGCGGCGACACGCGCGCCGTCGCGACCGGCTTCGGCACGATCGCCAGCCGCAGCATCGTGGTCGCCGGCAACGCGGTCGCGAAGGCGTGCTCGGAGTTGCGGGAGCAGATCGACACGTACCTCGGTGACGACGGCGCGGAGCGCGCCAGCGGTGAGAACGGCGTCGAGCGCACGGTACGTGCCAATAGCACCAGGCAACTGGATACTGGACCCAGGCGCCAGCTCGACCCCGGCGCCCTCGCCTCTCTCGCCGGCAGCCTCACGCCGTATAACCCCGGCCGCCCGGCCGGTGCCCCCGCGACCCTCACCGCCACAGCGATCCACAATCCTGGCCCGGTCACCTACGCCGCCGGCGTCCACGCGGCCGTTGTCGCCGTCGACCCCAGGACCGGCATGGTCGAGCTGCTGCGGTACGCCGTCGCGCACGACTGCGGCCGCCCCGTCAACCCGGCTGTTGCCGACGGCCAGATCCTCGGCGGCGTGATGCAGGGGATCGGCAGTGCGTTGTTCGAGGAGCTCGTCTACGACGACGAGGGCCAGCTGCGCACCGCCAGCTTCATGGATTACCTGCTGCCGACGGCCGGCGAGCTGCCCGACATCTGCCTCGCGCATGTCGACACGCCCTCGCCGCTCAACCCGCTCGGCGTCAAGGGGCTGGGCGAGGGCGGCGCGATCGGCCCGCCAGCCGCGATCGCCAACGCCGTCGAGGCCGCGCTCGCCGACCTTGGCGTCGTCGTACGCGCCTGTCCGCTGACGCCCGACCGCGTGCGTGCGCTGATCCGAAACGCCGCCGCCGCTGCCCCGGCGAGCGTCGCGAGCTGAGCCAACACCCCCGTTGACGGCCGGCCCGCTCCGACGCCGCCGCTCCGGCGAACGTCGCGAGCTGAGCCAACACCCCCGTTGACGGCCAAGCCGCTGAATCCGCCATTCGGATCCCGACATCTAAGGAGGTCCGTGATCACGGCGACGAGCCTGAGCGTGCTCGAGGTCGCGGCGACCGCTCGCGCGCTTGGGGCGCTTGACCGCTACGGCCGCCGGAGCAACGCGGCGGCGAGCAGAGCGCCGAACAACGTCCCGAGGAAAGCGCCAAGGAATGAGGTGATCGCGGCTCCGCTCGGGAGGAGCGCGGCGCCAGCGACGCTGCCCAAGTCGATCGGCTCGGGGTCGGGCGCGGGGCGGAGGCGTGGGGCGGGGGCTGCGCGCCGATCGTTTGCGGCGCCGCCATCGCCCGCAGCCCGCGGCGCGCCTGTCGTGGCCTCGTCAGCGACTGCGGTCGCGGCGCTTGCTCCGGCACCGGCGGCCGCGCCGCTCGCCGCACCAGCGTCGGTCGCGACACGCGCGTCGATCCCACCCGCCGGCTCGCCTGCCAGATCCGCCTCAAGCCGCGTCGCGAACAGTCTCAGCAGTCGGTCGGCGACTTCTTTCATCACACCGCCACCGAACTGGGCGACGCGACCTGTGACGGCGAAGTCGGTCACAAGGACGACCGCGGTTTCGTCGCCCGACGCCGTCAGCGTCGCTCTAACAGTTGCGTTGACGGTTCCCTGGCCGCGCGTCTCTCTGCCGCTCGCCTTAAAGACGGCGACGTGCGTCGCCTCGTCACGTGAGACGAGCTCGACGCGCACGCGGTAGGCGACGGAGATAGGGCCGACCTTGACTCTCATCGTCGCCCTCACGCCGTCAGCGTCGACCTCGTCGACCTTCGTCCCGGGCATCGCGGGGGCGACGCGCTCGAGGTCGGTCAGCAGGGGCCACGCCTGATCGAGCGGCACGCCGAGCGTGAACTCGTTCGCGATTTTCATGGCGACAGTATACACTCGCCAGATGGAGTCGATGGAGTCGATGGAGCGTGGGGACCTCTTTAAACAGGTCAACGGGGCTGGTGAGCGGTTCCGCCTCACGAGCGAGTTCGGGGACGTGTTGATCGCGCTCGACCGGCGCGCGAACGGCCCGCGGCTGCAGATCGAGGATCTGCGCAGCGGCCGGACGATCCACCTCGACCCGCTTGAGCTGGCGAGCCTTACGTGGCTGACGCACGAGCGGCTCGGACCGTTCCTCGACCCCAGTCAGACCGGTTGGCGCAGCGACCAAGGAGCATGCGAGTGAGCACGACGGCAGACCCGCCCGCTTTGATCACTGACGACTGGCGGATCCACGGGAGCGTTTACACCTCCGACCAGATCTTCGAGCGCGAGCAGCAGGCGCTGTTCCACGGCTCGTGGCTGTATGTCGCGCACGAGAGCGAGCTGCGCGAGGCGGGCGATTACAAGACGACGCACGCCGGCACGCAGCCTGTGATCGTCACGCGCGGCGCCGACGACGGTGAGCTGCACGTGCTGCTCAACCGCTGCCGCCACCGCGGCGCGGCCGTCTGCCAGGCCGAGCGCGGCAACGCGAGCTTCTTCCGCTGCCCCTACCACGGCTGGACGTACAGAAACGACGGGCCGCTGCGCGGGATCACCTACGACGACGCCTACCCACATCTCGACCGCGACGCGCTCGGGCTCGTGCGACTGCCGCGCGTCGCATCGTTTCGTGGCTTCATCTTCGCCAGCTTCGCCGCCGAGGGCGACTCGCTCGAGGACTACCTCGGCAACGCGAAGCCCTACCTGGAGGTCATCTCCGAGCAGGGGCCCGAGGGGATCCGGCTGTCCGCCGGCGCGCACAACCTGACGTACGAGAACAACTGGAAGCTTCAGGTCGAGAACACGATCGACAACTACCACTTCGGCTTCGTGCACCGCAGCTTCCTCGAGGTGCTCGCCGACCGCATCGGCCAGGCGCCGCCGATCATGCAGAGCATCATGCTCGACGAGAGCTATCGCACGATCGACCTTGGCAACGGCCACTCGGTGCACGAGTTCGGCGACCCGCGCACGGGCAACAACGGCGGCCAGCTCGGCGACCTGCCGTTCAACCTGATCGTCTTCCCGAACCTCTGCTTCGTCGGCGCGCAGCTGCGCCACGTGCTGCCGAAGTCGGCGCTGCGCACCGAGGTGCGGCTCTACCCGATGCTGCACGAGGGTGCCAGCGACGAGCACAACGAGCGAATTTTGCGCACGCACGAGGGCTTCTACGGCCCGGCTGGCATGGGCGGGCCCGACGACGTCGAGGTCGCCTTCGACCGCGTCGGCGACGGCATGCGCGCGACCGAGCACGACTGGCTCGTGATGAGCCGCGGGATGCATCGCGAGAGACCGGGCGAGAACGGGATCCTGATCGGCCATTCCGCCGACGAGGTCCCGCAGCGCGCCTTCTACCGGCAATGGAAGCGGTCGATGGAGGCGGGCCGATGAGCGCGGGAGAGACAGCCGTTTCGGCTGCGGGGCAGGTTGCCGTGGATGGCGGCGCCGCGGGCGCCGGCGCGAAGGAGGCCAACGCAGCGGGCGCCGCTGCCGCAGGCGTGGCTGCGGCGGGCGCCGCGCCTACCTTCGACGCCGTGCGCACCGCGGAGGCTGCCGCCTTCCTCTACCTGGAGGCGGAGCTGCTCGACGACCGTCGCTTCGACGAGTGGCTTGGGCTCTACAGCCAGGATGCTGTCTACTGGATCCCACAAGGGCCCGACGCCGACCCGCGCCGTCAGGTCCAGCTGATGCTCGACGACCGTCGGCGCCTGGCCGAGCGCGTGCTGCGCCTGCGCAGCGGCCACGCCTACTCGCAGGACCCGCCGTCGCGCACCGCCCATCTGATCGGCAACGTGCGGATTGTCGGCGAGGCAGACGGCGTGCTGACGGTCGCCTCGGTCCAGCTCATCACCGAGATGCGCAAGGGGCGCCAGGCGCAGTACACCGCGCGCGTACTGCACGAGCTGGCGCCTGTCGAGGGCCGCTTCTCCATCCGCCGCAAGGAAGCGCGCCTGGTCAACGGCGACGTCCCGCTCGGCAACGTCACCTTCCTGATCTGAGCGGGCGCCTGTGCGACTGACCGACCTCAGCGGCATCAAGCTCGAGACGGACTTCAACGATCGCCGGATCACCGCCGACTACGTCGCGGACGCGTTGCGCGAGGCGATAAACAACGGCGAGCTGGAGGATGGCGCGGTGCTCAACCAGGCCGCGCTCGCCGAGCATTTCGGCGTCTCGCGCGTGCCGGTGCGCGAAGCGATGCGCCAGCTGCAGGCCGAGGGCTTGATCGACACGCGCGCGCACAGACTTGCTGTCGTGCGGTCGCTCGACCTCGAGCGGATCATCGAGATCTGCGACCTGCGTGCCGTCGTCGAAGGGTTCGTGATCGAGCGGGCGGTGCCGGAGATCGGACCTGAGGAACTCGCCGCCGCGCGTAGGGTGATCGCCGAGATGGAGGCCGAGCAGGAGCATTCGCGCTGGCTTCAGCTCAACGCCCGCTTTCACACGACGCTCTACCAGCCCTCCGGCGCGCAGACGTCGCTCGAGCTGATCGAGCAGCTGCGCGTGCGCGGCGAGCGCTACGTGCGGCTGTGGAGCCGCGGCACCGGCATCCACCGCCGCGACGAGGCCGGCGCCGAGCATGACGAGATATGCCGTCTCGTCGAGGCGCGCGAGGCGACGGCCGCCCGCCGCGCCGTCGAGGCCCACATCGCGCACACGCGCGAGCGCCTGATTGTGCGCGCGGCCCAGATGCGCACGGCCAACGCGAACGGCGGCTGAGCAGCGGCGCTGGGCGAGAGCCCGGCGCCGCGGTCCCCACGCGCCCCTCGCTGCTGCGCGTGCGGCGTGCGGGCCGCCACGCGCGTCGCCGTCCCGGTTGATTCGCCTGTTGATGCCTGCCTGGCCGGGCCGTCCCGCCGCGCCTGCGCCTCGAGCCCGGCCGGCGCGGTTCCGCGCGCCCGTTCCAACCTGCCTGCTCGGGCCGTCCCGCTGCGCCTGCGCCTCCAGCCCGGCCGGCGCGGTTCCGCGCGCCCGCGCCTGCCCGCCTCGCCGGGCCTTCCCGCCGCGCCCGCGCCTCCAGCCCCGCCGGCGCGCTTCCCCGCGATGAATCTTGCGTGGCTCCTGTCTCTTGTATACAGTTGCCAGTAGTTCGTAGGCATTGAGGAGATGGCCTGGAGATGAGCTCACTCACGGTTCGCAAGTGGGTCACGGCGGTTGAAGAGATCCACGCAGACGGCGGCCCGTCCGTCGAAGAGCCGCTGGTGAAGGCGGCTGTCGGCGCGGTCATCTCCAACCCGTATGCCGGTCGCTATGCGGAGACGCTCGACGAGTTGATCGAGCCGAGCATCCCGCTGGCGCTCGAGCTGGTCGCGCGCTGCAGAGCAGCGCTCGGCGGTGCGCCAGCTGAGTCGTGCGGTAAAGGCGCGATCGTCGGCACCGCCGGCGAGCAGGAGCATGGCGTCGCCTGCATCACGACGCCGTTCGGCGACGCGATGCGCGCCGAGATCGACGGCATCACGTGGGTCACGTCGACGTCGAAGGTCGCTGGCCCCAGCTCGCAGATCGACATCCCGCTCGCGTATCGCCGCGCGCTGTTCGTGCGCGAGTTCTACGACACGGTCACCGTGACGGTGCCGGATGGCCCAAAGCCTGACGAGATCGTCGTGATCGCTGCGATGGCGACGCGCGGCCGCGTGCATCACCGCGTCGGCGGCCTCGCGAGAGACGAGGTCAGCGTCGGGGACGGCCTGCGATGAGCGCCGGCCTGCTCTTCTCGCAGATGGAGCCGCCGGCCGGCTGGCAGGACGACTTCCACGACTGGTACGAGACGGAGCACATCCCAGGCCGGACCGCGATCCCAGGGCTTGCCGCCGCCGCGCGCGACACGCCGCGCCGCGCCACGCTCGCGGAGCGCGACTGGTTCACGAGCGCCCGCTGGGTCTACCGCCCGATCCACCGCGCCGTCGCGAGCCCCGCGTCGCCCACAACCGCGCGGTCGCCCTTGGGCGCGTCGCCCACGAGCCCCGCCGGCACTCACACCACTTGATCTCCCTGAGCAACTGAGAGGACCCGCACCGTCATGGCACTTCCGTACCGCCGCGCTGAGGTCAAAGAGCGCGCCCGCGCCGAGTGGGTCGGCGCGTGCAACGTGACCTTGCCCTCGTTCACCGAGGACTTCCGCGGCCTCAACGAGGCTGGCATCCGCCACGATGTCGAGCTCGCTGCGCAGTACGGCTACTGGGGCACGCTCGTCGCGTCGGAGTCGGGCACGACGACCGAGGAGTACAAGCGCTTCCTCGAGGTCACCGCCGAGGCGGCGCCAGAGGGCTTCAAGCTCGTCGCCCACCTCAGCTTCTCGACCGTCGAGGAGGCGATCGAGGTCGCCCGCGTCGCCGAGGGGGTCGGCGCCGAGGCGGCTCTGCTCTCCTACCCGCCGTCGTTTCGCCCGAAGTCGTCAGCCGAGATCGTCGAGCACACGCGGTACGTCGCGGAGCAGACCGACATCGCGCTGATCCTCTTCGGCGTCGCGACGTGGGGCTTCAAGCCGCTGCACCCAGCCGGCTTCCCGATGGACGCGCTGCTGGAGATCTCCAAGCTCGAGACGGCGGCGGCGCTCAAGTACGAGGGCGGCGGGCCGGCGCTGTTCAGCGCCTTCGACGAGGTCCACGACCTCTGCCACGAGCATCTGATCGTCGAGAACCCGATGGAGCAGCACATACCGGGGCTGGTCGCCAACTACGGCATCAGATGGTTCGGCACGAGCGGCTACGAGGCGTTCGGCCCGCGCGTTCCGCAGGTGCTCGAGGCCGCGCTGGCGGGCGACCGCGCGCGCACCTCCGAGCTGTTCTGGAGCTACCACGCCGGGCGCGAGGCGAAGGGCCAGTTCCACGCGACCTTCGCCGGCGCGCATCTGATCCATCGCGTCGGCTGGAAGTACCTCGGCTGGCTTCAGGGCTTCAACGGCGGGCTGCTGCGGATGCCGCAGATGCGCCTGCAGCCGGGACAGATGAGAGCGCTGCGCGGCGGCCTCGCCGCCTCGGGCTTCGAGTTGCCGGCCGACGACGCGGAGTTCTACACGGGTCGGAGGGCGGCGTGAACAGCGGCCGTCCAACGGGGGAGGGAGGACGATGACGCTCTACCTGAGCGCGGACGACGTGCGCGCGCTGGCAACGCACGAGTTGACGCTCGCAGCGGCGCGTGCCGCCGTCGAGGCCGAGCGGGCGGGGCGGGCGATCGTTCCGCCGCGCCACGACGTCGACCTCGAGCGCGGCTTCCTGCGCGTGATGCCGGCTGCCTACCACGACCTCATGGGCCTGAAGGTGATGACGCTCGTCAGAGGCCTCGGCACGCGCTACCTGATCCTCGTCTACAGCCAGGCGACCGGCGAGCTGCTCGCGCTTCTCGACGCCGACGAGGTGACGCGCCTGCGCACCGCCGCGACGACCGCCGTCGCAGGGCAGCTGCTGGCGCCGGCGGGGACGAGCACGCTCGCGCTCGTCGGGTCGGGCTTCGAGGCCGAGGGACATCTGCGGGCCTTTGCCAATTTGTGGCCGCTTGAGCAGGTGCTCGTCTTCAGCCGCTCCCGCGAGCGGCGCGAGGAGTTCTGTGCGCGCATGTCGGACGAGCTGGGGATCTCCGTGCGCGCGGTCGAGACGGTCGCCGAGGCGACGAGCGCGGCGCCGGTCGCGGTGCTCGCCACGAAGGCGACCGATCCGGTCGTCGACGGGACCGACTTCCAGCCCGGCACGGTCGTGCTGTCGATCGGCTCGACGCGGCCGGACCTGCGTGAGCTCGACCGTGCGACGATGCGCCGCTCGGCGCTGCTGCTGGTCGACGACGCGACGCAGGTGAAGCTCGAGTCCGGCGACGTGATCGACGGCCTCGGCTGTGGCGCGCTCGCCGAGCACCACCTGATCGGGATGGCCGACGCGGTCGCCGGCCTGACGCACGACGGCGGGCTCGACGGCCGCGACCTGTTGTCGTTCAAGTCGGTCGGGACGGCGCTGCAGGACCTCGCGCTCGCGAGTGCGGCGGTCGAGGCGGCACGGGCGGCGGGCCGCGGGCGTGAGCTCGGCGAGCTCACACGGCTGAAGCCGTTCGCTGCGCCGACGCAGGACGCGCTGTCGGCGATCGCGGCGAACGAGGGCCCGCGGTGAGCAGGCCCGGTGTGCAACCGTCCGACCGGGCTTCAAGACCGAACCTCACAAAAATGCCCGAAAGCTCGCCCAGAGATGACATGCTGCGCGCGATGGAGGATGTGAGTCGCGTCGCGCCCGCGTCGTCGTCTCGTCTTGGTCGCCTTGGCGGAGTCCGTGTCGCCGTGCCCGACCCTGCCGCGACGGCTGCCTTTCTCGCCGACGGCATCGGCTTTGCAGTCGATGCTGTGGACGCCGCCTACGCCGTCCGCTGCGACGGCGACTATGGGCCGCTCGGCCAGACTCCGATCGTGCTGGTGGAAGGCGACGAGCTGGCGTTGCGCGCGGTCGTCTGGGAGGTCGCGGACGTGTACGACTTCGACGCGCTCGTTGACCGGGCGGCGAGCGCCGGCGCCACGCCGACGCGCACCGTCAACGGCGGTGTTGCCTTCGCCGACCCGGCTGGCAATCCGCTCGAGGTCGAGCCAGCGGCGGCGCGCGCGACGCCAACCCCGTCGCCGGGCCCGCTTGGCCCGCGCCGGCTCGGCCATCTCAACCTGAAGGCGCCTGACTCCGGCGCCGCCGCCGCCTTCTACCGCGACGTGCTGGAGCTCAAGCTCTCCGAGCAGATCGGCGAGGCGCTCTTCTTCATGCGGATCGGCAGCGAGCATCACAACCTCGGGATCCGGCCCGGCGGCCGCGGCGAGTTGCACCACCTCGGCTGCGAGGTCGCCGGCTGGCAGGTCTACCAGCCGATTCTCGACCGTCTCTCCGCATACGGTTACAAGGTCGAGTACGGGCCCGGCCGCCACGTCCCGGGCCGCAACATCTTCACGTATGTCTGCGACCCCTCGTCGGGGCTACGGATCGAGCTGTTCGCCGACATGGCGCACATCGCCGATGAGGGCAATCATCAGCCGGTGCGTTGGGAGGCCGGCGACCGCATGACGCGGACGATCAACACGTGGGGCCCGACGCCGCCGGAGAGCTTTCTCGCATGAGCAGTCTCGCCGGCCGCGCCCTGCTTGTCGTCGGCGGCGCCTCGGGGATCGGATTCGCAGGCGCACGGCTCGCGGCGGAGGCGGGCGCGCACGTCGTCGTCGCCGACCTCGACCCGGCCGGCGCGGAGCGCGTTGCTGGGATCAACGGCGACGTTGCCTTCGTCGCCTGCGACGCGACCGACGCCGAGTCGGCCCAGGCGGCCGTGAACGAGGCCGTTGACCGTCATGGCCGGCTCGACCTGCTGTTCGCGACCGTCGGCGGCGCGCTGCTCGGCGACGTCGACACGCTCGACCCGGCGCGCTGGGAGCGCGAGGTCACCTTCAACCTGACGAGCGCCCACCTCTGCTGCCGCGCCGCGCTGCCGGCGCTCAACGCCCGCCGCGGCAGCGCGATCGTGCTCACGAGCAGCGGCCAAGCCGTGATGGCGGCGACCGACCGCGCCGGCTACGCCGCCGCGAAGGCCGGCGTGATCTCCTACACCCGCTCGCTCGCCGCGAGCGTCGCGCCGCACGGCACGCGCGTCAACTGCATCGCGCCCGGCCCGACCGACACGCCGCGCTTCCGTGCGATGAACGGCGGCAACGAGGGCGTTGAAAAGGTCCGCCAGGCGATGCCGCTCGGCGAGATCCCGCTGCCGGAGGACTGCGCCAACGTCGCGCTCTTCCTGCTCTCCGACGGCGCTCGCCAGGTGACCGGCCAGACGATCCACGTCTCCGGGGGCTTGTTGATGCCATGAGCAACGCGAGCGTTGAGAATGAAAGCGGCACCGGGCGCGCGGCGGGCGGCGAGCGCAACGCACGCGTTGGACATGAGACGACGAGCGGCCTTTACTGGGAGCTGCTTGGCCCCGACGAGCCCGCCTTCCGGCCTCCGCTGCTGCTGATCCACGGCGGCGGGGCGACCGGCGCTTGCTGGCGCGCGACGCCGGACGGGCGCCGCGGCTGGGCTGACCTGCTCGCCGAGCGCGGCCACCGCTGCTGGGTGACCGACTGGCCCGGGACCGGCCGCTCGGGCAATCGCAACGGCTTGGAGATCGACTACGGCGCCGTTGTCACCGGCTACCGTGCGCTGTTGCGCGACGTGATCGGCGAGCCGGTCGTGATCGTCTGCCACTCGATGGGCGGCGCGGTCACGTGGCAGCTGGTCGAGCACGAGCCCGACCTCGTCGCCGGCGTGCTGTCGGTGGCCGGCGCATACCCGGCGAACGTCGTCGCGCGCTCGAAGGTCGTCTCCGACGACGGGCATGTCGCGGTCGTCGACTTCGCCGACACCGGCGTGCGGATGACCGTCGACCGCCGCGTGATGAACCTCTACGGCGACGGCTACATCTACGAGCAGGGGATCGCGACGTCGACGCGCTTCCCGCGCGAGCGCGTCGAGGAGCTGCGCGCGAGCTTTGTCGGCCTGCCGCCGCGGATGCTGCTGCAGCGGCTCGGCGTCGACCCGGGGATGCCTGGAATCGACGGCGGCGCGGGCTTCGCCGGGAAGCCAATCCGCCTGCTTGCCGGCGGCGAGGACCCCGCGCACACGCGCGCGATCGAGGAGCGGACGCTCGGGCTGCTGCGCGGCTGGGGCGCCGACGCCGAGCTCGTCTGGCTGCCCGACCTCGGCTTCGACGGCAACGGGCACTTCATGTTCTTGGAGTCCAACAGCGACGAGCTGCTCGATCAGGTCGTCGTCGCGCAGCTTGAGGCCGTGGGGGCGAGGGCGCGATGAGCGAGACGCGCTACGGCTCGGACCTGATCGTCGACCTGCTCGTTCGAGCAGAAGGTCGTCCACACGCGGCCGCGCGACCCGCACACGTCGCTCGCGCGCATGCTCGGCTGAAAAACGGGAGGACGCATCATGGACCACGACTTCTTCGACTACTCGCCGATCGTCCGGCGCCCGCGCATCGAGCTGCCTGCCGGCAAGCGGCTGGCCGTTTGGGTCGGGCTGAACATCGAGCATTACAAGCACGGCCAGCCGGCGCTCAGCCTTGCGCAGTTCACCGCGCAGCTCGTGCCCGACCCGCTCAACCACGGCTGGCGCGACTACGGCCCGCGCGTCGGCGTCTGGCGGCTGATGGAGCTGCTCGACCGCCACGGGATGCGCGCGAGCGCGATCACCAACGCCGCCGTCTTCGAGCACTACCCCGAGATCGTCGAGGAGGGCTCCAAGCGCGGCTGGGCGTGGGTCGGTCACGGTAACGACAACTCGTCGTGGTGGGTCGGGATGGAGCGCGACGACGAGCGCGCCGCGATCGAGCAGATCGCCGGCCAGTTCGAGGCGGCGACCGGGGCGCGTCCGAGAGGGTGGCTGGGCCCGGCGCTGACCTCCACGCCGCACACCAACGACGTGCTCGCAGCGCTCGGCTTCAGCTACAGCCTCGACTGGGCCAACGACGACCAGCCCTATCGCCTCAACGTCAGCGACGGGGCGCTGCTCGCGTTGCCTTACAGCAGCGAGGTGAACGACATCCCGGCGTTCGTGCTGCACCATCACACCGGCGAGCAGTTCGCGCAGTCGGTGATCGACCAGTTCGACGCGCTTTACGCCGAGGGTGCCAGCAGCCTGCGCGTGATGGGAATCGGCTTGCACCCCTTCCTCGCCGGCCAGCCGTTCCGCGCGCATCGGCTCGAGCGGGCGCTCGCGCACATCGCAGCGCACGACGACGTGTGGCTCGCGACGAGCGACGAGATCGCTGACTGGTTTCTCACCGCGACATCATGACGACTGTATACTGTCGGCTGAGTCTCGCTGACTGGAGGATGAGGTGAAGCAAGCCGTCGACCTGGACGAGCGCCTGCGCGCAACCGTACGGCCGGAGGAAGGCGCGATCCCGCTGTTCGTCTACTCGGACCCGGACGTCTACCGGCTCGAGCTGGAGCGCGTCTTCGGCAGAGTGTGGCTGTTCGTCGCGCACGAGTCCGAGCTGCAGGAGGAGGGCGCCTTCGTCGTCCGGCAGATGGGCGAGCAGTCGGTGATCGTCGCGCGCGGCGACGACGGTCAGATCCGCGTCTTCTTGAACGCCTGCCGCCATCGCGGCATGCGCCTCACCTGCGAGGACCGCGGCGTCGCGTCGATGTGGCGCTGCCCCTACCACGGCTTCACGTTCGCCAACTACGGCAACTTCATGGGCACGCCGTTTGAGCGCGCCGCCTACCCGCCCGACGGCCTCGACCGCGAGCGGCTGAGATTGATCGAGGCGCGCTGCGACAGCTACGCCGGCCTCATCTTCGCGACCTGGCAGCAGGAGCCCGAGCCGCTCGCCGACTTCCTCGGCGACCTGCGCTGGTACCTCGACATCTTCGCCGGGCGCGCGGAGATGGAGCTGGTCGGCGAGGCACAGCGGTGGGTGATCCCGTCGTCGTGGAAGCTGCCGTCGGAGAACTTCGCCTCCGACGCGTACCACACGGCCACGGCCCACGCCTTCCTTGCCAGACTGGGGCTCGTCAGAGGCGTCGACTTCGGCAGAGACGGCTACCACGTCGACGCCGGCGGCGGCCATGGCCTTGGGATGGGCGTCCATGACGACAGACCAGGGTCGTGGTTCCCCGGTGACCTGGAGCCTGAATACAGCAGCCGGCTTTCCGTTGACCAGCTCGCGCTGCTGCACCGCGTGAAGAACTTCCACGGCAACGTCTTCCCGAACCTGTCGTTCCTGATCCCGAACTTCATCCCGGTCGACGGGAGACTCGTCACCGGCATGATGCTGCGGCTATGGCAGCCGATGGGGCCCGACAAGCTGCAGGCGTGGTCGTGGTTCCTGGTCGAGAAGAACGCACCAGAGTGGTGGAAGCAGCTGGGCCGCAGAATGTACGTGCAGACCTTCACGTCCTCCGGCATGTTCGACCAGGACGACACCGAGAACTGGGAGGCGCAGACGGAGGTCGCAACGGCCGCGTTGACGCGCGCCGACGAGGTCATGCTCGACTACACGATGGGCCTTGACGCGGCGCCGCTGGCTGACTTCCCCGGCCCCGGCACCGTCTACGACGGCAAGTTCAGCGAGGCGGCGGCGCGCACCTTCTACCGCACCTGGCTCGACCTGTTGCTCGAGGAGCAGCGATGAGCTCGATCTGGGTCCTGCCCGCACAGGAGGTCTCGCCAGCGGCACGCCTTGCGGCGGAGGACTTCCTGATCGCCGAGGCCGCGCTGCTTGACGACCGCCGCTTCGACGAATGGCTGCAGCTGCTCGCCGACGACCTCGAGTACATCGTTCCGACCCGCACGATCCGTCGCCGCGGCAACGGCTCCGACATCGACTGGGAGAGCCGCCATTTCGACGACAACAAGGCGTCGATGGCGCTGCGCGTGCGGCGGCTGACCGAGACGGACGTCGCGTGGGCCGAAGACCCGCCGTCGTTCACGCGCCGCGTCGTCGCAAACTTCCGCTACACGCCCGGGCCGACCGACCTCGAGCTGACGGTCAAGACGAACCTGCTCCTGTTCCGCAGCCGCGGCACCAAGGGCGACAACGACCTGATCGCCGGCGAGCGCACCGACGTGCTGCGGCTCGTCAACGGCGCGTTGAAAATCGCCAAGCGCCACGTCGTGCTCGACCAGGCGACGCTTGGCACGAAGAACCTGGGGGTGTTCCTGTGAGAGTCACCGTCGACCTGGCGAAGTGCAACGGCTACGCGAACTGCCTCATGGAAGCGCCGGGGGTCTTCGACCTCGACGACGAAACCGGCCTCGTCAAGCTGCTGCAGGAGCAGCCCGACGACAGCGAGCTGACGAGAGTCCAAGCGGCCGCGCGCACCTGCCCCGTGCAGGCGATCACGGTCGTGACGGACGAGGGGTGATGGCGGCCGCCGTCCACCACACCGCCGCGCAGCGCGTGCGCCAGCGCAAGGCCGAGCATCTCGCCACGGCGCTGGAGCAGCAGGTCGAGACGGTCACTGGACCCGGCTGGCATGACGTCCAGCTGCTGCACGAGGCGCTGCCGGAGATCGACCTCGACGGGATCGACCTCAGCGCTGAGCTGCTCGGCCGGCGGCTGGCCGCGCCGCTCGTGATCGCGGGGATGACCGGCGGCCACGAGGGCGCGACGGCCGTCAACGCCGCGCTCGCGCGAGCAGCGCAGCGGCATGGCGTCGCGATCGGCCTGGGCAGCCAGCGGGCCGCGCTCGTCGATCCGTCGCTTGAGCCGACGTATGCAGTCGTGCGCGAAGAGGCGCCCGACGCGCTCGTGATCGGCAACCTCGGCGCGGCGCAGCTGATCGCGCAGGAAGGCGGGCCGGCGGCGCTGACGATCGCCGACCTGGAGCGAGCGGTCGCGGTTGCGGGGTGCGATGCGCTCGCGATCCATCTCAACGTCCTGGAGGAGAGCGTCCAGCCCGAGGGCGACCGCCGAGCGCGCGGGATCGCTGAGGCGATCGGCGAGATCGCCGAATCGTTGTCGGTGCCAGTTGTGGTGAAGGAGACGGGCGCCGGGATGTCGCGTGCGACGGCGCTGCGGTTGCGCGATCTTGGAGCCGCGGCGCTCGACGTCGGCGGCCTTGGCGGCACGAGCTTCGCGCTGATCGAGCGGCTGCGCGCCGAGCGCCAGGGCGACCAGCGCGGCTGCGAGCTTGGCGCCGACGTCGCCGAGTGGGGGATCCCGACCGCGGTGTCGGTCGTCGCGGCGCAGGCCGCCGGCCTGCCCCTGATCGCGACCGGCGGCGTGCGTTCCGGCCTCGACGCCGCCAAGGCGCTGGCGCTCGGCGCGACCGCTGCCGGCGTCGCCCGCCCGCTGCTTGAAGCCGCGATGGAAAGCGACGACGCATTGGACGAGTGGATCGGCCGCTTCACGCGCACACTGGCGACCGTCTGTCAGTTGACTGGATGCAGTACGCCGGGGGAGCTGCGCGAGCGGCCGCTTGTCGTAACGGGGCGCACGCGGGCGTGGCTGGACGACCTTGGGTATGAGACTGGGCGCCCAGAATGAGCCGCGCCCTCCCCGCCGCCGTCCCTCCCGCGATTCGTGCGCTGCTCGACGCCGACCCGGCCGACCCGATCGCGGATGGGTCAACGCTGCTGTTGCTGACAGTTCGGGAGGATGGCTGGCCACATCAGGCGATGATCAGCGTGGGCGAGGCGGTGGTCGCGGGGGACGACGGGCTGCGGCTCGCGGTCTGGCCCGGCAGCACTTCGACGCGCAACCTCCGCCAGCGGCGCAGGGGGACGTTGACGGCGGTGCTCGATGGCGTTGCCTACACGCTCTTCCTCGAGGTCGACCCGACTGGCGAGCTGGAAACGCCGCTCGCTGGCAAGCTCGCCCGCTTCGACGCGCGCGTGCGCGCCGCGAGCGCCGACGAGGCGCCATACGCGACGCTCGACTCGGGCGTGCGTTTCACGCTCAAGGATCCGCCAACCGTGCTCGCCCGCTGGCGCGAGGTGCGAGAGGCGCTGCGGCGATGAGCGGGCGTCTTCTGCGTGCTCGCACGCGCGTGCGAGATGCTGGAGGCGGAGCTCGATGAGCGGCTCGCCCGTGCAGCCGCGCCGCCGCATCATCGTCGGCATCTCCGGCGCAAGCGGGCCGCACTACGGCGTGCGGCTGGTCGAGGTGCTGCGCGAGCAGACCGATGTCGAGGTGCACGTGATCCTCAGCAAGGGCGCTCGGGCGACGATCGAGTACGAGATGGGGCGCGATCCCGACGAGCTGCTCGGGCTTGCGCATGTCGTGCACGATGAGCGCAACCTGGCGGCGGCGATCGCGAGCGGCACCTTCGTAACTGATGGGATGGTCGTCGCGCCGTGCAGCATGAAGACGCTCAGCGCTGTGGCGAACAGCTTCAACGACAACCTGATCGCACGCGCGGCCGACGTCTGCCTGAAGGAGCGCCGGCGGCTTGTGCTCGTCGTGCGCGAGACGCCGCTCCACCTCGGGCATCTGCGGCTGATGAGCCAGGCGGCCGAGCAGGGAGCTGTGATTCTGCCGCCGGTGACGGCCTTCTATCACCGGCCGCAGACGATCGGTGAGTTGATTGATCACACCGTCGTCAAGACGCTTGACCAATTCGGCATCCATCTCGACTTGATCGAGCGCTGGAGCGGCTTTACGCCGGAGGCCTGACGCGCAGCACCAGCGGCGACGGGCCGCCCTTTTCGGCCTGCCTGTTCGGCTCGCCCGTTCGTCGCCGTCGCCGACAGCATCAGCGGCGCCGCTGGCCGGGGCGCGGGCTCGCGTGTTAAGGAGCGTGCGAGCGGCGCGCCTGCGGCGCTTCGCCCGCTGTCCAGGAACACCGTGGGAATCTCATCCAGCGGGGCGGTGGCAGGTTGACAAACGCTACCTAGACTGAATATCGTCATCTGTATACAGTCGGCATTAAGGAGAGCAAGCCGGTGAGGAGTACGTCATGAACGAAGCCGCGGTGGCCCATCACGAGCACGGCCCGGTGCGCGCTCGACCGGCAGCTGTCACGGTTGACAGCGTCTGCAAGGTCTTCGGCAGCGGTCCCGCCGCCGTCACGGCGCTCGACAACGTCTCGTTCGACGTCCCGCGCGGCAGCTTCGTCTCGATCCTCGGCCCGTCCGGCTGTGGCAAGTCGACGCTGATGCGCTTGATCGCGGGGCTGCAGCCGCTCTCGAGCGGCACGATCGAGGTCGACGACAACACCCCCGACGAGATGCGCCGAGCGCGCGAGTTCGGGATCGTCTTCCAGCAGCCGATCCTGTTCGACTGGCGGACGGTCGAGCAGAACGTGATGCTGCCGTTGCAGCTGATCGGCACGCCGAAAACCGAAGCGCGCCAGCGCGTCAGCGAGATGCTCGAACTGGTCGGCCTCAGCGACTTTCGCGGCCATCGCCCGTGGCAGCTCTCCGGCGGCATGCAGCAGCGCGTCGCGATCGCTCGCGCGCTTGCCTTCGGTCCGCGCTTCATGATGATGGACGAGCCGTTCGGCGCGCTCGACATGATGACGCGCGAACGGATGCAGACCGAGCTGCTGGCGATCTGGGGCAGCAAGCCGGACACGACGATCATCTTCATCACCCATTCGATCTCTGAGGCGGTGCTGCTGTCGGACCGGATCGTCGTGATGAGCGCGCGCCCCGGCCGCGTGATGCGCGTGATCGACGTCGACATCGACCGCCCGCGCACCGACGACGTCCGCCGCGCAGAGCGGTTCGTCGAGATCGAGGCCGACATCCGCGAGCTGATCTTCAGCCAGGAGGAGGCATGACTCGCACTGAGCGCTCGCATGCGGTGCGCGATCCCGCCCACGCGCGCGCACTCAGCGCAGCGCGAGCGTCTCGGGAGCTGACAGCGTGATCAAGCGACAGTCAACACGCGACCACCTCGTCACGGTCGCGATCGTCGTCGGCGTGCTCGGGCTGTGGTACTTCGTCGCTTGGCTGGTCGCGCGCGGCGGCGACCCGCTCGCCAACTCGAAGCTGCCGTATCCGCACCTGATTGTCGAGCGCTTCTTCGACGACTTCGACACCTTCAAGGACTCGGCCTGGACGAGCCTGTCAACAGCCCTGTTGGGCTTCGCGATCGGCAGCATCGTCGCGCTCGTCTTGAGCGTCGTGATGGTGCAGGCGGCGTGGGTCGAGTCGGCGATCATGCCCTACCTGCTGGCGGCGCAGATGATCCCGATGATCGCGCTCGTCCCCATCTCGCAGACCGTCTTCAAGAACGACACGGTGACGCGGCTGTTCATCGCCGCCTTCATCACAGTCTTCACCGTGACGATCGCGGTGGTGCGCGGGCTCAAGACCGCGCCGCCGCCGGCGCGTGAGTTGATGCGCTCGTACAACGCCGGGCGCCTTCGCACGCTGCGCTATCTCGACCTGCCGGCCGCGACGCCGATGCTGTTCACCGGCCTGCGGATCGCCGCGCCGCTGAGCCTGGTCGGCTCGGTGCTCGTCGACCTGATGGGCGCGCAGACCGGCCTCGGCTACCTGATGCTCGCCGCGCAGACGTTCGGGCCCGCGCAGGCGATCGTCGTCTGGGTCGCGATGTTCGTGCTGCTGCTGCTCGGCTTCCTGCTGGCACAGGCGGTGCTGATGGCCGAGCGCGTGCTCGCGCCGTGGCAGCCCTCGATGCGAGCGGAGGCACGCTGATGTCGGTAGCCGCGACACGGCGGCCGGCAGCGCCGTCGCCCGCCGAAGAGGGGCAGCCGCGCCGCCGTCGCCTCGACGCCCGAACGGTGCGCAACATCGTCGCGCCGGTCGTCGTCTTCGTCGTCTTCGTCGTGCTGTGGCAGGCGAAGGTGTTCCACCACCTGTTCGGCTTGGAGACGTTCGCCGTGCCGCTGCCCGAGGACATCGTCAACGCGCTCGGTGACGACAAGAGAGAGCTGCTGAAGGCGTTCGGGCAGACGTTCGGCCCGGCCGCCGTCGGCTACGTCGGCGGCAACCTCGTCGGCTTCGCGATCGCGGCAGGGATGGTCGCGCTGCCGCCCTACGCCGCGAGCCGTGCGAGCGCCGCGGGCGCGGCCTTCGCAGCGCTGCCGATCATGGCGGTCGCGCCGATCGTCGCGCTGTGGATTGAGAGCGTGCTGTGGTTCAAGGCGATCACGGTGACGATCATCGTCTTCCCCTCGATGCTCGTCTACGCCTATCGCGGGATGGCGGGCGTCGACGAGACGGCGCTGGAGCTGATGAGCTCGTACCGCGCCTCGGCATGGCAGGTCTTCCGTGTGCTGCGGCTGCCGAGCGCGATTCCGCAGGTCTTCACCGCCCTGAAGTACACGACCGTGTTGACGCTCGTCGCGACCGTCATCTGCGAGATCCTGAAGTCGCAGGACGGCCTTGGCGCTGAGATCCATCAGTCGCTTACGTCGTTCTCGACCGCGCAGGCGTGGGCAGCCGTGGTGCTGCTCAGCGTCACCGGGATCGTCGCGTACGCGTCGCTGCAAGTCGTCGAGCGGGTGCTGTTCCCGTGGGCGCTGCGGCAAGAGGCGTCGTAAGACGCCATTCAGAGAAGGTTCCGATGCGAGGAGGAGTTGTGGTGCGAAGGATGCGTTGGCTCATCGCCCCTGCGGCGATCTTGGGCCTGGTGGTCGCCGGCTGCGGCAGCAGTAGCGACGATGGCGGTAGCCCCGCCGCGACCGCGTCGAACGACACGTCAACGGTCGCGTCGACGACGACCGCTGGCGACAGCTCGGCGCCGCAGTGCAACGACGACAAGATCCGCTTTCAGCTGTCGTTCTTCCCGAACGCGCAGCACACCGGTTATCTCGTTGCGCAGAACCGTGACTTTTACAAGGACGCCGGCGTCGACGTCAGAACGATCCCCGGCGGCCCGACGGTCAACCCGTCGCTGCAGGTCGCGCAGGGCAACGTCGACGTTGCGCAGATGGACTTCAGCGAGGCGATCAACGCGAAGGCCAACGGCGCCGACATCGTCTGGGTCGCGCAGACCTACCAGCAGGACCCGCTCGAGTACGTCTCGCTGACAAGAGACTTCCCGATGAGCGACCCGAGAGCGCTGAAGGGCGCGATCGTCGGCACGCAGCAGGTCGGCGAGCTCGACCCGGAGCTGCTGGGCATGCTCAAGCAGGCCGGCCTCACCAGAGACGACGTGACGATGAGATCGATCGACCCGAGCGTCGACACGTTGCTGCAGCACCGCGTCGACGTCTTCCCCCTGCAGGTCTTCTTCCACATCTCGCAGCTCGAAGAGGCCGGCATCAGATACCCCGAGGACGTCGACATCCTCGACCCGAACAGACTCGGCGTCGCGGTCGCGGCGCAGGGCATTGGCGTCAACCGCTCCTTCTACGAGTCGCACAGAGACGCAGTCGCGTGCTTCCTCGCAGCGGCCGTCAGAGGCTGGGAGACGGCGGCGAGAGACCCCAGAGGCGCTGCGAGAGACGTCGACGCGCTGCAGCAGAAGGGCCTCGCCTCGCCGGAGGCGAACGCGGTCAACGTCGAGCAGACGCTGAGAATCGTCGACACGAGCGTTGACGGCAGAGAGGTCGAGCCGCTGACGCTCGACATGGACTACCTGCAGCAGTCCGAGGACCGCATGCTCGACGCCGGCGTGATCAGAGAGAGAGTCGACCTCTCAGACGTCGTCGACCCAGAGCCGCTCGATCGCGCTCGCGCGATGTTGCAGGCCGACGGCGGTCAGTAGGCACGATGACCGGCACCGAGCTCGGGGTGCGCGTCGAGCGCGACGTCCCCCTGACGACCCGCGACGGCACGATCCTGCGCTCGGACGTGTACCGCCCCGCTGCTGCGGGGCGGTACCCGGTCCTGCTCGGGCGCACCTGCTACGGCAAGGGCAGCTGGGGCGACTGGATCGAGCCTGAGAAGACCGCTGCCGAGGGTTGGGTCGTCGTGATCAACGACACCCGCGGCAGCTTCGCGTCCGACGGCGAGTTCCGACCGTTCTTCTTCGACGCGCCCGACGGCTATGACACCGTCGAGTGGTGCGCTGCGCAGGAGTGGTGCAACGGCAGAGTCGGCATGTTCGGCTCCTCGGCGCCCGGTTTCGTGCAGCTGCTCGCCGCCGTCGAGCGGCCGCCGCACCTCGTCGCGATCGCGCCGATGCAGACGTGGACGAGCCACGGCCGTGGCTGCGTCTACGACCCGGGCGGCGCCTTCATGCTGTACACGGCGCAGTGGTCGCTGATGATCGCCGGGATGGACCCCGAGCGCCAGCTCGGCGCCGGCAGCGACGGTTACGCGGAGCGCCTCGCGGCGGTCCGGGCGGCGAACGCCGACCCGGCGGCCTGGCTGTCGCAGCTGCCGTTGGGCGACCTGCCCCTGCCGCGCCCACAGCTCGACTACTTCTACCGCTGGCTCGAGCATCCCGAGGTCGATGACTTCTGGGAGCCGCTCGACATCGGGCGGCGGTTCGCCGAGATCGAGATCCCGGCGCTGCACTTGGTCGGCCTGTTCGACAAGTTCCGCTTCGGCAGCACGCGAAACTACCGCGGGCTGCGCGACCATGCGGGGAGCGAGCGGGCGCGCGCGGGCCAGCGGCTCGTGATCGGGCCCTGGACGCACGGCATCCCAGTTGAGGCGAAGGGCAGCGACTACGCCTTCGCGGCCGATAGCGCCGTTGACGTGCGCGCGCTGCTCCTGCGCTGGTACGACCACTGGCTGAAGGGCAACGACACGGGCCTGCTCGACGAGCCGGCCGTGCGCGTGTGGGTGCAGGGCGCCGACAGATGGCGCGAGGCGGCCGACTGGCCGCTGCCCGAGGCGCAGGCGGTCGAGTACCACCTGCACAGCGGCGGCGGCGCGAATGGTTCTTCTGGCGACGGGCGACTGTCGACAGAAGCCGCGGGCCAGGAGCCTGTCGACACCTATGTCCACGACCCGGCCAACCCGGTCCCGACGGTGACCGGCGAGCAGACCCGCTCTGAGGGCCCGATCGACATCCAGGAGATCGAGCGGCGCGCCGACGTGCTCGCCTACACGAGCGAGCCGCTCGACGCTGACCTTGAGGTGACCGGCGAGATCGTCATGCGCCTGTGGGCGGCGACGAGCGTGCGGGACGCCGACTGGGTCATCACGCTCGTTGACGTCGCGCCCGACGGCGCGGCCCGGCGCGTGACCGAGGGGATGCTCCGCGCCCGCTACCGCGACGGGCACGATCGTGCGGTGCCGGTGGAGCCCGGCGCGGCGGTCGAGTACGAGATCGAGCTGCGCCCGACGGCGAACCTGTTCCGGGCGGGGCATCGCATCCGCGTCGACGTCGCCAGCTCGAGCTTCGCCCAGTACGACCGCAACCTCGGCCGTGGCGACTCAAGCGATGGCGAGCTGGGCGGCGGGGCCGCGCAGCAGACGGTCTTCCACGACACGGCGCACCCGTCGCGGATCGTGCTGCCGGCAGTGCGCTGAGCGGCTGAGCCAGCGCGTGTGTCCTGGGCCAACGCGTGGCGGTTTGCGGAAGCGCGTGAGGCTTCGCAGGGACTGGTCGCGTGTGGTGCTGCTGGGCCAGACGCGGATCTGCGCAGTGATGTAGGCGCCAAGACTTGACACGGTCCAAAGTAGACCTGATGATGTCGGCGTGCCCGCTCCGCCGCCCGTCGCGTCTGCCGACCTGCTTCGCCAGCACGGCCTGAAGGTCACGGCGCAGCGGGTCTCCGTCCTGAGGGCCGTGTCAGGTCACGCGCATGCCACAGCGGACGACGTCGCCTCGGCGGTCAGAGCCGAGATCGGCACGATCTCGCGGCAAGCGGTGTACGACGTGCTGGCCGCGCTCGTCGAGGTGGGCCTGCTTCGGCGGATCCAGCCGTCCCAGTCCCCGGCTCGGTTCGAGTCGCGTGTCGACGACAACCATCACCACCTGATCTGCCGCGACTGCGGCACGATCGTCGATGTCGACTGCGCCGTCGGCAGGATGCCGTGCATGCATCCGTCCGACGACCACGGCTACGAGATCGACGAGGCCGAAGTCGTCTACTGGGGCCGCTGCGCCGACTGTCGCGCCGCAGCGCAAGCCGGCTGAGAGAGCGCGCGAGCCCCACCCCGAAGTCCACACCACCGATGAGGAGAACATGAGCGCCACCGAGGAGCACGGCGACGTCACGACCAGCGACGTGCATAGACACATGGGCTGTCCCGTGCACGCGAAGCATCAAGACGTCGGCATAACGGCCAACCAGCTCTGGTGGCCGCACCAGCTGAACCTGCGGATCCTGCGCCAGAACAACCCGCAGGCCGACCCGCTGGGCGCCGGCTTCGACTACGCCGAGACGTTCGCCGACCTCGACGTCGACGCGCTCGTCGCCGACGTCGACGCGCTGATGACCGACTCGCAGGAGTGGTGGCCGGCCGACTACGGCCACTACGGTCCGCTCTTCATCCGCATGAGCTGGCACGCGGCCGGCACGTACCGGACCTTCGACGGCCGCGGCGGCGGCGGCAGCGGGGCGCAGCGCTTCGCCCCGCTCAACAGCTGGCCCGACAACGTCAACCTCGACAAGGCGCGCCGGCTGCTGTGGCCGGTCAAGCAGAAGTACGGCCAGAAGGTCTCCTGGGCCGACCTGCTCGTGCTCGCGGGCAACCGCGCGCTCGAGACGATGGGCTTCAGAACGTTCGGCTTCGCGTTCGGCCGCGAGGACATCTGGGCGCCCGAGGAGGACGTCTACTGGGGCCCTGAGCGCGAGTGGCTCGGCGATGAGCGCTACAGCGGCGACCGCGATCTCGAGAACCCGCTCGCCGCGGTTCAGATGGGCCTCATCTACGTCAACCCGGAGGGCCCCAACGGCACCCCCGACCCCGTCGCCGCTGCGCGCGACATCCGCGAGACGTTCGCGCGCATGGCGATGAACGACGAGGAGACGGTCGCGCTGATCGCCGGCGGCCACACGTTCGGCAAGACGCACGGCGCGGCGAGCCCCGACGCGCACGTCGCCGCCGAGCCTGAGGGCGCCGCGCTTGTCGACCAGGGCCTTGGCTGGATCAGCGACTACGCCAGCGGCAAGGGCGACGACACGATCAGCTCCGGCCTCGAGGGCGCCTGGACGAACGACCCGGTCACGTGGGACAACGGCTTCTACGAGAACCTGTTCGGCTACGACTGGGAGCTGACCAAAAGCCCGGCCGGCGCGTACCAGTGGCGCCCGACCAACGCCGAGGCGCAGGAGGCCGTGCCGGTCGCGCATGACGCGTCGAAGCGCACCGCGCCGATGATGGCGACGACCGACATCGCGCTGATCAGAGACCCGGCCTATCTCGAGATCTCGAGACGGTTCTACGAGAACCCGGACCAGCTCGCCGACGCGTTCGCGCGCGCATGGTTCAAGCTGCTGCACCGTGACATGGGCCCCGCCTCCCGCTACCTCGGCCCGTCGGCTCCGACCGAGGCGCTGCTGTGGCAGGACCCGGTCCCGGCGGTCGACCATCAGCTGATCGACGCGGCCGACGTCGCGTCGCTGAAGGCGCGGATCCTTGCGGCCGGCCCGTCGCTCTCCCAGCTTGTCGCGACGGCGTGGGCCTCGGCCTCGACGTATCGCGACACCGACAAGCGCGGCGGCGCCAACGGCGCGCGGATCCGCCTCAAGCCGCAGGCCGGCTGGGCCGTCAACGCTGGCGTTGCGCCGGTGCTCGACGCGCTCGTCACCGTTCAGCAGGAGTTCAACGCAGCCCAGACCGGCGGCAAGCGCGTCTCGCTCGCCGACCTGATCGTGCTCGGCGGCGGCGCGGCCGTCGAGGCGGCTGCGGCGAAGGGCGGCCACGAGGTGCAGGTCCCGTTCTCGCCGGGCCGCACCGACGCGACCGCGGAGCAGACCGACGTCGACTCGTTCGACGTGCTCGAGCCGCGCGCGGACGGCTTCCGCAACTACCTGCAGGAGGGCCTCGGCGTCCCGTCCGAGCACCTGTTGCTGGACAAGGCGTTCATGCTGAAGCTGTCGGCGCCGGAGATGACGGCGCTGCTCGGCGGCCTGCGCGTCCTCAACGTCAACGTTGACCAAGCGCAGCACGGCGTCCTCACCGACCGGCCCGGGACGTTGAGCAACGACTTCTTCCGCAACCTGCTCGACAGCTCGACCGCGTGGACGGCGACCTCCGACAAGGAGGAGCTGTTCGAGGGCCGCGCGCGCGACACCGGCGAGACCCGCTGGAGCGCGACCCGCGTCGACCTCGTCTTCGGCTCGAGCTCCGAGCTGCGCGCCCTCGCGGAGGTCTACGCCTCCGACGACGCGCAGGACAAGCTCGTCCAGGACTTCGTCGCCGCGTGGGCGAAGGTGATGGAGCTGGATCGCTTCGACCTGCGCTGACGCTCGCTTGTCGCCGTAGCTGGCTGTTGATTGAGGGCCCCGTCTCGGCGGGGCCCTCAGTCGTTCTCGGCGCGCGCGCCCCCGCGCGGCCGGCGGCGCAGGCGGGGGCGGGCGCAAAGGCACCCGTTCCAGTCGTATCTTGTGCGGCCGGGACCGACCCGGAAACTCACCGTGCTTGAGGACGTGTTGTGCGCTCTACCGACGTTGTGATCATCGGCGCAGGTGCCGCCGGGCTGATGTGTGCGCTGACCGCCGCAGAGCGCGGCCGGCAGGTGCTGCTGATCGACCACGCCAACAAGGCGGGCAAGAAGATCCTCATGTCCGGAGGCGGCCGCTGCAACTTCACGAACATGTACGCGGAGCCGGCGAGCTTCGCCTCGCAGAACCCCCATTTCTGCAAGTCGGCCCTGGCCCGCTACACCCCGTGGGACTTCATCGCCATGGTGAGCAAGCACGGCGTGCCGTACCACGAGAAGAAGCTCGGCCAGCTGTTCTGCGACAACAGGTCAAAGGACATCCTCAAGATGCTCTTGGACGAGTGCCAGCAGGCGGGCGTTGACCTGCGCCTGGACACCTCGGTGCAGCAGATCGAGAAGACCGAGCCCGGCTACCTTTTGAGCACCGACATGGGGCAGATCGCCTCGCCGTCGCTGGTGGTCGCCACCGGCGGCCTGTCGATCCCGACGCTGGGCGCCACCGGCTTCGGCTACGAGATAGCCCGCCAGTTCGGCCACGAGGTGATAGCGACTCGCGCCGGCCTGGTGCCGTTCACCTCCTCCGGCCAGCTGCGGGACCTGTGCGCCGAGCTGACCGGCACCTCGGTCGACTGCGTGGTCAGCTGCAACGGCGAGAGCTTCCGCGAGAACATCCTGTTCACGCATCGCGGCCTCAGCGGCCCGGCGATCCTCCAAGCCTCCTCGTTCTGGCACCCCGGGGATGTCGTGGAGATCAACCTGCTGCCCGATCGCGACGGGCTGGAGTGGCTGCAGGCCCAGCAGGCCGCACGCCCGGATCGCGAGCTGAAGAACGTTCTGGGCGAGGTCTTCACCAAGAAGATGGCTGCCCTTCTGGCCGATCGCTGGTTCGCTTCCAAGCCGATGAAGCAGTACACCCCGGCTGAGCTGCGCGACGTTGCCGACAAGCTCGGCGCCTGGCAGGTGGTGCCAGCGGGCACCGAGGGCTACCGCACCGCCGAGGTCACCCTGGGCGGCGTCGACACCCGCTACGTGTCGTCCAAGACGATGGAGTCGCTGAAGCAGCCCGGCCTGTACTTCATCGGCGAGGTGCTCGACGTCAACGGCCACTTGGGTGGCTTCAACTTCCAATGGGCCTGGGCCTCGGGCCACGCGGCGGCGCAGTTCGTGTGAGATCGGCGGGCTGGTGAGAGGGCCGCGCCCTGATCGAGCCAGGGCAGCCCTCGACTCAGGGCAGTGGCGCACGATCGCGATGATGGCGGCGGTCGTGCTGGGCCTTCACGCCGTCGGCTTCTTCCTGCTGTTCGCGCTCGTCGCGCCCCATCACTACAAGCTCGGCGCCTCCGGCGCCTTCACGGCCGGGGTCGGCGTGACCGCCTACACGTTGGGCATGCGGCACGCGTTCGACGCCGATCACATATCGGCGATCGACAACACGACGCGCAAGCTGATGGGAGAGGGCAAGCGGCCGCTCAGCGTCGGCTTCTTCTTCTCGCTCGGGCACTCGACCGTCGTCTTCGCGCTCGCCCTGCTGTTCGCGGTTGGCGTCAGAGCGCTCCGCGCCCCGATCGAGCACGACGACTCGTCGTTGCACGACGTCGCCGGCTGGATCGGCACCGGCGTCTCGGGGGCGTTCCTCTACGTCATAGCGGCGCTCAACGTGGTGATCCTGTGGGGGATCGTCCGCGTGTTCCGCGAGATGCGCAAGGGGCAGTACGACGAAGAGCAGCTTGAGCGGCAGCTCGCCGCTCGCGGCCTGATGAACCGCTTCTTCGGGCGCATCGCGACGGCGATCACGAAGCCCTGGCAGATGTACCCGGTCGGGATTCTGTTCGGCCTCGGCTTCGACACCGCGACCGAGGTCGCGCTGCTCTTCCTCGCCGCGGGCGCGGCGGGCGAGGGGCTGCCGTTCTACGCGATCCTCTGCCTTCCGATCCTCTTCGCCGCGGGGATGTCGCTGCTCGACACGATCGAGGGCTCGTTCATGAACCTCGCCTATGGATGGGCGTTCTCGCGGCCGGTGCGGAAGGTCTTCTACAACCTGACGATGACCGGCCTGTCGGTCGCCGTGGCGTTCGTGATCGGCACGGTCGAGCTCGTCGGCCTGCTCGCGCGGAGGCTCGACGCCCACGGATCGTTCTGGGCCTGGTGGGAGAACATCGACATCAACACGATCGGCTTCATCATCGTCGGGCTGTTCGTGCTCACGTGGGCGATCGCGCTCGCGGTCTGGCGCCTCGGGCGGATCGAGGAGCGCTGGAGCGCGCCCCTCGAAGAGCCCGAGACGCCGAGCTGATCCCCTGCCTCAGGTCTGCGCCTCGTCGCGCGCCGAGAGCGCGGCGCGGATCGCGCTGAGCACCTCGGCGTCGGAGCGCGGCGCTGCCGCGGGCGCTCCGCGCTCTGTCCTGTCGCCGGGGGCGAGAAGCGTCTCCAGCTCCTGCAGCGTGCCGAACGCGTATGCCTGCTCGTCCGCGCTGCCCGGGACTTCCTCGTAGGCGTCCGCGGAGCGGAACCCGACGGTCTTGTCGACGCCCTTCGCGATCAGCCACGTGACGACGAACGAGTAGCCCGCGCAGGCGAGCACGGCGACGGCCTGCTTGGCGAGCAGGCTCGCGCTGCCGCCGAAGAAGATCCCCTTCTTGCCGCTGAACGTCCCGGTCGCGAAGAGCCCGATCGCGAGCATGCCGACGAGCCCGCCCCAGCCATGGACGCCGACGACGTCGAGCGTGTCGTCGATCTTGAAGCGACGCTTGAAGCCGATCGCGAACGAGCAGACGATGCCAGCCGCGAGGCCGATCAGCAGCGCGCCGAGCGTGTTGACCTCGCCGCAGGCCGGCGTGATCGCGACCATGCCGGCGACCGCGGAGCTGAGCACGCCGATCGTGTCGACCCGCCGGAAGCGCAGCCAGTCGATCACGACCCAGCCGACCATCGCGCCGGCGGCGCCGAGCTGCGTGTTCATGAAGGCCGCCGGGGCCGCGCCCTGATCCTGGAGCGCGGAGCCGGCGTTGAAGCCGAACCAGCCGAACCACAGCAGAGCGAGGCCGATCGCCACGAGCGGGATGCTGTGCGGAGGGCTCGACGTTCTGCGCGCGAAGTCGCCGCGCCGTCGCAGCGCGATCGCGCAGGCGAGGCCCGCCATCCCGGAGTTCAGCTCGACGACCGTTCCGCCCGCGAAGTCGAGGGCGCCGAGGTGCTGCGTGACCCAGCCGGCCGGCGAGAAGACCCAGTGCGCGATCGGGATGTAGACGAGGACCGTCCAGACCGCGACGAAGACGAGCCAGCCGGCGAAGCGAATCCGTCCGGCGATCGAGCCGCTGATCAGCGCGACGGTGATGATCGCGAACGACAGCATGAAGCACGAGTAGATGAGCGTCGGGATGCGGCCGGTCAGCTCGCTTGGCCCGATCCCGTGCATCGCCGCCTGGCTGAGGTTGCCGAGCAGCCCGGCCCCGCCGAGGTCGCCGCTGAACGCGAGCGAGTAGCCGAACAGGAACCAGATCACGGTCACGATGCAGAGGCACGCGAAGCTCATCCGCAGCATCACGAGCACGTGCTTGGTGCGGACCATGCCGCCGTAGAACAGGGCGAGGCCGGGCGTCATCAGCAGCACCATCGCGGTGCTCGCCATCAGCCAGGCGGTGTCCCCGTTGTCAACTCCGGTGGGCATCGTTGAGCTCTTTCTCAGTCGTCCAGCAGGAAGGTCGTCGACTTGCGAAGTCGTGGGGCGGGTGCGCCGACGAGCAGCCCGCGCGCGGCGTCCCAGGCCGCGCGCATCGCGCGGTCGAGCGCCGGCGAGCTGCTGCCCAGCAGCCGCACCCACGCACCGCAGTCGCCGGGCAGCGTGCTGACGCCCCAGCGCACGGGCGCGCCCAAGAGCGCGTCGTGGAGCGCGTCGGCGATCGCGTCGGCGGGAGCGGCGTCGCTGACGACGTGCAGCGACGCGAGCTGGTCGTCCCCGCCAAGCAGGCCTGGGCCGGCGATGCTCCCGGGCTGGGCGCCGGGCTCCAGCGAGATGCGGTCGAGCACGAGCGGCGTCCCGTCCGGCCGCTGGATCTCAAGGTCGGTCGCGAGCACGTCGTAGACGTGGCGCTCGCCGTGCGCGAGCCGTCCGGCACGGATCGTCTCCCCGACGATCGCGGTCGCCCCTTCCGCGACCGTGACGCGCGTGCGGTGGTAGGAGCGCGAGCCGACGCAGGGGATGATCGCGTCCGGCAGGTACTCGAGCAGGCCGCCCGCCCCGACCGTGAGGTTGACGGCGCTGGTCGCGTAGTCGGCGTCCATCCGCATCACCTTCGTCGCGCCCGGCGTGGTCAGGTGCAGTCTGCTGCCGGGCTCGCAGACGGCGTCGATGCGGTAGCGGTCGCCCTGGACCATCCCGCCGCCGGTCGTCATCGCGAACACGATCGCCAGGTCCGGCAGCGCGGGGTCGAAGTAGAGCGGGCGCATGATCTGGAGGGGCGACTTCTGGTAGTGGCGCAGCAGCTCGGTGCGGCCGCCGACCGGGCCGAACGCGAGCTCGAGGATCGCGACCTTGCCCGCGCTGCCCGGCGGCAGCGTGTCGGGATCCGAGGCGAAGGCCGCGACCGCGCTGGGCAGCGGGCGCGCCTCGTAGTGATCCGGGCTGAGCCGGTCGGGGCTGAGCCGCGCGGCGGCCGGCGGGCCGAGCCGCGCAGCGGGCGGGCTGATCGTCGCGTCGATCATCTAGAGCGCCGACAGCGCCCCGCGCCGGGCTTCGAGGAAGTCGGCGAGCGCGTCGATGCCCGTGCCGTCGAGCGAGTTCGTGAGCTGCACGGGGCGCCCGTCGCGCACAGCGAACGCGTCGTGTTGCATCCGCTCGAGGTCGCACCGCACGTATTGGGCGATGTCGATCTTGTTGATCACGAGCAGGTCGCACTCCGTGATCCCAGGGCCGCGCTTGCGCGGCATCTTGTCGCCCTCGGCGGTGTCGAGCACGAACACGAAGAGGTCGACGAGCGCGGGGCTGAACGTCAGCGTCAGGTTGTCGCCCCCGCTCTCGTAGAGCAGCGTGTCGACGTCGGGGAAGGCGTCCAGCAGCTCCGCGCCGGCCGCGAGGTTCATCGTCGGGTCGTCGCGCACCGCGGTGTGCGGGCAGGCGCCGGTCTCGACGCCGACGACGCGTGCTGGGTCGAGGATCCCGTCGAGCTCCCGGCGCACGTGCTCGGCGTCCTCGAGCGTGTAGATGTCGTTCGTGATCACGGCGGGAGTGCGCCCGCGCGCGATCAGCGTCGGCACGAGCGCCTCGATCAGCGCGGTCTTGCCCGAGCCGACCGGTCCGCCGATGCCGACCCGCAGCAGTTCGTCGTTCGTGGTCATGGGATCCCCTTCGTCGCTTGCTTTCAAGGCGGTCAGCTGGCGAACAGCTTCGCGTCGGCTCGCTCGTGCCGGGCCGACATCACGTCCGCTGCCGGCGCACAGCCGCCGATCTCCTGCGGCCCGCGCAGCAGGGCCGCGGAGGTCGCCTGCTCGATCGCCGGCGCGGCGCCGCGCAGGAGCAGCTGGGCGGTGCGGTGGTCCGCGAGCCGCAGTCGCAAGGCGGCGCCCGCGAACGAGCTGCAGAACGCGAACAGGTCGGCGCCGACGGCCTCGCGCTGCGGCACGCCGGCGCCCGCGTAGGAGACCCCGATCACGATCGCCTGCATCCCGGGCGTCGTGCGCGCCGCCGTCAGCTGCGCCAGGCGCTCGAGCTGCGGCGATGGGAAGACCTCGCCGCAGAGCGGCAGCAGCTGGCGGCCGATCCGCAGCGAGGCCTGCCGCGTCTCGCGCGTGAGCTTGCTCGCGTGCAGGCGCGCGTCGACCTCGCAGACCGTCGCCCAGTCGTCCTCGAGCGCGGCGCGATGGGCGAGCGCCAGGGCGGTCGCGTCGGCCGGCCCGATCGCGTGGAGCAGCAGGTCGTCCAGCAGCGCGGCGACGGCGCCAGCGTCGATCGCGCGCGCCTGTGCGTAGCCCTCGAGCCCATGCGAGAGGGTGTAGGACCCGCTCGGGAAGGCCGAGTCGGCGAGCTGCCAGGTGACGAGCGAGGCGTCGAGCATCACACCATGAAGAACAGCCGGGTGAGCGGCAGCTCTCTCGCCGGCTCGATCGTCGTCAGCTCGCCGTCGACCGTCACTCTGAAGGTCTCGGGATCGACCTGGATGTCCGGCACGCGGTCGTTGCGGACCATGTGCTGCTTGCCGATCGAACGGCAGTTGCGCACGCCGATGATCTGACGCTGGAGGCCGAGCGCCTCCGGCACGCCGGCGTCGATGCCGGCCTGCGACATGAACGTGATGCCCGTGCTCTGCCGTGCGCGGCCGTAGGCGCCGAACATCGGGCGGAAGTAGACCGGCTGCGGCGTCGGCAGCGAGGCGTTCGGGTCGCCCATCGCGGCCCAGTTGACGAGCCCGCCCTTGATCACGAGCCGCGGCTTGGCGGCGAACGAGGCGATCGGCCACTGCACGAGGTCGGCGACCTTGCCCGGCGCGATCGAGCCGATCGCGTGGCTCACGCCGTTGACGATCGCCGGGTTGATCGTCACCTTCGCGAGGAAGCGCAGGACCCGCTGGTTGTCGTTGCGCTCGCTGTCCTCCGCCAGCGGGCCGCGCAGCGCCTTGCAGTGATGGGCGATCTGGAAGGCGCGCGTGACGGACTCCCCGACGCGTCCCATCGCCTGCGAGTCCGAGGTGATCATGCTGATGATCCCGAGGTCGTGGAGCACGGTCTCCGCCGCCACCGTCTCCGCCCGCACCCGGCTGTCGGCGAACGCGACGTCCTCGGGGATGTCGTAGCTGAGGTGATGACAGACCATCGTCATGTCGAGCAGCTCGTCGATCGAGTTGATGCCGTACGGCAGCGTCGGGTTGGTCGACGACGGCATCACGTTGGGCTCGCCCGCCACGCGCAGGATGTCCGGGGCGTGGCCGCCGCCGGCGCCCTCGCTGTGGAAGGTGTGGATCGCCCGGCCGTTGATCGCCGAGCGCGTGTCCTCGAAGTAGCCCGACTCGTTGAGGCTGTCGGTGTGAATCGAGATCTGGACGTCGTACTCGTCGGCGACCGACAGCGCGCAGTCGATCACCGCCGGGGTCGCGCCCCAGTCCTCGTGGACCTTGAGGCCCGCGGCGCCCGCCTCCAGCTGCTCGCGCAGCGAGGCCGGCTTGCTCGAGTTGCCCTTGCCCATGATGCCGATGTTCACGGGCATCCCCTCGGACGCCTCGAGCATCCGCGCGAGGTTCCAGGGGCCGGGGGTGCACGTCGTCCCGTTGGTGCCGTCGGTCGGTCCCGTGCCGCCGCCGAAGAGCGTGGTGATGCCGTTCGTCAGCGCGTGCTCGGCCTGCTGGGGCGAGAGGAAGTGGACGTGGGAGTCGATCGCTCCGGCCGTGACGATCGTGTGCTCTCCGGCGATCACCTCGGTGCCGGCGCCGATGATCAGGTTGGGGTGGACACCGTCCTGGACGCCGGGGTTGCCCGCCTTGCCGACCCCCGCGATCAGGCCGTTCTTGATGCCGATGTCGGCCTTGATCACGCCGAGCAGCGGGTCGAGCACGATCGCGTTCGTGATGACCGTGTCGAGCATGCCCTCGGCGGAGACGCCGGACGGGTCGCCGGCCATGCCGTCGCGCGCCGTCTTGCCGCCGCCGTAGACCGCCTCGTCGCCGTAGTGGCCCTCGTGGACGTCGCTCTCGATCTCGATCACGAGGTTCGTGTCGGCGAGGCGGATGCGGTCCCCCGTCGTCGGGCCGAAGAGGTCGTTGTACTCGCTGCGCGAGATCGTCGTCATCGGGCGCCTTCCGCGTTGTCGCCGCCCTGCTCGCCGGTGTCGAGGAAGCCGAGCGCGTGCATCCGCTCGATCGCGCGGGCGCGGTTGTCGTCAGAACGGATCCCGCCCTCGACCAGGCCGCTGAAGCCGCCGACGACGCCGAGGCCGCCGTAGCTGCACACCTGGACCTCGTGGGTGTCGCCGGGCTCGAACCGCACGGCCGTCCCGGCCGGCAGGTCGAGGTGCATCCCGTAGGCGGCGACGCGGTCGAAGCTGAGCGCGCGATTCGCCTCGAAGAAGTGGTAGTGCGAGCCGACCTGGATGGCGCGGTCGCCGGTGTTGCTGACAACCAGCCGCGCCTTCCGGCGGTTGGCGTTGATCTCGATGTCGCCGTCGGCGAACTGGAATCGATCGGGGCCTGCCATGGGGTTCCTCCGGTCAGCCGGCGACGGCATGGGCATGGTCGTGTGCATGGGTGTGAGGGTGGGCGTGGCCGTGAGGGTGGGCGTGGCCGTGAGGGTGGGCGTGGCCGCCCGCGTGCTCGCCCTCGTGCGTGTGCGCGAAGCCGTGCACGTGGTCGGCCGCGAGCCCGTCCGCGAGGCCGTCGTCGCCGTGCGCGGCGAGGCGGTGGCAGGCCGTGGCGACGCGCGCCGCGACGATCGCCTCGATCGCTGCCGGCGAGAGCAGCGGCTGCGCGACGTCGGCTGGCGCGCCGAATGCGGCTGGCGTCACGACGACGCGGTCGGCGCCGAGACGGCGGCAGCGGTCGAGGCCGTCCTCCAGGCCGCCGGTGGCCGAGCGCAGGCCGACCTCGACGAGCCGCTGCGCCCCGTTGGCTCGCACGAGCGCGGCGACGCGGTAGAGCTCGGCGTCGTCGAACGGGTCGGCGGACGCCGCGGCGATCAGCACGGCCTCGTCGCCGCCCAGGCGACGGCAGGCGGCGCGCAGCCAGCCGACGAGGTGGTCGGGCGTGCCGAACGGCGGCGCGAGCGCGAGCCGCCCGGCGGGCTCCTCGCGCGCCGCCCAGCGGACCGTCCGCGCCGCGTCGGAGACGAGGCGAGGGTCGCGGCCGAGCGTCATCGGCAGCACCACGACAGGACGATCAGGCGGCGTCTCGGCGAGCGCCGCGGCGAGCGCCCGCGCGAGCGCGCGACCGGCCCCGGCCACCCGCGTCGGGACGCCGGCGAGACCGTCGCGGCCCGGCAGCGGCGGCAGGTCGCGACCGGCGGCGCTCTCGTGCCCGCCGACGAGCACGAGCGCCCCCGGGCGATCGCCCGGCGTGGCCGTCATCGCGTGCTCACCCGCCGATCGGGTCGTGGCAGGAGACCAGCTTGGTGCCGTCCGGGAACGTCGCCTCGACCTGGATCAGGTCAGCCAGCTCGCGCACCCCCGGCATGACGTCGCTCGCGCCGAGCACCTGCTTGCCCAGCTCCATCGCCTCGGCGACGGTTCTGCCGTCGCGGGCAGCCTCGAGGATCGCCTCCGAGATCAGCGCGACGGCCTCGCTGTAGTTGAGCGCCAGGCCGCGCGCCCGCCGTCTGCGCGCGAGCTCGGCGACGACGTAGATGTAGAGCTTGTCCAGCTCTCGAGGCGCGAGGTTCATCAGGCGCTCTCCTCTTTCGGACGGGATCTCGTGATGGCTGTGAAGGCGGGGACCGCGGCGAGGAACGCCCACGTCGTCAGGTTGAACGGCCACGTGAGCGTGTGGCCCCCGACCGGGCTGAAGGCGTTGGCGAGCGCGGCCGTGAGGACCGTCGAGCAGACAGCGGCGGCGACGGCGTAGGCGATCGCGATCCGCGTCGGCACGAGCATCGTCGCCGCGAGCGCGATCATGACGAGGACCGCGTTGTAGCCGTAGACGCCGCCGGTGACGAGCGCGGCCGGCGCGCCCAGCGCCCATGCCGTCAGCGTCCCGACGAGGCTGCCGGCGCACGCCGCGAGCAGCACGCCGCGACTCGCGAGCGCGAGGCCGACGAGCATGATCAGGCCGGCCCACCATTTGTCGAGCAGGAAGACCTGCGAGACGTTCGTGAAGAGCGACTCCACGAGGTGGCCGAACGTCATCGCCGTGCTGCCGCTCGCCGCGCTCGGGAGCGAGGCCGGGGGACCGCCGTGCCAGACCCGGTCGAAGCCCGGCGCGGCGATCGCGATCACGCTGCCGACGACGCAGAACGGCCCCGTCAGGGCCGGGAGCCCCCAGGTCCCGAGCGTCGTCGACATGCTCGCGGTGATGATCGTGCAGGCGATCGCGCCCGCGATCGCGACGAGAAAGGAGGAGAGGTGCAGCCCGAGGTACGTGACGGACGCGATCCCGATCAGCGTGCCGCAGTAGCCCTCGAGGCCGTCGCGGATGCGTCCGCGCTCAGCGCCGAGGGCGCTCGCCGTCGCTGTGGCGGTCGCGGCGCCGAGCAGGCCGAAGGCTCCGGGCTTCCAGCCAGCCGAGAACAGCGCGACGGTGATCAGCGTCCCCGTGGCGAGCTTTTCCTGCAGAGCGACCTGCCCGACGCCGCGCAGCGTCTCGATCGCGAAGCTTCCGGGGCGTGCGGGCGGCATGCCGCGGCTCACGCGTCTCTGGTTACCTCGGAAGAACGCGACGGACTGCCCAGCGGTTGCTCATCGATCTCTTTCCTTGGGGGAGACACGGCGACTCGTCGGCGGCGATCGTACGGTCACGCTGCGTCGTTCGGTGAGCGCGGATCTCCAGCCCGACGAACGTCTGATTCGATTTCTATCGAAAGCTCGCGTTTCCTGCTCACGCCGCTGCGGATCCGCGATCGCCCGGCGCTCTGCCTCTCGCGAGCGAGCGCCGCCCCAGTGCGGGGCGACGCGAAGCGGTGGCTCGTGGCAGTCGCGGAGATCAGCCGTGGTGCTTGTGCGCTGCGGCTCTTCTCTTCGCTCTCTTGGCCTTCTTCGCCTGCGCGATCGAGACCGCGTGCTTGACGGTCGCGCGCTTGACAGCGGCGGTGGCGGCGAAGGTGACCGTGACGGTGCCCTTGCCTCTGGCCGCTCTGCCTCTGGTGAGCGAGCGCGGAAGCGTCAGCGTCGCGCTCCAGCGGCCCTTGGCGATTCTGGCCGTCTTCTTCACTCTGACGGTTCTGCGGCCGACTCTCTGCGCGTAGAGGACCGTGACCTTTCCCTCCGCGCGAGAGCTGATCGTGCCAGCGACCGTCACACGCGCGCCGCTGCGGGTCGCTCTGGCGACCTTCAACGCCGCGGCAGCCGGCTCGGACGCCGGCGGAGGAGCGTTTCTCTCCGTGACGCCACCGGCCTGTGCCGTCGTCACCGTGATCTCTCTCGTCACGTCGGTCTCGTTGCCGGCCCCGTCAGACGCGCTTGCCGTCACCGTGTAGGTGCCAGGGCCGGCGTAGACGTGGCTGACTCTCAGGCCTCTGGCGCTGCTGCCGTCGCCGAAGTCCCATGACAACGGCGCCGTGGACGGGTTGGAGACCGTGCCGTTGAACAGGGTCGGGCTGAGGGCGATCCCGGTCGCCGGCACGTCGACCGTGACCGTCGGGCCAACCGTGTCGAGCATGAACGCGCTGAAGCGCCACGTCGGGTTGTTGCCGATTGTGGGAGCCGAAATCGACACGACGCCGAAGGTGCCGCCCCCGAGGCTGTCGGCCTGCGGCAACAGCACCGGGATCGAGGTCAACGATGTCAGCGACCCGGCCGACATCACGGTGCTCGCGTCGCCGATCGTTCCATCGGGCGCGACGCGCGCGGCCTTGAGCGTGGCAGTCGCCGTCGCGCTGAGCTCCAGCCAGCCGACCAGCATCGAGCCGTCTGGCGCGGCGCCCAACGTGGGGGCGAGCGAGGCGAGCGCGGTCCCGTCGCCCAGCGTTTCTGGGTTGCCGGCCGTCTGCCCGGGCGCGAACCGGGTCAACACCGCTTCGCCCAGGAGGCTGTTGGCCTGAGTCCACGCGAGCGAGACGACGCCGGCAGGCCCGACCGCCAGGTCGAAGCCCGCGCCGACGGGCAAGACCCCGGCGTCCGAGCCGTCGACGGCCCCGGTCACGCCGAACCCGCTGCCCAAGCCGCTGGCGCTGAGGCGGACGCCTCTGATGTGCGCGGCCGTGGTGCTCGGATCGTCGTCGTCTACCACGCCCCAAGCGATGGCAGCGCCGCCAGCGGATGCCGCCACGCGGAAGCCGAACACGTCCTCGTCGTCGGCCGAGACCTGGGTCGCGTTGACGCCGATCCCGCCACTGCTGTTCAGGCTGGCGACCTCGATCTGCCCCTGGTCGTTGATCCACCCGACCCAGGCCGTTCCGCCAGGGCCCGACGCGACGGCCGGAGTGCTCCCGCCAAACACGGCTGGAGCCTCGGAGGAGTCGGTGTCGCCGAGCGTGACGGGCACGCTGTGGCCGCCGTCGGGCGTCACGTGGGCGGCCATGAGCTCGGGCGTTCCCGCGTCCGGATCGTCTTGAGTCCAGATGACGGTCGCGTTCCCGGCCGCGTCGAGCGCGACATCGGAAGCGAGCTCGTCCTGGGACCCGAGCGTCGCGACGATGACGTCGCGGATCTCCCGGCCGCTCGGATCGAAGAACGTGACATGCACGGCGCCGTCTGCGTTCCCGTCGTCCACCTCGACCCACGAGACGGCGGTCATGTTGTTCGTCGAGGCAGCAAGCGCCGGGTAGGCACCAGCGCCGAGCGGAAGCGGGGCGCTGAGGGTGCCGTCGGGCGCTGCGTGCTGAACCTGCAGAGCGGGCGTCCCATCGTTGGCGGTGAACCACGCGACGGCCGAGGAGCCGTCCTGCGCCTCGACGAAATCGCCGCCGATGCCGCCCGAGGTGGGAACCGCGAACGGCGGGCCCGCGGTCCACGCCGCAGCGTGCGCGGCGGCCGGGAGCACGCCGAGCAGCGCGATCGACGAGAGCGCGGCGGCGACGCGCGCGGCGCCGGGGCTCAAACGACGACGGTCACGGCGCGACGGCCTGCGGGCATGAATGGGCATTCTCATCCGCCCGACGCTGACGGCCGGCTGCCGATTGGGCAAGGGGCCCAAGCCCCCCCTTCTGAAGGCCCCGCTCGCGGTTGGCGCGATCTGGGGAGGCACCGTGTTTCTGCAGATACGACAGTGCACGGTTTCGAGGGCGTATGCGCTCGATTGAGCGCCGTGGCTCGTACGAGGACGCCTCGCGCGCGACGATCGTGCGGCGTTCAGCGGGGGCGATCGTTCCTGCCATGGTCGTCCCGGCGAAAGGCAGTTGCGAATGACAGCTCGGATCAGCATGCTCGTCGCCCTCTGCGTCGTGCTGCTCGGTGCCGCGACGGCGCCGGCGCTCGCCGGCACGTGGACGATTCAGGGGCCGATCGTCAACAACAGCGGCTCGAGCGACCCCAGCAGCTGTCCGAGCGAGCCGCCCGGCCTGGCAGGCTGCGTGTGGAACCAGACGATCGTCGACGACGACGCGAGCTTCAACAACGGCAACCAGTTCGGCGGGGTGCCGGAGTACGTGTTGCCGGGCGAGCAGAACCAGAACATCCTGTTCTGGGCGCCCTACCTCGACGAGGGCGCTGACGTCTGGAGCCAGACGCTCGGCCCCGACGGCAGCACGTTCGTCCTCACGATGCGTGACGACATCGCAGTCGAGGACAATCGCGGCGGCCGCTTCAGCGGCTGCGGCGAGCCGCAGCCGCAGGCGCCGCAGTACGTCTGCACACCGGCGTGGTCGGGCGGGGACGCGGCGCCGACGGTCGGCTTCACCTTCGGACCCTCGGCGCAGGCGCCGGTGGCCTCGGCCGGCCAGACCTGCACGAGCACGACCGCGAGCGACAGCAACCGCACTGACTGCACGCTGGGCTCGGCGAGCGGCAACATCAGCCCGATCGTGCTGAGCGGCGACAACATCGTCGACATCCGCCTGCAGTCGTTGACGCAGACGCCGACGGACATCTCATTCGGCAACAGCGGATACGGCGACGGCGACTGCACCGCCGGCCCGCCGCCGGACTCCTATGTCTGCGACATGCACGAGAACGACCTTGACGACGTCGACATCGAGATCTGGCCGGCGAACGGCTTGACAAACGTGCCGGTCGCGGTCGAGGTGACCGGCGTCAGCTACGGCCCGGATACGTTGCCGGCGGCGACGACGCTCCCCTCCGGCGATGTCGTCGGTGCGCTCAGACCGGGTCTCACGCTGAGAGCCGGCGAGGCTGCGACGGCCGGCCCGTACCAGCTCGCGATGCGCGCGGACGGAGCGCTCGCCGAGTACCTGCCGCAGACGAGAGCTTCCCTCGGTGGCTCCCGCGCGCGTGCGCGCGCCTCGCGCGCCAAGCGCCGATCGCGCTCGCTCTACCGCGTCTTCGGCGCCGGCACCGCGGTGCCGGGCTCGACGGCGCATATCGAGCACGACGGCAGTGTCACGGTCAGGGCGCCGGGTGGCCGCACGGTGTGGTCGTCGCGACGACGCGCCGGGCACGACGCGCTCGGCAACCTCGTGCTCTACTCGCCCGCTCGTCGGCGGCTGATGGTCACGAGCGGCCCGCTCGCCGGCCGGCCCGTTGCCGCCGCGGTCAAGCGCGGGGCGGTGACGCTGCGCGCCGGCGAGGGGATCCCGGCCGGCGGGCGGGTCGTCGCCGGGCGCAGCAGCCTGACGATGGGAACAGACGGAGACCTCGTGCTCGCGCGCGGCGGCAGGACGCAATGGCGGGCGAGAACCGCCGGTCACCCCGGCGCCTACCTGCTGGTGCGCAGAGACGGCGCCGCCGCCGTCGCCTCGCTGCGCGGCCACGTGTTGTGGTCGAGCCGCACCGGCACGCTCGGCCATCACGGCAGCCGCCTGCGGCTGCGCGCCTCTGACGGGCAGCTCACGCTCCAGACCAAGCACGACACGACGATATGGAGCGCTCGATGACCGTCCGCCGCAAGCTCTCGCTGCTCCCCGTCGTCGTCGCCGCGCTGCTGGCGCTTGCGGCGGCGCCCGCGCTCGCGGGCACGTGGACCGTCTCGCCGACGGTCATCAACGAGTCGTCCAACACGGTCGCGCTCGGGCAGACGTCGATCGACACGACCGGGCGCTTCACGACGCAGCCGCCGGCGACGCTGCCGCCGGGCGACTACCCGGGCGACAACGGCAACCAGGGGACGTTCACGTACATCGCCCCCGACCTCGACGAGGGCGCCGACGCGGGCGCCGTCTACAACATGCACGACGGCAGCGAGTACACGCTGTACACGCAGGACGACGTCGACGGGATTCAGGTCCCGGACAACCCCGCTGGGACCTGCGTGCTCGCCGACCCGACCGGCCCGACGCCGGACACCTCGTGCGCGGCGACCTACCCGAACCTCGGGACGCCTCCGACCGCCCCCGACCCGTCGCAGTTCAGCCTCTACTACAACTTCCGCGACGACGCGTCGCCGCCGACCGCGAACGAGGGCGCCAGCGTCACCGCCGCCGGGCAGGTCTGCCAGGCGTGGCTCGCGCCTGGGCAGAGCGCGACGTGCACCGCGTCGGCGCCGACGCAAAACGGCTTCAGCCCCACCGACCCGAGCAACTACCAGGCGCTCTACTTCATCAGCCAGGGAAACGCGCCGGTGACGATCACCGACACCGACCCCTTCATGGCGACGCAGCAGCAGAACGACCCCAATTCGCACAACTGCGTCTCGATGACCCCGCAAGCGCTCAACTGCACGCCGAGCACCAGCTGCACGATGTCGGCGTGGAGCCAGACGTGCATGCTGCAGACGTCGGGCGGCGCGAACTCGGTCGCGGTGCTGTACCCGGACGAGAGCCCGCAGATCGGGCAGCAGGTCTCCGACCAGATCACGATCGCGCCGGCGGCCGGCGCGACGCAATCCGCCTGGTACGGGGTGAAGGTCTACGCCCAGTCGGCGATCAGCCGCAACTACGTCTATGGCGTCACGATCTTCGACGCGATCGCCAACGCGCTCGAGGCATTCGGTCAGCTCTTGTTCAACGGCGGGAGCGGACCCTCGTTCAACTGGAACCCGGGATCGGACATCGGCAACGGCGAGGACAGCGACGGCGACGCCGTCGACGTCGTGCAGACGGCGTCGACGCTCAGACCCGGCGCGACGCTCGCGCCCGGAAGATCGCTGCGGCGCGGCCCCTTCACCCTGACGATGCAGCCGAGCGGAAGCCTCGTCGAGCAGGTCGCCGAGAACGGGCACAGATTCCCGGTCTGGTCCTCGCGCACGCAGGCGCGAGGCGCGCACGCGACGCTGCGCCGCGACGCCAACCTCGTGATCCGCGACCAAGCCGGCAGAGCGCGCTGGTCGACACGGACCCACGGTGCGCCACCAGCACGCCTCGAGCTCGCGAACGACGGCAGAGTGCTGGTGCACGCCCGCGGCCGCAAGCCGCTCTTCTCAACGCATGCGGTCAGCTACCCGCTGGCGGTGCGGCCCGGCTCATCCGCCCTTGTCAGAGAGCTGATGCTGGCGCCCGGCGATCACCTCCAGAACGGCCGAAGCCGGCTGACGATGAAGACCAACGGCAACCTCGTGCTGTCCCGCGCGCGGCGAGTGCTGTGGACGAGCAGAACCGCCGGCCACCTCGGCGCCTACGCTCACCTGCACCACGGCCGCCTCGTCATCGCGACCCCGCAGACGAGAGTCGTTTGGGCAAGCGGCAAAGACCGCGGGCGCGCCGCACGGCTCACCCTGCGCAGAAGCGGCGCCCTCATGCTGACGAGCGCGCAACGGACCCTTTGGGGCGCGCCCGCTCGCATGGAGTGACGGGCGGGCGAGTCGCAGCATTGGGGGCGCTCGCGGTACTCGGCAGGTGAATGCCGCCGTCATCTGCGCGGCAGCGGTCAGAGCCCGCTCGACCGGGCGTCTCCCGCGTCAGGAGGCGTCGGCGTCGTCGGGCGTCGTAGCGAACGTTCGCAGGTGGTCGACGGCGGCGTACAGCGAGTCGCGCAGCGGGGCGATGTCGCGAGCGACCTGAGCGAGGAGCATGCCCCCCTGGTAGGCGGCGACGAACATGTGGGCAAGCTGCGCCGGGTCGGCCGATGAGTCGATGCGGCCGAGCCGCTGCATCCGCTCGAGCCCTTCACGGAAGATGTCTCGCCACTGCTCGAAGACGCGCGCGAGCTGATCGTGAACGTCGAGGTCGGTCTTGACGATCTCGCTCGCAAGGGAGCCGAGGCTGCAACCGTCCTCGAACGGCCGGCCGGAGGCGACATAGAAGTCCGCCCAGTCCTGAAACGCGTCGACGCTGTCGAACCCTGCGAACCGCTCGCTCCGGTGGAATTGGACGATGCGGTCGGCCTGCCAGTCGATGACGGCGAGGACGAGGCTCTCCTTGTTCGGGAAGTAGTGGGTGAGCTGGGACCCGCTGACGCCCGCGGCGCTGCGGAGCAGCTCGTTGTTCGTCGCGCGGACGCCCTTGGCGTAGATCAGCTCCGCCGCGTGCCGCAGGATGCGGGCGCGCGTCGCCTCCCCCTTGTCCGTGAGCTTCTGCGGCGCCTGAGATCTCACGCTCCCGTCCATGGAACCACTCTAGCAAGAGGTTGGGCCAGACAACCCACTTTCGGCCAAGAGATTGGGCTTGACAACCCACTTCGACATAGTGTTCACTACCTGAAGTGGACGAGATAGTCCAGCAAACCACACCTGGAAGACCACCCGCCATGTCCCGACTCACCGCTCCCGCCCCCGAAGACATTCCCGCCGAGACGCAGAGCACCCTCGACGGAATCGGCAAGCAGCTCGGCTTCGCGCCGGGCATGTTCAACACGCTCGCGGCGAATCCCGCCGTGCTCGAGATCGTGATGACCCTGCAGGGCAGCATCGGCCGTCTTCTCGACGCGAAGACGCGGCACACAATTGCGCTGGCCGTCTCACAGTCCAACGGCTGCGACTACTGCCAGGCTCTGCACACATACGTGTCGTCGCAGCTCGGCGGCATGTCGACCGACGAGATCGAGCTGGCGCGCGCAGGAAGCTCCACCGACCCTCGTCGCGCAGCCGTCGCTCGTTTCGTGCAACGAGTGGTCGAGACCCGTGGGCAGGTCGGCGACGCCGACATCGCTGAGGTGCGCACGGCCGGATACACCGACGCGGAGATCCTCGCGATCGTCACCGTCGCGGTCGTGTTCCTGCTCACGAACTACCTCAACAACGTCAACCAGACAGTCGTCGACGTCCCCGCCGTCGACGGCCAGGCGGCCTGACATGCCGGGCTCTGAGATCTACGAGCGGTTCCTGGCGCTGCACACCCGCGAGAGCGGTCTCGTCATGCCGAACGCATGGGACGGCCTCTCGGCGCAGATGATGGCCGACTCCGGCTTCGAGGCGATCGCGACGTCGTCCTACGCCCTCGCCGCGTCGCTGGGCCGGGAGGACGGGCGACACCAGGTCAGCCGCGATGAGCACCTCGCGCACGCGGGACTGCTCGCCCGCCTGACTGGCTTGCCCGTCAACGGCGACTTCGAAGACGGCTATGGGGATAGCCCCGAGGACGTCGCGGCGACGGTGGAGGCCGCGGTCGAGCACGGGCTGGCGGGTATCGGCATCGAAGACACGTCCGCTGATCCCGACTCGCCGATCCGCGATTTCGACGAGGCGGTCGATCGCGTGCGCGCCGCGGTCGCGGCCGCCAAGGGCCGCATCGTGGTCACTGGGCGCACCGACAACTACTCGCAGGGGCGGCCCGATCTCGACGACACGATCCGCCGCCTCACCGCCTTCGCTGAGGCCGGGGCTGACGTGGTCTTCGCGCCAGACCTCCCGAGCCTCGATGCGCTCGGCGCGATCGTCGCCGCGGTCGCGCCGACGCCGGTCAACGTCCTCATCTCCCCGGCGGACGCGGTGCTGACCGTCGCCGAGCTGCGTGCCGCCGGCGTCAAGCGGATCAGCCTTGGGCCGGCGCTCTACGTCCACGCGATGGGCGCCCTCGAAGAGGCGATCGGCGCGCTTCAGCGCGGCGACATCGCGGCCGCGACGACCGGCATGGACTACGGGCGCATCGGCGCCCTGCTCGGCCGCGGCGCGCACTGATCGATCAGACCAGCCGTCGCCTCACACCTCTCGCTTTCACTCCCCACAAACCCACTCAACGACGAAGAGACACAAATTATGGATCTCGAGCAGCTCATGAGCAGACACCTGACGCGTTATTTCGACGGCAGCAAGACCATCCCGGAGGAGACGCTCCAGCAGCTGCTGCGGTTCCTGCGCTCGACGCCGTCGTCGACGAACGTGCAGGCCAACCACTTCTACGTGCTCGGCACCGAAGAGGGGAAGCGGAAGCTCGCGGACAACCTCGGCGAGCGCTTCCAGGACAACGCCGAGAAGGTCATGAACGCGTCGCACGTCCTCATCCTCACCACACGGACGGACTTGCCCGACGAGCACCTCAACGCGGTTTTCGCCAAGGAACGGGCCGACGAGCGGTTCCCCGACCTGGCCAAGCAGGAGCTGTGGGAGTCGATGACGCGCGACTTCCTCAACATTCGCGACACCAAGTACAGAGACCTGGACCATTGGATGGAGAAGCAGACCTACATGGCGTTGGGCATGACGATGATGGCGGCCGCCGCGCTCGGCGTCGACGCCACGCCGCTGGAGGGGTTCGATCGGGCCAGCGTCGACGAGGCATTCGGCATCGGCGAGACCGGGTACACGACCACGGTGCTCATGGCGCTCGGCTACCCCGACAAGGACAAGGCCTACAACACGCCGATCTCGCGGTTCGACGCCGACCGGCTGTTCACCTTCGCCTAAGCCGCGGACCCGGCGCCTCCAGGCGCCGGGTCGATCTGAGTCGGCACGAGACCGCATGCACCGGCGCCTCCGGCTCGCCGGCGGCGCGTCCACCAGCACGAACATCCAGGAGGCTGAAATGCACGATGACACGAGGCTGCAGGAGCGGTCGGCCACGCGCGCCGGGGAGCTTCCCGGCGCGGAGCGGACCCATCAGTCCACTGGCGACTGGGAAGTGTGGAAGGTCAGCGGCAAGGTCTTCATGCTGCAGACCGCGATGCCCGGGGAGCCGGTCGTGATCCTCAAAGCAGATCCTGGCGACGCGGTAGCGCTGCGCGAAGCTCACAGTGAGATCACCCCGGGCTACCACATGGACAAGAAACACTGGATCACGCTGCATCCGGGAGGCGGCGTCGACGCGGGGCTCGTCGACGAGCTCGTGACCGAGTCGTACCTGCTTGTCGTCGCGGGGCTTCCCAAGCAGCAGCGGCCGGTAGACCCCGAGACGTTCCGACGTGCTCAGCCGCGAAGCTGAGCGAGCTCGACCAACTCGACCTACCGCGCCGCCGCGTCCGCGGCCGGCCCGTCGGCGCCGAGCGCCGCGCGCGTCGCGGACAGCAGCTCGTCGGCGATCGGCTCGCCGGCGGTCGCGCGGGCGAGGGTGAGGGTGCCGACGAGCGTCGCGAGGGTGACGAGGGCGCGTTGGCGCGCCGCGGTCGCATCCGCCTCGTCGCCCTCCGCGGCCGTCAACCCCTCGACCGCCTCCACGAACCTCCGCACGCCCTCCGCGTAGGCGGCTCTCACCGGCGAGCCGGCGGGGGCGCGGGTGACGTCGGCGGCGAACGCCGTCGCCGGGCAGCCGTCGGCCGGGGAGTCGCGGTGTGTGGGCGAGAGGTAGGTGGCGAGGAACGCGGCGAGGTCGCCCGGGCTCGCCTCGTGCGGCAGCAAGTCGTCGAACAGGCCGTCGAAGGCGGCCGTGCAGGCGAGCGCGGCGAGGGCGTCCTTGGAGTCGAACTGGCGGTAGAAGCCGCCGTGGGTCAGGCCGGCCGTGCCCATCAGCTCCGGGACGCTGACGCCGTCGATCCCGCGCTCGCGGAACAGCCGCGACGACGCCTCCACGACCGTCGCTCTGTTTGCCAGCGCCTGTCTTCTCGATACCCGACCCATTCCGCCTGCACCTCGATCACGGACAGTTAGATGACAAACATCATAGAACGGGCGAGTCTGTGGTATTGATGTTGCGCATCATCTAACCAGCGAGAAAGGCCGCCCCCGTGTCCCTTGCCGAATCGCAGCTCACGACCCCGGTCCAAACGATCGACGCGCCCAACGGCGTCACGTACGCCTACCGCCGTTACGGAAACGAAGCCGCCGACGCCGCTCCGCTCGTGCTGCTGCAGCACTACCGCGGCAGCCTCGACAACTGGGACCCGGCGCTCGTCGACGCGCTCGCCGCGACACGCGAGGTGATCCTCGTCGCCAACGCGGGCGTCGGCCGCTCGACCGGGACCACGCCGCGCGACGTCACGACGATGGCCTACGACGCGCTCGCCTTCATCGACGCGCTCGGCCTCGCCGAGATCGACCTGCTCGGCTTCTCGCTCGGCGGCTTCGTCGCGCAGGAACTGGCGCTGATCCGCCCGCAGCAGGTGCGCCGGCTCGTGCTCGCCGGCAGCGCCCCGCAGGGCGGCATCGGCATCCACCCGATCGCCGACGCACCGCGTGCCGTGATGACCGCCGCGCAGCCGACTGCCGAGGGGCTGATCTACCTCTTCTTCGAGCAGAGCGAGACGAGCACGGCGGCCGGCCAGGCGTTCGTCCAGCGGATCTTCACCCGCCAGGAGGACCGCGACGCCGACGTCACCGCCGCGACGTACGAAGCGCAGATGGACGCGATCGCGCAGTGGGGCGCCCCGGACCCGACGCGCCTGGCGCGCCTCGCCGCCATCCGCCAGCCGGTGCTCGCCGCCAACGGCGTCAACGACATCATCATCCCGACGCCGAACACGCACCTGCTCGCGACGTACATCCCCAACGCCGAGTTGGAGATTTACCCCGACGCGGGCCACGGCTTCCTGTTCCAGTACCACGAGCAGTTCGCCGCGCGGGTCGTTCGCTTCCTCGACGCGTAGCGCAGCCACCGCGCTCGGACATCCCGACGCGAGCGTAAGCCCGCAAAAGGGCGCTCGTGCTCAGGCCCTGTCGGCGGGCGGGATGTTGTAGTTGAAGCGGAAGCGGTTGCCGGGGTCGACGGCGGCCTTGATCGCGCGCAGGCGAGCGTAGGCCGCGTCGTCGAAGGCGGCACGCGTGGATTCCGGTGCGGCGGCCGACGGCGCGAGGAAGTTCGCGTGCCGGCGCTCGCTCAGCCACGGCTTCAGCAGCTCTGCCAGCTGCAGCCCTGCCGTCAGATGCTGTGCGCCGTCGCCTGGCGGGACAGGTGTGAGGGTGAAGAGCATGAAGCCGGCCTCGGCGATCGGGCCCGCGGCGCTGGAGCTGCCGTCCTGCGGCTGCCGCAGCGCGCCGCCGAGCTGGCGGATGTCGACGAGCAGCAGGTCGCTGTCGGCGTCGGGCCCGACGGCGTCGACCAGCGCCTCAGCGGTCCCGGGCGCCAGTTCTCTCAGAAGCATGAACTGCTCGACCGAGGAGAAGGGCTCGCCGCCCGGGCCTGGGTCGATCGCGTCGAACTCGGTGTACGGTCGGTCGGCGACGGTGTCGGCCAATGTGGGCGCGGCGGCGCGCAGCGACGCGATCTGCTGCTCGCCGGCTGCCGCGTCGCCGAGGTAGGAGATCCGGACCATCACCGTCAGCCTCCCGCGCATGAACGCGGGCACGGGTGCCTGCGCCGGCATGCGTGCGAGCGCGAACGACGACGTCAGCGCGTCCGGCGCCCGCTCGGTCAGCCGACGCCATGCATCGAGCACCGCCGGCATGTGCTCGCCATCGAAGAAGAGCACGCCGGCGTAGAGCCGGGTGACCGGGAACAGCGCGAACTCGAGCGCGGTAACGACGCCGAAGTTGCTCTTGCCGCCGCGCAGCGCCCAGAAGAGGTCCTGCTCGGAATCGGCGGAGGCGCGCCGGAGCGTGCCGTCGGGGGTGACGACCTCGATCGCGCGGACGTAGTCGGCTGCCCAGCCCTGCGCGCGGCCCATCGTGACGCTCAACCCTCCGCCGAGCATGTAGCCGACGACGCCGACCGTCTCGGCGGAGCCGGCCAGCGGCGCGAGCCCGTGCTCGGCCGCCGCGTCGACGACTCTCCGCCAGCGGACGCCGGTCTCGACGCGCGTGATCCGCCTCGCCGGGTCGATCTCGACCCCGGTCATCCGCTGCGTCGTGATCAGCAAGCCGCCGTCGATCCGCACCGACGGCCCGTGACCGGAGGAGATCACCCCCACCGGCAGCCCGTTCGCCGCAGCGAACCGCACGGCGGCATGCACGTCGGTCGCGCTCGTCGCGCCGACGACCACGTCAGGCGCGTGGCGGACGGCGGTGTTCATCGTCCGATCTCGGCGTCGTAGCCGTCGTCGCCGGGTCGGAGCACCGGTCCAACGACGGTGCCGTTCAGATCATGTGTGAGCCTCATGCCCTCGATCGTGCTCGCGACCGCCCAATCCCCCACTCCCATGGTTTTGGGATTCCTCCCTGGCTTCTGACGTCGGGCGCGCCGTCACAGACGATGCGCGCCCGCCACCAGCCGCTCGCTCAGCTCCCACAAGCGGCGGCGCGTCTCGGGGTCGTACGCGTGCTCGTCGGCGCGGGCGGGGTCCAGCCTCAGGAAGAACTCGCCGGTGACGCCTTCCAGTTCGGGCGCGACGGCAGCGTGTATGACCGACTCGATGCCGTCCTCGATCGTGTCTTCGGTCGTGTCGAACTCCTCCAAGACGATCTTCGTCGGCATGAGCGAGCCCGGGTGAAGGCTGGTGACGGTCACCTCGTCGGCGGGAAGGCGCTCGGCCAGCGCCATCGCGTAGGTGACCTGCGCGAGCTTGCTCTGGGCGTAGGCGCGGCCGCCGTCGTAGTCGCGCGTGATCTGGGGGTCGTCGAAGTCGATCGGCACCTGCCAGCCCGCTGCGACGAACACGATCCGCGCCGGCGCCGAGCGACGCAGCAAGGGCAGCAGGCCCTGGGTCAACGCGAAGCCGGCCAGGTAGTTGACGGCGAAGCGCAGCTCGTAGCCGTCGGACGACTCTCGCCGTTCGTCCCGCCGCCCGTCCGGCAATCCAATCGCAATCCCGGCATTGTTGACCAGCACGTGCAGCGCGTCGGTCGTCCGCAGCACCTCGTCGACGAGCGCGCTGACCTCAGGAAGGGAGCTGAAGTCGGCGCGAACCGCGCGCAGCCGCTCGTTGCCGGTGCTCTCGTGCAGGTCGGCGAGCGTCTCGTCCAGCCGAGCCCTGCTGCGGCCGTGCAACAGGACGGTCGCCCCCAGCTGCGCGAGTCGTTTCGCGACGCCGCGCCCGATCCCGTCGGTCGCGCCGGTGACAAGGGCGGTGGTCTGTTCGATCGGTCGCATACGGGCGTCGTTCCCCGTTCGATCGCGTTCGACAAGCAGAGCGAGCGCGCAGGCGCGCGGCCGCGCGGCAGACCCGACGGAGGAACGCCAGCCGCTGCGCAGCGGCTCAACGCGTCGCGTGCCAGCGATCTCGGGGTTCACTCGCCGCCCGTCGAGGACCACGGGCGCCTCCCGGTTGGGAGGTTTGGCCCGAGCTGCCAGGCCAGCTCGCCGACCGCCAGCCCGCCGACGATCCCGAGCGCGCTCCAGCCGGCACGCTCGAGCGCGACCGCGGTCCCTTGGTAGTCGACGGCGCTGACCGTCAGCAGCGCGACCGGCGTCAACATCACGACGAGCCAGAAGTAGCCGCGCGCAAACAGCGCAAAGAGCGCGAAGGCGGCAACTCCCTGGAGCGCGATGATCGCGCCCTGCGCGCCCGTCAACGCCGTCACCAGCCCGATCAGCGCCGCGCCGACGAGCGTGCCGCTGGCACGCTGGATCGCTCGCACGTCGCTGGCGTGCGGGTCGGGCTGGAGCACCGTGAGCACGGTCAGCGGGATCCAGTAGCCATGCTGCAGTCCCTCCGCTCTGTAGATCAGCGTTGCCAAGGCGACCGTGATCGCGAGCCGCGTTGCGTGGGCGCGCAGCGGCGCATCGTGGAGCAGACACTCGCCATAGTGGCGCGTGCCGGCAACGAGGATCGCCGGGAGCGGACGAGGGTCGTGAGTCGAGGGCGCGCGCAGCCCGTCGTTCGGCTCGCTCCCGTACGCGAGCGTCATCAGCACGGTCCCCAGCACCGTGCCGGCGAGAAACCAGAGCGCGCGCTGGCCGACGTCGAGCGGCGCGGGAGGGATGCCGCCGATGATCACGATCATCGCGCTCGTGATGAAGCCAGTCAGGCCTCCCGTGGCGCCGAAGGTCCGCAGCAGCGCGGCGAAGAAGATCCATACGAACGCGAGCGCGACGAAGGAGGCCGCGCTCGCCTGCGCCGCTGTCGTCGCGATCACCGCGAGCACGCAAGCGATGCCGGTCCCCACGCCCCACCCGAGCCGGAAGCGCAGCAAGCCCCGCGGCACCGCCAGGCTGGCATTGAGCCCACCAAAGCAGGCAACTGAGCCGATCGCGCCGTGTCCGGTCGCCACCCCGATCGCCAGCGGCGCGCTGCTTGCGATCGCGCCGGCGAGGCCGGCCCGCACATCGACCCCGGAACGCTCGATGCGGAACGCGTCGGCCCACAGCTTCGTCCACCGTGAGGATTCACCGTCCATGCGGTGTCGCCCGGTCCTAACCGCGCTTGACGGCGGCCTGTTTCGCCTTGGCGCGCGTCTCCGAGAGGATGCGCTCCAGGCGCGGCTCCGCGGTGGCTGCATCGTCAGCCAGCCCTCGTCGCAGACCCGCCATCCCTAGGGGCGCAGCCCGAGGTCGCGCCGCGGGTCACCGACCATCGCCTTCGGGTCGACGAACCGGTCGAAGTCGCCCTCCGACACACCGAGCGCGAGCGCCGCTTGGCGCAGCGTCGTTCCTTCGTCGTCGGCCTTGTGCGCGATTGCGGAGGCCTTGTCGTAGCCAATGTGCGGAGAGAGCGCCGTGACGAGCATCAGCGACTCCCCGACATAGTCGGCGACCTTCTGCTCGTCGAGCGTGGTGCCCTCGACGCTGAACGTCCGCAGCTTGTCGCACGCGTCGCCGAGGACGCGCGCCGAGTGCAGGACGTTGTTGATGATGATCGGGCGCATCGCGTTGAGCTCGAAGTTGCCCTGCGCGCCGGCGGAGGCGACGATCGCGTCCTCGCCGAGCGCTTGGAGGCAGACCATCACCATCGCCTCCTGCTGGGTCGGGTTGACCTTGCCGGGCATGATCGACGAGCCGGGCTCGTTCGCGGGCAGTCGCAGTTCGTGCAGACCGGCGCGCGGCCCGGACGCGAGCCAGCGCAGGTCGTTGGCGATCTTCATCAGCGCGATCGCCACGCCGCGCAGCCCGGCGCTGACGGTGACCATCCCGTCGAGCGACCCCTGCGCGGCGAACTTGTTCGGCGCCGTCTCGAGGGGCAGGCCCGTCAACTCGGCGAGCTTGGCCGCGATCTGCTCGCCAAACCCGTCGGGGGCGTTGAGCCCCGTGCCTACTGCGGTGCCGCCCGCGGCGACCTGGTGGATCGCTTCCAGCTCGCGCTCGAGCCGTGCGCCCGCGTCCCGCAGCTGCGTCGCATAACCCGACCACTCCTGCCCTACCGTCAACGGCACGGCGTCCTGCAAGTGCGTGCGACCGATCTTCACGACCTCCACCCAAGCGACGGCCTTTCTCCAGATCGTCTCGGCGAGCCTGTCGATCGCCGGCGCAGTGTGTCTGGTGATCGCGAGCAGTGTGGCGATGTGCATCGCGGTCGGGAAGGTGTCGTTGGACGACTGTCCCATGTTCACGTGGTCGTTGGGGTGAACGGGACGCTTGCTGCCGAGCGTGCCGCCGAGCAGCTGGCTGGCGCGGTTGCCGATCACCTCGTTGACGTTCATGTTCGACTGGGTGCCCGAGCCCGTCTGCCAGACGTAGAGGGGGAACTCGCTGTCGAGCTTTCCTTCGATCACCTCGTCGGCGGCCGCGACGATCGCCTCGGCGCGCTTTCCGTCGAGGCGGCCTGCCGCGGCGTTCACGAGCGCCGCGGCTTTCTTGACGTAGCCGTAGGCGTGGTAGACCGCCTTCGGCATGTGGTCGTCGCCGATCGAGAAATGGATCAGCGAGCGCTGGGTCTGCGCGCCCCAGTAGTGCTCGGCCGGAACCTCGATCTCGCCCATCGAGTCGTTCTCCGCCCGCATGCCGCTCGCGCCTGTGCCGATCGGGAGCGAGCGCAGTTGCAGTTCAGTCGTGCCGCTCATGACGACAGCTCCAGCGCGGGATAGGCCGCGCTCCACATCCGCTCCTGGACGGCCGCGACGGGGTCCGCGAGCGGATGGGCGACACCATCCTGCGCAGCCTGCTTGGCGACCGCGACGGCGACGGTCGCCGATGCGGCACGGAGGTTTCTGACGTCGGGCAGCAGCGCCGCGCCCGACCGGTTGACGTCGACGAGACCCGCGATCGCGTCGGAGGCCGCGAGCAGCATCGTGTCGGTGACGTGGGTGGCACGCGCGACGATCGTGCCAAGGCCGATGCCCGGGTAGATCAGCGCGTTGTTCGCCTGGCCGATCTCGTAGTCGACCCCCTTATAGGGGACTGGTTCCCACGGCGTTCCAGTCCCGATCAGGGCCCGCCCGTCCGACCACTGGATCACGTCGGCGGGCCTCGCCTCGATCCGCTCCGTCGGGTTGGAGAGCGGGAAGATCAGCGGCCGCTCGACGTGCTTGGTCATCTCCCGCACAACCTGCTCAGTGAAGGCGCCGCCAACCGTCGAGGTGCCGATCAAGATCGTCGGTCTCACGTGCTCAACAACCACGGCGAGGTCTGTCGAGCTCCAGTCGGCGATCTCTGACGCGGACCGCGCGTACGGCCGCTGGAAGTCGCGCAAGCCGTTCATGTTGTCGAGTAAGAGCCCTGGCTTGTCGACCGCCCAGAAGCATCGCGTCGTGTCCTGCTCGCTCAGCCCGTCGGCGATCATGATGGAGCGGATCTGATCGAGGATGCCCATTCCCGCGGTGCCGGCGCCGAACAGCACCACCCGCTGGTCGCGCGGCCGCGTCTTCGCGACGCGCATGCCCGCCAGGATCGCGGCGACGGTGATCGCGCCGGTTCCCTGGATGTCGTCGTTGAAGATCCGCACCTTGTCGCGGTAGCGGTCGAGGATCCGCCGCGCGTTCGAAGCGCCGAAGTCCTCGAAATGCAGCAGAGCGTTCGGGAACAGCTTCGTCGCCGTCTCGACATAGGCGTCCACGAGCGCGTCGTAGGGCTCGCCGCGCACGCGGCTGTGGCGGTTGCCGAGGTACAGCGGGTCGTTCAACAGCGCCTCGTTGTCGGTGCCGACGTCGAGGCTGACCGGGATCACGCGGTCGGGATCGATACCCGCGGCGGCGGTGTACACGCCGAGCTTGCCGACGGAGATCGCGAAGCCGTTCACGCCCCAGTCGCCGATCCCGAGGATCGCCTCGGCGTCGGTCGCTACGACCAGATCGACCTCGTCGGGGCTCAGGCCGTAGTTGCGCAGCGCCGTCTCGACGCCGTCGACATCGTCAACGGACAGGTAGACGCCATCGGGCCGACGGTACTCCTGGCTGTAGCCCTCGATCGCTTGAGCAACGACGGGGTCGTAGATGACTGGCAGCAGCTCCTTCAGATGGTCCTCAAGCAGTTTGTAATAGAGGACCTCGTTGCGGTCGCGCAGCGCCGCGAGGAACTCGTTCCTGGCGAGGTTGGTCGGCCGTTCTTGCAGCTGCTCGTAGGATCGGCGGGCCTGCTGGTCCAGGCTCGTCACCGCCGGCGGCAGAAGCCCCTGGATGCCGAGCGCCGCGCGCTCCTTAGCGGTGAAGGCGGTCCCGCGGTTGAAGCGCGGGTCCCGCAGCAGGCTGCGCCCAGAGGGGAGCGAGTGAATTGTCGCAGTCATTTGTCAAACCTTCTGGGTTGAGCGTGGTTCTCGGCGTTTCGGGAGGGCAGACTTCGCGGTGCGCACGACCGCCTCAAGACCGAAAATCCGGTGTGCCGTTACACATGCGGCTAGCATGCGCTCCAGCGGCCGCCGGGTCTATGGAGCGGCCCTGATGCCCGAGCCTGGGCCTGCCCAATTTCAGCCGTGGGGTTCTCCCTACGTCCGACTCGCGTACGTTTGGCAGAGGACCGGTTTTCGTTGCAGGGAACCCCTGGGTAACCGAATTGGACGGCGGCGAGGACGGCTTGCGCCCCGCAAAACCTATGCTCGCCGTGACGGTCCCATACCGATCGAAGAGCTGCCACATGACAAACGACCGCCAGCCCCTCTTGGGCGTCTCCCTTGTTCCTACCGTCAACGCGCTCGTTGAAACGGTGTCGCTCGCGCGTATCGCCGACGAGACTGGGCTTGAGCTGCTCGGGCTCCAGGACCACCCGTACAACCCCGCCTTTGTCGACACGATGACGCTGGCCGGCGCGGTGCTCGACCGCACGCGCGCGATCCGCGTCTTCCCGGATGTCGCAAGCCTGCCGCTGCGCCCGGCGGCGATGCTCGCCAAAGCGGCCGCGACGCTCGACCTGCTCTCGGCCGGCCGCTTCGAGCTCGGCATCGGCTCCGGCGCGGTCTGGCCGGCGATCACAGCCTACGGCGGGCCTGCGCTCTCCGCGGGCGAGGCGGTCGACGCGCTGGAAGAGGGGGTCGCGGTGATCCGCGCGATCTGGAGCGAGCAGCGCGGCATCCGCCTCGCGGGAGAGCACCACGCGTTGCGCGGCGCCCACGGCGGCCCGGCTCCGGCGCACGAGATCGGCCTCTGGATCGGCTCAGTCAGCCCGCGCATGCTCACGCTGACCGGTCGCCTCGGCGACGGCTGGGCGGCGCCGATCCCCTCCTACATGCCATTCGAGGACCACCCCGCGGCGCAAGACCGCATCGACGCCGGGGCGCAAGCGGCTGGGCGTGCGCCGAGCGCGATCCGCCGCATCGCCCAGCTTCCCGGCCTGATCACTGACGCGCGCGACGATGGTCCGCCGCGCGCCAGCGAACCGATCGTCGGCCCGGTCGACCGTTGGATCGACTCGCTTATCGGCTTGCGCGAAAGAGCCCGCTACGACGACTTCGTCTTCTGGCCCGTGCAGAGCGACGAAGGCCAGGTGCGAGCGTTCGCCGAGCAGGTCGCGCCAGCGGTGCGGCAGGCGCTCACGGCCTAGGCGCGCGCCGCGGGGCCGGGGCCGGGGGCGGGGCCGCGTCCGCGTCAGGAGGGATGTCAAAACGGAGAGGATCCCCGCTCGCGCGACCGTCGCTCGGGTCCGAGGAAGAGGCGTGCGTGATCCGTAGGGAGGTCCCGACGGCTGGAATTGGGCAGGCCCTCGCTGGCGCGTTGGGGCCGCTCCATAGACCTGGCCTCCGCCGCGGTGCATGCTGAACGCCTGTTCAACGACACAACTGATTTGCGCCCTTGGAGTTCCCGCGTGAAGGATTGTGCGTCTGAACACCGCACCGGCGTTGACCGTCGGGTGGTCCAGATTTGGACGACGACCGTCCCCTCGTCACGGTGAAGCCTACTGAAATTCACCCGCGCTGATTGACAAGCCGGGCGTGCCATGGCCCACGCCCAGCGACCTAAGCCCTGGCGATCTCCTCCAAGAACGAGCGAAGCACATGAGCACGATTGCCCCCCATGACGGCGCCGACATTTATCCCAAGGCTGGGGAATCACGGCGATGACGCAGCACCTCGCACTGGCGAGGACTCGGCCACGAGATCTCGATCCGAGGACGACCGGAGTCCATGTCCGATAGCGGCAACCGTCTCGCCGGAACTGAAGAGACCGACACGTCGGCCGCGGTCGCTCAACCCGCCGCGGGTTTGAGTGCTGCCGTCAACGCGAACGCGGTGCTCGCGCTCGTCGCCGTCGCGCAGTTCATGGTCATCCTCGACGCCAGCATCGTCAACGTCGCGCTGCCGACGATCAAGCAAGACGTCGGCTTCTCGGAGCAGAGCCTCTCGTGGATCCTGAACGCGTACACGCTGATCTTCGGCGGCTTCCTGCTGCTCGGC